>JBBJMP010000021.1:0-113203 GCA_037718865.1 Chitinophagaceae bacterium | reverse complement strand
CAAACCGGTTGCCCCTGGACGGGGCATGAATCCTTTTTTAATTTCTAAAAAGATGTGTTCCGATGGCAAATAATGCATGCTCAAGTGCTACAAACCGGTTGCCCCTGGACGGGGCATGAATCCTTTTTTAATTTCTAAAAAGATGGGTTCCGACGGCACCTTTGCGAGGAGGGGAGTTTATAACACAAAAACCCGTTTATGACGAAACGGGTTTCTGCATTACGAGATATTTATATTGATTAGTACCTGTACATCTCTGATTTAAACGGACCGTTTTTGGGTATTCCCAGGTAGTCGCTTTGCGCTGAGGTCAATTCCTCCAGTTCAACACCAATTTTTGCAAGGTGTAAAAGGGCAACTTTTTCGTCCAGGTGTTTTGGCAACACATACACTTTATTTTCATAATTGCTGTGGTTTGTCCACAGTTCAATCTGGGCCAGGGTCTGGTTTGTAAAAGAATTACTCATTACAAAAGAAGGATGACCCGTAGCACAACCCAAGTTTACCAGGCGGCCTTCAGCTAATACGATGATGTCTTTACCATCTATATTATATAGATCAACCTGCGGTTTAATCGTATCCTTGGTATGACCGTAATTATCATTTAACCAGGCCATATCGATCTCAATATCAAAGTGTCCGATATTACAAACGATGGCTTTGTCTTTCATGGAACGGAAGTGTTGTTCCGTGATCAGATCGCGGCAACCGCTGGCTGTAACAACGATATCAGCTTCTTTAACGGCATTGCTCATTTTCTTAACTTCATAACCATCCATGGCAGCCTGCAAAGCGCAGATAGGATCAATTTCCGTTACGATCACCCTTGCCCCCGCGCCCCTTAAAGAATCCGCGGAACCCTTACCTACGTCTCCGTAACCTCCCACAACAGCCACTTTTCCGGCCATCATAACATCTGTAGCGCGGCGGATAGCGTCCACACAACTTTCCCGGCAACCGTATTTATTATCAAATTTCGACTTGGTTACACTGTCATTTACATTAAAAGCAGGAACCGGAAGCGTACCTTTTGCCATTCTTTCGTACAAGCGGTGAACGCCTGTCGTGGTTTCTTCAGATAGCCCTTTAAGATGCCTGATGAGTTCTGGATATTTATCGAATACCATGTTGGTCAGGTCACCCCCATCATCAAGGATCATATTCAGCGGGCGGTCGGCGCCACCAAAGAACAGGGTTTGTTCAATGCACCAGTCGGCTTCTGTCTGGGACTGGCCCTTCCATGCAAATACGCCAATGCCAACAGCTGCAATAGCTGCCGCTGCATGGTCCTGTGTAGAAAATATATTACAAGAGCTCCATTTTACTTCGGCTCCCAGTGCTAAAAGCGTTTCAATCAATACCGCTGTCTGGATAGTCATGTGTAAACAGCCTGCAACACGTGCGCCTTTTAGGGGTTGGGTTGGGCCATATTCAGCTCTTAATGCCATTAACCCGGGCATTTCGGCTTCAGCTAATCTGATTTCTTTCCTACCCCAATCGGCTAGGCTCATATCAGCCACTTTGTACTTCAGGCTGAAGTCGATTGTTTGATTACTTAACGTTGACATCTTATGATGATTTATTTATTTGCCGCAAAGGTAAAACTTAGGTTTTACAATAGCAATATTGTTGCTTTTGTTTGTGGTTATTTGTTGATAAACTAAACAAAACACTTAATTAAAACAAGTGTTTTGTTTCATAACCGCCCACGAAACGGAACACATCCTAGTATTTTTCCTTTAATGTCCTGGCCACTATCTTGTCGATAGGCAGGGTCACCATTTCCTCTGAAAAGGTTTCCCAGTTTATAAACCGGAATGACTCAATTTCGTTCTTTTCTTTATAGATGATCAGTTGCTCATCATCAAAGTCAAACGGCCGTGTGCGTAAAATAACGGAAATGGGTTCGAGCGCTTTAGCAAAATAATATATAGAAATGATCTGGTGGTCAGGATGGAAAGCGGATAACTGGAAAAAATCCGTCGTATAAATATGGTCACCTATAACAACATCCAGATTCATTTCTTCTTTAAACTCCCGTTTCAGGCACTCCCGGGTTCCTTCTCCAAATTCCAGTCCGCCACCGGGAAATTTGGTATAATAATCACCGCGGATAAATTCATCACTTACAAGCACCTGCTTGTTTTCCCCCAGCAAAATACCATAAACGCGAATATTGAATCTATGCATAACCCGTTAAAAAATTTTTTTTCGGAGGAAAAAATAGCCAATCACCAAAGAAATGATTAGAGATAATAATACAGGGATGTAGAACGCATAAGGTGATTGCTGGTAAGGGATCGGCACATTCATGCCGTATATGCTGGCCACCAGTACAGGGAAGGTCAGTACGATTGTAATTACCGACAAACGCTTTAAAACGATATTCTGGTTATTGGCAATGATGCTCGCATAGGCGTCCAACGTGCTGCTTAAGATATTGGTATAAATGTTAGACATCTCCAGGGCCTGTGAGTTGTCGACGATCAGATCGTTCAGAAATTCGCGTTCTTCTTCATTTAAGGATAAGAAATTGGTCCTTTCCAGTTTCATCAGCAGCAATTCGTTCGACCGGAGGGCAGTAATAAAGTAAACAAGGCTTTTCTGTATACGCATCAGGTCAAGCAATTGTTCATTGCGGTTGCTGGCATACAGCTTTTGTTCGAGTGCATTCCTGCGCTGGTTTATTTCTTTGAGGTAGTCCAGGAAATTTTGAACAACTTTTTCAAAAATTTTGAGCGCCATCATTTTACGGTTGTCAGGATGACGGTGCCTGAAAGTGCTTAAGAATTTTTTTATTGCGGCGTTTTCGAACGAGTTTACGGTGACGATCTGGTTGTGTGTCAGGATTATACAGATCGGGATGGTAATATAGAATGCATCACTTTCATTAAAAGAATTATTTTCCGTAGGGGTTTTGATCACGATCAGTTTTACATTGTCTTCTTCTTCGAACCGGGTACGTTCATCGATGTCTAACGAATCGGTTAGAAAGTCAAGAGGAATACTCAACCCGCTAGACAGTTCAGAGAACTCTTCTTGTTTTAAAGGAGGTAAAACGTTCACCCAGGCCCCAGAATCCGGCTTGTCTATGGCAATGGTTTGTTGATCTATATTTTTGAAGTATTGAATCACAGTACGCCAGATTATAATAGTGGTTGATATACTAATTCAATTCCATATCTCCTTCGAACACTTTTTCTGCAGGTCCGCAAAGCCAGATGTTATTATAAGCCTTATCGTCAAGGCGGTCAAACTCTACGGATAACTTTCCGCCTTTGGTAATCACATTTACATTGTTATACCCGGTTTCGTTATGGTAGCATACCAGGGCACTGGCGGTTACGCCGGTTCCGCAACTATACGTTTCATCTTCTACACCCCGTTCATATGTCCGGACGATGATCTGATCGTTTTCCGTTTGTTCAACAAAATTAACGTTGATACCTTGTTGGACAAAAGGCGGATAATTACGTATAGCCCGGCCCTTGCTACAGACATCGGTATTCCATACATTATTGACAAGTTTTACATAGTGCGGCGAGCCGGTATCCAGGATGGCATCGCCATGAAACTGCTCGATATTTGCAACATCATTCATTTTAAGGCTTACCGTACCATCATCATCGATCTCCGCTTCGTGTTCGCCATCCACAGCCAGGAACCGGTAAACGCTTTTGCGAATGCCCAGATGGCTGGAAAACTTAACGAGACAGCGTCCGCCGTTCCCACACATGCTGCTTTCATTGCCATCTGAATTATAATAGATCATTTCGAAGTCGTATCCGTCTTTCAAAGTGAGCAACATCAATCCGTCTGCTCCAACGCCAAATCGCCGGTCGCAGATCATTGCAATTTGTTTTTTTTGCAGATCCGAATACAGTTCGTTCCGGTTGTCCAGGATCACAAAATCGTTTCCGGTTCCCTGGTATTTATAAAAATGAATATGCATAGCGCGTTTAACCTGCGATATTAACTGGGTGACCAATCGCAGTTTCGGGCTGCAAGTTAAAGCAAGTTCAAATAGCGAAAGTTTTTTGCGGGATTATAACAAGAATTAAAGTGTCGGCGGCCCATTGCATATTGAATTTGCAGGATCTTTACATCTTACATCTCACCTCTCACATCTCACCACTGACTACTTCCAGGGTCTGCTTTATCAGTTTTTCCATGGCTGCATTGGGATTTTTTGAAAATTCGTGAAGGACCCGGTTGGCGACAATAACACTAAGGCTCAGGCAATGATGGCCAAGCAATTTGCCTAATCCGTAAATCCCTGCTGTTTCCATCTCAAAATTGCATATTTGGTGCTGCCCAAAGCTAAAGTGGGTCAGTCGTTCAATAAGGTCCGGATAATTCAGGCCAAGCCTGAGTATCCTTCCCTGTGGGCCATAAAAACCAGGACAGGTTACAGTTATTCCGTGATGAAACTCTTTTACAAAATGTTTGATGAGTGAGGCACTGCAGCTAGTGATATACGGATGAGATAAGTGGTGGTGCAGCTGCGTTTGGGTAATGAAAGCCTGCAGGAGCTGCTTTTCCTGTTCATTATTTACGTTCCTGTAAAAATTAAGCAGGTTATCTATACCTAGGCCATGTGTGGAAGCCACATGACTGTCGACAGGAATATGTTTTTGCAAAGAGCCGGCTGTACCAATACGAATGATCTGCAGTTGCGTTAAATCCCGTTTAAGGGTCCTTGACTCAAAATCAATGTTTATCAAAGCATCCAGTTCATTTAGTACGATATCTATATTATCCGTACCAATGCCTGTCGATATCACAGATATCCGTTTTGTTCCCAGGTAGCCGGTATGCGTTACAAATTCACGATATTGGCTTTTGCATTCAACCCGGTCGAAATGCCTGCTTACCTGCCTTACCCGTTCAGGATCGCCTACAGTGATTATAGTAGGAGCCAGCTCTTCCGGTAGTAAATCAAGGTGGTATACTGCCCCGCGCTGGTTAATGATGAGTTCCGACTCGGCAATGCGTTGCATAAAAATAAGTTTTAGATTGGACGCGTTATCGGCTATCGCTTTAAAATGAAATAACCAAAACCGATTTAGTCTTTTATCAAAAATATCTTATTTTCGCAGCTGTTCAAAAAGGTCCTGTGGCCGAGTGGCTAGGCTGAGCTCTGCAAAAGCTCCCACAGCGGTTCGAATCCGCTCGGGACCTCAATATAAAATGGAAAAGGCTTACAAATCAGTTGATTATAAAGCCTTTTTTTATTTGCGGGAACGCCTGCGGGAACTTACTTCATGATTTCACACGCCCGATATGACAATAACGGAAGCCATATTTAATAAGGCAATTCATTGCTTGATAAAAGAAGATATTGAGAATCACTTTTCCAAAGAACAGGGGGAAACTGATATCTCAGAATACAAATCATATGTTGATTATAACAATCAACAAGGAACAAAGAACAGCCGTGACAAGGAAAAGCTCAGCGATATCATAAAAACTATTTGCGCTTTTCTAAATTCGGAAGGAGGGGTCTTGATTTGGGGAGCTCCGATACCAACAGACAATGGGAATAAAGAAAAAGTGTGCAAAGGTGATTTGACTCCGGTCTCCGTTAAAATTGAAAGGGATCAGTTTATAAATAGAATTGCTTCAGAAATTAGTCCAACACCCTTAAGAATCAATTTTCAACCTATTGATCTGGGCAATGATACTTATTGTTATGTTTTTGAAACTAGCAAAAGTGATTTTGCACCTCATCAATATAAGGGTACTTATTACATGAGGATGGACGGATCCACCAGGCCAGCCCCTCATCAATACGTTGAGGCTTTAATGAAGAAGATAACCCTTCCTAAGCTGTATGCGCAAGTTTTATTATCTACGGCTATTGAATTGCCAAAATATGCAATTATTCCATTGATTGTTTGCATTAGAAACCTTTCGAAATATATACATGATAAAAATGTAACATACGCCATAAATGTAGACGGCGCTGACTTGATCAGTTGTGATTGTACTTCGATTCCTACCATTGGTTTTGAAAAAGTTATCACATCAGAAGCAAAGAAAGTACTCCATTATAAAATGCCTTTTGTGGAAAACTTCTTTGTTATACGAGATAGGGATAAAAATTATGGGAAACAGCTATCGATTCAACTAAGTGTTTGGGGTGATCTTTCGCCTGTAATTACTTCTCAATATAATGGGCATTTTAACTCAGGTATATTAGGCGTAAGATATGATACACTCGAAGCAAATGAGAACCGGTATTTATATGATGATGACGACGAGAATACCCTGTCCAAAAAAGAGGGTATTAATGTAATAAACAACTTTATAATTAAGAAGTTTAAAGAAGATATGTTATGGTTACCCATTATGAAAGTGTTAGATCCATAATGGAGCCAAAAAATCCCGGCCAGTAGAAACAAGCCGGGGGTTTAAAGAGTAACATTCGATAATCAGCAACCCAATTGTAGGGCAGCATCTTTATGAGCGCATTTACAATAAATTCGTTTATAAATATGAGATTCATTCAGCAAAGGTGCCAGGCTGTATTCTTTGCACTTGACGTTCCCGATCCGGATGAACCTGGAATGAATGGTTATTGGAAATTTCGGGCAAAGTGGTTCTTCGTCACATTTGGTGAATTAACCGGATTTAAAGATTACCATTCTGCGCAGCAATTCAAATCCAGCTCTTCCATACATTCGCCTTTTGATATTTTTCAATCTGTTAACCTGTCCTTCGACCTGTCCATTACTATATGGAGTTAGCACTGCATTATTAACCGCCTGAAAATCGGATTGTATGCCTTTGGCAAAGCGTTTTATCCCTGATGTTGATTTTGCAACTGAGGAACATTTACTTTGTATTTTGATAACAATTACAATGGTGTTTCAGGCAAAAGAATTACAGGCGATTTTGGAATTATAAACAAACCTTAATTGAGTATTACTGCAAATCAATAAACACCTTTACATAATAATAGCATACAAACAATAAAGCAAATCCGCTTACAATTTGAATAGTTCTTCTAAGCCAGGTAAGTTGAGCAAACTTTGTAACAGCACCGGCAAAAGCACTTACAATTAAAAAAGGTAGTCCTCTTCCAATACCAAAAGCCAAAGCGAGGATAAACCCATAAATTGGGTTTGCCGTAGCTGCAGCCACAGACAGAAGCAATAATAAAGGAGCAGCAGAAGTACCCAAGCTGAATACCAAACCATAAACAAAAGAGCCACCAATACCGGGACGG
Source organism: Chitinophagaceae bacterium (assembly GCA_037718865.1). Taxonomy (GTDB): domain Bacteria; phylum Bacteroidota; class Bacteroidia; order Chitinophagales; family Chitinophagaceae; genus JADCRZ01. The sequence goes on along the minus strand of JBBJMP010000021.1, from coordinate 105,972 downwards.
CGTAAGGCAGCTAATTTAGTGACAGTAAGACGAGGACCATAAAAGGCAAGTGCTGCGGCAACAGCAGATATTACAGCCATTGACAAAGCCCAATATTGACCAAATGTTTCAGTTAGAAATATACCTAATCTTCCAGCCAAAGCACCTAATAGGGAAAGACAAAATACTATGCCACAGAAGAAACCAAGGGCAATCATAAACCCTCTGTTAGTTTTATTTTCTGTATTACTGCTTACAAGTCCGGCTATACCAAGCCCTACAGGTAAAGTACATGGGCAAACACCTGTAGTTATCATTCCTGCACCGGCAGCAATCAGTAAACTATAAGCAGACCCATGAGAAAGTGCCTGACTAAATTGTTGTACAAATTGTTCTAAACTCATTGCTTAACCTCTTGTGGTTTGCCTGCGGTAAAACCTTTATCATTAACGGCTTTTTGTACCTGCTCAACCTTTACCTTCTGTGGATCATAAGTAAATAAAGCAAACCTCTTTTCAAGGTTTACTTCTACATCTGATACACCATCTATTGACTTGATTGTTTTCTTTACATTCGATTGGCAGGCATTACACACCATGCCATCAACAGGCATTTGCACTTTTTGCATTACTGCTGTTTTTGTTTGTTCTTTAGGAGAAGTTTGTTCAGCTTTCTTTTTTTCCTGGGCACAGGCAGTAAGGGCAAGTGCAACTACTAAACACATTGAAATGGATATTTTCATAACAAGCAATTTCATAATTGAGATTTGATGATTATTTAAAGATTACTATAAACTTGTTCTATACTTCAACAGCATTGAACCCTTCTTTCTCTAACACCTTTTTCAGTTCATCATGCTTCACCTGGTCAGGATAATAATTTACCTGTACCTGTTTTGAAATCACTTTAGTCTTAACATCTTTCACACCGGGCAATGCCGTAAGTGCGGTAGTTATCTTTTCTGCACACCCTTCACAAACCATATTCGTTACTTTAAAACTTGCCGCTGTTAGTGTCGTTGTTGTTTCCTCTTTAATTACTTCAAGTCGTAACGTTCTTATGCGAAGCGTATTGATTAAGATAGCAAAAATACTTACTATCATTACCACAATAGCAAGCATAGGAGTTATGAAACCAAGGGTTGCAAGCAGCATTCCAACAATATTAAAAAGCACCGCAACAATCACATTTCCTATCATTGTTTTATAGCTTGCCTTTCCTAAGATAACAGCATTCAATACATCAATTAACCTGTCGCCAATTAGTATAACACCGGCAGCTTCTATTGCAACATCAGTACCTGCACCTATAGCAATTCCTACATCACTTTGTGCTAATGCAGGTGCATCATTTATACCATCACCCACCATAGCAACCTTATAACCTTTCTTCTGCAATTCTTCAATAGAAGTGGCTTTTTCACTCGGTAAAAGTTCAGCCTGCACTTCATCAATGCCAAGGTTTTTTGCAATAGGCTCTGCCACCTGTTTAGCATCACCGGTAAGCATTACAGTTCTAATGCCTCTTTGCTTCATCTTATCAATCACCTGTTTACCTGTAGGGCGTGGAGTATCTTGTAAAGCAATCACACCAATCACTTGCACACCCTTACAAATAACAACAGCAGTTTTACCCTCATCACCAAAAGCATTGATAGAACGCTTAATACTTTCAGAAACAACAATATTACTTTGTTCAATAAAAGAAGGCTTACCGGCTAATACAGCATCGCCATTAATAATTCCTGTAACACCATTTCCGGGTATAGCTTTAAAATTATTCACAGACAACTTAGGGGCACTTTCTTTTTGTGCAAAGAAAGTAATGGCTTGTCCTATCGGGTGTTCAGATTTACTTTCTAATGCTTCAGCAACAGATAGTAATTCATTACTGTTTCCATTGAGTGCATGAACATCAGTGACAGTAGGTTTACCATAAGTTAGTGTACCTGTTTTATCAAATACAATGGTGTCAACTCTTGACAATCCATAAAACACTTCACTTGCTTTTACTAATAAACCAATTGATATTCCTTTACCACCGGCAATAGCAGCAAGCATTGGAGTAGTAATACCTAAAGCACAAGGATAACCCATAATAACAGTGGTCAGCAATACAAGTGTTGCTTGTATATAATTACCTGTTGCCAATCCCCACACAACAAAAGCAATAGCAGCAACAATAAATACAACAGGTCCGTAATAGTTCATTAGCTTATCTGCCAACAATTCCACAGGTGGTTTCTTTTCAGCAATACGGCTCATTAAACTTACAATCTGACTTAGGAAACTATCCTGTCCAACTTTAGTAACCTTTATTTGTAAAGCGCCATCGAGATTTAAAGTACCACCAATCACAGCAGCACCAACCTCTTTGTTTGCAGGAGTACTTTCACCGGTAAAACTTGCTTCATCAACACTGCCATTACCATTTAAGACAATACCATCTAAAGGAATACGTTCACCGGGGCGAACCTCAACCACTTCATTTACTAAAACATCTTTGGTTAATACATCAGCAAATTGTGCACCTCTCAACACCCTTGCTTTTGCAGGTTGCAGGTTAATCAGTTTACGTACTGCATCAGATGCCTTTTTGCGGGTATCTAATTTAAAATAACCAAAGAATAAATGTAAAGACATTAGCCAGGCAGCAACAGGTAAAAAGTTTGGAAGTGCAGGATTGAATAAAGAAAAAATACCAACAATAAAAGAACCCCATGCACCGGCAGATAATAAGACATTGGCATTAATTACCCTTTGCCTTACAGCCATAATCGTTTTGCGAAGTATTGGGTATCCTACCCAAAACAAAACAAAGGCAGCAACAGCAAGACTGAAATAAGTGCGATAAGGTTGAGGAATGCCGAAAAGATTTAAAGGGTCAACAAATAAGTCAATTACAGAAGCAACCATTCCAATCGTACCACGTTGTTTAATCAGTCCAAAAAGTTCTTCATCTGTTTTATATTGCTGCACTTCAGTGGCAGATACACTATAGCCCAATTTTTCAACTGCTTCTGCCAATTGCTCACGGTTCATTTTAGCGGTATCAGCTTCTACCAAAACAATTCCATGAACAAGGTTTACCATCACACTGTTGATAGCAGGATACCTTTTCAAAGCCTTTTCAACACTCATTGTACAGAAGGAACACATTAAACCCGACACCTTCATTTGAACACTTTCTAAAGCCATAACATTTGTATAAAATCAATGATAAATAAGAGAACCAAACCAGCTTAATTCAGCACAGGTTGTCCTAACCTGGCATTCTGAAGTTCTTCAGCAGAAATACCTTTATTCTGACAGCAAGACAATAGCTTACCATTTACAGCAATTGCAGGCAATGCTTTAATCCCGTACGTTTTTACCTTTTCAATACATTCCTTTGTTTCACAAGGGTTAGATAAATTATAAATAACCACATCACAATCACTGCAAGCCATTCCTTTTACCATTTCAACAACAGGTTCACAAACAGTACAACCGGCAGTAAATAATTCAATTTTTCTTTTGTTTAAAGTTTCCATGACATTTAATTTTATTGATGAATGCCAAAGTTCAACCCGCAGGGGGGGTGTCATCCAAATCTTTTTTTAAATTATTTTTATTATGCTTTTCCAGCCTCTTATCAATGGCATTTATCTCTTTCATATTAGTGGTAAGCTGGTCAAATTCAAGCATCGGAAACTCTTTTTTCATGTACTCTATTTTTTCGGCATCCTGACAATTACCGGGACAAGCATTCATAACTTGCACAAGTTTTAAAGCAAGACTTTTTCTAAATACTTCATCCATCAATAAATAATGGGCTTTTTGCAATCCCTGGTCAGCAGCTTTAACCTGGATTAGTATTTTATCAGGATCTGTTTCTTCATCCAGCATCTTCACAATTGCTTCAATTTGCCCTTTTACGGTAGAAAGTCTTTTCTTCAAATCACCTGTTAGTTCACCTGGTAACATATATACTTAGATTTATGGAATAAGCGAAAGTAGATTGACAGGGGGGTGTCCGCAATCTTTTTATTTTTACCTGCAACCGTTCCTTAATTGAACTCCTGTTGTGTCACTCACTTGTACTTTTAGCAACTTTATTGAACGATCAATGCCCCGCCTACGGTAGCCAAAGCCACACACAAAGCTATGAAATGGCAACCATTGGCTTCCCACAGCAACAGCCATTTCCTTCGTCATGGCACTTGCTTTTTGCTGTAGCTTCTTTTCAGGTAGTAAAACGTATTTATTTATTGAGTAAATACTATAAGAAAGTATAATTTTGAAAAGACATGTCAACCTCAATAATGGTACGTAAAAAAACGCCAGAATCTGTAATTTGATCGAGTAAAATCGAGTAAAAAAAATGAACTTATTGTCTTTTAACACTTTATAGGTTTTCGACAAATCCGCTCGGGACCTCAATAGATTTCCAAAAAGGCTTGATTATGAAGCCTTTTTTAGTTTTCGTATGAAGAAGGATAATAAGCGTAATCATCCAGTAGATTTCCAAAATTTTACTAAATGGCTGATTTCTTTATTAGGACACAGGACAATCAGATAATACGTTTTAAGTTCTATTCTGACGCTGCACCAATTACATCAGAAGCATTTTCAAAGACGCTTCCATTTTCACGCACATTTTTTCATGCAAGAATATCCGGGCAAGAAATTTGGATTGACAATGCTCCTGAAGTCGACATCATTCAGGAGAATGCTTCCGTATTTACCGAGCCAGGTGAGATTGTATTAGGTCCCTTAAAACCAACGCGAGCCAAAACGTCAAAATGCCTTGGCATCTATTACGGCGAAGGTAAAGGACTGGACTCTTGTAATATTTTCGGAAAAGTTTTTGACGAAGACTTAATATTACTTAAGACTTTAGGCGAAGCAATTTGGCGGCATGGAGCACAAGAGCTAACATTCGATGTTAAAGCCCCGGATACTGCGAAATAAAATCAGTTTAGTACAGGCTGAAATCTGTACTCCAATTTCTTCTTTCAAGCTATTGATTTTGTTGGCACAATCATACTATTTTCCAGAACTTCTTTACACAACAAGAGCCTTCAATTTTCAGCCTTGATGCAGGCATCAGTAATTACAACTATTAGGGTATTTCAAACCTAACAAAGCGTATGTACTTTTGACTTGTTAACATTACATGGATAGCTACAATAAAAATAAGGTTAGCTAAAAATACAAGTTCAAAAGCATAAAAATCCGGTGTGCACCGGCACTATCCGGAGGTCTTCTGCAGATGTCATTTATCCTCCATGTAAGTAGTATCAATCAATTTATTTCCTGAAAATTTTATTCTGTTGCTTATCGGGTTGCGGCATCAGAAACAATAAACTGTCAACCTAAAACCTTAAAACAACAAATATGGCAAACATCGTCGGAACTTGGATCATCACTACCGATTGGGGATGTGATGGCAGTATTACAGGTTCATTCAACCAGACCTTCAATGCGAATGGTACCTGGTCCACAACTCCTTTCATACACAGCGGAAGGTGGTACCAGGTGGAAGGGCTGGTGGTTTGGACCTATAATGATACCCCTAACCTGGTCTATGCAGTAAACCTTGTAGGAAGCTGGATAGCAGGAGTTCAGGGGTATGAAACAGCAGGAGGAATTAAAGGTTGCTGCGGCGGCCGCAGGGCCGGAATAGCCGGACTTGAAGCTGATCAGGTAGCCAAGGAAGCAAAAGGAGCTGATCCGGCACTTGGTCGCTAGTTAGCACGCGCTGTAAACGATCACTTTCTGTAATTCGCAAAGCCCCGCAACAAAGATATGCTACGGGGCTTTGCTGCATTCTTTGCCTCGACAAGATTTGCCTAACCAAAGCTTTTTGTTTGAGGCATAATGGTGATTATTTCCAGAATATAATTGGAGGGATTACACCGATTTTACTTTGCATCTACCTCCTCGTGATATTTCCGTGTGAATGTCGTTATAGTATCAACAGCAGCAAACTATTGCAGGCCAAGCAATTTGGCGGCATTCGTTTTGATCATCAGGGCGATCTCATCTTTGGAAATACCTTTTTCCATCAGCAGGCTCACAAACATTTTTATGCCATCCGGCGGCGTTGGATTACCTACCTGGCCTAAATCACTACTAAGCAAAAAGTGTTTAGCGCCAATCTTCCTTATAACCTGAACCATCACATCCATACTGATATGATTCGACTTTTGAAGAAACCCTAAAGGAGCATTAGGCCCCGCTAAATAGCCTAGATAAGTAAGCTCCAGCATAGCGCCCATTTGCGCAAGTTCATTCATCTGGTCAACCTTTAATCCAGGCTCATCATTCAAAGGATGCGTTATAATTATATTTTTAACACCTGTTTTTCTTGCTTCGTTCACTAATATAAATATTTCTTTGGGAGATAAATGGCCCGTTGCCAATACCAGATTTTCTTTAGCAATTATTTGCAGTATGGCTTTGACAGCATCAATTAGTTTGCCATCCTTCAGTATAGTGAGTCCTTCACTTGTATCCTTTGTAATTGCTTTATGATAAGCCGCATCAAAGGTCGGGAACCATACAATCTTTCCATATTCCGGCGACATTTTGTGCATCCAAAATACTGCTTCAGGATTGATGCCTCCTACCGCTTTATTCAATACTACTCCTCCATATGCTTTAATTTTTGTCATCTGGGCATTTACCAATACGGCTCTGGCCGCAGTACTGCTTACATGATTTTTTAATATTATCGCTTTGAAGCCTTTTTTTTCAGCCAATTGTGCCACCTCAATATCGGAGAGACTCCGGTCAAATACATCAGGGGAAGAATGAATATGAAAATCAATAGCGCCAAATATCAGATCATCAACATTGGTCTTCTCTGGAAATTGCGAAAGACAAACGGTATTTTTTGCCATAAAAAGCAAACAACAAAAAAGTATAATGATGATGTTTCTCATGTTTGCAAAACTATGGTAATGTTTGCTGTTGATGAGTCAGATCCCTTTTTGCGGTTTGTAAGGAAAACGCCACATACGCATCTGATGATTTTGTTCCCATTTTGCCTCCCCCGGCGGCAATAACCACATATTGCTTTCCATCGATCTCGTAAATAGAAGGAGTAGCAAAACCACACGCAGGCAGATCTGTTTCCCAAAGCAGTTCACCAGTTCTTTTGTGAAAAGCCCTGAATTTTTCGTCTTTCGTGGCGGCGATAAATATTAGTCCACCTGCCGTCACCACAGGACCACCGTAGTTTTCCGTGCCGGAGCGGATGCCCTTTGCCTTGAGCTCAGGGTAGTCTCCCAGCGGAACCTTCCAGAGCAGTTTGCCGGTGTTCATGTTTATTGCGCTTAAGGTGCCCCAGGGAGGATTGATTGCCGGATAGCCTTCTGGTGTTTCAAATTTAGAAGGTCTTCCCGGCATCGTTTTATTAAGTACGCCCGGGGCTGAAGTATAAGGTATCTGAAGATAGGGGTCCATAATTTTTGGGGCACTGATAAATTTTTCGGCCTGTCTGGATTTAAGATCAACTACATAGGAGGCGACAGCTGTTTTTTCCGCCTCATTCAACTGATTAAAAGCGGGCATTCTTCTGCGGCCGGCAGTGATCAGGCTTTTGAATTGCTCTTCATTGTATTTTTTATGTATACCCACCAGTGATGGAAAATCTTCTGAACCTTTGCGGTCCTGGCTGTGGCACGACATACAGAATTTTCTATATAAAATCTTTCCGGCCTCCAGGTTCGTTTGGCCTGACATAGTTTGTTCTTGCTTCACGTCCACCATGGTAATCACCCGTGTGATCTCATTTGCATTTACATACATCACCCCTTCTGTTGGATCAAAGCAGGGTCCTCCCCATTCGCCGCCTCCCTGCATGCCTGGGGAGACAATAGTAGGATGTTTAGAGGGAGGATTAAATATATTGCCTGTTTTATAGCTGGCAAGCATTTTTTTGATCTGCTGGTATGATGAATCAGGAACAATCCGGTTTAAGTCTGCTTCTGTGATGACCTGCCGGGCAAAAGGGGGATAGAATGTGGGATAAGGTTGTGTCGGTGACAGCTTCTCGCCCGTAAGATCCGTTTCTGTAGGTACAGGTCTTTCTTCGATGGGGTATAGCGGTTTGCCTGAATTGCGGTCCAGCACAAAAAGAAATCCCGTTTTAGTGGTTTGTATCAGGGCGTCCACATTCTTTCCGTCTTTTTTAAGGGACACCAGTATGGGAGGAGTGGGAAGGTCCCAATCCCATACATCGTGGTGAACGGTCTGGTAGTGCCAATTTAATTTGCCCGTGGCAGCGTCTATGGCCAGAATTGAATTCGCATACAGGTTCTGCCCCAGCCTTTTGCCACCATACCAGTCATACGCAGCCGAACCGGTAGGTGCAAATAACACCCCTTTTTTTTCATCCATACTGAAACCTGCCCAGGAATTGGCTCCCCCGACATGTTTATAAGCTTCCTTATCGTCCCAGGTTTCATACCCTGGCTCCCCGGGATGGGGGATCGTATGAAATATCCAGCTCAGTTTGCCTGTATGTACATCATAAGCCCGGATATGGCCCGGTGCAGACGCCGCTTCCTCAGAAACACTGGAACCTATAATGATCAAATCTTTAAATATAATGCCCGGAGAACTGGAAGTAACCGATAAATGTGAAACATCCCGTCCCAGATCATTGTGCAGGTCGACGCTCCCCTGATCACCGAATTCTCTGACTGGGGCACCTGTACGAGTATCTATGCAATACAAAAAAGACCCTGCTCCGTAGAAAATACGGCTATCATTGTTTTCCCCTTTGTAATAGGTAGCACCCCTGCAATTGTTTATCCCACGTTTTCTACTTCTGCCTCCGCTTGTATCTGTGAAGGGATCGAATACCCATTTTTCCTTACCTGTAGCCGCATCAATGGCAAATAGCTTCACTGCGGGGGAAACACCGTACAACACCCTGTCCACTACAATGCAATTGGATTGTATCTGGCTGCCGGATGCTGCATCTTTGGTGTGATACTCCCAGGCTACCTGCAGGTTTTGTATATTACCGGTATCGATCTGGTCTAAGGCTGAATATTGAATCCGGGTTTTGCTGCCGCCATAAACTTTCCACTCTTTGTTAGATTCTTTTGGAGTGGAGGTACATGAAGAGATCAGAAAAAGAAATACATAAAAACCTGAAAGGCGTGTAAACGTATTTGATTTCATGTGCTTATTGAGGATTCTGTTCAAGGTTATCTACGCTCACATCCTGCTGAGGTATCGGTAATAGCAATTTATTCTGAGTTACATTAAATGCTGCTGGCCGTATGATTGCCGGCTTTAAAGCCTTCTCCTGAACGCCGTGGGCGTTCATTACATCCACCGCCCTTCCGGTGCGGACCAGGTCATACCAGCGATGGTTTTCAAAAGCAAGCTCCACCCTTCTTTCTTTTTCTATGGCCTCCCTTAATAAAGCCTGGGTAGTTATGGCGCCCCGGTTCAGCGGTAAAACCCCGGCGCGTGTTCTTAACCTGTCGAGAATGTCATAAGATTCAGTGTTCACACCACCGGTTTCATTCAGGCATTCAGCGATTAGCAACAAGGCGTCTGCATATCTGTATACAGGAAAATTATCATCGGTATTTCCTCTGTTCACAAATCCGTGATTGTATTTGATTACATGCGGAGCATTCACAAAAACGCCGCTATTCATATATCCCATACTCATGGAGGCTTCTTTTCTTAAATCGCCTGGCTCGTACGCACTGATGAGGTCAGCCGTGGGCGTATTCCACCCTGCGTTAAGGGTGAGGGCCGTACCCGGATCACCGGTCACATTGCTGCCTGACTGGGCGGGTGCGAAGGTGTACATAAAATTACTGGCAAGACTGGCCTGGCTGCCTAAATATTGAATTTCAAATATAGACTCTGCGTTGTTTTTATTCTTCGGATCAAAAATGGCCTTGTAACTGGAGAGCAAATTGTATCCAAGGGTTTTCATTTGCTGTAAATCGGCTAAAGCTTCGGTAAATTTTTTCTGGGTCATCAGCACTTCCGCCCGCAGTATGCGTGCTGCCCCGCGGGTGGCCCGGCCAAGATCTTTTCCCGTGTAAGATGAAGGAAGGCTTGTTACGGCCACCTCCAGGTCAGACAATATCAGTTCATCTATTTTCTCTTTTGTGGCTCTTCCCCCGGAAAGCGAATTTGATGCCGATTGTATTGAAGTGATCCGCAACGGCACTCCTCCAAATTGCCTGACAAGCTGGAAATAATAAAAGGCTCTTAAAAATTTTATTTCTCCGGTATACTGCTTTTTGATCGCATCGGGCATGCTGACCGCTTCAATATGATCCAACACATCATTACACCTGGATATACCAATATAGCTTTGTTGCCAAAAATTTCTGACATTATCATTCGTAGCGATGGTCAGGAACTGATCTATAAGTTCTCTTTGTTCACCTCCTGTGTTGGTTTGAAAGTTTGCAGTATTATCAGAGCGCATCTCCCCAAATACCCAATAACTGTTCACACCCAGGATCCGCAAAGTACTGTAGGCTCCATTAACGGCCTGTAGAATCTCAGCCTGGGTTGAAAAGAATCTACTACCATTGATAGTGGCTTCGGGGCCAATGTCTAAAAAGCTTTTTTTGCAGGAAGGGATGGCGAAACATGCTGTCATGACTAACGCTAAAATATGGTAACAATACTTTTTCATATTCAAGTTTTAAATGATTTGCAATACATGGATTAAAACGTTAGGTTGATGCCCAGATTTAAGGTGCGGGCTATTGGATAATTTCCATAATCGGATCCTGGAACCAAGGCCTGACTTACCGTATTTCCAGCCAAAGAATTTCGGATCGCATCCGGATTTCCCCAGCTATAGTTGGTTAGGATGGCCAGGTTCTGGCCGCTGGCATAGATGCGGGCTGTTTTTATTACCCTGGTATGGGAAAGTATTTTTGGCGATATCATATAACTCAGGGTTACGTTCTGTAGCCTGATATAGGACGCATCTTCCACCCATGATGAATTAACGTCCCGCCACATTACCCTGCCCCCGGTTGTTGTCGGTGTTTTTCCGTCTCCGGGCTGTGAAGGTGAGCGCCATCGGTTCATCACATATTTCCTGTCTATATTGAATTGGGCAGGAAAGGCTATGCCTTCATTGTTATTGTGGGTCTCATTGGCGGTTCTGAGAATTTGGCCTCCCTGCACACCTACCAGGATAACGCTTAAGTCCACATTCCTATAGTTGAAACTATTGCTGAGCCCCCAGGTGAAATCAGGCTGACTTTTACCAATCACCGTAAAATCTTTGATCTGTTCAATCACACCGTTACCATCCACATCTTTGTATTTAATAGAACCCACAACAGAGGTGTTGTTTTTGGGGGACTTGGCCAGGTCCTCGGCGTCTTTGTATATCCCTACGATCTGGTAACCAAAAAACTGGCCGATTGGTTTCCCTACTTCAGTGACATGAGTATATCCGCCCTCACCGCTTCTTCCACTGTAAATGGTTTTATTCTGATCATTTAGAGCAAGCACAATATTTCTGTTAAATGAAATGTTAGCTCTCGAATTCCAGGCGAATTTTCCGTTCAGATTCTGACTGCTTAGCGAAAACTCCAAACCCCTGTTACGCACTTTTCCCAGATTAAAAATTGCATTTGAATAACCCGATGATAAGGGAATTTCATTATTCAGCAACATGGATTTGGTGATCCTGCTGTAGTAATCTGCTGTAAAAAGGATCCTCTCTTTAAAAAGGCTAAGATCCAGACCGGCATCATACTGGGCAGATTCTTCCCAGGTGAGGTCAGGATTGTTTAATGAAGTAGCCACCCTGCCACCAGCCAGCTGGCCGCCAAATACTGCATTTGAAGTACCGATATTAGAAATCCAGGTGTAATTACCAATGTTGTAATTTCCGGCCAATCCATAGCTGGTACGGAATTTAAGGTTGCTTATCCCCTTTATATGCTGAAGGAATTTTTCATCCGAAGCTCTCCATCCCAGCGCTGCCGAAGGAAAATTACCATACCTGTTATTCGGTCCGAACCTGGAAGAGCCGTCTGAGCGGCCTGTAGCTGTGACGATGTATTTATTTTTATAGGTGTAATTTACCCTTGCCAGGTATGAGATTAGCGACCAATCCTGTATGTCCTGGTTGTACGCGGGAATGATAGCTGCTGCATTGATGGTTTGAACAAGGTCGTCAGGATAGTTGTCTGCGTTGATCTGCAAAAAATCAGCGTGCTCATGCTGCGTGGTGTACCCAACTACCGCTTCGATACGGTGATCGTCTTTAATCTGTTTATTATAAGAAAGCAATATTTCTGAAAGCCAGTTGAAGCTGGAAAAATTTGTACTTGTAGAAGTCGGAACGACAGGAGGTGGCAAGAATATTCCGCCCACCGTGGAAGGATTAAAAAGAAAAGATGAGCCGTTACTGTAGTCAACGTTGAAACTGTACTTGGCCTTCAGGCCGTTCATGATCTCATATTCGGCGAAAATGCTTCCCAGTCCTCTGAATTCTTTTCGCTTGGTGCCTGCTAATTCGAGGCTGTTGAGCGGATTGGGAGCGGGCCTTCCCCCGCCAGTTATAAACGGCACCCTATTACCATTTGAATCTTTAACAGGTATCAGGGGGCTTAGCCACAGGCTGCGGACAATGATGTTGTCCCTGTAGAGGGAGCCTTCACTATCGCTCAATCGCTGGATGCTGTTAGAGGGCGCCAGGATAAGTCCAAGCTTTAATTTTCGGCTTAGACTTACTTCAAAATTTATCCTGGCCGCATATCGTTCAAAACCAGTATAACGCACAACCCCATCCTGGTTTACGCGGCCAAGAGAAAAGGAATATTTGGAATTTTCCGAACCACCGGAAACACTTGCGTTTATACTGCTTTGCGGTGCAGTGTGTAAAATTTCCTTATACCAGTCAGTGCCTTCACCGTATTGAGCAGGGTTTCTCAGGTATTGTGGAATATCTGCATCTGTGGCCATTCGACCCTGAAAAGCCAGGTAGTCTATAATCCATTCTTTTTGATATTGCGCATATTCAGTGCCGTTAAGCACAGTAGGACGGCCTTTTTCCGGCACCGTCTGCCACCCGGTATAAGCACTGATCTCCACTGTCGGAGGGCCGCTACGCCCTTTTTTTGTGGTAACAACTACAACACCGTTGGATCCTCTGGAACCGTAAATCGCAGTTGAGGAAGCATCTTTTAATACTGTGATAGATTCAATGTCATCAGGATTGATCAGGTTCAGTGGATTGGATGTTTGACCGAAAGACCTGGTTATAGGGAAACCATCGATGACAAATAAGGGGTCGTTCCCTGCTCCGATTGAGCCGGCACCCCTGATCCTGATGGAGGTACCTCCGCCTGGGATACCAGTGGCGGCACTCACCTGCATACCCGCCACCTGCCCCACCATTCTTTGATCAACACTCGGAACCGGAAGATTTTTTGTCTGTGCCGCTGTTATCAATCCCACTGATCCGGTCAGGTCCTTCTTCTGCTGGGTGCCATATCCAATCACGACCACCTGGTCTAGAGCCTCACTTGAAAGATTCAACTTTACTATCAGAGATATAATACTTTCTGCTTTTATATTGTAGCCGGATAAAGTCTGCGATTCATATCCTACAGCAGAAATTACAAAAGTATAAGCCCGTCCGGCAGGGAGTCGTGGGAAACTAAAGACACCAGAACTGTCAGTGCTGGTGCCGGACGTAAAATTGTTTATTGTATTTCTAACCACAACGGATACGCCGGGGAGTGGTTCGTTTGTATTGTGATTTTGAACTAATCCCCGTACCACGCTGGTTTGCTCCTGGGAGTGAGCAAGAAAGGATTTCAATTGCAAAATAACAAGGACAGAAACGCAGAAAACTGTGGATCTGCAGTAATAGGATAGCATATGGCGTGCAGTTTATGTTAATAAATATAAAGTTGCCGATAGAGGGCTTGAAGTGATGCCCCGAAAATTCATCAACACTATTTTAGGCCTGATTGAATTGCTATAAACAGAAAAAATAATTGTCATGTCCCGGTATTACAATATTAGAAATGGAAGCAATCTTTTTCATCGACCGTTTGGATTCTTCCATATCCAGGGCCTTGAAATACATTATTCCCTCATCCCAAAAATCCTTTGTAGCAACCGAGTCACCTGCTGCAAAAACCGATAACCCTCTGTAATCGAAACGTAAGCCTGTATGACCGGGAGTATGACCCGGTGTAGCTACAACATCAATAGCGTCAAGTATTGTATTTCCGGCAGGCTCTACCATTTTGGGATATTTTGAAGCACTGTTTATCGCAGAAGCTACTTCCGCGCTTGCCAACCATTTTGCTTTGGGGAAAGCAGGTAATCCAACATGATGATCACCATGTTCATGTGTGACAAAAGCTACATCGATATCGTCTGGTGTTAGGCCGGTTCTTCTTTTTAATTCTTCAGCCATTGCCTTTCCATCTCCCAATGAAGGATCCACAATAACGTGAAAATCCTTTCCTGTAATAATTGTCGTAGTGCAAATTACCGGATGTAATTCTTTTTCTTCACTCTCACCCCAATACCTGTTACGGGAGAGGTTGCCGATAGTAATGATATCCCAATGAATAATTTTAGAATTTTGGTGGCCTTTTAAGCTAAGCGTGTGCCCTGATTTAGCTGGCAATATCTTCTCCATACATCCTATTCCTGACAAGCCTGCAATTCCTAATGCTGCGCATATGAAATTCCGTCGTTTAATTTCTTTCATATATTAAGTGATTGTTGAAAGTTCCTGTTGCTCTAAAAGGTTTTCTTTCTATCTGCAGATCTTTCTAAAAAATCCTATTTTAGTTTGCCATGCGCTTCTTTTTCATATACATTCCTGACTTTAATCACGATCCTTTTAACATTTTCATATCCACCTACTTTAATAAAAGGACGATGCGCCTGGTTTGAAAAAATGATAAAAAAACGGTCGGGCGATGCAAGAAAGTAAGGGCCATCACCTTTGTAAAATAGAATGTCCCTGGTACTGTCATAACTGGTGTAAGCTGTCACATTATTAACTGCTGTAATGCCGATCATTTCCTTTCCTGAAATGATGTAATGAATATCATGATAATTATGATGTGACTCCCATCTGGAAGAATCAATGTCTTTGGAGACCGCCTCCGTAACTTTTACAAAAACGTCTTCACCATCTATTGGATAATTTCCTGCTGCCAGGCCTGCCATGTCAGTATTTTTAATGTAGGCAATGGCCTCATCCCACCATTTTTTTTTCTTATGATATTGTTTTGCGAATTCCTGCTGATCAATAGAAAGATCCGGCATAATTTTTAAACCTTGCAGCCATTTATATTGACCATACCAGGCAGCGGCCTCAGCCTTTGTAAAGCTTTTTTTAGATTGTGCATTTACATAAGCAGCCATTACTATTAAACCGGCACAAAATATATTCTTGATCATCAAATTTCAATTTAGCCTTGGTTATGAAATAACTATTACCTCATGATCCAGAATGGATTTAATTTCGAACTGTGTAAAGCCATTAGCCACCGTTGCTGATATCTTACCGTTAGAAACCAGGGGTAGAAGATTTCTGCCGCTTACAGATGCCGGCAACCTGACTTTCACTGTTAATGGACCGATTGCGATAAATTCGTCTAGCGGCTGACGCCATGTAGCAGCGCTCGTCAGGTTAACAATATGAAGAATGAGCCTTCCGGGTTGTTGGTATAAATGGCAATCTACCAGACCGGCACCTTGGACTGTTAACGGTAAATCGCCTTTTACGGTCCAGCGTATAATATTAGCAAGCAGATTGCCATGATCAGGAAGATTTCCCCGACCAAATTGCCGGTCTATATCAGCAGGTATAAAAACTACCCGGCCTCCCTTTGAAGTTGTTTTTACGATCACGCCAGGTATATCGGTTTTAGCTTCACGCATATAAGATTTTTCCGGTGGATATGGAGGAAACTGCGGAATAAATGTCATCAGCACTTCCGCACCACTATCTATACGCAACGGTTCGAGTAAACCTCCATATGGTAAAATGTCTGTTTCTTCAAACCCTTTAAGAATAGCATGGCGCTGCCCTGCTACCAGTGGTTCTTTTCCGGTGTGAGGACCAACCATCTGTGCCCGTAATTCCGGAGTTAAACGCATATAGGTATGGTACGCTTCGCCTGCCATTTTTTCGATAGCAGGGCCCGTTTTTACATTTCTGGGGGTACTTAGATGGGCGCTAAAGAGATCTGAAAGTGCATAATCAGCACGTGGATCACCCATCTCATCAAATAAGCTGGTATCTCCAGTGGCTATCAAACTGCCTCCCTGATCAACAAAAGTCCTTACGGCAGTAACCTGGTCGTTGGTCATAAGAGCAAGGTTAGGTAATACAAGCAGGGAGAACTGTGAGGCATCACGGTTAATATGGTCGGCATGTACCGGCAGGTAGGGTATCCGTGCCCGGATTAGTGCCTGTGTCATGCCTCGCCAGGGCAGCTCTACCAGTTCGGCAGCATTGTCCCTGCCGTAAAAATCAGTGTTCTGCTGCGACCAGACTACCCCTACGTTTGCAATTGGTTTGCGGTTCAAAAGATAGGCTTCATTGCCCTTATGCCAGCTAAGAAAAGGTGCCGCAGTCTGGTACATCCGCCGGTCCTCGTGGTAAGCAGCCACCATGTGCCACCATGGTTGTATTCCGCCGGCTATGCCCTCGATCATCCACATCTTTGCTTCCGGTTGAGGTTTACTTGTGAGGCGAAAGCCCGGCCTGCCGGCCTGGTACATAGCCATGCTTTCCGGGATGAGTTTGTTCCACCCCAGCAGGCCGTGGACAAGCTTTCCGATTTCGCCGTTGTGCTGAAATCCACCTGCATCCGAACGCGCCTGGTCATCCAGCATAATAATGGCAGCCCTTTTAGCAATCTCCTTGTAATCACGAAAACTTCTGCATTGCCCGCTGATTGAGCCACTGTTCATGCCCGACCAGATACAATGGACACCGCCAGCAGCCTTGGTGGTCCTGTTATTCAGGTCCCATATTTCAAGCCGGCGGTCATAATTCCACCTTATCCATTGCTTATACACTTTATCATCCCAGTTTTTCTTTGAAGGAATGTTTTGCCCGGCTTTATCTCGAAAACTTTTTTTGCAATTTTCACAGTAACATATTGACTCACGGCCTAAGCCGCTCCAACTGTTATCGGTGAAACCTTCAGGATGATACATTTGCTCTATCTCTTTAAGAATAGCCGGAATATGCTCCTGGTAATAAGGACTGTTAACACAGCTTATAAAAAGGTCGGCGGCTTTATACGGTTTACCAGCTGCGTCTATGGCAAACCAATCAGGATGGGCCTTATAAAAATCCTCATGAGCTCTGTTTGAATCCATACGGGCAAACACAACAAGCCCGTCCTCATGGGCTGCACGACATAATTCTCCAAACATGTCGCGTCCCTGAAGATATTCGGCTTTGCGGTGTAGTGGAATAAGAGTGGGATAGTAGGCCACAATGCCTCCGGCGTTGATTACTACTCCTTCTGTATGAGTTTGCTTCCAAAATTTTCGCCACCAGGGAATATCATATTGAGGAGGGTCTTTTTCGGTAATATTTATCTGTCCCCAACGTGTAACTCTATTATACCATGGTGCTTCCGGTTCCTCACCATTAATATGTTGAGGTAAGCTAGTAGAAGCGAGCGAAATGATTGGCCTGGCGGCAAATGCAAGACCGGTAAGAGCGGATTGTTTTAAAAAATTTCTACGACCTCGTTCATCGTTCAGCAACGCTGTTTTTTCCATTATTCATTTTTTAAATGATGCTACTATGGCCTGGTTTCAGGGCAGAAATTAAAATATATTTTTGTGGTCCTCTTTGTGTAATACTTTGTGCCTTTTAGTGGTGAAAAAACCACAAAGAGTCACAAACTAAGAAACGCAAAGGGCACTGAGACAGCCTCATATCTTCAAGAAGCCTTAATTAAACGACATTGAATCATGATATTACTATTACCTCATGATCAAGAATTGATTTGATTTCGAACGTACTGAAGCCATTGGCAACGCTAGGCATTATGTTTTGTTTTGCAACCAGTAGCTTAAGATTCCTGCCACTTACCGATTTCGACAATTTTACCTTTACTTTTAGTGGCCCGATGGCGATAAATTCATCCAGCGGCTGACGCCAGGTTGCAGCGCTGGTAAGGTTAACTATATGCAGTACCAGTCGACCCGTTTGTTGGTATAAATGACAATCCACCAATCCCGCTCCTTCAACGGACAGT
Source organism: Chitinophagaceae bacterium (assembly GCA_037718865.1). Taxonomy (GTDB): domain Bacteria; phylum Bacteroidota; class Bacteroidia; order Chitinophagales; family Chitinophagaceae; genus JADCRZ01. The sequence goes on along the minus strand of JBBJMP010000021.1, from coordinate 87,728 downwards.
GGTAAATCTTCTTTGGCGCTCCAGCGAATTATGTTTGCTAATAAGTTTCCATGATCCGGGTGATTAAATCGTCCAAACTGACTGTCAAAATCAGCAGGTATGAAGGCGATACGGGCTCCTTTGGTATTCGAACGGATGATTACCCCCGGGATATCGGTTACAGGTTCCCGCATGTAAGATTTTTCCGGGGGATAGGTAGGGAACTGTGGGATATAGGTCATCGGTACTTCAGCTCCGGCATCCACTTTCAGTGGATAGAGCAAACCGCCATAAATTAAGATATCCGTCTCTTCAAGCCCTTTTAGAATAGGATGACGTTTACCTTTAATAACGGGTTCCTTTCCCGTACGAGGACCCGTCACTTGTGAGCGAAGTTCAGGGGTTAAACGCATGTAAGTATGATAAGCATCTCTTGCCATCTTTTCGTCAGGGACATCCCGCTGTGAAACAGGCTTTGTAAGGTGAGCACCAAAAATATCGGATAAGGCATAATCAGAACGAGGATCCCCCATCTCATCAAATAAACTGCTGTCGCCGGTAGCAATCAGGCTTCCCCCACGATCCACAAAGTTTCGCACTGCTGCTACTTGCTCATTGGTCATTAACGCCAGGTTCGGTAGGACCAGCGTAGAGAACTGGCCGGCATCGCGGTTAATATGATCGGCATTTACCGGCAGGTAAGGTATACGCGCCCTTATAAGTGCCTGGGTCATTCCACGCCAGGGAAGTTCTACCAATTCATCTGCATCGTCTCTTCCATAAAAATCTGTATTTTCCTGCGACCAGACCACTCCAATATTGGCAACGGGTGTACGGTTCAAAAGATATGCTTCATTGTCTTTATGCCAACGCATGATTGGTTGGGCCGTATGATACATCCTGCGGTCTTCGTGGTAGGCAGCAACCATGTGCCACCAGGGTTGTATTCCTCCCGCAATGCCATTAATCATCCACATTCTTGCTTCAGCCGCAGGTTTGCTGCCCAGCCTGAACCAGGGTTTTATATGGTTGTACATGGCCATACTCTCAGGTGCCAGCTTGTTCCATCCCATTAGTCCATGAAGCAGCTTACCGATTTCGCCATTGTGTTGAAATCCTCCCAGGTCTGACCGTGACTGATCATCCAGCATAATGATGTCTGCCCTTTTTGCGATTTCTTTATAATCCCGAAAACTCTTGCTCTGACTGCTAATTGAACCACTATTCATACCCGACCAGATGCAATTGGGGCCACCCACAGCCTTTGTAGTTCTGTTGTTTAAGTCCCATATTTCAAGACGGCGGTCATAGTTCCACCTGATCCATTGTTTATACACCTTGTCATCCCAGTTTTTCTTTAGCGGTATAGGCTGTCCGGTTTTGTCACGAAAACTTTTTTTACAATTCTCGCAGTAACAAATGGATTCGCGGCCCAAACCGGCCCAGCTATTATCAGTGAATCCTTCCGGCTGATAAAGTTGACCGATCTCTGTAAGAACAGCCGGAAGGTGTTCCTGGTAATAAGGACTGTTGACGCATGAGATAAAGAGGTCAGCTGCCTTGTAAGGTTTTCCTGTGGCATCAACACAGAACCAATCAGGATGTGCCTGGTAAAACTCTTCATGTGCCCGGTTTGAATCCATACGTGCAAATACAACCAGTCCATCTTCTTTTGCTGCTTTACTCAGTTCCCCAAACAGGTCACGGTCACCAAGGTATTCAGCTTTACGATGCAGGGGTATTTTGGTAGGATAATAGGCTACTATTCCTCCGGCATTGACCACGACACCTTCTGTCTGGGTCTGTTTCCAAAACTTCCTCCACCAGGGGATATCATATTTTTCCGGATCATTTTCCGTGATATTTATCTGGCCCCAGCGGGTTATTTTTTCAAACCACGGCAAAATTTTGTCTGACGTCTCCAAAAAAGGTAAGTCTTTTGCCTCTAATTTAAAAGGGTTAGTGGTAGCCAGAAATGCTGTTGCAGCCATTGTGTTTTTTAAAAAATTTCTCCTGCTTTTTTTATAATTATTCATTTAGTGCATTTTTATTCTAAAGGATGGTAATCCTTTTGTTTATAATAAAAGAACTAAGAAACGGGAATGAGGATTTATGGCATTACGATAACGCAATTACCAAAAGATCTTTTGTTTAATATAAATTTGGATACAAGCTGATTTTATAAATTGCGTACTTGCGGCGCTTCCAAGTACATGTCTATTTTCGTTCGTGCATCACAGGAAAACGGTAGAATAATTAATTTTTAAAAAGATAGTTTCTAATTATATCCTTCATTTTGAGGATATATTGAGGGATTATTTATTAATTGGATTTGGCTTAAAGGGATAGGAAAAACAATCATGTAGGGTAGCATGCCATATTTTTGCATCACCGCATAAGCTTGCCCGGTTCGAAGCAAATCAAACCATCTTACTCCCTCGAAAGAAAGTTCCAATCTCCGTTCCAAATATATTTTATCACGTGTATCGTCCTTTGTTGTATTGGAATAACCTGCCAAACCAGCTCTAATTCGAACCTGATTTAAATAACCAAGCGCTTCATTGGTTTTACCGTTTTCATTTAATGCTTCAGCATACATTAATAAAACATCTGCATAACGTATCACCTTCCAGTTGGCTCTACTGTCATTCGCAGCTACTACGGGAGTAATATATTTTTTGGTATAAGTCTGATTCGTATTTGATGCCAATTTTATGAAAACAGAATCACGATTAAAAAAGCCACCCGTTACGCCAACTGTAACATCCTTTCTGCGATCTTTTGGATCAAATAAATTAATTAATACCTGGGTAGGAGAATTTTGCTCATCTCCATTTCCACCAATGCCAAAAAAACTAGTAAATGGTTGACTATTAGGCGCAAAAGCATTAGTAAGCCTGCTTCCTTCTCCTATTCCCTGTTCATACTCAAAATCAAATATGTACTCGCTATGGTGTTCATTCTTCGTATAATCAAATAAATCGTTATAGTTCGGCAAAAGGGCATAACCCATAGTAGTTACCTCTTGTAACTTGGTTTCAGCCTTCTGAAAATCTTTTAACGTCAAATATACTCTGCCTAATAGAGCTTTAGCTGCACCTTTGGTTGGCCTTCCCACGTCATTTCCTGCATACTTTAATGGTAATCCGTTTTCTGCTGCCAGTAAATCCGGAAGAATAAGCTTAGAATATATATCATTTTTATTTTCCCGGCCTTTTTTATATCCTTCCTCAATGGATAAATACGTAGTTATCATTGGAACATCCCCAAAAATCCTAACCAGGTCAAAATACGATAAGGCACGAAGAAATTTTGCTTCGGCGATATATCGTTCTTTATTTTTCACAACCGCTGCATCTATATCTTTAATTTTTTCCAAAATAGTATTTATACGAAATATGGCCTGATAGTAATTTTGCCACGTAGAATGCATTAATGCGTCAGAACTGCTTGTTACAAAAGCATCGGCGTATGACCAACTGTTATTTTTATATATCGCCTGCCAGGAATCATCACCACGGACATCACCAAAAATATAAAAATTTTGATATTGCTGCTGTAAACCATTATACGTGGCAGTTAAAGCATCCAGAAAATCCTTATCTGTTTTGTAAACCACATCAACACTAACTGAAGATATAGGGAGTAAATCAATAAATTTTTTGCTACATGACAGCATTAATATTGATGCAAAAGCTATCATTCTAATGATAAATAATTTTTTCATGACTTTTAATTTTTCATAATAATGATATGACTCTAAAATGATACATTTAGTCCCACAATTACACTTTTTGCCAAAGGGTAGTTGTAATCATCTACTCCCGGAGTTAATGGATTAGTACCACTACTAACTTCAGGATTAAAAAAATTAAACTTTGTAATTAATAAGGGATTAGTAGCAGTTATATACACTCTAAGAGAGCTGACGGAGAGTTTCCTTGCAATTTGATCACTAAATGCATAACTGAGGTTAATATTATTGATCCTGAAGAATGCCCCATCATCAAGAAATCTGGTTGATTTTTCGCGAAGTCCTCCAGTCGGATTGTTATTTGGCCTTGGACTTTCACCATCACCCGGCTCTGTTTCCGATTTCCAGTAATTTTTCACTTTTGATAATTGCTTATACCGCGCCCTTGTATATAAATAATTATCACTATTGCTATAGACTTTATTCCCGTGAGATCCTTGAAGGTTGACACTTAAACTGATATCTTTGAACGTAAAAGTATTTGTCATTCCGTAATAATAATCGGGATATGGAGACCCTATAATCGTTCTATCAAAGGTATTAATTATCCCATCAGGTTTTCCACTGGGCCCCGAGACATCCTTAAACCTTATATCTCCAATGCGTGATCTGTCAGCAGCCCCGGGGTTGAAAACCGGACCGGCGTCTAATTCGCCTTTATTTTTAAAAACTCCATCTGCAACATACCCGTAAAACATACCAATAGGTTTTCCTATCTGAGTTATGTTATAACTGCTTATAATGGGAGCTCCTTCCGGGCCTAACTTGGTAACTTTGTTTTTAAAAGTAGAGATATTGAAGCTAGTCGCCCATGTAAACTCTCCAATGAGGTTTCTTGTTTCTAATTCAAAATCCCATCCTTTATTCTGAACTTCCCCGATATTAACTAAAGATGTATTAAATCCTGTAGTAAGTGGAACAAAAACATTAAGGAGAAGATTATGATTTATTGTCTTAAAATAATCGGCAGAAAAAGATATTCTGCTTTTGAATAAGCTTGCATCAATCCCTATGTTAAATGATCTCTGCTTCTCCCATGTCAGCATATCATTAGCAAATTGCATTGGAGCTGACCCTCCATACGCCGTTCCTCCAAAAGGGTAAGATTCATAACCTATAGTAGCATATTGAGCATAATTGCCAATATTGTTATTGCCAGTTTCACCATAACTGGCTCTTATTTTCATATCATTAATTAAAGCAAGATTTTTAAGGAAATCCTCATTTGAAATTCGCCATGCAATAGCTGCAGATGGGAAATAGCCGTATCTCTTATCCCTGCCGAAACGTGATGAACCATCTGCCCGCATAGAAGCAGTTATATAATATTTAGAATTATAGTTATAGTTAACCCTGGACAGATACGAAATCAATGCCCATTCGCTCTCATTTGAATTTCCCTGGAATATTATATTACTCGCCGCATTTAAGGTGTACACAAGATTATTAGGGTAACTTCTACTCCTGACAAAATTCGAACTACTTGTTTGTTTCTGGGTAGTATATCCTATTAAACCTGAGAAGCTGTGCTTATTGAAGCTTTTATTGTAATTCAATGTTGTCTCTGTTATCCAGTTTAAATAACTGGATCTTTCGTCAGACCCGTCTGCAACATTAGCAAAAATGTCAAGTTGAGGTATAAAACTAAAATAACGATAGTTAGATGAGTTGGCTCCTAACATAACATTCAGACTAAGGTCTTCTGAAAATTTATATGCAGTATTTAAATTCCCTAAACTTCTTATTTGTTCTCCTCTTCTTTTTATTTCATTTCCTATCGCTACCGGATTCCACACATTATTTGTTGCATCCTGGCCAAAACCATTAAAATAACTTCCATCTGCGTTATGTAATGGATACCAGTGTAACCAGGTGCTTGCAGCGCCAATGATTCCCTCACCGCCACCGCTTCCACCTGAAGATATTAGGTCATTGTTAGTGGTATAAGCAGTATTTACATTTACCTTTATCGAAAGCCTTTTTGATAATTGGGCATCCAAATTCGCCCGAAAAGAGTATCTCTTGAAATTGCTGGGGGATATTATACCATCCTGGTCCAAATATTCGCCATTGACAGCATATCTTACAGCGTCATTTCCTCCTCTGGCTGATAAATTGTAACTCTGTTGGGGAGCTACCTGGAAAATAGCATCATAGGCATCGGAGTTGGTAGTGTTTCGTCCTTCAATAACGTCCATAATTGTTTTAGGTACTTGATTAAACCATTTTAACGGGTCTCCTGAAACATCCTTCCCAGCGTCAATATTTTGATTTCTAACCCCGTAATAGTAGTACGATGCTTGTTCCTGGACAGTTAGAAACTTGGGCGTTTTCAATACTTTTTGCCAACCAATATAGGTGTCCAAACTAATTATACTTTTACCCGACTTACCTCTTTTGGTATTGACGATAAGGACCCCATTTGCTCCACGCGAACCATATATAGCTGTTGCTGAAGCATCTTTCAAAACATCAATTGTTTCAATATCATTTGGGTTTAGCATTTGTATATCATCAGTAGGAAATCCGTCTATTACGTACAAAGGAGATCCTCCCGCTGAAATGCTTCCAACTCCTCTTATCCTGATTTTCGGTGCTACGCCAGGTTGCCCGGAAACGGATTGGACCTGAACCCCTGCTATTTTCCCGGATAAAGCCTGGTCAATACGGGTGACTGCTAAATCGTCCAGGTCTTTACTGTTTACGGATACAACCGAGCCCGTAAGATCCTTTCTCTTTACAGTTCCATATCCTACAACTACCACCTGGTCAAGCGAAGCCATGGTTGACTTCATTGTTACTTCTAAAGAAAGGCTTTTATCTTCTTTTATATTATAGCCTGATAAAGTTTGAGACACATAACCTACTGTTGAAAATGTAAAGGAATAAGGGCCTCCGGAAGGTATTCTTGAAAAGATAAAACCTCCTGAACTATCCGTACTTGTACCAGATGTAAAATTTGTTTTTACATTTTGTATAATAACTGAAACCCCTGGAACCGGTTCATTATTGCTATTTTGAACCACCCCGTTTACTGTAGTTGTACTGGACTGCGCAAGTAAGTTTGATGCACTCAAGATAAAAAGAAGGATCGTCAGGGCAAGAAAATTTGCCCGAAAATTAAGCCGATTGATTCTCATACAGCAACAATTTTAACTATCTGGTAAATTGGGTTAGACTAATACTCAAGCCTATTAATGTTGAAATATTCATGCTAAATATGATGTATTATCATACCTATTATGAACCTACTATTTTGAACAAATACGTCTACTTTTATATTCAACGCAATCAATAAATAGGAAACCTTAAATTATCAAAATAATTACTATTATCTATCCGCTATTCATTATACGTCTAAAGAAGGCTTTACCCTTACAAAAGAAAAAATTATTTTTTTTGCTAAGAAAGATAGGGAGGATTTCTATGATATAAATGTGAGAAGATTACGGCTTAATGTAAAGGACGGCTCATTTGCCTTTAGCTGCGCAAGTCCGTTAGGAGTGTCGTGTTAATAGCAGACGGTTGAGTATCATTAGGCTCCATGGAAGCCCCACTCAGATGGCTCTCATCCGGTTGTTCTTCGGATTGTGCTCGACTGTTGCCAGTCCTAACTCTTCCATTAAGGGTGGAATATACATACCAAAGCGACCCCGGAAACCCTTTTTTAATCCATACCAGCCGCCAACAGGATTTACGGGTGAACGCCCCCAGGCTTCCACCGTTCCTTCTTTAGCCGGCTTTTGCTCATCAGCACTACCAAGCTCCATCCAATCGCCGTGCTCTTTAAGCATGACGTGAAGGTCTTTCAGACACCTGAGATCATAATGGAGCACGGTCTTACCAACGGCACATACCAGGATTGAAGGATTACGGCCTTCATCTTTATACATGGTGAACGCCGACGTCCCGGGAGGTGTGTTTAGCTCCCAGGGATTTTCTTTGGTTCCTTTTTCTGTATCCATACATGTATTATTTGTAATTCAATCAAGCGGGAAAAGCCAGAGCCTCTGGTCATGTTGAGTGAAGCTAAGTAGCTTTACGCTCTAACAACTGAAAGAACTGATCTAATTGAGGTAAAACTATTATTCTTGTCCTGCGGTTGGCTGCCCGTCCTTCATCAGTAGCGTTATCGGCGACCGGTTTATATTCTGAACGACCGGCAGCAGAAATTCGGGTGGGTGGTAAGCCGTATTCAGTTTGAAGCATCCTGGCAATAGATGTGGCACGCTTCACGCTCAGATCCCAGTTATCAATTAAAACCCCTTTTTTGAATGGAATGTTATCAGTATGCCCTTCAACCATAAATTCAATATCGGGCTGATTTTTTAAAACCTGGCTGACCTTTAATAAAACTCCCTTGGCTTTATCGGTCACCTCGTAACTACCCGTTTTGAACAATAGTTTATCAGAAATATCTATATAGACCACCCCTTTGTCAACCTTGATATTTATATCCTCATCTTCCAAATTCCCAATAGCTCCTTTTAAATTCAGCACTAATACCATGTTTAATGAATCCTTTTTTGCCATAGTTGTCTGAAGGTCTTGTATATATAAATCTTTAGCGCCGATGTTATCCAATGATTTTTTAATGCTTTCAGCCTGCTGTGATGAAATAACCGACATGTTTTCCAATTGTTTTAAAGCCTGGGTATTGTTTTCCTTGAGATAACTGATTTGTTTATTTAAGGCAGCAATCTCAATATCGAGCTTTCCATTCATTGAAGCAAGAGCCGCTTTATCCGTTTCACAACCCTTCAAATCATCCTGCGTTTTGAGATGAGCTATATTCAATAGCTGATACCTGGCTACTTCTGCTTTGAACTTTTTATTACTTACACAGGAAAATAGAAATATGGAAATAAGTGCAATAGCGAATAATGAACTTCTCATTTGACTTGATTTTTATATGATGTCAGAATCACTTCCTGACCAGGGAGCCAAAATACAAAATTATGGGTTGCTTTTGGTTCCTGACAAGTAGGTTTTTTCAAACTTGTAAACTATGCAAAATTAAAGCCATATCTGATAAGGAAGATTATTTGGTCTGCATATCATAGCGCTTCATACTAATGACGGCGCTTCCGTTTTCGTTTGCTGAATTAATATATATATAAGCTCTATACCGGCCATCGGCCGTTTCTATCCAGGCACCTGCCTCACCTTTCATATTGATAGCGAAATTGGGAGCATCAGCAAGGTTAAGTTTCTGAAAGTCCAAATCATCGACATAAATTCCAAATTGCAATCGGGCCAGGTTATAATCCTGGAGATTAAACACCTTCCTTATCTTGGTGCTTCTGTTAACGCCGGCTGGCAATGTGACATTGGGAAGATATTGAGCATCGGCTGCAGGTGATACCAGCGCATGGAGGAAGGTAGCCGGCGTAGACCGGTAAAGGTAAATAAGGTCGATCCTGGCGGCATTTGCAGCAACATTCGCCCTGGTATAGATCATCATATCTGCAATGGAAATATAAGAGGTATCGTTATTTTTTACCGTTAAATTTCGCACCATATCCATTTTGGAAACCATGTATGGGCCCATTTTATATGTTACGGTTGCACCGTCGCTACTCTTGGCAGTGAAGGTAAAACTGACTGGTTTCCCCCGAGCCTCTTCAGGAATAAAATAATAATAACGGAGCGTTGCGGCCGAAGTATCCCTGTTAAAGGTAACCGTTGTTTTTGTTCCATCAGTAGTGGATGGCTGGCCGACAACGACTCCGGTATCTTGTCCGTTCGGTTTTGTAAAATAGGAATTATGTTCAAGAAAAGTTCCCCGGGCCCCGGCAATAGAAGCTTCTACCTGTGCAGAAACTAGTTTGCCTTTTTCAGGGGGAATGGCCATAGCATAAGCAAACTCGATATTCTGGCCTATGATGTTCGGCCCTAAAGTCCGCTTTATGCAATCATTAGAAAGCGCTGAGTTGGCACCGGGTATAGCGTAATCTTCCTTTTTACAAGCAATCGTAAATAGAAGCAAGCCTGCCAGCAAAGAGATATATTTAGATTGTTTAAGCTGCATCACAAATAGTTTTAGGTAAGATTTACTAACGTTGAACTGTGATAAAGATGGTATATGGTTTTCTGATCTTGCGGTTTCCGGAAACTACCGTATAGATTTTAGGTTTGGCCAAATCGGAGAAGTCAACTTTTCCGATGATCTTGGGATCGAGTTTACAATCTGTTGCCAGTGAAAATTGAGGATAAATATTCTTGAGGTCTGTACCAAAAAGTACTTCGACATTGACCGTTTGAGCTGTTGTATCAATTACTGCGGCCTTAGACCTTACCGTTACAAAATCGGATCCCAATAGCTCTAGATTACTCACAAAACATTCCTGTCTGGAGGTGATCAGCAATCCGTCATCGTCTACCGGCGCATCCTTTTTACAACCTGTCAATCCGGCCGTAAAAAGCAGGATTGAAATTGCTATTTTAAAATACCTTGCCATTTTTAAATTAGGTTTAATGATTTTAAAAATTCTGGTTCCGGATTAAAGCCACGGAGTATTTTGAGACAAAGCCGGGTTGCGATCACGTTCACCAGGAGGGATTCTGAAGATATAGTTTTGTTGATATGTTCTCTCATTGGTATTCTGGTAATAGCGTTGCTGGTTTGCTCCCCAGGTATCCATACGCCATACCCCTGCACTGCCCGGAGCGCCCCAAACCCTTTCAATGGCTCTCCAGCGGCGAAGGTCAAAACCACGGTGTCCTTCTGCAACCAATTCAACAATACGCTCCTGTTCGATAGCGCTAAAGAAGGTTTGTTTGTCTGCAGTTTTATCTGCCTGTAAAGGAGGAAGGTTACCACGACGACGGACCAGATTGACCCATGAAATGGCATCAGCCTGAGGCCCGTTTACTTCGTTGGTTGCCTCGGCATACATTAAATAAACATCTGCCAAACGCATCGCCGGCCAGGCATAGTCGCCTTCGCTGCGGCCCAGCCCTTCGTAATTCCTGACGAATTTACGGAACACATACCCGGAATTTGATCCATCAGTATTATAGCTGATGTACCTTGTTCCGTTTATTGTTACCTGTGACGCCCAGGTCTGGTAGATAAACGGAATAAATCCGGTTGACTTAAGAGAGGTTAAACCTATGCTCATCTCGTAATCCCACTGGATCGTTGCCTTCATGCGATAATCGCGGTTAGCATAACTGTTTGGGTTAACCGCTGAATTAGGTGTTGTCCTCGCTACGTTATTGGTAGCAGGATCGGTAGGATTCATTTGGATAAGCTTGGGAGCGAAGTCGCCGGTAGTTATCAACTGGTACCTGTCGGCTAGTTCGTATCGTGGTGAAACCCAACATTGTGAACCTTCATGAGAACGACCGGAAAAATCGCGCATCAGTTCTTCACCCTGGGAGGGGTTTGCAGGCACACCCATATGCGTAAACACCATGATCATTTCCGGGTTACCATTGGCCTTCGGGGTAAAAAGCTCGTAGTAATTAGGAAGTATATCTGCTTTGCCTAAGGCGTCTATTTGTCCCGGATCACCATTTTTATACAATGTTAAGCCGTAGTCGTTAATTACCTTTTTAAAGTCGTCCCCGGCAGCCGTATAAGAGGCAGTTGCCACAGCAATGTCCTGTTTAAAACCTTCCAGCTCAGGCCAGCCGTTCTTTTTCCAGCTCGCCCAGTAAAGTTGCAGTTTGCCGCGGAAAGCAAGAGCGGCGGGTTTGGAAGCGCGTCCAAACTGGGAAGCCTTTGCAGGCAATTTTTCAAAGGCATAGGTGAAATCTGCCATGATCGAATCCTTTACCTGTTCTATGGGAATACGGGGCAAGCTGGCCACCTCTGCATTTTCAAAAACCACATGGCCGAGGTATGGAACATGCCCCCACATGGAGATCAGGCGAAAGTAAGCCATGCCTCGTAAAAGGCGGGCTTCCGCAATGATGGTTCCCAGTGAGGTTGCGGAAAAATTACCCGCCGACATCATTTTATTTACGTTCTCAATAACATAGTTGGTGCGATTAACAGCCCCATAGAGGTAACGATAATATTTGTCGAAGTCATCGCCATAACCTGAAGGGTCATAGTTGCCGCCCTGGTAAGCGTCTCCGCGTTGTAAATTATTATTTGTAGCGCTCGTGCCCCGCACCCTGGTATACTCTGCATGGCCGTCAAAATAATAATCCCGGTTAAAAACGGGCCTGCAGGCTGAGTAGGCGCCCATCAGGGCAAAAGTCGCATCCGCTTCCGTCTTCAGAAAATCGGTTGCCGCCAACTCAGTGGTAGGGTCCTGATCGAGCAAGTCTTTTTTGCAGGCAGATTGAGAGAGGATCAATCCTGCGAGAATAATAATTATAGATAGATTTTTTACTATTATTTTTTTCATGACATAGCGATTTAGAAACCGAGATTTATAGAAACAGAATACGACTTATTGATTGGGTACATGTTATTATCATCAGCCTGCTTTTCAGGATCGAGGCCCCTAAAGGAGCTTAGCGTCCCGAGGTTTTCGGCAGAACCGACAATACGCAGGTTGTTTACACCTATCCTCCCTAATAATTTGACGGGCACCGTATATCCTACCTGTACGTTTTTGAATCGCAGGTAACTCATGTCATCCAGCCAGAAGGTTGTTTCATCGCGGTTACCAACAAGGCCGCCTAAACGGGGCCATAAGCCTTCCCTGTTTTCTACGGACCAGGGGTTGTTCCAATGCTGCCGGGTAGAAGCATAACGTTGCGTACCGAAGTTCATATTATTGAACGCATTGATCCAGTAATCCTTACGGCCTGCCGAACCCTGCATCAACACAGCCACATCAAAGCCCTTCCACGCGATGTTTCCGCTTAACGAAAAGAAAGTGGTGGGCCTGTTGGCCTGTGTATTAGGGTATGCTTTTCTGTCTTCACCGGTAATGCGGCCGTCTCCATTCAGGTCTTTGCGAAGAATGTCACCAGGCTGTGCCCCCTGGGGGGTGGCATCATAAACATCCTGCCAGGTTTGCGCTATTCCGTCATCCTGGTAGGAATAAACAAAACCAAAAGGCATCCCTAAAAATATCTGGTTTGCAATGCCACCGGTCGTCGAGCCTCTTCCAATGAACTCATTCCATTTTTCCAGGGTAGTGGCATTGTATGAAGCATTTAAGCTGATGCCGTAATTTACTTTGCCTATCTTATCTCTCCAGGTAAAGTCCCCCTCGATACCACGGTTTCTCATGTTCCCGATGTTTGTGCGTGGAGGAGGATTATAAGCACCGCTTAGCAGGAGAGAAAATTGGGAAGGGCGGTTCATGCCTGTAGTCAGACGGTCATAGAAATCAATGGCAGCAGTTAAGCGGTTGTTCAGGAACGCGAGGTCTAATCCGATATTTAATACGGTTGTCTCCTCCCAGGAAAGGAACTGGTTGATCATCTTGGTGTTTACAAAGCCCCTCTGAATGCTATTGGCAATCACGTAATTATTTGCTGCAACGGTCTGTTGTTGCTCGTAACGGCCGACACCGCTGTTATTACCTAAACTACCATAAGATGCCCGCAACTTACCGCTACTCAAAAACCTGTCTGTGAAGGAGCGTAAAAAGTTCTCTTCCGTAAAACGCCACCCCAATGCAACAGAAGGAAAGAAGCCGTACCGGCTGCCGGAAAGAAACTTGGAAGAACCGTCGATACGAAAGTTAGCCTCAAAAAGGTATTTATTAAAACCAGTATAATTGACACGGCCAATATAGGAACGCAGACCCTCGGTACTGGTATTTCCACCGGTTGATTGAATATCCGTTAATGCAGCATCAACTTCAGAAAGCGTCGGGTGAAGACGGTCGTTTCGCGAGCTGAACTGGTACCGGTCGTACCAATATTCTTCACTATAAACAAGCAAGGCGCTCACATCATGATTTCCGCCGAAATTGGTCTGGTAGTTTAACCGGCCGTTCAGCAATGTTTTGTAACCTGTTCTGGTATCGTTTGATACACCTGCATTGGGGCCTACATACACACGACTCCCAAAACTGGCTGTCTGGAAATTGTAGGCCTGGTTAGGCATTGCTGCGCCCTTACGAAACTGGTTGTAGTAATTTAGTGCATAATCTACCCTGGCGGTTAACCCTTTAACGGGCGTCCAGTCATAGAACATGGTTGTATTGGCTTCCTGGCGGTTCTCCCGTGTAAGTTGATTAACATACAGCGTGTAAGGATTGTAAGCCTGCGGGTCTTCACCATAACCCATAACACCACCATAATATCCTGCTACAGGATCATAGGGAAGGATACCTGCTATGGCATATTGCATATCGGTTCCTGCCGTATTGTTGGGATCGGGGTCGGTGAAGCCTTCTGATAATGCGTAAGCGTAATTTGACCAGTTGCCATTGAATCTGACACCTACGTTCATATTGGTTTTAAGCTTATAATCGAAATTAAAACGGGCGTTGTATTGCTTGTAGTCATTATTGATTTGCAATCCCTTCTCATCTTTCAAACCCACCGAAACAAAGAAATTAGATGATTCATTGCTCCCGGAAGCCGCCAGGTTATAGTTTTGAAAAGAACCGGTCCGCATGATCACATCCCACCAGTCGGTATTGGGATATCGCAGCGGGTCTATCATGCCTAAAGCCATCCATTGGTCAATAGTTCCGTTTTTAAACTGTTGACTCTGTGGCAGGGTATTAACGGCGGCCCGGCGTTGGTGAAGGGTCAATGCACGGGGATAATCCGCCATAAATTCGTATGATTTGCTGGGAACCGTAAACGCGGTGTTCGTATTAAAGGTTATAGACGTTCTTTTCTGACCCTTTCCTGATCTTGTCGTGATCAGGATGACTCCGTTTGCTGCCCGGGAACCGTACACCGATGCCGAAGCAGCATCTTTCAGTACGGAGATCGTTTCAATATCGTTAATATTAATACGGTTAATATCAATATCAGGCATACCGTCAACGACTATTAAGGGACCTGCGTTATTCACAGTGCCAAGGCCGCGGATAATCAAACTTGCAGCGTTGTTACCGGCCATTCCCGAAGACTGCGTAGCGGCCAAACCCGGAACCAGGCCCGATAGTCCGGACGAAATATTTGGCAGCGCACGGCTGGTTATCTTTTCATCCACATTAACCATGGATACCGCCCCAACCAGATTTACTTTCTTTTGCCTTCCGTATCCTACAACTACCACATCGCTAAGCGCCTGTGATTCATCCAGCAGACTTATATTAATTGAACTACGTCCGTTGATGGGCACCTCCTGGGCGGCAAACCCTACATAGGTAAAAACCAGTGTGCCCTTCAATTCAGGAATGCTCAGCGTATAATTTCCTTCTGCATTGGTACTTGTCCCTCCGGGTTTTCCTTTCAATTGAACACTTACTCCCGAAAGCGGTTCCCCCTTATTTGAGGTAATCCTGCCGGTAATGTTGTTTTGAGCCAGGCATAGTTGAAGAAAAGCGGTAAGCAATACCATTAAGGTAAAGTTTATTCGCCTTATGGTTTTCCTGGGAAAAGCCGGAGGGAAGCAGCGTACCGGTGGATGCACAACTGACAAGATCCTGTTAAGGATTCCGACAGGAGGATTACCCCCGGCTTGAATTAAGGAATGCATACAAGTAATGTTTGGGTTTGAACTGAAATTTATATCGAAAGAATGAATACGTAGTAATGAGATTGAAGTAATGTAGTTGTCCCCACTTCCTGAATATTGTAAGACGATCAGGCAGGCGGGTCTTGATATTAATACATATAAAGCTGATGACTGGAAGCATATCGCGCAAATAGGGTACATACAAACAGGTCCTACTAAATTTCCGGTTTAATATCCTTGTCGATACTCCTTCTGACTACGGGAAATTTTAGGAAAAATACTTCAATTTTTTTATCTTAAAAAAATAACGTTTGTTTATGGCTATGCTTGCGTATATTAATCATTCTAAGTAGGTGTACATTAATAGGCCTTGTTTTTGTAGAATCCGACGGTTTAACATCTGGCAAGTACAAACCTTAAACTTTACACTTTACACTGAAACAAAAAAGCCCTCTCGTGTCCAAACATTAAACCCTTAACCATTGCAATTAACTTTTAATTCATCCGTTCTCAATCATTACCTTTACTAATATTATTTGGGAAAAGACGAATTTCGCTTTTGAGAAGATTTACTGAAAGAATTGAATTAAATCCGCAAAGAATTGACAGAAACAATTATAAACCTGGAAACCGTTAACCCTATTGAATTTTTCGGCGTAAACAACGGTAAACTAGACATACTCAAGAAAAAGTTTCCTCTCCTGAAAATCTTGTCCCGAGGCACTCAGCTCAAACTAAGCGGCTCGCCTGAACAGGTGGAATCCGCTAAAGAGAAAATTAGCCTTGTTGTTCAGTACCTGCAACGAAACGGACACTTAAGTGAAAATTATTTGGAGCAGATCCTGGGGGGAGACGATGCCGAAACAGTTGATAATTTTGTTGACCGGAATCCAAACGATGTACTGGTTTTCGGCCCTAATGGAAAGACCGTAAGGGCAAGAACGACCAACCAGAAGAGGATGGTAGTGGCCACGGAAAAAAATGATATCGTTTTTGCTATCGGTCCTGCAGGTACCGGTAAAACCTATACTGCCGTTGCACTTGCCGTAAGAGCGCTGAAAAATAAGCAGATCAAAAAGATTATTCTGACCCGGCCGGCGGTAGAAGCCGGTGAAAACCTTGGATTTTTACCGGGTGACCTGAAAGAGAAGATTGATCCTTATTTACGCCCTTTATACGATGCACTGGACGACATGATACCCGCAGACAAGTTGGGTTATTATATGAGTACCCGAACTATAGAAATCGCCCCCCTGGCCTATATGCGCGGCCGTACGCTTGACCATGCCTTCATTATTCTGGATGAAGCACAAAATGCCACCGACCTCCAAATAAAAATGTTTCTAACCCGTATCGGGGCCAACGCCAAGGCCATCATTACCGGCGACCTTACCCAGGTTGACCTGCCTAAAAATCAACGGAGCGGACTGGAAAAGGCAGTAAGAATTTTACAAGGAGTAGATGGCATTGCCCATATAGAACTGGATGAAGAAGACGTTGTACGTCACCGCCTCGTTAAAGCCATCATCAGGGCTTATGAGCGTGAAAGACAGATAGAACAACAGGTGGATAGGTGATGAGGTAGGAGGTTCTCTCAAAAAGTAAACACATTTAATTAGTATAAAAAAGGCGCCGCTTGGCGCTTTTTTTTTGCCTGCTCGCTGTACGAAGTCTCTGACTTCATGCTTACTATGTTCTTTATAGCCTCCGGCTATAGTTTAGAAACTATAGAGAACATATGGGTTCGAAGTCTGCAGACTTCGAACAGCAGTTCGCTTCGAACAGCTGTTCTTTGCACCTTTGGAAACTTCCATTAGGTTTGTAAACAATTTACACTCCAGATGAAATATGTTTTTTACTCAATGACCCTGATCACCATTTTCATTTCCTGCCAGAATAACGCGGGTTATGCAAAGGCAGAGGATGCGCAGGATGCCGGACGTGAATTTATACGCGCCTGCCTTGATGGCAATTACGACAAGGCCTTGTTCTTCTTACTCAAAGATTCAACTGATACCAACGTGATGCTTCTCGATAAATGGAAAAAAGATTATGCCCGCCTGGATGAGGAAGACAAGGTCAACCTTAAAGAAGCAAGTATCATTGCCCTCCAGATAGAGCAGGTAAACGATTCCACTGTTCAATACGTGTATACCAATTCTGCGGAAATAAAGGATACCACAACAATAAAAATTGTAAAAATCAACGATGATTGGTTAGTGGATCTTAAAGATATTCATTAAGGTATAAAATCATATTTATTATTTCATGAAAGCAATCCTTTTTGTTGCCGCAGGCAGTGGACTCGGGGGCGTACTCAGGTACGGTGTACACCTGCTTGTGCACCGCATTTATCCCTCCACATTCCCGCTCGCCAATTTAATTATCAACGTGACGGGCAGTTTTTTAATAGGATTTTTTTTTGCGCTTGCCGAAAAGGGAAATTTGCCGGGTACTGAAACCAGGTTGTTTTTGATGACCGGCCTCTGTGGTGGATTTACTACCTTTTCCGCTTTTTCGATGGATAATATTTCCTTACTGCGATCCGGAGAATGGCTGTTAATCAGCTTGTATATAACAGGCAGTGTCGCCCTGGGGTTACTGGCAACCTACGCAGGAATTTATGTAGTTAAATAGGAATACTTAAAAAAAGATGAGTGGTATTATCCGGTCATCTATAAATGATAACTATTGATCGTGAAAAGGAAAACGCTTACCCGTAACGTATGGATTTTGTCGCTGGTAAGCTTCACTGCTGACATTGCCAGCGAAATGTTATACCCTATAATGCCGGTTTACCTCAGAACCATTGGCTTTTCCGTTTTGTTAATTGGTTTGTTGGAAGGTTTGGCAGAGGCAATCGCCGGCCTGAGCAAGGGGTATTTTGGAAAACTCTCGGACAGTAAAGGTGTCAGGCTGCCATTTATCCGTTGGGGTTATTTATTAAGCGCAGTATCCAAACCGATGATGGGTTTGTTTAGTGTACCCTTGTGGATATTTGGCGCCAGAACATTGGACAGGCTGGGTAAAGGGCTAAGGACCGGTGCCCGGGACGCTTTGCTTTCGGAGGAAGCAAGTCCGGAGACCAAAGCCCGCGTATTTGGCTTCCACCGTGGAATGGATACGCTGGGGGCCGTCTTCGGGCCGTTCATTGCTTTACTATATCTAGATGCTCATCCTTCCCAATATACAACCCTGTTTTATGCTGCATTTATTCCGGGTATAATTGCAGTATTACTCATCTACCTCATCAGAGAACGGAAAAAAGTTCCGGTAAAAAATAATGATGATAGAAATGGATTCCATGTATTCGCCTTCACAAAGTATTGGAAAAAAAGCCCATCGGCTTACCGGAAATTGGTAACTGGTCTCCTCCTGTTTGCCTTGTTCAATAGCAGTGATTATTTTTTATTACTTAAACTAAAAGAAGCTGATTTGGCTGATAATCATATCATAGCCATCTACATGTTTTACAACCTTGTTTATGCAGCTTTTTCCTATCCTATGGGGATACTTGCCGATAAGTTCGGATTGAAAAATATTTTTGTTGCCGGGCTCATTCTCTTTGCACTGGTATATGCCGGCATGGCATTTACCCGTGAGCTGTATCTGTTCATCATCTTATTTTTTTTATATGGGATTTATGCCGCAGCCACAGAAGGCATATCAAAAGCATGGATCACAAACATATGCCGACAGGAAGAAACGGCAACGGCAATCGGCACATACACCGCTTTTCAAAGTATATGCATTTTGCTGGCCAGTTCGCTGGCAGGATTGATATGGTCGTGGCACGGATCTGCGACCGTATTTTTAATCTCCGCTGTTGTTAGCCTGGCTGTGGGTGTTTATTTGGCGGTGGTTATGCGGAGTAGGCATGCTGATGTTTGATTGCTGCAACCAGTTACTGTAATGAACTTAAAAATCTACATTCGTGTATGAAACAAAAGCTTTTATCCGCTGCTCTCCTTATTTTAATCATGGTTTTTACCAGTTCACATTCAGCTGGCTGGGGATTCTGGGCTCACCAGCGCATTAACCGCGCTGCAGTTTTTGCCCTTCCTGAACAGATGAGATCATTCTTCTACAATCATATCGATTATATCACTGAAGAATCGGTTATACCGGATGTACGGAAGTATGCTGTTTCTGACAAAGCCGAAAGCAACCGCCATTATATAGATTTAGAAATGCTCCGGAGTTCGCCGGCTCAAACCATCCCTCAATCATTCCGGGAAGCCCAGTCAACCTATCACGATACACTGATACAGGCGGCAGGCCTGCTGCCCTGGTATATCGATACAATGACAACCAAACTTACCAATGCATTCCGCGAAAAAAAGAAACAGGAGATCCTGTTCCTGGCAGCGGACCTTGCTCACTATACCGGCGATGCACACATGCCACTGCATACGACTATAAATCATGATGGACAACTTACCAGCCAGAAGGGTATCCATTCTTTTTGGGAATCCTATCTGCCTGAAAAATTCGGTACTGATTACAACCTGCATACCGGTGACGCCATATATATTACCGACATTAGAAAAGAAATCTGGCGGATCATAGAAAGCAGCCATCAGTTAGTGGATACCTTATTAAGAACGGAAAAAAACCTGAGAAGCCAGTTTCCTGCAAACCAGGTTTTTCAAACTGACAGTGCAGGAAAGATCATGAAAAATAAATACAACCAGACGGTATTTTCCCTTGCCTATGCAAAAAGATTTCATGAATCCCTTAACGGTATGGTTGAAAGGCAATTAAGGTTGTCAATAATGGCTACAGCGAATTTATGGTACACAGCATGGGTAAATGCGGGCAAGCCAGACCTTGGCAGCCTCGATCCTGCAGCGCTGACGAAAAGAAACCGGAAGTATTACAAGAGCGAATTCAACTTATGGAAAAAAGGGCAACTGTTTGGAATCCAGACTGGAAATGAATTCTAACATAAAGCACGGCAGGTTAACGGCAATGATGGCAATACCTGAATAAGTCTGGAACAAATCATCGGTTATCCCGGAATTGATTTGTACGTTTGCAGGCAAATATATAACCATATGTCTACAGTTTCTCATCCATGGCACGGAATACCACCAGGTGAAAAAGCTCCAAGAATTGTAAATGCTGTCATCGAAATTCCGCAGGGATCTCGTTGCAAATATGAAATTGACAAGGATAGCGGCATACTTAAACTTGACCGGGTCATTTACTCCGCTTTTTATTATCCCTGTAATTACGGATTTATCCCACAAACTTATGGAGATGATAAAGATCCCTTAGACATCCTGGTGATCACATCGATTCCGGTTCAGGCCTTGTGTTTGGTGCAGGCAAAAGTTGTTGGTGTAATGCAGATGGTAGACAGCGGAGACGCTGACGATAAGATTATTGCCGTAGCTGCCAACGACCCCAGTGTCAATCACTATAACAATATTGAAGAGTTGCCCAAACATTTCTTTGACGAATTACGCCATTTTTTTGAAGAATATAAAAAGCTTGAAAACAAAACGGTTGTAGTCGGGGAAGAAATCGGTGATAAGTCAGTGGCACTTAAGATCATTGAGGATGCTATGCAATTTTATAAGGAAACTTTCAAAAAAGAATGATATGCCCGCGCAGACAACTATTCTATTGTTCGTAATTGGAATGGCTGCCGGAATACAATAGTTCGCTTGAGATCCCCGAAAACAAATTAAAGGGATCTTTACCGTTACCCTGTTGCTCTTTGCAGGATAAATATTGTTCTTTGATAGGCAGGGATGAACTCCGGAATCCAGGTAAAAAAGTCCGACGTTGCCTTCTTCCATGAATTATGGAAATTTAACTTTTCGCGCATCTTTTATTTAATAGAGATCGGTTAAATTACACTTGCGCTTTGATTTATTTGTCTTAATAATCAGATACAAGCTAACCGCTTTCTTCTTTTTAATCAATTCAGTAAACTCTCATAACTAAGGCTTTGAACGTTGAAAAGTATCAGCATATTACCGACGGGGATCTGCTTCAACATTTTTATCAGGATCAGAATAACCAATGGCTTGGCCTGCTGTTGCAAAGATACACGCTGTTGCTTTTGGGAGTATGCATGAAATATCTGAAGAACGAAGAAGAGGCCAAAGACAGTGTACAACAGATCTTTTTGAAAGCCATTACCGAACTCCAGAAATACAAGGTTGATTATTTTAAGAGTTGGATCTACATGGTAGCTAAAAATCATTGCCTGATGAAATTGAGAGACAAACAAGGCAAATTTACAGCCGATTTTACTGAATCGATGGCAGGCGTGATTACAGAAGAGGAAGGCGAGATGAAGTTACAACACCTTGAAAAGGACCGGAGACTGGAATTAATGAATCTTTCACTGGAAGAACTGAATGAAGAGCAGAAACGCTGTTTAACGTTATTCTATCTTGAAAAAAGATCATACCAGGAAATCGCGGACAGTACCGGGTTTTCTATTCTTAAAGTAAAAAGTGCTATTCAGAACGGAAAAAGAAATTTACGGATACTCCTGGGAAAAAAATTAAACCAGTAATCATCTATAACGAGGCCGGCTCATGAGCTATGACATTTTAAAAATATTATCAGCAAGCAATAAAGACATCGATAACCAAAAATTAATGGATTATCTGGCTGGCCACCTGTCTTCCAAAGAAACGCATGAAGTAGAAAAGTGGATGGCAGATAGTGAATTTGCCAATGATGCGGTTGAAGGGCTTCAGCAGGTTCAAAACAAAAAAAATATTGAAACCCTGGTCGAGCAGCTTAATAAAGACCTGCACAAAAAACTGGAACAGAAAAATATCCGTAAAGAAAAAAGGAAACTTAAGGATTTGCCCTGGATCTATTATACCATCATACTTATCTTATTACTCATGGTCATCACCTGGTTTCTGATCCAGCGGATGAACGTAAAGCCATGAAAGCAAACCTGGTGTCTGCGTAGATACGTGGCCACCGGTCTGATGCAATCCATATCACGGTCTATCGTGAAATCAAACTATTACCACTTTCGGGATGTTAATGATTCGATTCCACTTTTATGCAAGTACTTCTAACCGGTGCAAATGGATATATAGGCCAGCGATTAATTCCGGTGCTGCTCGAGCAGGGCCACACTTTGTATTGCTGCGTTCGTGATAAAAAACGTTTCGAAGGAGATACTAACAAAAAAGTGCAAATTATCGAGGTCGATTTTCTGCAACAGGAAGAGATACAATTTCCGCAAACAATTGATGTTGCTTTTTACCTTATTCACTCTATGAACACCGGTGCTGGCGACTTTCCAAAGCAGGAAGCTACCACTGCAAAGCGTTTCCTGGAGCTCATTGAACGCACAAACTGCAAGCAGGTTATTTATCTCAGTGGAATTTCCAATGAACCACAACTTTCCAGGCATTTATCTTCAAGGCTGCACGTTGAAAGCATATTACGTTCGGGCAGTATTCCGTTGACCGTTCTACGGGCAGGTATCATCGTTGGATCAGGAAGCGCATCTTTTGAGATCATCCGCGACCTCGTGGAAAAACTTCCTGTAATGATCACACCGAAATGGCTCAATACCAAATGTCAGCCTATTGCCATTCGCAATGTGATACAGTTTTTATCAGGTGTTATGATGAATACGTTTTGTTTTCACAAAGACATAGATATAGGAGGTCCACAGGTGCTCACGTATAAAGAAATGCTTTTGCAGTTTGCAGCCGTAAGAAAACTCAGGAGATGGATATTTATTCTGCCCGTGATGACGCCCAGGCTTTCCTCCTATTGGCTTTACTTTATTACTTCCACCTCTTATGCTTTGGCAGTAAACCTGGTCAACAGCATGAAGATAAATGTGGTATGCCGCGAGAATGACCTGGCTGACCGGCTGAACATAACCCTGTTGCCCTACAAACATGCTGTAGAGCTTGCATTTGAAAAAATTGAGCAACGCATGGTATTAAGCAGTTGGAAAGATGCCTTCAACGGCTCACATTCCGGCACTGATCTGATGAAGTATGTAGAAGTTCCAAGGTACGGCTGCTTTCAGGACCTTAAGTGGCGTGAGATTACGGCCGATGCGGAAAAAGTGTTATTAAATATATGGAGCATCGGAGGCGAAAGAGGCTGGTATTACGGTAATGCCTTATGGAAGACAAGGGGTTTGATCGACAAGGCCGTTGGTGGCGTAGGACTTCGAAGAGGAAGAACGCATGCTGATCATATACACGCTGGCGATGCATTGGATTTCTGGAGGGTGCTGATAGCGGATAAGCAAGATCGCCGGTTATTATTATTTGCAGAGATGAAATTGCCGGGTGAAGCCTGGCTTGAATTTAAAATATTAAAAAAGGAAGGCAAATTGCATTTGCGGCAAACGGCCACATTCCGTCCGAAAGGCTTATGGGGAAGATTGTACTGGTATAGCCTTCTCCCTTTTCATTATTTTATCTTTAATGGTATGATTACAAATCTTGTCAAGTGAAAAATGAGTAATCACTGGTATTGTATGTATAATGGTTGCGGCTGAAGCTGCACTAAATCCGCAGGAGTAAGAAGCCTTCCGTTCGACTTGATATCGTTTTTATAAAAAATTTTAAAACCCGTGAATTGCACCGGTTCCTGGTGTATATATAACTTGTAGGTACTTATTTTTTTTGCTGGTTGTCCCCAGCCATCCATATGCATGACAATCTGAACCTCGGGTTTAATCCCGATCTGTTTATAATTTGTAATCATACCTCTGGTAAACCGGTGAACTACAAGAATTTTGGGAGGCAGGTTATTATCGCGCACCAGTTTAGCCAGGTATTCCGTTGCATAATTGATGTCAGCCGCGTCATAAGACCCAACCGCCTTGCCCGGGGCATGTCCTCCCTTCATTGAAAATTCAGGATCTATTCCCAAATGAACATTCGGCATCCTAAGGTATTGCTCCAGTTGCGGAATTTCTTCCTCAAGAGAGCTTAAACCTACCTGGATATCCAAAAATACAATGGCATCGAGCTTCTTTGCTATAGCAAGTACGGAATCGATCTGGTGAAAAGGCATACGTAAACGGTATTTTCCTCCTTTACCCGGACTTACTTGCGCTGTTACAGCAATATAATGTAATGCAGGCATGATTTCCATGGTAGAGTCAGCCATTCGCCATGTCTTTATTTCATCC
Source organism: Chitinophagaceae bacterium (assembly GCA_037718865.1). Lineage (GTDB taxonomy): Bacteria > Bacteroidota > Bacteroidia > Chitinophagales > Chitinophagaceae > JADCRZ01. The sequence continues at coordinate 63,287 of JBBJMP010000021.1, read as the reverse complement.
TGTAATTTGCCAATCATTTGTTGAGGAGGAAGCTCTCCCAATATGCCCATTCTTTTAGAGTACAAATTCCCATAAAAGGCTATAACCCGCTTAAACGGCAATATGGCTCCGCTTTTTGGATAGTCCGTCTTTACCGGCCAAAGGCCAGAAGAATCATGGTTTACAAAATGAGTAAGTGCTTTATGGTACAAGGAAGTGTCGATCTCACCCGCAGGCTTTGGGGTATTGTCATTATTTACTTCCCGTGGCTTGTTGCCATATTGTGCCATTTCTTTACTTTCTGCCTTTCGAACAAAGGCATTTCCCAGAATGATGACGGTAATAATTATGCCTGCTACAACTGCCGCAATGGTTACACGTATTGTTCTTTTGTTTTTGGGTACTGATTGCTTGTTATTCATAAGTCCTGATTCAATAAAACGCGATGAACATGCGTTAATTGTATTCAATAAAAATTACATAACAAAAACAATGCCCTTGAAAAAAATCTTTGAGCGATGATTATTGGGGAAATTTATACCTGTTTACTTTAATTAGCTTTGAAATGATAATATTGAATAATATTTCTGTAAGAAACGGTTAGTAGAGTAATTTATCTACAATCGTGTTCCATTCTTTGAACACTTTTAATGCATCTTCCCCTCCCAGTCCTATCATTTTAATCTTACGTTCATGCATAGCCATTTTTAACTCTTCATAAATGAAAGAATCATCGAAGCCGATGGCCGCCGCATCTTCCCTGGTATTGGCATAGAACACTTTTTCCGGCCTGGACCAGTAGATAGCTCCCAGACACATAGGGCAGGGTTCGCAGGATGTATAAATTTCGCAACCATTCAATTGAAACGTATTCAGTTTTGCACAGGCTTCGCGGATGGCCAACACTTCTGCATGGGCTGTCGGATCGTTGGTTGAGGTCACTCTGTTCCAACCACATCCTACTATCTGCTCGCCTTTTACAACTATGCAACCAAACGGACCGCCGTTTTTAGTATACATATTCTGGCGCGACAATCGTATCGCTTCCTGCATAAATTTCAACTCTCTTTGCATACAGGTATTAACGTATTGTTGTATTAAAGCAATATAAGTTGATAGAATTTCAAGTCAAGCCAGTGGCCAAATTTGTAGCCTACTTCTTTGAAATGCGCCACCTCCTCAAATTGGAAATGCTGGTGCAACCGGATACTGGCCTGGTTGGTGGCATCAATGCCGGCCAGAATGGTATGTTTATCCAGTTTTTTGCTGGCATCAATCAAAGGCTGTAACAATAACCTGCCCACACCTTTTCCCCGGCTTCCCGCTGCAACATACACCGAATTTTCAACAGAATGTTTATAAGCTGCCCACGCCCGGAAAGGACCTATAGAACTAAAGCCCGCCAGCTCATTTCCATCTTTGGCAATAAAAACCGGGTAACCCTCATTCTGTTTAGTGTCGAACCAGGCTGTTCGCATGGATAACGTGTGGGGCTCATAATCATATACCGCCGTTGTATTTATAATGACCTCATTATAAATTTCTAATATGCCCGGCAAATCTTTTTCAGTTGCTTGTTGAATAGCTATCATAACAGGTAAAATCTGAAATTACGATCTTTGTTGCCATGATGTTTGCCTTACCGTTAATTTTCCCGGCCCGTTTGTAATCGGTGATGCCATCCGCGGCAGTCCGGGATGGCATCACCATTGATAGGCACAGCACCTGAATTCTTATGCCTGTATGCGGTCCGTCACATTCTTTTCCAGCTCATGCACTTCGTTTCTGAATACTACCACCCCATCAAATACATCCACCAGTACCGGCCTGGTTTTTTCAATATCACCAGCAAGGATTTTTTTACTCAGCTTATTTATTACTTCTTTTTGAATCAGCCGCTTCAACGGCCGCGCACCGAACTGCGGGTCGAAGCCATTCTCTGCAAGGTAGTCGATGGCGTATTCACTGAACTGCAACCGGATACCCGTTTCAGCCACGAGGTTCTGCAAATTTTGCAACTGAATCTTAATGATGCCTTTAATTTCTTTCTTCAACAATGGCTGGAACATGATCACCTCATCAATGCGGTTCAAAAATTCAGGCCGGATGGTTTGACGCAGTAATTCTATCACTTCCCGTTTGGTATTTTCCACTACCGTTTCCTTGTTCCTCTCGTTTACATCTTCAAAATTTGCCTGGATGATATGACTTCCCATATTGCTGGTCATGATGATGATCGTGTTTTTAAAATTCACTACACGGCCCTTATTATCGGTTAAACGCCCGTCATCCAATACCTGCAGCAAAATGTTAAAAATATCAGGATGCGCTTTTTCTATTTCATCAAGGAGAATTACACTATAGGGCTTGCGCCGGACGGCTTCAGTAAGCTGTCCCCCCTCATCGTACCCCACATAACCCGGAGGGGCGCCGATCAGGCGGCTCACCGTATGCTTTTCCTGGTACTCACTCATGTCTATCCTTGTCATCATGCTGTCATCATCAAAGAGGTATTCAGCCAGGGCTTTTGCCAACTCAGTTTTACCAACACCTGTTGTTCCCAGGAAGATGAATGAACCTATTGGCTTTCTGGGATCCTGTAAACCCGCACGGCTCCTTCGTATGGCGTCAGCTACGGCTTCAATGGCTTCATCCTGCCCTACAACGCGTTTATGCAATTCATCTTCAAGCTTCAGTAATTTATCCTTTTCGCTTTGCATCATCCTGCTTACCGGGATACCGGTAGCTTTAGCTACGTTTTCTGCAATATCTTCAGCATCCACTTCCTCTTTTAACAAACGCTTCTCACTGATCAGGTCCAGCTGACTGGTATAATCCGCGACGATCTTTTCCTGTTCTTTCATTTTACCATAGCGGATTTCAGCAACCTTTCCATAGTTCCCTTCACGCTCCGACTTTTCCGCTGCGAGCTTGAGATTTTCCATTTCTGCCTTGGCATTCTGGATCTTATCCAGTATTTCCTTTTCTTCCTGCCATTTTGCTTTGAAGGTATCCCGCTTTACAGACATATTCGCGATCTCCGTGCTGAGTTCCCGCAATTTACCCTCATCATTTTCGCGTTTTATGGCTTCACGTTCAATTTCCAGCTGCCTGATCTTTCTTTCCAACTCATCCAGTTCTTCGGGCATACTGTTCATTTCAAGCCTTAGCCTGGCAGCACTTTCATCTATCAGGTCGATTGCTTTGTCGGGAAGGAACCGGTCGGTAACATAACGATGAGACAATTCCACTGCCGCTATGATCGCTTCGTCCTTGATGCGTACATGATGATGGGTCTCGTAACGATCCTTCAAGCCCCTCAAAATAGAAATGGCATCTTCCACATTCGGTTCATTGATCATCACTTTCTGGAAACGACGTTCCAGAGCTTTATCTTTCTCAAAAAATTTCTGGTATTCGTTCAGGGTCGTTGCACCTATGGCCCTTAACTCGCCACGTGCCAGCGCAGGCTTGAGGATGTTAGCAGCATCCATTGCGCCTTCGCCTCCTCCGGCGCCGACCAGCGTATGAATTTCATCTATGAACAGAATAATCTCGCCGTCGCTGGTGGCCACTTCTTTAACCACGCTTTTCAGGCGCTCTTCAAATTCACCCTTGTACTTGGCGCCGGCAATCAGCTGTCCCATATCAAGCGCATAAATCGTTTTCGATTTAAGGTTCTCAGGCACATCCCCGTTCACGATCCGGTGGGCAAGGCCTTCTGCAATGGCTGTTTTGCCTACACCCGGTTCACCTACCAGTATGGGGTTATTCTTGTTCCTGCGGGAGAGTATGTGCAACGTTCTCCTGATCTCTTCATCACGGCCTATCACCGGATCTAATTTACCAACCCTTGCTAGCTCATTTAAATTCTTTCCATACTTGTTTAATGCATTAAACTGGGTTTCTGAAGTTTGGGAAGAAATGGTGGATCCTTTTTTCAGGTCTTTAATCGCGGCTATCAAACCTTTTTCAGTAATGCCAGCATCTTTCAGCGACTTTGCGGTGTTATCATTGCCCTGGGCGATAGCCAGAAGCAGATGTTCAACGCTGACAAACTCATCATTGAATATTTTCAACGAAGCTGTGGCTCTCAGCATAACATTGTTCATGTCACGGCTGATCACCTGGGCAGGTTCTCCACCCTGCACTTTTGGGAGTTTACCAAGACTTTCATCCAGCTTGCCCGATACAAAATTCACGTTAACATTACTTTTCTTAAGCAGAAATTCGACCGGACTGTCATCTTCGCTCAACAAAGCTTTCAGGAGGTGCTCAGTTTCAATACTCGGATTCTGCCCATTGAATGCCAACTGCTGAGCCTGTTGAACAGCTTCCTGGGATTTTATAGTAAAATTATTTAGGTTCATAGCTTGCTTTTCTATTACTTATTATAAAAATTATGGAAGTTCGTTGCCTGTAAAGGATGTTAATATTTAAAAAATCCCTAACGTTTCAGCTGCATCGCTGAAGACAGAACAAATGCATAATTTACATACTTGATAATGGTAAGACAATGCTGCAAATACGAAACCAATAAAAATTTTAAGAAATTATGTCATTACGAATGAATCTATTCTGCTTGTATTGCAGCACGACACTCATTTTCCTGCTATTCTTACAGGCTGTGTGTGCTCAATATCGATTTGATGAAGTAGACCGGTTACTCACAGAAAGAAAGCAGCAACTGGGTAATAAAGTGGTAACCCTGATCTATAAAGATGGAAAGATGATCTATCAGAAGGAAACAGGAGAAGATTTTAAAGTGGAGACCATTCAACCCATAGGAGCCAGCAGCAAATGGCTGACTGCCGCCCTGATTATGACCTTTGTTGACAAAGGAGAATTGTCGCTGGATGACCCGGTAAGCAGGTATCTTCCCATTTTTAGTTCTTATAGTAAAAGTTACATTACCATCCGTCATTGCTTATCTGAAATCACCGGTATCGAGTCTGCACCGAAAAAGCTAAACCGAATCTTACAGAAGAAAAAGTTCGCCTCGCTGGAAGAAGAGGTTAATTATTTTGCAGCAACTAAAGACATAATTACCAATCCCGGCCAGGAACTCTTCGTGGGGGACGTCGGATATAATATAGCAGGCAGGGTCTTGGAGGTCATCTCCAAGCGTAAAACCTTTTCCAGGCTGATGCAGGAAAGGATCACACGGCCTCTTACCATGAGGCGAACCAGTTTTGCGGCAGAAAATGGTGCAGAAGATCCTTCAGGCGGAGCGGTATCTACTGCAGGAGAATATATTAAATTCATGACCATGCTATTAAATAACGGAGAATACAATGGAAAAAGGATCTTAAGCAAAGAAGCCATCCAGGAAATGCATACGGCTCATAACAGTTCTTTGCCTGTAAAGGGCATTCCCCGACTAGCTGAAGGCTTCCAATACGGCTATGGAACGTGGATACAGGAAGCCGGTAAAAACATGATCATAGGCGCTCCTTCTTTAACCGGCACCTGGCCTTATATCAACACATGTAAGAATTACGCTTGCATTGTGTTTACTCCTCCGCTTGCCGCCGAACAAAAAAGGGATGTTTATACCGCGGTGCAGGAAGAGATCGAGAGGCAGATCAGCGGAGAATGCAAATAATTGATGTGCGGATGTGCGGATGGCTTTTAAGACAACTAATCCTTTGTGCCGTTTTCGCGGCTTTTACTTTATGCCTTCTTCGTGGTAAAAATAACCGCAAAGAAATCATAAAGGCCAACAAAGAAACCACAAAGGGCTCTTCTTATAGGCTCCTATTTTGTTTTTACGAGCACTACCTGGCTGCGGTCAGCTTTATATATTTGTTCATAAAACTTTACGAGGTCGTTATATTCTTTCGCCGGAAACCGTCCGCTGAATTGCTCAAGGGAGCGGAAATAAATAATCCTGTCATGTAGAACCTTAACAGAAGAACTATAGTTTCCATACCTGCTTTCCAGTTTTATATCTTGGGGTATAGCTTCAGGCTCATACCCTGCCGGTAATTTTATTTCTACTGTATCTATATCGGTATATTCGTAAGTTAATTCAATATCGAATTTGCGGTTTTCATCAGGAGGTAGTTTGCGATGTGTTTTAGTGAGAATGTTGGGTGATAAAAACAATCTCTTGCCTGAAACCTGCGCGTAATAATTGGCTTTAATACTCAAGGTTTCTGTAATGGAAGGAAGAACGGCCTTTTCTTCCTTATAAGTAAAACTCAACACATCATAATTTGGAAGATCGATTTCTTCTTTTAAATGTTCGAGCACTTTATCTTTGGAGGAATTATTAATTAAAGAATGTATCGCATCTTCCTGCCTGGCCTTGTATACCGTTATCACATTTGCCGTTAAGTGCCCATCCGTATTCACGTCTGCGAGAATGTTGCGTGTCTCCAGGTTGTCCCTGAGATTGTATTTGGGTGTTCTTACCAGCACGCCACCGTTTTCATCCACCATCAGGGCGTACCGGTTGCTGGTAAAACCACTAAGATACCCGGCAGGCAGGGTCTGGCTTGTACATTCTAACCAAACGGTATCTGTTTGCAAGGGCACGCTGAGTATAACATGATTAAATTGCAATGAAGGAAAATCGCTGATAAAAAAAGTTCTGCCCTCTCCTGCTTTGATCAATGTATATGTTGATTTAATGCCGGCCTCCTTCAACAGCGAATACATATAATTAGTTAAAGCTTTACAATCACCATAACGTTTAGCTGCAACATATTCCGCATTGAAAGGCTGCCATCCTCCTATTCCCAATTGAATACTTATATACCTGGAATTTTTTTGTAAAAAATCGTAAAGAACCGTTATTTTTTGCCTTGGGTCAGAAAGTCCGTCCGTCAATTCATGCACTGTCTTTTTAATATCAGCCGGTAACTGGTCCCTCCCGCTTTTTAGCGCATATACAAATTTGCCAAAGTCCTCCCAGGAAGACATGGTCCCTTCATAATTTTCTACGGCAAACTGAACTGGCCCCATACATACAACCGGTGTCATTTCATACCAGTTGGGAGAGGCAAATTCCCGTTGAAGAGCAGGCAGCCCATTTACTTTCCAGGTATAGATTTTAGATGATCTTTCGCTGGTAACAACAGCTTGCTCTTTGAAATTGAAAGTTTTATAACGGAAATCAATCCCTTCCGGCATTATCACGGTCATGCTTCCTGATTCTATGGAAAGATTTTCGCCTTCCTGAGGTATCCATCCGGGGTAAAACATGGTATGATTAAATTTGAGCTCCACTTCATATTCCACGGTATATGGGTAACTCTTCTGATAAAAACGGTGTAATTTGATCCGGTTATCGTCAGCCAGTTCATTTCCGCCTGTGCCACTTCTGTCTTGTATTTCAGCCTTCTTGAGTGTTTTAATTTTTTTGCCGGTTTCGTCAAACAACCTGCCTTCAATGGACTCCACCGATAAAAGCTTATCATAATATTCGGAGCATGAAGCAAACTCATCTCCACTTTCGTTCAGGATGGTGTATGCAACCTTCTTAAAATACCTTGCCTTACCTTTATGGATAACCTCGAAGCGAATATCTTCAAAACGCTTAACGGCATTGGCATCCTTTAATAAAGCAGGAGGAATTTTACTTACGGCATAGTCTCTATCACCAGCTCTGGCCTGCCCGAGCATACCACCCAGTATAAAAATTATAAATAATCTTTTCATCATTTAATGTTTTATCTTTTTAAATACAATTTGTTCGCTGTGTTTTTTTACTACGTAACCATAAAATTCGCGTAATGATGCATACTCTTCAGGAGTGAAATAGGCCTTTTTTAGTACTACCCTTGAACGCAGTTGGACACGGTCGTTCTGTTTTGCGATCATATATTCAAACGAGCCTTCATTTTCATTGAACGAAACCTTTGCTGAGCGGGGAAGTTCTTCAACCGTATAATCTTTCGGTATTTCCATGTTCAAAACAAAGGTTTCGTCAAACGCATAAGGCATTTCAACCGGGTAGAATCTTTCTGCGGCTTTGAAAAGATTTTCTTTATATCCTTCCACCATTACCGGGTTAAAATAAATAATATCTTCATCCATCTTCATCTTAAAATCGCAATAAACCATTACAGGCTGCTCGAGTTTTTTTAAAGAATCTATACCGGCTTCCCTGATGTCGAGCTCAGTGCTGGCCGACTTCAATCCTTTTATAAAATCAGCTTCTCCACTGGTTTTTATTTTTTCCCGTACTCCCTGTGATTCAGTATAACCAAAAATGGTTTGCATTCTACCACTAAGCCCTTCTTTTTCATCGTAGATCATAAAAATGGAAGTAATCTTTCTTTCAACTAATGAATCAGCATCAAAATAGACCGGCCTCGGACTTGATCCTATCACCCTGGCATGGCCGTTATAACAATTTGCACCAAGTTTTCCAAAACCCAGTGAATGCGTAGCATCGAGGTAATGAAGCGTATTATCGATCCTCACTTCTGCGATTACATAATTGTATTGGTTCATTAGTGGGTACAGTTCATTCGTATACCCATGATCGCGTGTACTTAGCAATACGGGATCGACATCAATATTTTCGTGGCGAAGCATGGCCACAAGCAACAGGTTAATATCGGCCACATTGCCATTCCTGGATTTGAAAATGGTTTTCAAATTATTGGAAAGGTATTTTGCGTAATAATTAGTACAGGTAAAATTGTCCCTGACAAAGGTGTAAATGAGCATTGCCTTCTCAAGCGGGGATCCGGCTTTCCCAATGATCGTTTTCATTGCATCATCAAGCCAGTTATTTTTAACGAGCAAAGGCGCTCCGAACTCTTCATCCTTCATCAGCTTTTCATTTACTGTAATCCAGTTTCCCATAAATTGCCTGGGTGTAAGGGGATGCCGGTATTCGGATAATTGAAATTCAATTTTTGATATGTGATTGTCCAAAGAAGAGGTGAAACTTTCCTCTTTCAGAGCAGGAACATCTTTCTGAACCCACCGGTTGACCACCACATTTGCATTGACGGTAACATATTCACTCTGCATTGCTGCGCCCTCCTGTATGATACGATATGCCTGAAAAGAAGTAGTATTATTGTTTACATGAAATTTTTTATATCCCTGATTTAAAAATACGTACCCGAAAAACTGGGGAATCCTCACTTCATATTCGCTCCAGATACAGGGATAGTCGTGCTGAAAGGTCCAGTGCTGTAAATTGTCCAGGAAATCAGACTCGACATTATACGAGTATTCAATAATGGAACCCTCTTTAACAGCCGGAAATGTGAATTTACGTAACACTATATTTTTGCTGAGCTTATCTTTAAAAACAGCGCTGCTTTCCAGTTTAGTCTCGGTTATTTTTCCATTCTCCAGGTTATAGGTAACCGCTTTAAGGTTTTCCAGTTTCTCTTCTGCCTTGCCGTTAAAATAGAGGGGAATCGTAATACTGGCTGCTTCGAATCCCGTTTTATTTATGATCTTTATCCGCTGCTGACGCTTAAAATTCAGCGAGAACCAACCTTTATCATTTCCTATGAAAGACGAATTGCCAACATCTGAAATAATCACAGCGCTGGCACTGCTGTCAAAAGTATATTTGGAAAGGTCGAAGTCTTCGGCTGTTACTTTACCATATTTCACAGGTGACTTGTCTTGTGCGTACGAAAAGTGTAAGGAAGTGATAAGCGTTAGTCCGGTCAATAATAAATAAAGAGGTTTCATGCAGATTTGTTTAAAGGATGCCTGTACAAAATATCGTTTTGCAGTAATCAGTCGAATTGATAAATGTCAAAAAAAACGACTGTCAGGTAGAAATGAAGATCGGCATCAGTACAGGGATGTGCTGAAAAGTAATCATGTGGTTAGGGTTTATGGGTTTGAGATCGGTTCAGCCTTTAAAACGTTGAATGAAAGCTGATAGTATTTAATGCGCTTATTAATCCGGTCTCTAATCTTCCATAAAAAAAACATCCGGTATGGGATGTTTTATCATCTTGTTATATTTTAAAAAATTAAACCGCAAAAGAAGTACCACAGCCACAGGTTTTGCTGGCATTGGGGTTTGAAAAGGTAAATCCTCTCGAATTCAATCCATCCTGCCAGTCGATTTCCATGCCCATCAGATATATTCCCTGTGCTTTATTCATAATAACTTCAAGCCCGTTGAAGTCGAATACTTCATCATTGTCCTTTTTTTCATCAAAACCAAGCACATAGGTCATCCCCGAGCAGCCTCCTCCTTTAACGCCTACTCTCAGCACCTGCCGATCATCAAATCCTTCGGCAGCCATCAGTCTTTTTATCTGCGCTACTGCATTATCAGTTAATATAACTGGAGAACTTATCGTTGTTACCATAACTTTATATTTTTTTCCGGAGGCTAATGGTGTGAACCTTTATCAACAACCGCAAATTGTGAACATGAATCATCTGTCAAAATCAGCTGCGAAGTTCGCTATTTTATAGCCAACCGCAAAATGCCAGGCAAAGGGGTAGGTTTAGTGTAGCGTTACAATCCCTTGGCTGGAGTGGATATTATCCCTCGGGTAATATTAAAATGTATCCATAACCCTGAAACAGTAAATTTGCAGCAATAACAGCGTTATGGATACTTCTTCAATTATGGTTCCCCTGGGGATCATCGGTGTGATTGCCGCATTATACCTTTGGTTTTACTTCAGGGACAAGAAAACGCTTGATCCTGAGGATAAAAGAAAAGACCAAGGCAATACCCTACCATTAAAATTGCAGGCATATGAAAGATTGGTGTTACTCACTGACCGCATTGCTTTGCCGAATCTGATCACGAGGTTAAACCAATCAGGCCTGTCGGCAAAAGAAACGCAAATGCTGCTCACCCAAACGATTAAACAGGAATACGAACACAATATCACCCAGCAGATTTATGTAAGTCCTGAAGCATGGGAAGCCGTGCGCAATCTTAAAGAGCAGAATATACTCATTGTAAACCAGGTCACATCCTTTTTACCAGCTAACGCCACCGGAGCAGAGCTTAATAAAAGTCTTATAGAGTTACTGGTTGAAAATCCGAAAGCCTCTTTGCACCACATCGTTGCTGATGCCTTAAGTTACGAGGCAAAAAAATTGATGTGAGCAGTTGGCGTTCCTAAAAGTCGGTTTTGCATTGTAGTTGCCGGCACAATTTAATTACTGATCCCTGTAATACTCAACGCTTTTTATGACAGAGAAAAAAACGTACACCGATTCGGGCATCGAAATAAAACCGGTTTATACTCCGTCAACGCTAAAAATGCCATTGGATGAACTACCCGGCGAATTCCCTTATACCCGTGGGGTTCAACCGGATATGTACCGGGGTAAACTGTGGACCATGCGCCAGTATGCCGGGTTCAGTACCGCAGAAGAAAGCAACAAACGCTATCATTACCTGCTCGAACATGGGGTAATGGGTTTAAGCGTTGCCTTCGATCTACCTACTCAAATCGGATACGATAGCGACCATCCGATGGCTGAAGGAGAAGTAGGGAAAGTAGGTGTTGCTATTGACTCGATTATGGATATGGAAACGCTGTTTGACAACATCATCCTGGAAAAAGTATCCACTTCTATGACGATCAATGCCACCGGGTTCATCCTGCTGGCCCTATATGTCGCCCAGGCCAAAAAGCAAGGTGCTGATCTGACAAAGATCACGGGCACCATTCAAAATGATATACTTAAAGAATACGCTGCAAGAGGCACATATATATACCCGCCTAAACCTTCCATGCGCATCATCACGGATATATTTGAATGGTGCAGCCTTGAATTACCCAAATGGAACACGATCTCTATTTCAGGTTATCATATCCGGGAGGCAGGAAGTACCGCTGTGCAGGAAATTGCTTTTACCTTGAGCAATGGTAAAGCTTATGTGCAGGCCGCCATTGAAAAAGGATTAGACATCAATGTCTTTGGCAAACGCCTTTCCTTTTTTTTTAATGCACACAACAACCTGTTTGAAGAAGTGGCTAAATTCCGGGCAGCTCGCAGAATGTGGGCTAAGATCATGAAGGACCTTGGTGCGACTGATCCTAAAGCGATGATGTTACGCTTTCACACTCAAACCGGTGGCAGTACTTTAACGGCCCAGCAACCTCTTAATAATATTTCCAGGGTAACGATCCAAACCTTATCAGCTGTGTTGGGCGGTACTCAGTCGCTACATACCAACGGATATGACGAAGCATTAAGTCTGCCTACCGAAGAAGCGGCCAAAATCGCCCTGCGTACCCAACAGATCATTGGATATGAAAGCGGTGTGGCAGATACGGCGGATCCGCTGGCCGGCAGTTATTACGTTGAATCTTTAACGGACGAAGTGGAGCAGAAGGCCTTTTTTCTCATCGCCAGGATCGACGCTATGGGAGGCAGCGTAAATGCCATAAACCAGGGTTTCATCCAGGATGAGATAGCACGGAGCGCCTACGAATACCAGCGGCAGATTGAAAATGGTCAAAAAATCATTGTCGGTGTTAATACGTTCAAATCTGAACAGATAAACGGCATCGCGGGTTTCAGAATCGATGATTCGATCCGGCAGGTACAAACCGAAAAGCTGGCTTTGCTGCGAACCAGGAGGGACCCGGGTAAATGTGATTCTCTTTTACAAAGCATTAATGATAAAGCAGCGGGTGATGAAAATTTGATGCCCGCCGTTATTGAAGCTGTCGAAAATTTTTGTACGTTAGGGGAGATTGCCGACACTTTGCGGGAAGTGTATGGTGAATATAAACCCTAAAGTCGTAATTTCTACGATTTACTTCAATCTCATATTATTTTTAAAATTCAATCGCCAGATTTACATAATGTACGTTTTCTTTGCAGTATCATCAAAATAATAGCCATGCAAATTATTCCATTATTGCTTAAAGAACTGGATCAGGAAGCAGTGACAACACGCAAAATGCTAGCACTTGTTCCCAACGATAAGTATGACTGGAAGCCTCATGAAAAAAGCATGAGTATGATTCAGCTAGCCACGCATATTGTGGAACTACCCTCATGGATCACTATGGGATTTAATACCACAGAGCTTGATTTTGCAAGCGCTCCCTACAATCCTACAGCGATCAACAACACCAGCGAGTTGCTGGATCTCTTTGAAAAATCCTATGAAAGCGGAAAGTCTTCATTGAGTGCAGCTACAGAAGAAGATCTGCTTCCAAACTGGACACTGCGCACCGGTGAGCATATACATGGCGTTTACACAAAGTATGAGCTCATACGCCATTCATTTAGCCAGACCAGCCATCACCGGGCACAACTGGGCGTTTATCTTCGTTTATTGAATATACCCATACCTGGCAGTTATGGCCCCAGCGCCGATGATATGAATTTCTGATGTCTGTAAAGCATAACAGAAGCATTCAGGTTTAAGGTTTGAACGCTGAATTTAGTATTGAAATTAAATGAGCCTTGCGCCAGTTGTATCGTCAAAATAATTACATTTATATTTCCTTTATTAAATTGCAACAGCCATATGGGTTACTATCAAATTAAAAAACAAGCCAAAGTTTATGATGCTGTGATCGTAGGTTCCGGTGCGGGTGGCGGAATGGCCGCCAAGGTGCTGGCTGACAACGGGCTGGAGGTGCTGGTACTTGAAGCCGGGCCAAATTATGACTCAGCACAGGGAGACATGTTCAAATGGAACTATGAATCGCCCAGGCGTGGTGCCGCGGGAAAATATAAAAACTTCGGTGCTTATGATGCGGCCTGGGGCGGATGGGAAGTGGAAGGCGAACCTTACACCCAGAAAGGGAATTCAAAGTTCGAATGGTTCAGGAGCAGGATGCTGGGAGGCCGCACTAATCACTGGGGAAGGATTTCTCTTAGATTTGGCCCCAATGACTTTAAGCGAAAAGGCATAGACGGCCTGGGAGATGACTGGCCTATTGGTTATGAAGACGTAAAACCGTATTATGACCGTGTGGATCAGATGATCGGCATCTTTGGTACTGTTGAAAATATTCACAACGAACCTGATGGTATATTTATGCCGCCGCCGAAACCGCGGGCGTATGAACTGTTAATAAAAAATGCTGCAGAGAAGAGGGGCATAAAGATCATTCCTTCCCGGTTATCTATTATAACCAAACAACTTGGAGACAGACCTCCCTGTCATTTTTGTTCACAATGCGGAAGAGGCTGCGCCACCTACTCTAATTTTTCGTCGCAAGGCGTTTTGCTGCGTCCGGCGATGAAAACCGGAAAACTCCAGATCGCTACCGGGGCCATGGCCAGAGAAGTGATCATGAACGACCAGGGAAAAGCGGTAGGCATCTCCTACGTGGATACGACAACGTTACAGGAATACCAGGTTAACGGAAAGGTGATCATTCTTGCAGCCAGCGCCTGTGAAAGCGCAAGGCTTCTGCTAAACTCTAGATCATCCCGTTTTCCCAACGGCCTGGCCAATGCCAGCGGGGTGGTAGGAAAATACCTGCATGATTCCACCGGAGCCTCCGCTTCGGCCTTCATACCTAAAATGATGGATATGCCCCGTTACAATGAAGACGGTACCGGTGGCATGCACTTGTACACTCCCTGGTGGATCGATAATAAAAAGCTTGATTTCCCACGCGGTTATCATATTGAATACGGCGGGGGCATGGGGATGCCGGGGTATGGCTTTGGAGGTGGAATCGAAAAGTTAAATGGCACGGTTCCGGATAGAAACGGAAAAATGCGCCCCAAAGGAGGCGGAGGGTACGGCAAACAGCTGAAAGATGATTACCGCCGGTTTTATGGTGCCTATGTTGGCATGTCGGGCCGGGGCGAATCAGTACCTTTCGAAAGTAATTACTGCGAAATTGACCCGGTAACCGTAGACAGGTTCGGCATACCCGTATTGCGTTTCAACTACCAGTGGAGCGAACATGAGGTAAAACAGGCCAAGCACATGCAGGAAACCTTCAACCAGATCATCGATGCTATTGGCGGAGTGCGGACATCACAAACACCCGGTGAAGATACACAGTATGGTCTACGGAATCCCGGCAACATCATTCACGAAGTAGGTACCGTGCGAATGGGTGATGATCCAAAGAAATCTGCGTTGAACAAGTGGTGCCAGGCGCACGAGGTAAAAAATCTGTTTGTAACGGATGGTGGCCCCTTTGTTTCACAGGCAGATAAAAACCCAACATGGACGATCCTGGCTCTCTCGTTGCGGGCATCCGAATACATTGTAGACCAGTTAAAAAAACAAAGTATCTAACAGGTTAGCCGCTTGCGGCTATCTTTAAAAATCATCATATGGACAGGAGAAATTCCATTAAAGCGCTGGTTGTTGGCACTTTTTCCACATCAATTCTTGTCAACGCCTGTAAACCCGGCGGTAAAGACGATCCGAAGCTCGCACATGAGCACAAACAAGATGTCAAGGGAGATAAGAAGGTAGATCCCTATGATGAGGCGATCATGAAAAAAGTGTTCTTTACCG
Source organism: Chitinophagaceae bacterium (assembly GCA_037718865.1). Taxonomy (GTDB): domain Bacteria; phylum Bacteroidota; class Bacteroidia; order Chitinophagales; family Chitinophagaceae; genus JADCRZ01. Next base: position 47,890 of record JBBJMP010000021.1, on the reverse strand, counting down.
AACAGGAAATGAAGACGATTACCTTACTGGCCAATATTATCATCCCTGCAGATGAACATTCAGGCAGTGCAGAAGATGCTGGCGTTCCTGAGTTCATTCACTTTATGGCAAAGGATAGGCCTGAAATGCAAACACCTTTGCGGGGCGGCATTAAATGGATGGATATGCAATGTATTAAAAGGCACGAAAAAACGTTTGTGGATTGCAGTGAGTCACAACGAATGGAGCTGGTAGAACAAATTGCCTGGCCCGACAAATCAAACCCGCAGATGCTTGCCGGCGTTTCTTTTTTTAACATGATGCGGAACCTCACGGCAACTGGTTTCTGGACCAGCGAAATGGGTGTAAAAGATATCGGGTATATAGGTAATGTCCCGTTTCAATGGAATGGCGCTCCCAAAGAAGCATTGGACAAACTAGGCGTCGCTTACGATGAAAAAATGCTGAAAGAATGTTTAAGCTTTGATGAAGGTAAAGTTTAAAAGATCCCCTCCTTTTCAAGGAGGGGTAAGGGGTGGTTAGCAGGAGGAACCGTCAAATGATATTTGCCGGCAGATTCAAAAATTATGCAACCGGAAACGCAGAAAATTCTTGAGCTGGCAAAACGTATAAAAGCCATTGCACAAAGAGGTCTGACTTATAGTACCGATGAATATAATATTGAACGTTATACTGAACTGGAGACCATAAGTCATGAGTTATTCGAGGTAATGACAGATACGCCTTGGGAACTGATTCGTAATTTTTACCTGAATAAAAAAGAATACCCTACTCCCAAAACAGATATCCGCGGTGTAGTATTCAACGAAAAAAATGAAATTTTGCTGGTTTGCGAACGCGATGACAATAAATGGTCGCTACCTGGCGGATGGGCAGACATAGGTTATAGCCCAAAAGAAATAGCTGTGAAGGAAGTTGAAGAAGAAACAGGGTTTATTGTTGTGCCTACAAGGTTACTTGCCGTTTTAGACAAGAAACATCATCCTCACCCGCCTCAGCTGGAATATGCCTATAAGCTCTTTATTCAATGTACACTCACGGGAGGCAAAATAAGAGAAGCGCACGATATTACGGACGTGGCTTTCTTTCCACAGGACAGCATTCCTTCCTTATCACAAATACGGGTAACAGCATCACAGATTGATCTTATGTTCGCTTTTTTGCACAATCCGGGTAAGGAGGTTGTATTTGATTGAAGTATTTTAAAAGTATGACATGCTCCTGGCCACAACGGTGAACTCAACAAATGAACTGGCCCAGATCCTACTGCTGCAGCAGCAAAACCTTGTCAAACTGCTTTCTGAAGAAGATATCCGTTCAGAAGGATTCGTAACATTGAATTATACGATGCATTCGCTTCAGCAAATGCATGACCTTTCTCCAAGCATTATCATCAAGGATGGATCATCAGTGGTTGCTTACGCTTTGGTGGTTCTTAAAGAAGGCAGAAAATTTTTTCCGCCGCTGGAGTCTATGTTTCAAAACCTTGATGCTATCATTTACCAGGACCGTCCACTGGCAGCACAGCCATTTTATGTAATGGGACAAATATGCATAGCCAAGGGCTATCGCGGTAAAGGATTGTTTGACGTGCTTTACGAAAAGCATAAAGAAGTATTTCAACATCAATATCCTTTTGTGCTCACTGATATTTCAGCCAGGAACGTCCGCTCTCTCCGAGCACATCAACGGATCGGATTTAAAACCATCAATACTTACCGGGATGAACTGGATGATTGGTCTGTGGTTTTATGGGACTGGAGGTGACTTTGGCATGATAGATGAATAATTTAATGTATACTTAAACCAATTACGATGAAAACGCTTGGAATAATACTGATTGTAGCTGGCATATTAATGATATTAATTCGTGGCTTCAACGTGCCGGTAAAGACAAACGTAGTGGAACTAGGGCCACTTGAAGTAAGTAAAACAGAAAATAAGTGGATCGGCTGGCCTACGTATGCAGGAGGCCTTTTAGCAGTTATCGGGGTGGTGCTTGTGGCTACAGACAAAAAGCGGGGATAATGATGTGGTTGGTGAAAACACCAACCACGGGCATGAGCCCTTGAAATTTGCACATTATTTCTTCAATTTCTCCTGCTCTTTTGCCCAGGTGTCTTTTAATGTAACAGTTCTATTAAATACTAATTTCTTATCGGAACTATCCTTGTCGAGGCAGAAGTATCCTTTACGGATAAACTGATAGCTGATGTTTCCGGTAGCGTTTTGCAGTGACGGTTCGGCAAAAGCTTCAGTGATCACCGTTAAAGAAGCTTCGTTAATATAATCTTTAAAATCACCTTCTTCATTAGAAGGATCCACCACCTTAAACAGGCGGTCATACTCACGTACTTCACAACGGATGGCCTGTGCTACACTTATCCAATGCAAGGTACCTTGTACTTTTAACCCTGTAGCATCTGACCCGCTTTTACTCTCCGCCAAAAAGCTGCATCTCAGTTCCGTGACCTTTCCATCAGCATCTTTGATCACGTCGTCACAGGTTATGATATATGCACTTTTCAACCGTACAGACCGGCCCTGGGAAAGCCTGAAAAATTTTTTTGGTGGGTTTTCCATAAAGTCCTCCTGCTCGATGTATAGTTCGCGGCTGAACGGAATGTCCCTGTAGGAGGTATTTTCATCCTCAGGGTTATCTTCACCTTTCATCATTTCCGTCTGGTGCTCCGGATAGTTAGTAATAACAACCTTTAAGGGGAAAAATACAACCATCCTTCGCAGAGCTATTCGGTTAAGATGCTCCCGGACACAATATTCAAGCAACGATACATCAATAAGGTTATCCCTTTTTGCCACCCCCACCTTATCTGCAAATAACCTGATGCTTTCCGGGGTATATCCTCTCCGGCGTAAGGCACTGATCGTCGGCATTCTTGGATCATCCCAACCGCTTACGTGCTTTTCGGTTACCAACTGGAGTAATTTACGTTTACTCATCACCGTGTAAGAAAGGTTTAACCTCGCCATCTCGTATTGCCGTGAAGGGAAGATCTCCAGCTCTTCGATGAACCAATTATATAGTGGCCGGTGAGGAACAAATTCAAGGGTACATATCGAATGAGTGATGCCTTCTATACTATCACTTTGTCCATGTGCAAAATCATACATGGGATAAATGCACCAGGTGTTCCCGGTACGGTGATGATGGGCATGTTTAATGCGGTACATGATAGGGTCGCGAAGGTGCATGTTCTGTGCCGCCATGTCAATTTTAGCTCTTAAAACCTTCGCTCCGTCTGCATATTTACCGTTGCGCATATCTGAAAAGAGCTGCCGGTTTTCATCCAGGCTTCTGTTCCTGAACGGACTGTCTTTGCCTGGTTCGGTGGGAGTGCCCTTCATAGCAGCGATCTCCTCCGCAGAGCTGTCGTCAACATAAGCCATCCCTTTATTGATAAGCTTTACAGCGAATTCATAAAGTTGAGGAAAATAATCGCTTGCGTAAAGCTCATCAGCCCAATCAAATCCAAGCCAGCAGATATCTTCCTTTATACTATCCACGTATTCGGTTTCTTCCGTTACGGGGTTGGTATCGTCAAAACGCAGATTTGTCTTACCTCCATATTTTATGGCTACACCAAAATTCAGACAAATGCTTTTAGTATGGCCGATATGAAGATACCCGTTAGGCTCGGGGGGAAAGCGGGTTAATACCTTTCCTCCGTTTTTACCCGTACGAAGGTCTTCCTCGATGATTTCCTCAATAAAATTCAGGCTTTTCTCTTCCTCTTTTTTTGTCTCGGTCATAACGGTATTCTATGAAGAATGCGAATGTACAGAGGAAATTTAGCAAATGTGCAAATGTGCAGATGGGCAAATGAAAAAACCTGTAAGTTCTTTTGAAGCTTACAGGTTAAATTATTGGTAAGTCAGTTGAAGCCTTCCGCTATTTTCCTACATCGGCATGCCAGTACTTATTTGTTCACACATTTGCACATCTGTACATTTGCACGCTGTTTATTGTGTACTATTTACATATTAATACCCGTTTTCATAAAGGGTAACCCATGTAAAATAATTTTGAGAAATCAGTGGTTATGTTATCCAGTTACCGTTTTAATAACTTGTTTTGAAGGATCTTTTGCAAAACTTCTTCCCTGCTTGTGCGGCTTATCGGCAAAAGAGTGGTGCCGATCTTGATTTCATTCCCTTCAATACTGTCTACTTTGCTTACAGCTATTATATACGACTTATGAATTTTGACAAATTGATTTGCAGGCAGTTGATCCTCTACATTTTTTAAGGTCAGGTAAGTAATGTATTTTTTAGCCGTTGTATGAATGGCAACATAATTTTGTAAGGCCTCAGTAAACAGGATCTCGTCAAAACGGATCTTTACCAGTTTATTGTCCGCTTTTATAAAAAAGTGATCTGCTGTTGTGGAAGCTGTTTTAACTGTTCCTGCCAGCATGAGCCTGGCTTTCATTACTGCCTTGAGAAACCGTTCAAAAGAAAATGGCTTGAGCAGATAATCGACCGCATTAAGATCGAAGCCGTCCACAGCATATTGCTGATAGGCTGTTGTAAATATAACAAGGGGAGGGTGTTGAAGGGAATTCATAAATTCAATGCCGGTAATTTTTGGCATCTGTATATCGAGAAATATCAACTGAACGGATTGTTCCGTTAGAATGCTCATGGCCTTCATCGGATGTTCATATTCACCAACTAAAGTAAGAAATTCAGCGTCCTGAATATATTCTTTCAGGCCTTTTCGGGCAAGGGGTTCATCATCAATAATAACACAGTTAATAGTCATGTCGTTATTTTGTAAGGGATAACCATTCAAATCATGATGATAAGGTTGACTTTAAAGGCATTCTCCTCCTTCAGGATCTCAAGGGTATGTTTACCATTGTATAAAAGGTCTAATCTTCTCTGCACATTTTTCAACCCTATCCCTCCTACCTGAGGTTCATTGCTCTGCTGGCCGTTTTCTGTGGTATTGATTACACTAAAATTAAATGTATTCTCTCGTTTGCCGGCATTTATGCAAATGGTATTTGGCTTGTCAGCAAAATGAGAAATATGTTTAAAGGCGTTTTCGACGAAAGGGCTTAACAGCAGCGGCACGATCTGAAAATGTTGCAAGGCCTGGGAACAGTTGAAGTTTACTATATAATTTTCATCTTTCCGTTTTTGCTGCAGGTGGATATAGTCTTTCAGGTAGGCCATTTCTTTCTCAATGGCAATTTTTTCCGCATTGCATTCATACAACTGGTAACGCAATAAACCAGAAAATTCGAGCAGGGTTTCCCTGGCTTCATGGTTGGTTTTATTGATCTGGAAGTATAGGGTGTTTAACGTATTAAAAACAAAATGCGGATTAATTTGAGACTTGAGGTATTGCAGTTCCGTTTCCGCCTTTTCCTGTGAAATGGCAGCGAGCCGCTGCTGGAATATGATATAGCTCATGACAAGTTTAGCGGCTGCACCTGTACTGACCAGCAGGAATAGCGGGATAATGTTATCATAAAATCTTGCCTTGAAATCATCAAATACCTCCAGTTTTATGCTGTAGTAAGGCTGAAGTAACTTTATGATTAGGTAAACCTTAAAAAATCCAAGTGCCAGGATCATACAGGTATAAACCAGCGCGAAGCGTCCGTACTGCTTCTTATATAACATCCCTGGTATTAAGGCATAATTGGTAAAATAAACCAGGGAAGCAAGGATGAGCACTTTTACCGTCGTAATATAGATGGCTACCTGTTGATTGGGAAAGTCACCGGCCCGGAAAAGATACCACCCTGCAAAGAACAGGCTCCATAGCAAGATATGATGCAATTTGTATCTTCTGAATACTTCCCAATGTTTCATTTCATAGCTGTTGCTTTTCTTTAAGGCAAGTTAAACAAATTAAATGCTGCTGGTAAGATCTTACACATGCTGTTCGTATAGCTTGACAACAGGTAGATGTGCCCATGTGCAGATATGCAAATGGTGGGTTGGAAAAGTAAACAGAGAACGAGAGGGTAAAACTCTCAGGCTTTAGCTGGTTTGTCATTAAAGATCAGTGTTCCGATGCGCACCATAGTACTTCCTTCTTCGACGGCTATTTTGTAGTCACTGCTCATACCCATGTTTAATATCTTGAAAGCAGGCTGGCTGATTTCGGTTTTTGCATCTTCAAATATGCACTTCAGGTATTTAAATTGTTTTCTTATATGATTAAGATCTTCCGTTCTGGAAGGGAAGCCGGTAAGGCCGGCTAACTTAACATTCATCAGTTTGTTCACCAGTTTGTATTTGGGAAGTGCCTGGATCAGCGTTTTAAGTTCCTGGTCGTCAAATCCTGCTTTCGCCTCTTCCTCTGCAATATGCATTTGTAAAATGCAGTTAATGACTCGTCTGTTGTTGGCAGCCTGTCTGTCAATTTCTTCCAATAACTGAAAACTATCCACCCTGTGAATGGTATGTGCGAAAGGAGCGATAAATTTTACTTTATTACTTAATAACTGACCGGTAAAATGCCAATGTATATCATTGGGCAACTCCAGTTGCTTGAAGGCCAGTTCCGGCATATTATGCTCTCCAAAATCGCGATGGCCGAGTGTGTACAGTACTCTTATTTCATTTATGCTTCTCCGGTGGGAGAACACGACCAGTTTTACCTTATCGCCCAGTTCTGCTTTAAGCGCTTTATAGGTTTCGATGTTTACCATAAACAGCGATTTTTTTTGATGTTGTTTTTACGGCATTAGCCCCTTTTCCCAAATAAGAGGCTGCCTATCCTAACCATATTACTTCCTTCCTGTACAGCCAGTTCGTAATCACTGCTCATACCCATGGATAAGAGGGAAAATGAGCTATCCGCGCTGCCCTGCGATCTGTACTTTTCGTATAACGACTTTAGGAACTGTAATTCGTTTTGTATTTTTTCCATGTTGTCGGAGAAAGAAGCCATGCCCATCAAACCACAGATCCGCACACCGGAAAATTCAGCAGATCGCTCTAAGATAACGTCTAACTCTTCTGCACCTAAGCCGAATTTGGTTTCTTCCTGCGCAATGTGCACCTGCAGTAATACATCGGCGACACGATCCGATTTTATCGCCTGCCTGTTAACCTCAGCTAACAATTTAGGGCTATCGATTCCCTGTATCAAATAAATAATTGGAACAATGAACTTAACCTTATTGCTTTGTAAATGACCGATAAAATGCCAGCGTATATCAGCAGGCAACTTTTGTTGCTTATCCAGTAATTCCTGCACATAATTTTCACCGAAATCACGCTGACCAAGGTCATAAAGCGATTTGATGTCTTCTACGGATTGCATTTTGGAAACAGCTACAAGTTTTACCTGCTCCCCCAACCGGGCCCTTATCTCTTTATATTTTTGCGTATTAACAGGCATAATTAACTTGTCAGGTAGTATTCGTGAACTTACTCATCATTCATCACTCATCATTCATCGCTGCCTATTTCAGGATCGAACGGCCAATCACCAACCGCTGCATTTCGCTGGTGCCTTCATATATCTGTGTGATCTTGGCATCGCGCATCAGCCTCTCCACGTGATATTCTTTTACATAGCCATAACCGCCATGGATCTGCACTGCTTCAACTGTGGTCCACATGGCCGTTTCGCTGGCGAATACTTTCGCCATTGAACTGCTAAGAGTATAATCCAGTTTCTGGTCTTTTTCCCAGGCAGCCCGCAAACACAGTAATCTTGATGCTTCGATTCTCGTAGCCATATCAGCGAGCTTGAACTGAATAGCCTGATGTTGCACGATTTCCTTACCGAAAGATTTTCTTTGCATGGCATAGTTCTTCGACAGTTCAAAGGCACCGCTGGCGATGCCCAGGGCCTGTGCCGCAATACCAATCCTCCCGCCTGAAAGCGTCCTCATGGCAAAAGCAAACCCAAAACCATCTTCCCCGATCCGGTTTTCCTTGGGAACTATAACGTCGGTAAAGATTATGCTATGCGTATCACTGCCCCGGATCCCTAATTTGTTTTCTTTGGCCCCCACCGTAACTCCGGGCCAGTTCTTTTCTACAATAAGGGTATTGATACCTTTTGATTTTTTGGAGGCATCTGTTTGTGCCATGACCAGATACACCGATGAGGCATTGCCGTTGGTTATCCAGTTTTTTATACCGTTCAGTACATAATGATCGCCCCTGTCTTCTGCTACCGTGCGTTGTGAAGCCGCATCGCTGCCGGCTTCGGGCTCACTAAGCAGGAAAGCGCCAATATATAGTTCGTCATCCTTCTTCCCCCTGGCGAGCGGTATCAGGTATTTATGCTTTTGCTCAATACTTCCAAATGTATCCAGGCCCCAACAAACCAAACTGTTATTTACACTCATGCATACACTAACGCTGGCGTCTATTTTACTGATCTCTTCCATGGCAAGTACATAACTTACCGTATCCATGCCAGCGCCGCCAAATTCTGGGTTCACCATCATACCCATAAATCCCAGGTCGGCCAACTGCATAATTTGTTCTTTGGGAAAATGCTGATGTTCGTCGCGCTCAATAACTCCCGGCAGGCATTCATTTACTGCAAAGTCGCGTGCGGCCTGCCTGATCATTAATTGTTCCTCATTATACTGAAATTCCATGTCTGATTTTTAGTGCAGCAAAAATAATGGTTTAAGGTTTAAAGTTTAAGGTTTCGCCAGCTGAAGCCTTCTTGCTTGCAGCAATATCCAAAATGGAACTTTAAACTTTAAACCTTAAACCATTCTCTCCCACCGCCGGCTCCTGCTGGCTAAGGCAGTGAAAACTACCCAGCCCCCAGATGATTTCTGTAGAATTTATTCCGACTACTTTTCTGTCAGGAAAACACTGTTGAATAATTTCCAGAGCCTTATCGTCTTTATCGCATTGGAATACCGGCACGATCACCGCGTTATTGCAGATATAAAAATTGGCATAGGAAGCGGGGAGGCGCTGATCCTTGAAAATAACAGGATCGGGCATAGGAAGTTCTGCAATGTTTAATTGTTTCCCGTTCAGGAGGCGCATGGCCTTTAGTTGCACCAGGTTCTTTTGAAGCAGGCCATAATTGACATCGTTTTTATTTCCTTCGATAACGGTCAGCACCGTATCTTCATTCACAAACCTTACGGTATCGTCGATGTGTCCATCCGTATCATCACCCTCAATTCCTTCCTCTACCCATAGTACCTGCTCTACCCCATAATAGTTCTCAAGGTATGTTTCTATCTGATGCCTGTTGAGTTCGGGATTACGGTTTGGATTTAACAGGCAGGCCGTGGAGGTTAGCAGGGTTCCTTTTCCATTAAATTCAACTGAGCCGCCTTCCATAATGATGTTCGGGTAATAAACCGGTACCTGGTAAAACCTGGCGACGAGGGTTGGAATAACATCGTCCAGGTCGTATGGCGGATATTTGTTTCCCCATGCATTGTATTTCCAGTCAACAACTACCTTTTTTATTTCAGCATCCGGGTTAATCAGAAAGGCAGGACCGTGATCGCGGCACCAGGCATCATTGGTTGGATGAAGAAAAAAAGATACCTTATCAAGATCTGCACCTGCCTGCTGCAAACAGCTGGTGGCAAAATCTTCCATAACGTCATCGTTCACATTGATGTTCACTTTTTCGCTACCTGCGAGTACCTTTACGAACCGGGAATAATTTGCGTAAACGCTCGCGATCTTGCCGGGCCATGATGCTTCCTTGTGGGGCCAGCTTAACCAGGTGGCGGTATGGGGAGCAAACTCTGCCGGAAAATAATAACCCAGGTCTTTAGGTGTGGGGTGACCTGTTAAGCCCTCCATTTCAACACTTCTTTCACTCATCGATAAAACGCTTTGTTATTGGCTGGTAAGAATCTATCCTTCTGTCCCGAAGGAAAGGCCAGTGAGTACGATAACTATCTGTTTTTCCGGGGTCTATCTCCTGTACAACCACTTCTTCCCTGTCATGCGAGGCCTGGTACAGCAGTTTTCCAAAGGGGTTGGCAATAAATGAACCGCCCCAGAATTTCATGCGGCCGTCCTGTTCAAGTCCTACCCTGTTCGGACTTACCACATGCACGCCGTTGGCAACCGCATGACTTCGTTGTATGGTTTGCCAGGCATTGTACTGTTCCAGATTCGTTTCTTCATCCTGTGACGTTGCCCAACCGATAGCAGTAGGGTAAAAGAGAATCTCAGCACCCATCAGTGACGTGATACGGGCAGCTTCGGGATACCACTGATCCCAGCAGATCAGTACGCCAATAACAGCATATTTCGTCGTAAACACTTTGTATCCCAGGTCACCGGGTGTGAAATAAAATTTTTCGTAAAAAGCCGGGTCGTCAGGTATGTGCATTTTCCTGTATTTACCCAGGTAACTGCCATCTGCATCCAGCACCGCAGTGGTGTTGTGATATATGCCGGAGGTTCTTCTTTCAAATAAGGAAGCGATGATAACCACCTCTAATTCAGCTGCAAGTGCACCCAAACGTTCCGTGGAAGGCCCGGGAACGGTCTCAGCAAGCTTGAAATTTTCATAATCTTCAACATCGCAGAAGTACAGAGAAGTAAATAATTCCTGCAGGCAAACAATTTGGGCTCCTTTGCCGGCAGCTTCTCTTATCTTGTCGATTGCTTTTTGCAGGTTCTCTTCCTTGTCGCTGGTGCAGCTCATCTGTACCAAACCTATTTTAACTGTTGCCATAATTCATTCAATGAGGTGCAAAATTATGTTATTGTTGGATAGAAAGAAGCAAGTACTTAATGTTACCAATCAGAGAACCTTAGCCGCAGATTCGCAGATTATGATAGCAATGATAATCTGCGAATCTGCGGCACTTTCCTCACGTCTCCCTTTGTATGAACGCATCAAAGCTATTTACCCCTATCATTTTTTCTGAAATAAACCCTTCTGCGTAAGGCACCCCGATCATTTTTCCGAACATGGCATGCCTGCCGATTATGGCGTTTAAAAATTCCGGTGTGGAAATATAGGTCTGTGGTTCTTCGCTTTCGTAAGCCGCGGAATAGAACTGCGAAGAGTAGGCTCTGATCGATTGCAGCTTTCTTTCAAATACAGCACTGATATCGTATACGAAGCTGGGATGGTAATAGCGGTCCTGTATCATATGAAATATATATTTCGGCCTCCAGTGATGCTGTGCCTCCCCTGTTTCCTCTAAGGTCTCAATTTTTCGAAGGCCGCTCAGAAAGCAGGAATCCGAAATAAGATGGCCTGCCCGTCCATGATCGGGATGGCGGTCGTTCAAAGCATTTGTAATGACGATCTCAGGTTGGTACTTGCGTATAAATGTGATGAGTATACGCTGATGGGTTTCATCATTGCGGAAAAATCCATCCGCCATGGCGGCATTTTCTCTAACGTCAAGTTCCATAATATCAGCAGCCCGGATCGCTTCTTCATTTCTGAGCTCCGCCGTTCCCCTTGTTCCAAGTTCGCCTTTGGTGAGATCGAGTACACCTACCTTCTTCCCGATCAATTTTTCTGTCATCAAAATGCCTGCACATCCAAGCTCCACGTCGTCCGGATGAACGGCTACTGCTAATATGTCCAATTTCATATCGTTCAATTATTGCGCAAATGTAGAAAATCTGAACTACCCGGAATGTCAACCTCAAAATAAGAACATGGGCGTTTTAACGTTTTTGGCTATTTGGGCTTTGTGAAGTAGTTTAGCACGTCTTTTAAATCAAACAAAATTTAATATTATGGCATACGATGTATTAGTTATAGGGACCGGACCAGGAGGATATGTAGCTGCTATACGTGCTTCACAATTGGGGTTTAAAACAGCTGTAGTCGAGAAAGAAAGCCTGGGTGGAGTGTGCTTGAACTGGGGTTGTATACCCACCAAAGCCCTGCTGAAGAGCGCGCAGGTTTTTGAATACATTAAACATGCTGAATCATATGGCCTGACCGCAAACGGGCAGCCAAATTTTGAAGCGGTTATTAAGAGGAGCCGTGGTGTGGCAGACAAAATGAGCAGGGGCGTTCAGTTCCTGATGAAAAAGAATAAGATCGATGTGGTGATGGGATTTGGTAAAATTACAGCCAAAGGACAGGTAGAAGTGACTAAGGCCGATGGAAGCAAAGAAGTGGTTGAAGCCAAACATATCATTATCGCCACGGGGGCCCGCAGCCGGGAATTGCCAAATTTGAAGCAGGATGGTAAGAGAGTGATCGGTTACCGTGAAGCCATGTCTTTGCCTGCATTGCCTAAGTCTATGCTGGTGGTAGGAAGCGGCGCCATCGGTGTCGAATTTGCCTATTTCTATAATAGCATGGGCACAAAAGTGACCATAGTAGAATTTCTGCCCAGGGTTGTTCCGGTAGAAGATGAAGACATCTCCAAGGAACTGGAAAAGCAGTTCAGGAAGAACGGTATCGAGATCATGACTAATGCCTCAGTTGAATCGGTAGATACATCGGGTGACCTGCTGAAAGCAAAGGTGAAAACCCAAAAAGGGGAAATTACGCTGGAAGCCGAAATCGTGCTCAGCGCGGTAGGTGTAACTGCAAACCTGGAAGGCATAGGAATTGAGGAATTAGGCATTAAAACAGACAAGGGAAGATTAGTGGTAGACAAATTCTACCAGACAAACGTACCCGGCATTTACTCTATTGGTGATTGTGCACCGGGCCAGGCTTTGGCGCACGTAGCTTCGAAAGAAGCAATCATCTGTGTGGAGAACATCGGGTTTACCGAAAAGAAGTACCATCACCAGCCCGAACCCCTTGACTATAATAATGTGCCTGGCTGTACTTATTGTACGCCTGAAATAGCTTCAGTTGGCTATACGGAAACGGCTGCAAAAGAAGCCGGATATGAAGTTAAAGTAGGCAAATTTCCCCTGAGCGCCTCCGGAAAAGCGAGCGCAGCCGGTGCCCTTGAAGGCTTTGTAAAAGTAATCTTTGATGCAAAATACGGCGAATGGTTAGGAACCCACATGATCGGGTACAATGTAACGGAGCTTATTGCAGAAACGGTTACGGCCCGCAAGCTGGAAACCACCTATCACGAGGTGTTGAATAGTATTCATCCGCATCCTACGATCAGTGAAAGCATAAAAGACGCCATAGAAGTGGCTTACGGAGAAGCCATCCACTTATAAGACCAGTCGGGGCCGCTATTGACGCTCTGCATCAACTAAGTGAATTATAACTATATTGGTGTTCATCCTATGGGATGAATCTTATATTGCACAATCATGACCAAGGCCTCAATATGGGAACTGGAAAGCTTCTATGGTACTAGAGATGTCATCATTGCAGGCAGCGGCTTCGCAGGTTTATGGAGCGCATACCATCTTAAAAAACGCAATCCCGCATGTAATATACTTATTATAGACAGAGGCGCTTTTCCCGAAGGTGCCAGCACCCGTAATGCCGGGTTCGCCTGCTTTGGCAGTGCAACAGAACTGCTCGACGATATAGAGATGATGGGTGAGGAAAAAATGATCGAACTGGTATCTATGCGCTATGAGGGCCTCCGGATGATCAACAAACTGTTCCGGAAAAAACAGATCGGATTTGCAAGATATGGCGGATTTGAATTGATCTCCGAACAACAATTTTCATCCCCTGAACTGTTGAAACAACAGCTGGACCGGCTCAATGGGTTACTTAGCCGGATCACTGGTAAAAAACACGTTTTCCGTTTAGCCAATAAAAAAATTGCTGCTTTTGGTTTTCAACAGGTTTCTCAATTGATTGAAAACAAACTGGAAGGACAACTGCATGCAGGAAAACTGGTTCAATCCCTTTTACAGGGAGTACACTCGCTGGGAGTTACCGTCTTGAATAATATAGAGCTGAAAGCATTCGAGCCCGCAGGTGATCAATTGATTTTGCATACCAACGTGAGCAAGCCTCTGTCTGCCCGGCAACTACTCCTTTGCACCAATTCTTTTACTACTGAATTATTACCCGATGCTGAAATTTTTCCCGCACGCGGACAAATACTGCTGACTGCACCCATAAAAAATCTGGCTTTTACCGGAAGCTTTCATTACGACAGAGGATTTTATTATTTCCGCAACCTGGATGGCCGGATTTTGCTGGGCGGTGCGCGTAATAAGGCTTTTGAGGAAGAACGCACCAGGGAACATGGTGTGTCTGAAATAGTGCAATATGAGTTGGAACGGTTCCTGCGGGAGGTGATTATCCCTAAACAATCATTCAGGGTAGAACATCGCTGGAGCGGCATTATGGGAATGGCTCCGCAGCGTCTTCCGGCTATTAGGAGAGTAAAACAAAATGTGTTTTATCTCGGCGGCCTTGGCGGTATGGGTGTTGCTCTGGCACCTTTAATGGGAAAGCAGGTAGCTGAATTAATGACGGAAGTATAACCAAATGACACCGTTCCCGCACCTAAAAATAAGGAGTTTAATATCACCGAATTTTTGATTCTCTCCTTTCCCACCCCTATCTTTAATTAAATTTGGCATGGCCAGACTGTTTGTATCAACTACAAATAGCTTGTTGCCGGGAAACATAGTCATCATCTCTATAAACCATTCGGCCGCGACAGACAAGCCCGGTTGTTTAGACAGGCCATAAAATTTAAATTATTAATAATGAAAGTAACTGTAGTGGGGGCCGGAGCCGTTGGAGCTACCTGTGCCGACAACATTGCCCGTAAAGAACTGGTCGAAGAACTGGTTTTGCTGGATATTAAGGAAGGTCTGGCAGAAGGAAAGGCTCTTGATATGACCCAGACGGCAACATTGCTTGGGTTTGACACCAGGATTACAGGCAGCACAAACGATTACTCAAAAACGGCGGGTAGCGATGTGGTTGTAATCACTTCCGGACTTCCACGTAAACCTGGCATGACCCGCGAAGAACTCATTGGCACAAACGCGGGTATAGTGAAAGGCGTTACTGAAAATATACTTAAGCATTCTCCCGATACAATTATAATCGTCATCAGTAATCCCATGGACACCATGACTTACCTGACATTACAGGGCAGCGGCCTTCCTAAAAAGAAAATTATCGGCATGGGCGGAATACTGGACAGTGCCCGGTTTAAATGCTACCTGAGCCTTGCCCTGAATTGCTCACCAAACGACCTGAATGCTGTAGTCATAGGTGGCCATGGCGACACTACCATGATCCCGCTGATCAGATTTGCTACCTGGAACAGCGTTCCCGTAACAAACTTTTTGAGTGAAGAGCAACAGAAAAAGATTGTTGCAGATACAATGGTAGGAGGAGCCACACTCACCAAACTGATCGGCACCTCTGCCTGGTATGCTCCCGGAGCTGCAGGCGCTGCGCTGGTTGAAAGCATTGTCCGGGATGAAAAAAAGCTGTTTACCTCCTGTGTTTCCCTCGACGGAGAATATGGTCAAAACAATATTTGCCTGGGCGTTCCAGTTACCATTGGCAGGAACGGATGGGAAAAAATACTTGACTTTGGACTGAACGAAGAAGAAAAAAGCGCTTTTGACAAGAGCGCAGAGGCGGTTAGGAGCATGAATGATGTTTTGGCTACTTTGTGATGTTGCGAATGGAAACTAAAATGGAAAACTAAGAAGTATCATTTAAGTTTCCGTGGGGTCTCCCTGAAAATGTCAAAATACCAATACATATTATATAAAAATAATATTCATTATTCACTTTTTTTGACGTTTTATTGTTGAAGTGATGTTTTTTGGTAATTTGGCTTCGTTTCGATTACTCATTGGCGTAACTTCCCCTTTCAGTTACTTGTCTTAACTGTCGTCATACTGGTTTGATTCATTTAGGCAGCTTTTTTACCCGATGATGCTTTCGTTCGTCGCTTGGTAATTGTCACTGCATTGCTGGTGAGAATGCCAAAGAAGATCCATGCAACTTCTGTAGGTTGCGTTCTGGCTTTTATTTTACCCAGCAAGTAATGATTCTTTTCATTACCAAAACTTCCCTCCAACCAGGTACTGCGAATTTTTCCTAATATAGAGCGCATCAGGGATTTCTGTTCCTGGTCTTTTCCCTGTTTGCCTTTGGCTACAAAACTGGTGGCTATGTTATTTTCGGTGCAGTATTTTCTGTTGGCATTAGTGGCATAAATGGCATCAGCACCTATCTGGGAGCATTTGCCAAAATATCTTTTTTGAAGTTCGGTGGCCTGCCGTAGGCGGATGCCCTCATTAAAAGCATCAAAGCTTATGTGTTCTATGAAGTTGATCCCGTCGATCTGAACTTTGTTCACCTTGGCTCCAAATTCTACCGGTTTGGTTTCCTTACCCCGGACGATAGGGCGTATATAGGGCTTATGCACCGATACGATGCGGTCTGGTATTTTGCTTTCCTTGCCAAAGTAAAGACTCCATTGCTGTTGCTTGATCTTCTCTATCGTAGAGAGACGATGCACCTTGCGGCGCACCGATGGTTTTGATAACAAATTTGTGGTGCTCTTGAGCAACCGGTCCAGGTATTTAAGCATACTCCTGCACAACTTTTTGTTTTTGCGTTTGCTTTTCTTTTTAAGCTTAGCATAGGACAAATACATGCTCTTGAATTTATCATGGTTGCTTCGGCTACGGCGTAGCTTTAACTTTTTGCGAAGTTGACCTGCTAATGTAAAGACTTCATTACAACACTTCCATATCAGCTTGGAATCCGTAGGATAAGTGATGTAACTCTCATAACACGTAGCATCTGTCAACCCAACATGGGTTTGTTCCATATTCACTTTCCATGCCGATGCCAAGTGAACCTGCCATTTATCAATATTCAAATGCTTTCCCAGGTAACTTCTCCAACGCCCGGCCAAGTCATCATCCTTGATTTTTTCATCTGCAACCAGACGGATACCACAAAATAATTGAAGCGACCAGTCCGTGTTAAGCCGTTCTATTAACATCGCATCACTGACCTGAAGATAGTGTTTGGCTATCAGCAGAGCAATCCCTCCTTCTACACTAAGCCAACTCTTGCAACCTTTGCCACTTAACTGGCCCGCAGGAGCAGGTACAAGTTTGGATAACTCCGCAAAAGGTATTGACTGATATAACTTCCCAAAATCTGTTAGTAAAAATCTTTGATCAAGCAAGGAAGGCGAAAGTTCAAATAAAAGATTGCGGTACATTTGCTGTATGTTTTTTCCTGCCTCACTTTGCGCATCTTTTATGCCATTGTGGGGCTTTTTTACAGCTATACACATCCTGGAACCCTTTGTGGATAAGTATTCCAGCTTTTCAGGGAGACCCTCCGTGATTTGACCACAAACAACACGGAAATAGCACGAAGAGAAACGCAAAGAGGAGTGGCTCTTGCATTCCTCTTCGTGTATTACTTAGTGACCCCTGTGGCTAAAAAAGACCTGATCGCCAACCTCTCCCTACCCTTTCGGGATATTTAAAACCTGACCCGGAAAAATCTTATCCGGATCTGATAATTGATCCTGGTTTGCTTTAAATATATCATTCCAGGTCATGCCGGGATAACGTTTTGCTATCTTGCTCAGGCTATCGCCTGAAACAACCGTATAAGTTTCCGCTGAAGAAGCATCAGCTTCTATATTCATCACTACGTCTGCGGATCGCATGTCAGGATCAATCGAATTATATATGGACCAAAGTTTATCTTTTACGGCGCCAGTTGCACTTCCGTTTATATACAATACGTTATTTTGTTCTTTAACACTAAGGTTTGAAACACCGTTTGTGTAAGCAGCGTCTATTAGCTGCCTGTATTTTTCCTGTAAAGCCATATCAGTTGAATTTAAATTGCTTAAAAAAGTTAGTATAAGAATTACTTAATGGTTAGCTGGTTAACCACCCTTTTAGGCTTGGATTCATTTGCCGCCTGCATTACCTTGGCCAGGTCAGCTCTTTTTACATCACCGGTTAATGTCACTTCACCATTGGTGACGGAAACATTTACTCCTCTTATATTTTTGGCTGAAAAGGAGGAATCTACCGATTTCCTTATCATATCATCGGCATTTATAGTAACGGGAGGCACAACTTCCTCTCTCCTGACCGAAATATTATTAACTACGCTTTTAACCCCTTTAATCTCCTTAACGGCATTCTCAGCCGCATTCTTTGTAGTTTCATCCTTTGCTTCGCCACTTAAGGTTACTACTCCACCAGTTACATTTACCTGAATATTAGGGTCCAGAACACTAATACTCGATTTTACATTTTCCGATACTTTTTGATCGTTAGGCCCACAGGCGCTTAAAACAAGGGAAAGGCAGATAAATACGATTATATCTGCTGAGAATAATTTTTTTGAGAACATAATTAATGCTTTTAATGTAAATTGGTACAAGTAATAATCATGCCAATATAACTCTAATTATTCCAGTTTTTTGACGAACAAATAAATTACTTAAATCCAATAAGATGAAATATTTCTACCTGCCTTTAAACAAGTTTGTTATTTCAATTAGCCTGCTCTTTTGCGTTTCCTTTTCCAGTTCCTTACGTTCCCAAACTCCTGTGATCGCTTTTAATACGCTTTATTCAGGACTTTCAGCCCCGGTAGATCTGGTAAATGCAGGCGATGGAACAAATCGCATTTTTATTGTACAACAGGGCGGCAGGATCAGATATATAAGAAGCGGCGTTTTAACCGATACTGTTTTTTTGGATGTGTCAGGGATCATTTCATTTGGCGGAGAAAGAGGCTTATTGAGCATGGCATTTCATCCAGGCTACGAAACCAACGGATATTTCTTTATTTACTACACGGCACTGAACGGCGACCTTACGCTTTCACGGTACCGGGTAAGCGCAGACCCAAATAGAGCGGATGCTGGAGGACAGGTGTTATTAAGTGTTCAGCATCGGGAATTCAGCAACCATAATGGTGGTAAAATGTTATTTGGATCTGATGGCCATTTATACCTTTCCATGGGCGATGGCGGGGGTGCGGGCGATCCTCATTTTAATGGGCAAAACGGAGACACCTTACTCGGTAAAATGATCCGGATCAACGTAGATAACTTTGCAACCTCTCCACCATTTTATACAATTCCATCAGACAATCCATTTGCTGCTAACAATGATAACATCAAAAATGAGATCTGGGTCCTGGGCCTGCGTAATCCCTTCCGCTGGAGCTTCGACCGGTTAACAAACGATATGTGGATCGGAGATGTTGGACAATCAGCCAGGGAAGAAATCAATTTCCGTGCTGCGGGAAATTTGGGCGGGGTTAATTATGGATGGCGTTGCTATGAAGGAAATCTGTCCTATAGAGATAGTGGCTGCCTTGCAGCCGGCAATTATGTATTTCCCATATTCGACTATGACCGTACGAACGCAAACGGAGGCAGATCAGTCACCGGTGGTTTTGTTTACCGTGGCACTGCCTACCCCGACTTGTATGGCTGGTACATTTGTATCGATTTTTATACCACCAACGGATGGCTCATCAAACCTACCGGAAGCGGCGGCTGGAACATCCGTATGCAAAGCGGATTACCTACTGGCATTGCGGGTTTCGGTGAAGGCGAAAATGGCGAGCTTTATGCGGCTTCAGCTACTGCAGGCACTATTTCGCAGGTGGTGGTTTCGGGTATATTGCCGGTACGATTTAGCTCATTCACCGTTCTTGAAAAAAATGGATTCCACGAGATTAGCTGGCTAACAACCAGTGAACAGAACCTGCGACAGTTTGAAGTGCAATCCAGCATTGACGGTAATAACTTTCAAAACATTGGTATAGTTATGGCAACGAACACTTCTGCGTCTGCATCTTACCGTTATAATCATCCGGTTCCGGCCAATGAAAACGCCTGGTACCGGTTAAAGATCCTGGACAATAACGGCCAGGCGGAGTACTCCGGCATCATCTCGTTACGGGGCCAACCCGGTATTGATGCGGTTTCCGTTTATCCTACTATCATCACAACCGGAATGGTAAACATCCGCCTTAATAAACCCTTTACAAACCTCCTGTTGGCAGATATGAACGGGCGCATAGTTAAAACAAAAAACCTTAACCGGATAACGGGCCTTGTAAGTATGGACGTTGCAGATCTTGCCAAAGGCACTTACATACTAAAATGTAGCGGTTACGGTGTTGATGTGCTTCATAAAATAATCATTCAATAGCATTGCATAAACGGAAGTGGACAAATATCTTTACCGGCTGGTAACGCGCTGGAAGCGCAAGCGTTCCTGAACGCGTTGTAATAACAACGACGTCTCTATCTTTTCCATGCAGTTAAAATGGTCAAGCGGGCATTTATTATAGCCGATTTTCGAACAGGGCCTGCATTTTAAATGACGTACTTCTAGGATCTCATAAGGTTGTTTATGTTGATCTGCTGTTTCAGGGAATGCACCCTGTTCATTAGTTAAAGCGGACAAGTATCGCTCCCCATAATACGGATACATTCCAAATTCGGGCACCGTGTTGCCCCATAATGAAATGACCGGACGTTTGAATGCGGCAGCAATGTGCATCAGGCCGGTGTCGTTTGTGACGACCAGCTTTGAACGTCTAACCAGGTCGGCCGATTCGTTAAGCCGGAATTTCCCGCAGGCATTGTAAATCTTAACCGGATCTACAGCAGCTACCTTATTCCCATTTTCCTGATCTTCTTTACCTCCTAATAAAATGACTGGATGATCGATTTCCCTACAGAAAGATTCTATTTTATGTAAAGGATACTTTTTAGTATTCAAGGCTGCGCCAATCACTACACCGATAAATCCGGCAAGATGTGAAGCAGGGAGATCGGTTTCTTTGACCCTATCTTCTTTTGGTATAAAATAGTCCAAACCTGCACCATCGTTTTTTATCTTAAAAGTTTCAAGGGTTTTCATATATCGATCGACAATATGAACGTTGGGTAAGCGGTTTAATTTCAAATTTGTGTAAAACCATTTCTCAATGTTCAGCTTATTGAAAGAAAATGCCCTCTTTGTTAATGCCCTTTTCACTTTAAGGCTGCGGATATTATGGTGCAGGTCGATAATATAATCGAAATTCTCCATTCTCAGATCTTCCATAATTTCCTCAAGGCCATCGTGAACGTAGTGGCATTTGTCTATATAGGGATTTGATTCTACCAAATACCGAAAAGAATACCTGGTTAAATAATGCACCTCCGCTGTCTCTGCTTGTTTTTTCAGGCAGCGAATGACCGGAGAGGTTAATACGATGTCTCCTATGGAACTGAATCTGATTATTAAAAATTTCATGTGAGATGCAAGATGTTAAATGTAAGATGAAAACTGTAATTAAGATCATTCACATCTCCCATCTCACATTTCACATTTTACAATTCCAGATAATCCAAATCTTTGGTAAACGTTTCCTCCGTAAACCAGGCAGCTACCAGTGTAATGGCGATTACAATGGCACCGGTGATCATGCCGCTGACAATTATTGTATAACCCAAGTTCACCTGTAACAGGTCTTTAAAGAGTAAT
Organism: Chitinophagaceae bacterium; assembly: GCA_037718865.1. Taxonomy (GTDB): domain Bacteria; phylum Bacteroidota; class Bacteroidia; order Chitinophagales; family Chitinophagaceae; genus JADCRZ01. Next base: position 26,515 of record JBBJMP010000021.1, on the reverse strand, counting down.
GCGATCAACGGCAGAGAACCCCGCACCATATTTGGAATCGTGGTAGCTGCTGTGGCACGTAAGTTTGTTCCAAACTGTTCTGCTCCCATAGTTACAAAAATGGCCCAGAAGCCAGTGCTAAAACCCAGGGCTGTACAAATTGCATACATACCTGATGCACTGCCACCGGTTTGCGTGAAATACACGGCTACCGATATAATGGTTAGTCCATAAAACACAAACAGTGCCTTTTTACGGCTTTGTAATACCTGGCTAAGTAAGCCGACCAATATATCTCCTATAGAGATGCCTACATAAGCAAACATGATGGCCCTGCCGGGATCAATCTCTTCCTTTATCCCGAATGCTTTACCAAATTCCCGGGAAAACGAAACCAGTATCCCGATCACATACCAGGTAGGCAGGCCGATCAAAATACTAAGCAGGTACTTTTTAAACCTCGGGCCATTCGTAAAGAACTGTGAGAAGTCGCCCCTGCTTATTTTTTGTTCTTTAAGGTGTTTAAACATCCCCGATTCCGCAACACTGATGCGAAGCAGAAGCAGGGCGATACCTAGGCCTCCCCCAATAAAATAGCAGGTGCGCCAATCAAACTGCTGTGAAATAAAATAAGCTAAGACAGCACCGCTCAATCCGATCCCGGCCACAAGTGAAGTGCCGACACCTCTTTTTTCCTTCGGTAAAATTTCACTGATCAATGTAATGCCTGCACCCAATTCCCCTGCCAGGCCCAGTCCGGCAATAAATCTGGCCCAGGCATACTGATCCACCGTCTGTACAAAGCCATTGGCAAAATTAGCCGCAGAATAGAGAAAGATGGAGCCGAAAAGCACACTTAATCTTCCTTTCTTATCCCCAAGCATTCCCCAGATGATCCCTCCGATGAGTAAACCGATCATCTGCATATTGATGATCCGTAACCCATCATCCCGGATCCGGGCATCGTTCAGTCCCAGTGAACGCAGGCTGGGCACCCTGACGATGGTATAGAGCAATAGGTCATAGATGTCTACAAAATACCCCAGCGCTGCAACAAATACTGGAACACTGAATATAGAAACGGTAGACTTTTTCATGAAATTTGTAAGGGAGATATTATTTCGCGGGCTTCTTAACGGAAAATAACTTGTACAAAACAGGCAGGGTCGTTATCAGCACTATACCGATTACAATCAGTTCGAGATGTTCTTTCAGGTCGAAATTAAATTCTTCCCTAAATAATTTTTCCAGGTAATGGCCTGCCATCAACATAGTAAAAACCCATGAAATACAACCTACAATATTATAAAACACAAATTTTTTCCGGTCCATTTGAACTATCCCGGCAATAATAGGGGCAAAGGTGCGGATGATGGGTAGAAATCGTGCAAAAACAATAGCCTGTCCTCCATGTTTGTCATAAAATTCTTTGGCCTGAAATAAATACTTCCGTTTAAAGAAAAAAGTATCCTTTCTTTCAAAAAGAAAAGGACCGCTTTTTCTTCCAAACCAGTAGCCTACCGTATTTCCAATTATGCCACTAATGGTAATCAACACAAACAGAATCATCAGGTCTATGAAGTCGCTACCCGAGCCTCCTGGCAAAATACTATTCACCAGCATTTTACTGTATATACCTGCCACAAACAATAAACTGTCTCCAGGTAGAAAAAACCCAACCATTAACCCGGTTTCCGCAAATACGATAAACAGGATCACCCATAAGCCTCCGTTATTAATATAAAACTCCGGGTTTAAAAGATCCGTTAACGAAATATTCAATAATTCGAACATAATGCTTTCTTAATAGAGGTTTACACTGGCCACATCCTGATCACTTATCCTTATGCGCTGATTGACCACTTCAAGTCATCATTCCAACGTAGGTAGTTCCTTTCTGCAAACATACAAATTGCTGAACGTTTAATGTACTTCTCCTATGGATTATCAAGCTCGCCCTCCCACTTGCTCACAACACTTGTTGCCAGTGCATTGCCCAGCACATTTGTAGCAGTACGGAACATGTCGCAGAAGTGATCGATAGGAAGTATCAGTGCAATGCCTTCAGGAGGAATGTTAAACATGGCGCAAGTGGCAGTAACCACTACCAGGGATGCGCGTGGAACACCCGCAATACCTTTGCTGGTTAGCATCAGTACAAGTAACATGGTTATCTGGGTGCCAGCATCCAGGTGAATGCCATAAGCCTGTGCAATGGCAAGACTGGCAAAAGTCATGTACATCATGCTGCCATCCAGGTTGAAACTATAACCTAACGGAAGGATAAAGGCAACGATCTTATCCTGGCAACCAAAGCGCTCAAGTTCCTCGGTTAATTTGGGAAATACCGCTTCACTGCTGGTGGTACTGAAAGCGATCAGCAAAGGTTGTGCAATACGCTGTAACAAGGTTGGAAGCCTTTTACGGAGAATGAGAAAGCCAACCAGCAACAAGACCGCCCATAAACAAGCGATACCGATAAGAAAGTATAACAGGTATAATCCATAGAACCTGAATACTTCTAAACCCTTGGTGGCAATAACAGCCGCTATAGCGCCAAACACCCCTAAGGGAGCAAAATTCATCACATAGCCAACCATCTTTAAGATTACGTGAGACACCGCCTCCAGGGCTTTCACCAACCCCCTGGTGTAATCGCCGAGGGCGGCGGCTGCAACGCCAAAAAATATACTGAATATGACAATCTGCAGGATTTCATTGGTAGCCATAGCTTCGAATATGCTTCTCGGGAATACATGTTCTACGAATTGCACCAGTGAAAATTCGCGGGTTTTGCCAATCAGGTCGCTCGCGGCGCTAGTGTCTGCATTGCGCAGGTCAATAGCGGCACCAGGCTGAAAAAAATTAACCAGCAACATACCCAGCAGCAATGACATAAGGGAGGCTGACACAAACCACAGCAACGCTTTCCCCCCTACCCTGCCCACAGTTTTAAGATCACCCAATTTGGCAATGCCCACAACCAGAGTGGAAAATACCAGTGGGGCAATAATCATTTGAACCAGGCGCAAAAAAACGGTGGTAAGCAGCCTGATGTTCCTGTCGAACTTTTTTATAAATTCCGGGTCGCTGTTGCCATGAATAAAATAACCAACCACAATACCCAGTATCATGGCTATCAGAATGTATAAGGTGAGCCTGTTTCTTTTTGCCATAACACCGTTTTGATAAGTATTGATTTGAATGATTAAAAATTAAATAAATTATTGACTTAACAAAAATTATATTAAAGGTTAAGATATTCGTTGATGTAATAGTCAAATTAATATCTCAATATCAAAACCTGTTTAAAAATTAAGTTGTGTTGCCCTTCTTGTTGTATTTAAAATTCTGTAATGTGCAAAAGAAACAAGTACGTATTAAATAAATGATTATTTTACGATCATAAATTCACCTATTACAGAATCATAACCACTAACTTATGAGTTTATTCGTAAAGAAACCAATGAGTATTTTAATGGCCGAAGCTGCGGATTCTGAAAAGGGCCTTAAAAAAACACTGGGTGCCAGGTCTCTGGTAGCTTTGGGTATCGGTGCAATTATCGGTGCAGGATTATTTTCAATAACCGGTGGTGCAGCAGCTAACAATGCAGGACCTGCTATTACCATCTCATTTGTGGTGGCTGCCTTGGGATGTGCTTTTGCCGGGTTATGTTATGCGGAATTCGCCTCTATGATACCCGTGGCAGGAAGTGCCTATACTTATTCCTATGCGACAATGGGTGAATTCATTGCGTGGGTGATAGGATGGGACCTGGTACTGGAATATGCTGTAGGGGCTGCTACCGTAGCCATCAGTTGGAGCAGGTATCTGGTTAAATTTTTGGAAGGATTCGATGTTCATCTTCCTGCCGCCATTGCCACGGGACCCTTTGACGGGGGCATAGTGAACCTTCCTGCCGTATTTATTGTGGTCATCGTAAGTTTATTACTGATAAAAGGTACGCAGGAAAGTGCCAGTGTAAACGCAGTTATTGTCGGGCTTAAAGTGGCGGTGGTGCTGACCTTTATTTTTCTTGGCTGGAAGTATATCAATAACAGTAATTACACACCCTACATACCTGATAATAATGGTACGTTCGGAGAATTCGGCTTCAGTGGGATAATCCGTGCAGCAGCTATCGTGTTTTTTGCTTACATCGGTTTCGACGCTGTTTCAACTGCGGCCCAGGAGGCAAAGAATCCAAAGAAAGATATGCCTATTGGCATCCTTGGCTCACTCGTGATCTGTACTTTCCTATACATTCTTTTTGCGCATGTCATGACGGGCGTAACCAGTTATACATCCTTTGCCGGCCAGGATGGCATTGCACCTGTAGCAGTTGCCATAGACCATATGGGTCAGCCTGACGCCAGTGGGATCATCCAGCCAGACTATCCCTGGCTAAACCGGGCCATCATAGTGGCCATCCTTGCGGGATATGCATCTGTAATCCTGGTAATGCTTATGGGGCAATCAAGGGTCTTCTTTTCTATGAGCAAAGATGGCTTGTTACCGCCGGTTTTTCACCAGGTACACCCTACATTCAGAACTCCGGCTAAATCGAACCTGTTATTTATGTTATTTGTAAGCCTTTTTGCCGCTTTCGTACCGGCAAGGGTAGTCGGGGAAATGACGAGTATAGGAACCCTTTTCGCTTTTATCCTGGTATGTATTGGCGTATGGGTTCTCAGGGTAAAGCAACCTGATATCCCGCGTGCCTTCAGAACGCCACTTGTTCCGCTGATCCCTATCCTTGGCGTGATCACTTGTTTATTTATGATGGTGTTTCTGCCACTCGACACCTGGATACGCCTGCTGGTATGGATGCTGATCGGGTTTGACCTTTACCTTTTCTATGGCATGAAAAAAAGCGTTTTGTCAGATCATCTGCCTGCTACTCATGCGAGAAGTAACCGTATTGTCTCTATCTGCGGATTGTTCCTGGTGGCCATTCTGATCGTTGTTGCGTTGATCCACCATTATGGCTCGGAAGAATCGACTCAGGATTGGGGACTATACATATTCTCTTTGGTTTTTGCAGCAATCCATTTATTAGTTTTTCTGCTTAGAATGAACAGGAAGTAAGAAAGTCAAACTTTTCCTATCGCCTGCCAGAACATGACGGGTTTTTATTCTTAAACACTTAATTTGCACTCCCTGAATATCATTCAATGATAATTTGAGTCGTTTATGGGTAGAATATTTGAAGTTAGAAAAGCTACCATGTTTGCGCGGTGGGATAAGATGGCGAAGCAGTTTACACGCATTGGTAAAGAAATAGCCATTGCCGTTAAACAGAGCGGACCCGATCCCGAAAATAACCCTGCCCTCAGGCGTTGTATGTTAAACGCAAAGGGGGTGAACATGCCGAAGGACCGCGTGGAAGCAGCCATTAAAAGGGCCATGGGGAAAGACAAGGCTGATTATGAAGAGATTGTTTATGAAGGTTATGCTCCGCATGGCGTAGCTGTGATTGTTGAAACAGCGACCGACAACCCGACCCGAACGGTCGCCAATGTCAGGATGCATTTCAACAAAGAAGGCGGCAGCCTGGGAACCAGCGGTTCGGTAAGTTTCACCTTTAACAGGATGGGAGAGTTTAAAATCAAAAATGAAAACAGCCTGAACCTGGAAGAACTGGAATTCGAACTGATCGATTATGGCCTGGAAGAGATTGGCGAAGATAGCGAAGGAAATATCATCATACGCACAGCCTATGCTGAATTTGGAAACATGAGTAAGGCACTGGAAGAAAAAGGCATTACTCTTCGTACTGCTGAATTAACCCGCATACCTACTACTACAATGGAGCTAACGGAGGAAGATGCGAAGGATGTACTGGTACTGGTGGATAAGCTGGAACAGGATGAAGATGTGCAAAAAGTGTATTATAACTTGAAATAATTTTCGAAGGTTGCCTCTTTTACTCCCTCATCATTTCCCCGATCACGGTAATAATATCTTCAATATTCGGCTTACCGAAATAATCTCCATCGGTGGCATAAGCCGCACGGTGGTCTTTGGCTGTTATCGTTCTCGGCATAACTTCCAGCCACCTGTACCCGTTTTGTTCTTCAATTACTTTATTAAACATATATGCTGCCGCTCCTCCAGGTACATCCTCATCGATGAAGACAATACGATTCGTTTTTTGAAGCGAAGCCAATATTATATGGTTAAGATCAAATGGCAGCAGGGTTTGTATGTCGATGATTTCACAACTGATATTCCGTAATTCAAGAACCTTAACCGCATCCTGCACCAGGCGGAGGGTAGAACCGTATGACACCATCGTTATATCATTGCCTTCCCTGATCACTTCAGGCACACCTAGCGGTACGGTATACCCTAACAAGTCCGCAGGCAGCCTTTCCTTCAAACGGTACCCATTAAGGCATTCAATGACCAATGCCGGATCATTACCCTGCAATAAAGTATTATACATTCCCACAGCCTGAACCATATTACGTGGAACGCAGATATGTAAACCCCTTAACGAATTAATAATCATTCCCATTGGAGAGCCGCTATGCCATATCCCTTCCAACCTGTGGCCCCTGGTTCGAACGATCAAGGGCGCACTTTGCCTGCCTGCCGTTCTAAAATGTAAGGTTGCCAGGTCGTCGCTTAGCGGCTGCAACCCATACAGTAGATAGTCCAGGTACTGAATTTCAGTAATGGGCCTCAGGCCTCTCATGGCCAATCCAATCCCCTGCCCCATTATGGTCAATTCACGGATGCCGGTGTCAAAGATCCTGTTCTCTCCGTGTTTGGCCTGCAATCCGGCAAAGCCCTGATTTACGTCTCCAATATAACCAAGATCTTCGCCGAAAGCCAGCACTTTGGGGTTCCTGGCAAATAGCACATCAAAGTAGCGGTTCAGCACTTCATATCCATTAATAACCGGTGCATTGTCATCGTACCAAGCTTTTTTCGAGGCTACATGTAAAGGACTTTTAGACCCTTCGTGGTATAAGTAAGAATTGTAAAGCGCTTTATTCTCATTACGAAGATCACTATAATAATCCCTGGTTCGTAAGCCGGCATCTGCGTTTCCGGCCAGCGCCAGTGAGTGATACAAAGTGGCCATTACGTCTTTACGGGTCGGATCACGGTTAACCGACAGGTCGGTAGATAATTTTTGTAAGGCGGCCATCTGCCCAGGGATCTCACTGGCCATTTCTGCAATTAAATCCACCGTTATCCTCACCTGAATTTTTATGGGAGCAATATATTTTTCCCAGGCACCATTCCTGCTTTTGCGGGCAAATTCCTTACATCTCGCTTCAATCTCAGAAAGCTCTTCCTCACTTTCGAGCGCATTCTCAATGATCCATTTTTTCATTTTTCTGATACAGTCCCATTCCCTTTCCCAGGCGAGGCGCTCCGTGGTTTTATATCTTTCATGACTACCCGAAGTGGAATGGCCCTGGGGCTGGGTTACTTCTTCCACGTGAAAAAGGGCTGGTATATGAGTTTCCCTGACTTTTAAAATGCCTCCTTCAAACACTTCACACATGCCTGCATAATCCCAGGCTTTTACTTTGTAAATGTCAATACCATTCGTTCCTTCTTTTTTCTGAAATCCTTTCAATACTTCAGATATCGAGCCTTTGGTTGTCTGATAATTTTTGGGAACCGATATACCGTAGCCATCATCCCATACAAAAATGGCTAACGGAACCTGCATAACTCCGGCCGCATTTACGGCCTCCCAGAAATGGCCTTCACTGGTGGATGATTCGCCAATTGTACAGAAACAAACTTCATTGCCATTATTAGATAGATGACTGAATTGTTTTAATACTTCTACTTCCCTGAACGTTTTCGAAGCAAAAGCAAGGCCCAGGGCCCGGGGCATTTGTGAAGCTGTGGGGGCCAGGCCAGCAGCCAGGTTTTTTCTATTGATCAGATCAAGAAATTCGCCCTCCTGATTAACCCAGGGTGTTGCAAAATGTGAATTCATCTGCCTGCCGGCACTATGCGGATCATTGTTAACATCCGGATCAGCATATAATTGAGAAAAAAACTCTTCGATAGTAGCCGCACCTGTGGCAAAAGCGAAAGTCTGATCGCGGTAATAACCTGAATAAAAATCTCCAGGTTTAAAAAATTTAGCCATGGCCACCTGAGGAACTTCTTTTCCATCACCAAAAATGCCAAACTTGGCCTTACCGGTCAGGACCTCCTTTCTTCCCAACAGACTCGCTTCCCGGCTTTTGCAAGCCATGCTGTAATCACTCAGCACTTCTTCCCTGAATCTGTCAAAGGAGAGTTTTTGAGAAGCAAGCAGATCGCTGTTGATCAGATTTTCCATGTCACAAACCTACAAGAATTTTCGCCAACGTAAACAGTCAGATACAAAAGGCCATAGTCCTTAATACCGTGCGGTAAGTCAGGCAAATCATCCGGAATAAACGCTAATTTAAGCATATTTCTTAACGTGTAACTTATCGATACGATCGCCCCAAAGGCAATGATTACGCTTATTTCCAAATGGCCCGGGCTGTACGATGATGCAACTCCCTGCCTGATGACTACAGTTTCTTTTGTTAATAATAAACAATTTTTCAGTTAAGGCTTTTTCTTCCGGCTACAATATGTAAATTTGTTCCTGCGTTTAATGGAATACTTAATAAAACAACAAATAAAGAATATGAAAAGAATTTTTATAGCCTTCTGTGCGCTTGCCCTGACAACTGCAGTTACAGCGCAAACGAATACTGCAGTGAATACCACTACCCAGGTAAAACAGAAAAAAGCCGACGAACTGGTTAAGTTTACAGAATCCAGGTACGACTTTGGAAAGATCCGGCAAGGTGTTCCAGTAACGCACGAATTTACATTTGAAAACATCGGCAATCAACCGATTGTAATTGAAACTGCTACTGCAAGTTGCGGTTGTACTACACCTACCTGGCCTAAAACTCCAGTGGTTAAAAGTAAGAAAGATAAAATATCGGCCGGTTTTAATGCTGCTGCTCCCGGCCCTTTTGATAAGGTCATTTCCGTTAAAGTAGCCGGTTATGATCAACCTGTTGAGCTTCACATTAGCGGTGAAGTGTTAAGTTTGGATGATTACGCAAAATACGAAGCCACCAAAGGCAAAAAAACAGGGACTAACTAATAATTTTTATAAAGAGACTGGATCCCCGTGACTGGTGTTGCGGGGATTTTTTTTGGGCAGGCTGTTCATGCTGTTCAAAGTCTCCAGACTTTGAACACCCTATAATACGAAGTTGGAACTTCGTACAGCGCAAGCAACGGCGCACACGCCGACTTAATACTGCAGATCCCTGACCTCGAAAGGCCTTGAAGGGGCATGCTGCAAAATTCTATATAAGATTGAATTAAGGGTATATTTGTCTTTGTCAAAGCCAGCGTGCGTTTCCGAACGGCATAAGTCTGCTGCTATCTCCTGGCTTGCGGGTGCTTTGCCGGAAATTACCAAACTGGGCCTTCCGTCAATATCTTTAGCGAACATTGAGGCGGTCTCTTCATCAACCGTTTCAGCGGAGTTTAAATCAACGAACCGTTCCATTCCCAGTACCGGCGTTTCCCGTTTTGGCTCAAAAGCGTTACTTACCAGGTAAAGCAGTGATTTTCCATATGTTCCTACCTGGTCATCGCGCTCCCCTACATCGCTTAAAAGGTACAAGGTTGGCTGAGGGCATGCACCCGATTTTATAAACGGAAGCAGTTTCTCCTTAAACAGCTCAATGGTAATCGCAGGAGCCATAAACTGGACTGATTTAATCGGAACACCGATATCTATTAATGTCCTAAGCGTATAGGCTGTAAAAATGCACCCGGCACTGTGGGCCACGATATGTAGTTCGAACTGTTCCTTTTCGGCGGCATTTAAAGCGCTGTATTGTTTCAATGCGGTTTCTGCCAGCAGGCTCATTGCACTTCCCGGGGCCGAGGCCCGCTCTGCATTTTCTTTCATTTCTTCCCATAACATGCGTCCAGGTTTGGCTGCAGTGAGCTCAAAGGTGCGGTCAAGCAGTTCGGCGGTCCCTTCTCTCAGTTTATTAAGCCAGCTTGCACGTTCAGGGTCGGTGTTCGTGAAAATATCAAGCAGGTCTCTTTTTAGAGAGGTCCAAAAATCAGTCTCCCACATAATATGAACAGGATAAATCTTATTGTCAAGGCATACCTTCTTAAAACTGATTATACTTCTGGCCACTTGTTTTTCCGAATTGAGGGCACTATGGAGATATAACATGATCCTTTTTTTCTTCCAATCACGGGCAGTGTTTCCAATGGTTTCAAAAAGGCGGTGGACGTCTTGCGGGGTTGTCCAGTAATCACCGGAATCGGAAAGAAGCCCATTGTTGCCGATATTAATTACATAGGGGCGCACCTGGTCCAGTGTGATTGCCTGTGACGCCCTTTGCATGCCTTCGGTCGATTTGGCATAACCCCGGTTCCAAAGATCTACCTTAACCGGAACTCCAATCTGCACCACCCAGCAATCCGAAGCATGCAACATCCAGTCTTCGTAGGGTAACAGCGCAAATCCTTTATGCCCCCAATCTTCTCCCCACGAGTTTTGTATAATGAAACCATCGCGGGTATAACCGATGATGGCTACCGCATGACCCCCGTCTGCCGGAATAGTTCGCTGAATAACCGGAAGTTTAATGGTTTTTGACTTTCCTGCACTGATGTATTTATAAGGTATGACCTTTTCTTTCGGATCGAACCACCCCTTATGAACCATCAGGGTTGCGTATAATATGCCTGATTCGTGTAAAGCCGCATGCATATCCCGAACCTGGCGGTGCTGCACCCTGAAAAAAGCACCGGCAGGAGTATTAAAAGCCTCAGTAGCCATATTTTCATTAAAATGCCCCGGACCGGACATTCCATCGTCCCAGATATTGCGCGACACTACCCCATGTGCCATCCAACCCTTAACCGTACCGCGGGCCGAAGATCCTTCGTAGGCTTCGCCCGGCCATTCATCATACCGGCGGGCCATCTCATATAACATGCGGGGACTGGCACAATGCCGTTCAATGGACGCTAAAGTACAGCGTCCGTTCATCACCAGGTGATAGTTAATCACTGCCGCCAGCGCAAAACCTGTGCAGGCTCCTTCCTTTCCCTGGTCAAGAATCAGGGGCACGTTATCACAATTAATGACTTGGTCGGGCAGAAAACGCAACGTTGGCTGGTAAAACCAGTCCCTGATGTCGATTTTGTCGGGGAAGGCATCTAATTTTTGTCTTACTTTCTGAGCAGTGGTTACCTGCTCAGGCTTTTCTCTTTGCAGTTTGGCAGACGGGCGGGTTGTTTTTGGATCAGACGTTTCTTTTTTCATTACGCTTGAATTAACAAATGAAGCAGACTAAACCCGGTAGGCAATAAAGGCCATTTGCTTGCACCCTGCTTATTTAGGCAATTTTGATACAAAGTTGAACCGGGTGTTATAGTTTTGTAGTATGCTTAAAATCAGTAATCGTGGCCATATGATGCCACCTTCCCCGATCAGAAAATTAGTTCCTTATGCTGAAGCTGCAAAAAAGAAAGGAATAAAAGTATATCACCTTAACATCGGTCAGCCTGATATAGAAACGCCTAAACTGGTGCTTGATGCCGTGCGGAATGCTGACTTTGCCGTTCTTGAATACAGCCATAGTGCTGGAAATGAAAGTTACCGAAAAAAAATGGTGCATTACTACCGGAAAGCAGGAATCATGGTGGATTATCAGCAGATCATTGTTACCACCGGGGGTTCCGAATCCATCCAGTTTGGATTCATGAGCTGCCTCGATAGCGGGGATGAAGTAATTATTCCTGAACCATTTTATGCTAATTACAATGGCTTTGCTGTTGCAGCCGGGGTAATTGTCAAGCCAATTACATCGACGATCGAAAGCGGCTTTGCCCTTCCTCCGATGGAAGACTTTGAGAAGGTGATCACTCCGCGGACTAAAGCTATAGTGATTTGTAATCCAAACAATCCAACTGGTTATCTTTATAGCAGGCAGGAAATGGAAATACTTAAAAACCTGATTATTAAGCATAATCTGTTTTTATTTTCAGATGAAGCCTACCGGGAATTTTGTTATGAAGGTGAACATTTCAGTGCCATGCATTTGACGGGCGCTGATGATCATGTTATCCTGATGGATACGATCAGTAAACGATACAGCGCCTGCGGGGCACGGGTGGGTTCATTTGTAACCAGGAACAAGGATGTACTGAATGCAGCCATTAAATTTGCCCAGGCCCGGTTAAGCCCTCCCAGTTATGGTCAGATTGCCGGGGAAGCTGCGATTAATCTTCCTGATAATTATTTTGATACAACCAAACAGGAATATAAATTACGCAGGAATGCGATCGTGCAAAGATTAAATGCCATGCCCGGGGTATTCTGCCCTACTCCGGGTGGCGCTTTCTATGCCATGGCAAAACTTCCTATTGATGATGCAGACAAGTTCTGCCAGTGGCTACTGGAAGACTTTTCCTTTAAAGGCAAAACGCTGATGCTAGCTCCGGCTACCGGTTTTTATGGCACTCCCGGTTTAGGTAAGCATGAGGTAAGAGTAGCCTATGTTTTAAATGAAGAGTCCATACACGCGGCAATGGATTGTTTAGAGGCTGCTTTAAAAGAATATAGTTCACTTGGTAACTAACTCGTTAACATTGATTTAATGCTTCAGACTGTAATAAAAGCGTAGTTTTATTATAGATCTTTAAAATTATAATAAATAATATATGAATTTTTTCTTGAGAATAACTTTTTTTCTTATCTTTACATAGTCAAACAAACAAAGTAATAAAAATTATATGTTTGATTAAAACGAGATTCGAAATACACATTTATCTTTTTTTCATATGGCAAGCAATCGTTGAGGCCTTCTGTTTCTACAGAGGGCCCTTTTTTTTGAACAATGCGAAAATTTGTTGAATTCCTGTTTCACTAATTCAATATATTGTGCTCATAATGCGGGTAGTCCCTTCAAAAGTAATCCTATCCCTTCTTTACTGTTTATGAAACGTTACGCCGGGCAAAACAGAGTATTAGTGGCCGTTGATTGTATAATATTTGGTTTTGATAGCCATGAATTAAAACTATTATTAATCCGGCGCGGGTTTGAACCGGAAAAAGGAAAATGGAGCCTTATGGGTGGATTTGTATGGCAGGATGAAAGCTTTGAAAAGGCAGTGGCACGTATATTATTTACACTCACCGGCATTGAGGGTATGTACATGGAACAATTACATGCTTTTGGTGCTCCGGACCGGGATCCGATTGAACGGACCATTTCGATTGCTTACTTTACCCTTATTGATATTCTTAAATATCAGACACAAATAAGTGATCATTACCATGCTGAATGGTTCCCCGTTAAAAATATTCCTTCATTAATATTCGACCATCCTAGAATTATACAAATGGCCAAAGAAAAGCTGCAATATAAAGCTGCTTTTCACCCCATTCTTTTCGAGTTATTACCTGAAAAGTTTACGCTTCCCCAGTTGCAAAGCCTTTATGAGGGTATTTACGATGCCGTGATAGATAAAAGGAATTTCATCCGCAAAGTATTATCCACCGGCTTACTGGTAAAACAAAAAGATAAGGAAAAGCTAAGCTCCAAACGAGGAGCATTCTATTATAAACTAGATAAGCGTAAATATAGCAGCAAATTTCATGCTTTTTTAAATTTTATCCCCAACCCGCAGAATCTTCGGTAAAACAATTCAGCATTTCATTAATGAGTGTTTAAATTACAGTTATTTTACAGGTGTTGAAATAACCTGAGCTTTTCTGAAGCGCTGGATCTGCAAACGTTTTTCTCGTTGAACTAACTTGCTATTGTCTTTAAAAGCTACAAAGACTTCCATATGAAAAATGAAAATTTTGTCATCGGGGTTGATTACGGCACTGATTCTGTCCGATCTGTTATTGTCAATGCGGACACAGGACAGGAAATAGCTTTTTCTGTGTATTATTACCCCAGGTGGAAGGATGCTTTGTTCTGCAATGCGGCCACCAACCAGTTCAGGCAGCATCCTGCAGACTATATCGAAGGGCTTGAACAAACCATAAAACGGTGCCTGATTCAGGCTGGGCCTGCAACAGCAGCCCAGGTAAAGGCCATTTCAATTGATACAACCGGATCTACACCGGTTGCGGTGGATGAATCAGGCACCCCACTGGGTTTATTACCGTCGTTTGCAAACAATCCGAATGCCATGTTTGTGTTATGGAAAGATCACACTGCAGTAAAAGAATCCGCAGAGATCAATGCACATGCCGAATCGTTTCAAACCAATTATCTGCAGTTCGTAGGTGGCATTTATTCCTCAGAATGGTTCTGGGCCAAATTATTACACATTCTTCGTAAAGACGATCAGGTACAAAAAGCCTGTTACTCCTGGGTTGAACATTGTGACTGGATTCCATTCCTGCTCACAGGTGGAAAAAAAGTGCAGGAAATGAAGCGGAGCGTTTGTTCTGCGGGTCACAAATCTCTATGGTCAGAAGCATTTGGAGGCCTGCCACCTGATGATTTTTTCAGTTCCCTTGATCCGCTACTTACCGGGTATACACAAAGGTTATTTAAAAAAACGTACACGGCTGATGAAAAGGCCGGATATCTCTGTAAAGAATGGGCGGAACGATTGGGGTTGTCTACTGAAGTTATTATAGGAATTGGCGCTTTTGACGCGCACATGGGAGCAGTGGGCGGACAAATTGAACCTTACCACCTTAGTAAGGTAATGGGCACTTCCACCTGCGATATGCTTGTTGTACCCGCTCACGATCTGCAAGGCAAACTCGTGAAAGGAATCTGCGGCCAGGTAAACGGATCCATCATTCCCGGTATGGTTGGATTAGAAGCCGGCCAGTCAGCCTTTGGCGATGCTTATGCCTGGTTTAAGAACGTGCTGGCCTGGCCCTTGCAAAACCTGCTGGCCCAGTCTACCGTTTTAAGTACCGACCAGATTACTTTGGCAATAGAAGAAACCGTAAGTAACATCATACCGGAACTGAGCCGTCAGGCTGCGCTGTTGCCTGTTGATGAAAGGACCGAACTGGCTATTGACTGGTTCAATGGACGGCGTACTCCTGATGCCAACCAGGAACTCAAAGGCGCCCTAAGCGGACTTGGGTTAGGCAGCGACGCTCCAAGGATTTTCAGGGCAGTCATTGAAGCAACCTGTTTCGGCGCAAAAAAAATAGTAGACCGGTTTAATGAAGAAGGGGTTCCGGTGAAAGGCCTGATAGGACTGGGAGGAGTAGCAAAAAAATCTCCCTATATTATGCAGGTAATGGCCGACGTGATCAATATGCCTATACGTATTCATAAATCTGAACAAACCTGTGCACTGGGGGCTGCTATGTTTGCAGCTACAGCTGCGGGTCTTTATTCAAAAGTGGAGGATGCCATGGCTGCAATGGGCCAGGGCTTTGATACAGAATACCTCCCCCGGCAGCAGAACGTTGACCTATATGCGAAACGTTACAGGCTATACACTTCCCTGGGGAAATGCATCGAAGCAATTTCGGCTAATCATCACTGATTGTCGTTAATTATCACCCGGGCAAATGGCAACAAGATTTTCATCGTTCAACCAACCTTCCAATGAGTAAGTATGAAAGTTTAAAGCGGGAGGCCCACCACGCAAACATGCAATTACCCAGACTAGGCCTGGTGATCTTTACCTTTGGAAATGTAAGCACGATCGACAGGTCGTTGGGTGTATTTGCCATAAAACCAAGCGGCGTTCCATACGAAGAACTATCTGCTGATAAGATGGTAATTGTTGACCTGGAAGGGAACACTGTTGAAGGAAGTTTGCGCCCTTCCTCAGACACAAAAACACATGCTGTATTGTACAGGCATTGGGAAAAAATTGGTGGCATTGTACACACACATTCTATGTATGCCACGGCCTGGGCCCAGTCCCAAAGAGACATCCCGCTGTACGGAACCACCCATGCTGACCATAATACAGTAAACATTCCCTGTGCTCCGCCCATGGATGATAACATGATTGAAGGCGATTATGAATATGAAACAGGCTTCCAGATACTGAACTGTTTACAGCAAAGGGGGATGAGCTATGAAGAAGTGGAGATGATATTGGTAGGTAACCATGCGCCGTTTACCTGGGGTAAAACGGCAGATAAAGCTGTTTACAACAGTTCTGTACTGGAAGCCATTGCACAAATGGCTTATTTGACGGAACAGATACGGGCCGATGCTCCACGGCTCAAGGATGCAATCATCCGTAAACATTACGAGAGAAAACACGGACCGGATTCTTATTATGGACAATAGAGAAGGTTCGGGGTTCAAGGTTCAAGGTTAAACGTTGTTGTTAGTCAGTTATCCCTTGGGCCTAAACATCAAATCCGAACCTTGAACTACGAACCCTGAACTTTTAAACTTAAAACCCCGATGATAAAACTCAGCCAACTCGAAGCCTGGTTTGTAACAGGCAGCCAGCATCTGTACGGCGAAGAAACGTTGAAACAGGTTGCCGCCAATTCCCAGATCATCACTAACTATTTCGACACTGCATCATCGATCCCCGTAAAGATCATCTTCAAACCTGTGGTTAAAACCACCGAAGAGATATATAAAATTTGTCAGGAAGCAAATACAGCCATCAATTGTATAGGAATTATTGCATGGATGCATACATTTTCTCCGGCCAAGATGTGGATTGGCGGACTGAAAGCGCTGCAAAAACCGCTGGTGCAGCTGAATACACAATTTAACCGGGATATACCATGGTCTGAAATAGACATGGATTTCATGAATCTAAACCAGAGTGCACACGGCGACCGGGAGTTCGGCTTTATCCTGTCAAGAATGCGGATGAACCGAAAGGTAGTGGTAGGGTTTTGGCAGGACGAGCAAACGGCGCGTCAACTGGGTGTCTGGTCACGCGCTGCCGGCGCATGGTACGATTCCAACCGGGCAAGGCTGGCCAGGTTTGGAGACAACATGCGGTATGTTGCGGTTACGGAAGGAGATAAAGTAGAAGCCGAGCTGGTTTTTGGCTACTCGGTAAATGGTTATGGCATGGGTGACGTTGTAAAGGTGATCAACGAAGTAAGCGACAGGGAAATTGATATCACCGTCCAGGATTATGAAGACTCGTATTCGGTGATGGAATCACTGCGCAAAGGAAGAGAAAGGCACGGTTCTTTACGTGAAGCGGCAAAAATAGAGATCGGTCTGCGACATTTCTTAGAGGCTGGTAACTTCACTGCCTTTACCGACACTTTTGAAGACCTCCACGGCATCGGCCAGTTGCCGGGTATTGCCGTGCAAAGGCTGATGAATGAAGGTTACGGCTTTGGCGGAGAAGGCGACTGGAAGACCTCTGCGCTGGTGCATACCATGAAAGTGATGGGCGAAGGCCTGAAAGGCGGGAACTCTTTTATGGAAGACTATACGTATCATTTTGATCCGGCCAATTCCCAAATACTTGGTTCCCACATGTTGGAGATCTGCGAATCGATCGCTATCAATAAACCATCCTGCGAGATCCATCCACTGGGAATTGGCGGTAAGGCAGACCCGGTTCGCCTTGTCTTTGATTCAGCTGCCTGTTCAGCAATAAATGTTTCGGTAGTGGATATGGGAAACCGTTTCAGGATCCTGGTCAATGAAGTGGAAGCGGTTAACCCGGAGTTCAACCTTCCAAAGTTATCGGTAGCACGGGTATTATGGAAACCATTACCTGATATGAAAACCGCCTGCGCTGCGTGGATCCTCGCAGGAGGAGCGCACCATTCGTGTTACAGCCAGAATCTTAGCGCTGAATTTATACAGGATTTTGCTGAAATGGCAGGTGTTGAATTTGTTTTAATTGGCAGGGATACCAATCTCTATCAATTTAAAAATGAACTACGCTGGAACGATTTGTATTACCACGAATACAACAAATAAATAACTAGCCACACCATCTTAATATAAATATGTACTATTTTAGTAACCCTATCTGTATCTAGTTCTGTAACCAATTCCTTAAACGATCATTGCTTATGAATAGTAAACTGGCTTCTATCGATTACATGATTTTTATTGTTTATTTCATTATCGTTTCTACTTATGGTATCTACATTTATCGCCGCAAAAAGAAAGCGTCTACCGATACCAAGGACTTTTTTCTGGCCGAGGGTTCTTTAACCTGGTGGGCTATTGGAGCCTCTCTTATTGCATCCAATATTTCAGCCGAACAATTTATTGGCATGAGCGGAAACGGATTCCTGGTAGGCATTGGCGTTGCAGCCTATGAATGGATTGCTGCAATAGCACTTATTATTGTGGCCGTTTGGTTCATACCGGTTTACCTGAAGAACAAGATCTTTACCATGCCCCAGTTTTTAAAGACAAGGTATAACGAGGCAGTGGCTCTTATCATGGCTATATTCTGGCTGTTCCTGTATGTATTGGTGAACCTTACGTCTATATTATACCTGGGTGCTGTAGCTATTAATAATCTCGGAGGAGGGCAGTATTTTCACCTCATTGTGATAGGACTGGCAGCGTTTGCTTTGGTGATTACCCTGGGAGGTATGAAAGTAATCGGGTATACGGATGTAATACAGGTGGTTGTTCTGATCATAGGAGGTCTGGCAACTACCTATATTGCCCTAACAATGGTAAGTCAGAAATTTGGATTGGGCAATGATATCTGGGGAGGACTTTCTGCCATGATGAAGGATTCGCCGGAACATTTTCATATGATGCTGGATAAGCCCGGACCGAATGCCTCTCAGAGCGAAATAAAAAACTACCTGATGCTGCCTGGTATTGCCATGTATTTCGCCGGTCAGTGGGTAGTAAATTTGAATTACTGGGGATGTAACCAATACATTACCCAACGTGCACTTGGCGCAGACCTTAACACCGCAAGAACCGGAATTTTGTTTGCAGGTTTACTGAAACTCATGATGCCGATTATTGTCATGCTTCCCGGCATTGCAGCCTTTGTGCTTCATAAAAACGGATCGCTGCAAACAGAAATGGCGCCAGGAGGTAATTTCAATGCAGATAATGCTTATTCCGCCATTTTAGGATTTTTACCTACAGGGATGAAAGGTCTTTCCGTAGCCGCTCTTACTGCTGCTATTGTGGCCTCCCTTGCCGGGAAAGCAAACAGCATATCAACTATATTCACGCTGGACATCTATAAGAAATACATAAAACGTGAAGCAACAGAACGGCATCTGGTTTGGACCGGTCGGATAACCATTCTTGTTGCTATGGTAGTGTCCATTATTTTAACGTGGGAAGACCTATTGGGAATCGGTGGCGAAGGGGGATTTACCTTCATTCAAAAATATACCGGATTTATCAGTCCCGGAATTTTTTCCATGTTCATACTGGGTATGTTCTGGAAACGGACGACCGGTGCCGCTGCCATTGCAGGAATAATAACCGGTTTTGTTTTATCGGTGGTTTTCAACAATTTTGCTCCCGAGTGGTTTGGTCATGAAAACCTCATGTACACTGCTTTTGAGGTTGAACGCGAAGGCAAAATGGTCTGGGAAATACCTTTTCTTATCTGTATGGGCTGGTCATTTGTTTTTACCATGCTTGTAATGATAGGAATGAGCTTGGCGGGACCGAAAATTAATCCGAACGCATTCGAGCTCGATAAGAAAATGTTCCGGGTTAGTCCAACCATATTGGCCATGATCGTAGTTACGCTTTTGATTATAACCCTGATCTATGTAAGATTCTGGTAATGGCGACATAACGAATATGATAAACCACAAGGCTGCCTTCTATTGAAGACAGCCTTTTTCTTTAGGCCAGCCCAGCTGTTCGAATGTCTCTGACTTCGATCCTCCTATATTCCCCTATGTTCTATACAGGTTTTGAACTATAAAAGGATTATTATAGTCACTTATAAATTCAAGTACATTCTGGTATTGGCCGAACTCTTCCGGGGTATTCATTGTTGTAAGCACTATGCAGGACATGCCTGCGTTTTGGGCAGCTTCCACGCCTTTTGGCGCATCTTCAAAAACAATACATGCATCGGGTTCCACCTGCATAAGTTCCGCAGCACGAAGAAATGTTTCAGGATCCGGTTTGCTCAATCTGACATCATCGGCGCTTATTATGGCTTTAAAGTAATGGCGGATATTTAAATTATCCAGCACAAAATTTATATTAAAGGGAATGGCAGCAGAGCCAATGGCCATCAGGATACCATTTTCCTGCAATTCTTTTAGCAGTGCTGTTAATCCCGGTATAAGGATCAGATGCGGCAGAAACGCTTGCTGATACCTGTTTTCCTTTTCGCTGGATAATTCTTTCATTTCATCCGCCGTAAAACGGTCAGGACCGAAAACCCTAACCAGCAGTTCGGCATTTTTGCCATACATCTGGTCTCTCACTTCGTCCTCGCTCAGGTTTGCGTCTAATTTGTCATTTAAAATATAGGACCATGCGTCAAAGTGATAATTCATATCATCTATCAGGGTTCCGTTTACATCAAAAATGCAGGCTTTTGGCTTTTTCATTGGTTGAAATATAGTCAATTTGCGAATCTGCAAATTTGAAAATGCAAAGTACATTTATAGAATACCTACTGACTATTTAATGGCGGTTATGCATTTGTGATATCGAATAGTCAGATAAGTGAAAGGCGCCTGACGGCTATTGCCATCGGACGCCTTGTCTATAAAGTATTCTATCAAAACTCTGATCTAACAATCTTAAGGAATTGCAACCCTGGATACCTTGAAAGGCAGTGAAGGCGCAGGGGGACTGGGATTAGCAGGAGAAGGGCGGCGATTCAATTGGCCATTGACAACTAAAAAATAATCGCCTGCTTTAGCAATGGTTGTATTAAAATTTAAATTAGTTCCAAAACCGGCTCCAACCAGTCCTTCTGTAACATCGGCGTTTAACCGAACAGGAAATATCTGGCCTGTAGCATTCCTTGATACATATAAAATATTTTGTTCCAGCCATAACCCGTCGCCTGAAGTTACAGGCGTATTTAATTTGATTTCTACAATGCTTTTGCTGTTCCTGTCTATCCGGTATAGACGGCCGGCATTAGAAATGACTATGATGAGATATTTGCCGTCAGGTGTAAGGACAGCCCCGTTCGCATTAAATCCAGTTGCATATGGAATCTGCTGATCGGTGAAGTTTAGCCACTCTGTTATGTCACCAGGTTGAACTGCAGCCACATTCGCACGGTATATTTTCTGAACGCGCGAATCAGTGAAATAGATGTCATTTTTATCCGCCACGCAATCATTAATAAAACCTGAATTGTGAAGGGCCTTTAAGTCCCAGCTTTTTATTGAATTACCATCCGGCCCTAGAACATGAACCTTATTTTCCTCGCCGCCGCAAATCCACAATCGCTTTTTTACATCCAGCTTCATACCCCTGCAGTCATTTCGGTTTTGTTTGGCACCGCTGGCAAATAAGCTGCTTTTGCCTGTCTGTACATCAACCTGAATAACATCACCGTTTATTGTGCTTCCTGTGTAAAATATACCCGTGTTTGAATTATATGCAATGCCCTCAGGAAAAAGCTGATCACCGGGCAAAGCATATGATTCCTGGCTTACCGAAATGTCTCTATCTTTTTGACAGGCCAGCAAACAGGCCAGGAGCAGGCAGAAAAAAATATGTTTCATTGTATATGTTTATATTCTTACTAAGGGATTGCTACTCTTGATACGCTGAAAGGCAAAACTGGCCCTGGAGGGTTACGCCGATTCAACTGGCCGTTAACTACGAGGAAATATTTTCCGGCTTTGGCCATGGTCGTATTGAATAACAGGTTTTCTCCAAAGCCATCCCCAACTGTTCCTTTTGTATAATTGTCAGTCAGTGTTACCGGGAATATTTTACCCGTTGCATTTCTTGAAACATACAACATATTTTTCAGAAGCACCAGTCCATCACCGGATGTCACCGGCATATTCAGTTGAATTTCCGTAGCAGTTTTAGTGGCTTTATCGATCCGGAATAACTTACCCTGGTTAGAAACTACAACAATAAGGTATTTGCCATCCGAAGTTGCCTCAATGCCATTGGCATTTGCGCCGGCCATGTTAGGTATCTGCTGATCAGTGAATGTAAACCATTCTTCGATATTAGACCGAAGGTCTTTCATTGAAGCGCGGTAAATTTTCTTTAATTGGGAATCGGTAAAATAAACATAGTTATTGTCTATGATACAATCATTTACAAAGCCTGCGTTGTAGAGTGCTTTAAGATCCCAACTCCTCGCCACACTCCCGTCGGATTCCAATACGAAAACTTTACCTTGCGACCCTCCGCAGACCCATAACCGGTTTAGGATGTCCAGCTTCATGCCGGTACAGAAAGTCCTGTCTTGTTTGATACCACTGGCGAATAAGTTCGTTGCTCCTGTTTGAACATTTACTTTAACGATGTCTCCATTACTGGTGCTGCCTGTAAAAAAATTACTGGTTATTGGATTAAAGGCTATTCCTTCCGGAAAGAACTGATCACCCGGCAATGGGTAAGATTCCTGGTTTACTTTAACCAACTCTATTTTTTCACAAGCAAGGCAGCAGGAAAGAAAAAGTGCTAAAAGCGTAATTTTGAAAGTCATATGGTTGTGTTTTGTTTAAAATTGTGCGAAAATTATGCCATCGGAGAGAAGGTAACCGGTTTTATATAAGGGTAGTACCTTCGCGATAAAACGAGGTTGGCGGCAGGAAGGTTGCCTTAACAGGAAGGTCGCACAAGAAGGTGCTCATCAAAATTCATCGGCGCTTTACCAATTTGCTTTTTTAAGCCTATAGGTTAACCATTAGAAAGCGGAATTTACGGTAACAAAAACGTATAAATACCCATTACTTTAGTATTTTACGTTATCCAAACTCTGTTACTATGACTAACATGACCATAAAATCCATTTACGTCTCAAACCTCCAGTCACCCGTTGAGCAAACCATTACCCTTATCATGGAGGAGAACATGACGGAGGAGCTCTATCGTACTACACTAACTATGGATCTTCTTCGCCAGATTGCGGAGGATCTCACCGCGGAAGGCACTTTGGAAGGTTTTAGAAATCCCATTTAGATAGCTGTGCAGCCGTTATCTCTTCAGATAATGCGTTCTATTACTTTAGGCTAATCTCTGATCTGCGTTTCAAAGAAATAGAAAGAACCTGCCTAGAAATTGAACCAGATTAGGGCGCCACTAAATGTGCCAAAGAAAGGTCCATATTAGTTTTTCAAAATTTTGGTCCATCAAAAAATCCTTACCTAATTGTTGCGCAACGTATATCGTTTATTGTGTAATGCTTACTGGGCCCAGCTTTCACCAAAAAAGCCCCCCGTTTCCGGAGAGCTTTAAAGCGAATTAACAGTAGCGAGGAGGGAACTTGAATCCCCGACCTTCGGGTTATGAATCCGATGCTATAGTTGCCTAAAACCCTCGCCCAGACTATATTTCACCTACAATCAGATTTTAGTGCACTGTATGCGCCACTAAATCTGTTAACATGTACACTGATCCAGTCTCCATTTACTTAGAAATAAAGCTTGCTAAAGATTGATTAGGGTTCATGGAATTTATGTTAAACCAGGAACCAGCTTACTATAAAATGCGAGATTTTTTAGTTATTTTTTCATCTGTCTACTGAAAACCTCGTACATGCCAATGAATCAATTCGAAGTTTTTGTGTCTTATGCCTGGGGAGGAGAAAGTGAGAAGATAGTTAATGAACTTCAGGCATCCCTGCAGCACCGGGGAGTAACGATTATTCTGGATAAAACGAACCTGGATTTTACGGGTTTAATTACCGATTTTATGAAGAAAATCGGGACAGGTAAAGCTGTGGTGGTAATTATCAGCGATAAATACCTTAAGTCTCCGTATTGCATGTTTGAGCTCATGGAAATTTACCGCAACCATGATTTTTTGGAGCGTATATTTCCTATTGTAATGGAGGATGCTGCCATTTTTGATGCTGAAGGCAAAGCAAAATACTTCAAACATTGGAAGACTAAAAAAGCCGAATTAGAAGCGATCATACAAGAGCTTGGTTTTGCAGCCATCACAATGATAGGCGATGACTATAAGAACTATGATAAAATAGTTCACCGATTAGGAGAGGTAGTCAATGAATTGAAAGATATTAACGCCCTTACTCCTGAAATGCATAGGGAATCGAATTTTCACCAATTGCATCAGGCTTTAATTCAACGGCTGGAGGAGGACTCCCGGTTTACAAGAAAAAAAGACACCGAAAAGCTTTTAAAGGAACTGGCCGCCGGCTCCCGGCAGTATTATAAAGAACTTACCGGCATTAACGGCCCTTATCACCACTTAAACATTTCGGAGGAAATATTGGCGGGCATCAGCGGGGCTGATTCAGGGGATAAACCCGCCCAGGAACGATTGCAAACCACTGTGAAAAACAAGGAAGGCAGGGAACTTCAGCTGGAAAGCTGCCTGCAGGCGCTTTGGGGACAAGAGAAGCCCCACATGCTCTTGTTGGGTGATGGTGGCATGGGGAAAACGGTTTCGCTGATTCACTTTTGGGAAACGTTATTGAAAACGAACAAGAATGCCGTCCCCCTTTTTATCACGCTGCACGAATACAATACAGTAAGCCAGCAGGAACGTGAGGGCTTTATAACCAAACGTATTGTTTGGCACTACTTGGGCCTGAAAGAAAACAGGGGCGAGCTGATAAATACCCTTTGGGAATTATTTAAAATCGTGCCGGAAGGGGAGATGTCGAACATCGTATTGCTTTTGGATGGCTTTAACGAGGTTACGGTCGACAGTTCGGAAAAAGGACAATTATTGACGGAGCTAGAGGAACTCCGCAAGAAGGGAAATGGGGTGCAGATACTGCTGAGTTCCCGCTACGAGATGAACTTCACCTGGGCGGAAGGCTTTCAAACCCTGGAACTGCAGCCACTGAACGAGGCTAAAATAAAAGCTTACCTCGAGGTACAAAAGATAAGCTACCCGGAGGACCTTAAGTTACAGCAGATCCTGCAGAACCCTATGATGCTTACCTTATATGGCAATTCCAGTGAGATCATCGAACGGTACAAGGGGAATAAACAATTTGATTTTAAGCCCCGCACTACTACGCAGGGCGAGCTGCTTTGGAACTTTCTGGAAGCACAGGTAGTAAAGCTGGCAAATATCTATGGTTTGGAAATTTCAGCATTTTATTATTATAAGTTCCTGCTCCGGCATTTTTTGCCCTATCTGGGATATGAAATGGAACTGGCGGGACAGTTTGAATTTGCGGAAGAGGAGCTTTCAAAAATAATCAACGAGGCCTGCAGGTATTTTTATCGGAGGAAATTTATTGAGGCCTGGCCTGAGTATCGCGCATACCTGAAAGATTTCAGTTTAAAAGAACTGGACTTTGCCGAAGAAGCAGAACGATTTGAGAAAATGAGCAGGGCAATTTGCAGCGATTTGCGATTGATAAAGCGAAGTAAAAAAGTGTATGAATTTCTTCACCAGAATTTCCGTGATTACTTTGCTGCAGTACACATTTTAAATGAGCTCGAAAGAGGACCACAAGACAAGAAAATATCATCAATCTTAACACTGCGTCCCCTTCCTATCTATATCCGAAGATTTGTGGGACAAATAGCGGGTGAATCTTACCAAACCGAGATCTCGCCTCCACCGCCTACCATATTGATGCAAACACTGGACAATTTAAGAGGAATCTTTGACGAAGAAAAAACAGGTTATGCGGTTTGGAATATTGTAAACACCTGGAAAGATACCCGTTCCCATCTGGGCGGAGCAGATTTCTCCTGGCTCAATTTACGCCAAACAGGGATACAGGATACTTTTTGCTACCAAAGGCATGGAAGCTTTTACAAGAGTGCCAGCTTTGACGAAAGTCTGATCAGTATAAACTGCTTTCTACCTCAGGGACATAGTAGTTTTGTTCACAGTGTAGCCTCTCATCCCGATGGTAAAACCTTTATTTCTGGTTCATCGGATAATACCATCAAGGCATGGGATCTGCAGACCGGAGAATGCCTGGCTACCTTCCAGGGACATAGTGATAATGTTACCAGTGTAGCCTTTCATCCGGGTGGTAAAACCTTTATTTCTGGTTCATCGGATAAAACCATCAAGGCATGGGATCTGCAGACGGGAGAGTGCCTGGCCACCTTCCAGGGACATAGTGATAATGTTACCAGTGTAGCCTTTCATCCGGGTGGTAAAACCTTTATTTCTGGTTCATCGGATAATACCATCAAGGCATGGGACCTGCAGACCGGAGAATGCCTGGCCACCTTCCAGGGACATAGTAGTTCTGTTCGTAGTGTAGTCTTTCATCCGGGTGGTAAAACCTTTATTTCCGGTTCATCGGATAATACCATCAAGGCATGGGACCTGCAGACCGGAGAATGCCTGGCCACCTTCCAGGGACATAGTAGTTCTGTTCGTAGTGTAGTCTTTCATCCGGGTGGTAAAACCTTTATTTCCGGTTCATCGGATAATACCATCAAGGCATGGGACCTGCAGACCGGAGAATGCCTGG
>JBBJMP010000020.1:0-116226 GCA_037718865.1 Chitinophagaceae bacterium | reverse complement strand
TTGCCCGACCTGGATTCGAACCAAGACAAACAGTACCAAAAACTGTCGTACTACCTTTATACTATCGGGCAAACTGCTTATGCAGCTTAGAAATAACGTTGGCAAAAATACGTATTGAGAAAAATAGTTCCAAATATTTATAGAGTTCAGCGTTTGAAGTTCAAGTTCCTACCCCTGCTTTAACTTTGAGGCTTAACCCCCGAACTCCGAACTCCGTTATCCTCATCTTCCTTTAACTTCTTCACTAAATCCAGTGCGTCTGTAACTACATCACACATGATAGTGATCAGGCAGCCTGGTGTAGCGTGGTTATAAGCATGCATGATAGCCTCTTTTTCGTTGTAGATGATGGTAACCGGAATATCCCTTGTTTTTGTTTGATGAATACCTTCGATCAGTAAACGAATGATCTCGTCTGCCGTGCGTCCACGCAGATGTTTGTCCTGTCTGATTATAATCTCATCAAAGCAGGTAGCTGATATGCTTCCCAGTTCTCTGATGTCTTCGTCTCTGCGGTCGCCTGTACCGCTGATGATACCAATTTTCGGAGTGCCTTCCATTCTTCTTAAAAATTCACCCAGCAATTTCAGACCGGCAGGATTATGAGCAAAGTCAACCAGCAGCTGAAAATGTTTGAATTGAAACAAGTTCAGCCGCCCAGGAGTTTGAACCGGAGAAGGTGTAAATAACTGGAGGGCAAGCTTTATATCTTCGATCCTTATATTACGATAAAGGTATGTTGCCAGGATAGCCGGCAAAGTGTTCATAATATTATGTATCGCCTTTCCTTCAAAGGTCAGGGGGATGTCTGTCACTTTTTCAATCCTTATCTTCCAGTTTCCTTTCATAATTGAAACATAACCATTTTCAAAAACGGCCGCATAACCACCTTCTGCACAATGTTGCTTTATTCTTGGATTGGTTTCATCCATGCTGAAAAACGCCACATTGCAATCCAGATTTTTCCTCATTTCGTACACCAGGTCATCATCGGCATTAAGAATGGTGAACCCGTGGGGAAAAACGGTTTCCGTCAATACGGCTTTTACCTTAGCCATTTGTTCGAGGTTATCGATACCTCCCAGGCCAATGTGATCTGCCGTTACATTGGTGACAATAGCGATGTCACAATGTTGAAAACCAAGTCCTGCCCTGAGAATACCACCTCTTGCGCATTCCAGCACCGCAAAATCTACCGTTGGATCTTTAAGAACAAACTGGGCACTTACGGGGCCCGTGCAATCGCCTTTCATCATCAGCTGGTTTTGGATATACACACCGTCTGACGTAGTGAACCCGCATTTATAACCTGCCGTTTTACATATGTGGGCGATAAGTCGGGTTGTAGTCGTTTTCCCGTTGGTGCCGGTGACGGCAATGATAGGGATCGTTCCTGCGCTGCCTTTTGGAAATAACATATCAATCACAGGTTCCGCAACATTACGCGGCAAACCCTCTACCGGTTCAATGTGCATCCGGAAACCGGGAGCCGCATTTACTTCAAGCACCGCCCCTCCGCTTTCAAACAACGGAGTTTTGAGGTCAGGCGCCATAATATCTATACCGCAAATATCCAGGCCGATGATCTTTGCTATCCGTTCGGCCAGAAAAATGTTTACGGGATGCACCTGGTCTGTGACATCGGTTGAAGTTCCGCCGGTGCTCAGGTTGGCCGTAGGTTTTAGCAAGACCAGCTCTCCGGGTGCAGGGATGGTTTGTAGCGTATACCCCTTTTCGTCAAGCATTTTCTGGGTAAAGCCGTCGACACGGATCTGCGTTAATACATTTTCATGGCCGTAACCCCGTTTCGGATCTTTATTCGTTTCCTCAATTAACCATTCTATAGTATGTGTGCCGTCGCCTTTAACGCTCGCGGGTGTACGAAGTGCGGCACATATAAATTTATAGTTGATAACAAGTACCCGGAAGTCAAAGCCTGTAATGAATTTTTCGCAGATCACACTTGTGCTGTAATGCTGTGCGTCTTCAAGCGCCTTCAGGGCCTGGTCCCAATTGACGATATTTGTAGTGGCTCCTTTACCATGATTGCCGTCGACGGGTTTTAGCACGGCCGGATAACCGATGAGGTCGATTGCGTGTTTCAATTCATCCGGTGTACGGACGATCCTTCCCCGGGGTACGGGTATTTCTGCCGCACCCAGCAGGTTTTTCGTTTCTTCTTTATCGCAGGCGATGTCTACGGCAATAGAAGATGTGGTGCCTGCAATGGTTGCCCGGATCCGTTTCTGATTTACACCGTATCCCAGTTGTACCAGGCTATGCTTGTTTAGCCTGATGTTAGGAATTCCCCTTTTGATTGCTTCATCGACGATACATCCGGTTGACGGTCCCAAGCGGGTTTCTTCCCTGATGATCCGTAATTGCTGGATATCATTTTCCAGGTTATATTCCGTTCCGTCTGCAATAGCCTGCACTACCGCTACCGAAGCCTTAGCCGCGTATACGCCGGCTTCTTCTTCCATATAACTGAATACAACATAGTATTCACCTTCTTTTCCCGAGCCACGGGTTCTGCCAAAACCAGTCTCCATGCCGGCCATGGTTTGCATTTCCAGGGCAATATGTTCAATAATATGACCCATCCAGGTACCTTCTTCCACTCTCTGCAAAAAGCCTCCCGGAACGCCAACGCTGCAACGGTGCTCATAGAGGCCGGGGAATCGATTCTCCAGGTTCTCCCTGAATCCAGGAATCGTATTGCTGGGACGATGTTCCATTTCTTCAAGGTCGAGTTTCATTTGAATAAGTTTGGGACGGCGAACGCTCCAATAGTTGGGACCTTTCAGAACGTTTATCTCAACAATCTTCATAAGCAGTATGCTTTACTTGGTTATTATCAGGTATCTGGTTACAGGAGTAAATTAGTTTTTTTCCTTTGGCTAAACAAAAGTGAATCATCAATGGCCCGGGTAATTAATCTGGAAATATTAAACCGGAATATGGAACTAAAATGATTTCAAGTAATCTAATGAGTAGATTTTGAAAGGCAGATACTCAGGGATAAATCCTGAATACCAAAGCCAAACATTTTCCGTTATTTTTGCTGTTATGGTAATTATAATGCATGTCACTACCTAAGGGAAAACTAATAGCCATTGGAGGTGCGGAAGACAAGGGCATCGATCTGGAAACCGGGGAAACGTACAGAAATAATCTAAATTTTTTTGAATTAGGTATTTTGCGACGTTTTGTGGAAGAGTCCGGCGGGCCATCCGATCGCATTGAAGTAATTACTACCGCCTCTATGATACCGCACGAAGTAGGTAACAATTACCTGAATGCGTTTGGTAAAATCGGTTGCACCAATGTTGGTGTGTTGCATATCCGCAACAGGGAAGATGTTATGAAGAAAGACTTTATAGAACGGGTAAGCAAGGCAGATGGTATCATGTTCAGCGGTGGCAATCAACTCAGGTTGAGTGCCGTTTATGGCGGAACGGAGTTTTTACAGATCGTACAAGACAGGTACCAGAACGAAGATATTGTAGTAGCCGGAACTTCGGCCGGTGCTATGGCCATGAGTAATACTATGATCTATGAAGGAAATGCCACCCGTGCCCACCTCAAAGGTGAGGTAAAGATCACTACTGGTTTAGGTTTCATGGATGATGTGATTATCGACAGCCATTTTGAAAAGCGCGGCCGTTTTGGAAGACTGGCGCAGGCTGTCGCCAGCAATCCGTCCTGTTTGGGTATTGGCCTGGGAGAGGATACGGGGATGCTGGTTACAGGCGGTAACCAGCTTGAGGCGATCGGCAGCGGTATGGTAATGATCATTGACGGGCATGAGATCAGGCATAGCAATATTGCGGATGTGCCTGAAGGAAACCCTATTAGTGTTGAAAAGATTATTGTTCATTTATGTGCCAAGGGAAACGGTTACATGCTGAAGGAAAGGAAATTTATTGAGGCAATTTCCGATACTTCGCCGTATTATGCCAATTTTTGAAGGGGGGCTATTGACAGTGTTGGCTAGATTATCCGAATGAGGGGGCTAATTCTTCACTGGTAATTTCGTATAAAACATGTCGGCAAAGAATACTAATCCTTTCAATTTTTGGATGGTTAAAGTCAGCAATATGTCTCATGCCAATTCTTTTCATTACATTTTCCGACTTTATATTTATTGATGATGTAAATGAAATGATTTTCTCAAGTTTCAAGGTATTAAAACCATAGAACAGACAGGCCATCGCTGCTTCAGTTGCAAATCCATGCCCCCACACCTCTTTTTTATAACGCCACCCGATTTCAATGCATGGTGTAAAAAAGCTCTCAAAAGTCGGGGTTGCAAAGCCGGTAAAACCAATAAATATTTTTGTCAAATTATGTTCAACAGCAAATAGTCCAAAGCCATTATTGTCAAACTGCAAATTGATCCGTTGTATCATTTCAAAAGTTTCAATTTCCGTCAAAGTCTTCGGGAAATATTTCATTACTTCAGCATCCTTGTTCATTTCTGCAAATAGTTTATAGTCAGACTCAATCCATCTTCTTAAACCCAACCTTTGCGTTGATATTATATAAGGATTCATTGCATAATTGAATTTCGAAATACAGAAAAGATATGAAGATAGCAGTTGTTGTTCTTAGGTAAAAGCGCGAAATAAGGCAATTATTACAACAAAAAATATTTGGTCATAAAAGCATCAGCAATTTTAATATCTGCAGCCAGGCAATACTCAGCAGGCTGAATAAATGCCACACAGCAGCAATAGGCGTACACCATTTAAAATGTAATAAAACAAGTTGTGGTAACCAGCTTTACCAATACCATAGTTGTAATGACAGGCATTGCCCTAATTGCGGGGCATTAAAAAAAGAACAATGGCTGCAGGATAGAATATGTGAACTGCTACCAACTACTTATTACCATATAGTATTTACTCTGCCACAAGAGCTTCGCAGTTTGGTAATGGGCAATAGAACAGCGCTGTTTAATGACCTTCAGGGCTTCGTGTTTTATTTTTAACCGGTTTTAATTCCACGGGGCTTATCGGCTATACTGCTAAATGTTGTGCGTAGTTGTCCTGCTGTCTTGCTAATAAGCCACTAAATATAAAGATCAAAAAGGTTTACTTTGGCTTCCCGGCTTCCGATTTTAACACCGTCAATTTATCATTATCATCAAGCACAAAGCGCTGAAGAACGGTAAACGTTTCAAATTCGATTAAGTACAAATAACTCCGCCGGTGAACTATTTCCTTGCGTTCCAACAGTACAAATGATTGTATTTTGCCTAATTGTTTCAATTCCACCTGCATGCCTTTAAGCGTAGGGGATATCTGCTTCCATAATTCCGGAGTGAACTCCTTTTGCTTCAACGTTCCGTTGGCAACGTTTTCAAAAACTGTTCTAAACCGATGGTCAATGGCTGAATCTGGATTTGAAACGGGCTTATATCCATCCCTGATAAAACGTTTCATACCTTGCCTGAGCGGAAGCGGCGGCACTTGGCTCAGTTGCTTTTTTATAGCAGGCATATCGTAATAATGTCCACCTTTTGCTAACTCGGTGGACAGGTTCATCTTAATTTCTGCTTCCTGACTGCCTGGAAGAGTAAGAAAAATTTCACCCGAGCGCAGGTCATAAACACTTGAGTATTTGGTTGCATTTTGCCCTTGTTGAAAACAGGCTTGAAGAATGGGTAAGCCACTTTTCATGCCAGGCTGGGGTGCTCTTGCCAGAAGTTCATTCAGGGTTTTTCCCCCATAACCAAAGCCCCGGGACTCCTTTGATGTCTCAAAATAAAGCGCACCATTTCGGGCTCCGATAATTACCGAGGCGCCGGACTTGTCGGCGATCATGATGCTTGCGTAGGAAAAGCTCGGTTCCCGATATTTCTTATAAAATGCAATCGCTTCACGCACCGTGGCGCAGCTTTCAAGCATTCTTTCACTAGGGTTGTTTCTGGCTTTTATTAACTTTGAGTCAGGTACATATTGTTCCTGGACTCCAGCCACCCAGTCAAAGGCAAAACCTGCAGAATTGACGCCTCCCTGTGCCCAGTCGTTATCAAATCCGACATAAGCAGCTCCGTAATACCCTTTACTACCGGCAAAAACCAAATACGGGTAGGCTGGATTGGAGAAATCTTCATTATTAAAAAACAAGGTTCTATTCGCATCAGTAAGTACGAAAATGGTGCAGGCGTGATTTCGAACAAGAAGAACGGAGCAAATTAAAAAAGTGAAGGTGGCCTTTAATAATATTCTTTTCATATAACGGTGACTTGTAGTATATAATTATGCACAACGTGTACACATTTAAGCAGTTGGTGCAACAGCATTCGTGTCGCCCGGCGCCGCTGCCCAATTTATGATTAAAAGTTCATTGATTATACGATTGCTCAGCTTTAACGTCTTGCCCGGCCACCGCTCAATTATGACCTGCAGCCCACTTAACCCCTTACGAGGCATTTCGGGTTTCTGTTGGATTTACCTACGAATCTTTTGCCACTGACTGTGCAGGAAACCTGATATGAAAACCGTTTAGCTTATTTTAGAGCTGATTAAAAACTATCACAGATTGATTAATGTATTAATAAGAAAGCCCTCCCTGTTTCTAACTGGAAGGGCCTTTTATTTTTGTATGCTATTTGTTTTAATATTTTACAGAGTCTTTTTTCATTTTTGTTACTTTCCAGATCACGCCTGTTCCAGCTATATATTCATAAGGTTCACGTCCTATTTTTGTACGTTCCATATTGATTTTTACCTGGCCATAATCAACAATATACATAGCACCATCCGGGCCAAACTTTACATCAAAAGGTCGTTCCAGCGCCTTACCAGCCAAGCCTTGCTCTGATCCGGGCCTGTCTATATTGTTCATTAAAAAAGGTAAAACCTGCTTCTTTGCCGGATCTATTTGGACAATCTTATAACCTGCCTTTGTTCCATCCGGATCAGTAGGAGGTGTAAGATCTCCCCATTCAGGAATAAATAAATGGCCAGCATATTCCCCCCAACTAAAAGGAGCTACATCCGGTATAGACGGGGATGTATGGAAATTGTGCAAACCTAAAACAAGGTTTTTATCCGGAGCTGTTAAGCCGCTTGCCTTATGATCTATAACAAATCCGAGGTTTTTACCCTGTGGCACGCCGTTCATATAAACCTGCGCCTGCAAATCATCTCTTACTTCAAATTTAGGGTCAGTCAAAGGCTCCAAAGAGGCGGAGAAATCGGGAAATCCATACCAGGCACCCTTAACGATCTTGTAGGTGGCATCATACATGTCTTTGACCGGTCGGGATCCCCGAACATCATATCCGTTTACGGCAGCATACATTTCGCCGTTGTGACCCCAGGCAAAACCAATGACATTTCTGAAGCCATAAGCATAGGTCTGCAAAGTTCCTTCAGCATTATTAGGATCAAAAGAAACAATAGCACCTCCAGGCTTATTCGTACCGTGTATAATTTGTCCTGGAGTTGTTGAAACGCCAAAAGGCACATAAGCTCCTGTTAACACTGAGTCCTTAAGATTGTCTTTGGTGCGAAAATCCGCTGACATGAAATTTTTTCCCAACAGAACCAGGTCTTTTGGAGAAGTTGTACGTAAAGAGGGAGTCCGCATTACAAAGGGTTCAATGTCAGGACCAACTACACCAGAGTTTGCGGTCGGACCCACTGCTAAGTACATCCTGCCATCAGGGCCCATCCTAATATCATTTAAGGGATGTTCAGAACCGCCATCTAAAAAGCCACTGAGGATCTCCTTGATAGTTGAACCGTCTATGCTAACCCGGGAAACTGCTCCGCTCATATTGGAAGCACGATGGGTAATATAGAAAGAGTTGTTATAATAAGTAAGGCCTATAACCGGCGCCACAAGACCGTTAGCTGTCAGGTTTACTATCTCCTTTGTTGTGCCTCCGTCTATTTTTAAAATCCTGGCGGGCGGTGGTTCCTGTAAAAAGCCGCCTCCAGCTTCCACAACATACAGATTTTGTTCGTTATCCCATGTAATGGAAGTCGGGAAACTTAAACCACTGACGACTTTTTCAATCTTAAAGCCTTCAGGCACTCTAATAGCCGAAAGATCAGTATGTTCGTTGTTAGTATCTAACATCTAAAAATATAGCCAATTATGGCAAGAAATTTAAGCCAAAGCATTGTAATTGAGTTCAGGTATAATAACCATGTTTTTTAATTTTAGCGCAGTAAGAATTGCTTCTTTACCCAATCTTGTCATGTAATACTTATATGTTGCCTTTGCTTTTTTGATTAAACCGATTACCCGAAGTCTTTTTAGTATTCTGGAAATTTGAAAGGACGATAGTCGTTTGAATCGTTTTTCGAAATCTTTTTTTCTAAATCCACTGATATTAAACTCTCCACTTGTCAAATGTATCAGTATGCTTTGATCAATTTTTTCAAAAAAATTAAAGCCTTTGTAAGTCCTGTCGTTTTCAACTTTTGGCGTGGTGATTTTTTCCAATTTCTTTTTGCCAATGGTCTGGTCTTCAATAGCTGATATAAACTCCAGATATCTTCCGTTGGCTGCCTTCATAAGGTCGGCAATAGCAGGGAGACTAAAAATATTCTTCTTAACGGAAGCCTGCTGTTGAGATGTTGTTCCATCCCGGTGTTCTACTGTTCGGTAGTGTTTAAAAAATGAAACATCGTTGACAGTTGTTTCAATGCGTAAAATTTTATTGAATTTATCATACATTTTAATGGATACAGGCCCCATGGAATGTTTAATCCTGCTGCCCTCCAGACGAATATTGTACTGATTACCCATTTCCCCTTCATAATTACCATGAAGCTTTTGCCCGAAGAAGGTACAGATGTTAGCTGGCTTTACAGTATGTATGGCAGTAGCAATTAAGTCTTCATAGATGGGCCTGAGCGTAGCGGAATTATCAAATATAATGTCAGTGGCATATTCACATTGCATTATGCTCCAATGATAGGTTTCTCCAAACTCCTGATGAATCGGGCAGTACAGTTTAGACAGCCATTCCAATTTTTTAAACAGCATATTTACATTCAGCGCATCCGACATTTTCTGCGCCTTCTCGAAATTTTCCACGTAATCAAAGGCATTATCAACTATGGAATAGCTCATCTTTTTCTTTGACAACTGATTGGCTAGCACGTTGTGCCCATTAAAATAAACCTGAAGCTGAAACGGGCACCAGGTAGGAACCCGTACATAACCGAACCCTATGTCAGGATCGTTAAAATAAAAGTAATAATGCAGGCATTTACCTTGTGCGCTTTTCAGAAATGTTTTATGAGATACTTTATCATGCCAGGGCTTATATGTTGCACATGCTTCCATTGCTGATAATATGCATACCAATCCAAACTTGTTGGCATCAAGATGTTTTTTTGCTATGTCTTCCTTGCGCGCACTACTGCTTCTGATAAATTCGATAACAATCGAATGCTTTAAAGCCAGTTCTTCAGCATGTGCTTTTAATTTCTCCCGAAATGGGTCTGCAAATTTTGTGTAATCAAATAAAAGGAAATTATTCTTTTTCAGATAACGGCTCATCCCTTCCGAATAACAAAGAGATGGAAGCGTACCTTTAACAACAAGGCGGTCATAGCATCCCAGGATGCCGATTATATTATCTGCATATCGCGTTGTTAACAATTCCATCTCTTTTTCTCTTTTATTGGAAAGTTACTTATCTTTTATCCTTTTTGGTACTGGCTTGTCCAGGTTAGGTAAGAGGTGTAATGCGAACCTTCGGATGAACTCATGAGCAGGTAGTGACATGTGCTTTTTCCTTGCTGCCTGCCGGTAATCTTTATAACTAAAAGTCACCTTATCGCTTTGAATGTTTAGAATCCGGTGGTTGCTGATGCCTATCTTGTGGGTATAGCGTCCTAAGTATTCTATCACACTTTTTGGCCCTGCAAAGGCCTGATTGGCAAAGACCACCCATGGTTGTTTAAACAGGGCGTCATAGAGGGATTGCGGTTCTGTCGTAAACAGTCTTACTCCAGCCACGAACCTTGCGCTGAAGACTTTGCTCATCGCTTTGACATCAAAAAGAAACTTGCCTTTGTTACGGGCACATCGCCATTTGTTCTGTTTTGTTAATCCTCAAACCTCACTACTTTTAACCACAGATCATGCATCCGGTACGTCAAATCATATGACAACTTAAGCCTTGGAAAGTAAACGGTGGGTTATTCCACCGGAGAAGAATAGTGAATTTGTGGCGAATATGGAAGGTGTTTTGGATGTATATAAATGGCCCTATAACGTAGACTATCCTGTAGTTTGTATGGATGAATCTCCCAAGAAGTTAATAGAAGAAGGAAAACCTTCAATTTCTATGAAGCCAGGTCGGGAAGCAAAAGTAGATTATGAATATGTGAGGAATGGGGTAGTCAATATATTTATGGCAAATTAACCATTGAAAGGAAAGCGTTTTGTGGAAGTCACAGAATTCAAGACCAAAAAAGGCTTAATGGACAATTTCAAAACACATACAGCATCCTCATTTTATGAGGCCTTGGAGCCACAAGAAGCAAAAAGGTTATGAGATAGATTTGAATTTATATTTACTCCAAAACATGGCAGTTGGCTTAATATGGGTGAAATCGAATTACATGTACTAAATGGACAATGTTTAAATCGACATATTTCAAGTATGGTAAAAATCAAACAAGAAGTGGATGCATGGCAATTACAAAGAAATAATAAAACAGCAAGATAAATTGGCAATTCACAAACAAGCAAGCAAGGATAAAATTAAAAAAGTTGTATCCGTCAATTCGGCCATAACACTAGAAAGTAAAAGCGAAGTTCCATAGAGCCTACAAATCCTCCTATAGCCCGGTGTCGCTGAACAGCGTATAGCCAAAAGCCCCGAAGTCTGACTTCAGGGCTTCGTGTTTTATTTTTAACCGGTTTTAATTCCACGGGGCTTATCTGCTATACTGCTAAATGTTGTGCGGTTCGGGCTTTTTGTCGTCTTGCCGTCAAATGGACCTCAAATATTTTTCAATTGTTGTTCATACTATATCATTCCAATTCTTCACATTCAAACTCAATTATGTCGGTTTGACTTTCTATGCGTAGTATTTTGTCACAATCTTCAAGGTCAAAATTACATTTTTGGTTTACTAAAAGTTCATCCAAATATGGTGTTATTTTTTGAACATCGTTTAAATCCTGAACCGTAGTTTTGAAAACATATACCATCATGTATTACATTAATTTGAACCCAACTTTTTCCACCACTGCTCAAACTGCTGGTTTTCATTTTTTAAATATACTAACTCACCTATCATCGGTGTTACCAAAGGAATATTGAATGTCTTGTTGAGTTCCGTGATTTTTACCAGAGGTTCATCCCACGGATGTTGTGCCAATACGAATTTGGAAGAATGACCAGGAAATAAGCGTTTTGCTTTCAGTTCCAGTGTTGCTTTCAACACTTCTTCAGGCAACAGGTGAATGGCTTGCCAAGCTACATTGTACTGTCCATTGTCGAGAATTGTCAAGTCGAACCCGCCAAATTTCTCTCCGATTTCTGCAAAATGCTTATCGTAACCGCTGTCTCCTCCTATGTAAATTTTCAGGTTAGGCGTTTGCAGGATAAAAGATAGCCACAAGGTATTATTTCTTGTAAAACCTCTTCCCGAAAAATGCCTTGCAGATGCGGTATGTATTGTAATGCCGTTATCTGATATAATGCTTTCGTTCCAGTCTTTTTCGATAATTATGCTTGTGTCAAAACCCCAATATTCAAAATGAGAACCAACGCCCAAGCCGCAAATCACAGTCTTTATTTTGTCTTTTAAGGCGATAACAGTTTCATAATCCAAATGGTCGTAGTGGTCGTGTGTTATCAATAAATAATCTATTTCAGGCATATCGGCAGCTGTATAAATATCTGTACCGATGAACGATTTGTTGCTATTCGGAATCGGTGCTGCATTACCACTAAAAACAGGGTCAATCAAAAAACGCTTTCCGTTAATCTGTATAAAATAAGACGAATGTCCGAACCATACCAACACATTATTATCAATGGGAAGTTTCAGCAAATCGGTCTTGATTGAGGGAATTGTATCTGTGGGTTTCTGTCTCGGAAATTTTCTAAATAGAAAATCATAAGTAGCTCCTGCCATAGAGTAGCCTTCGGTTAGCATAGGCGTAAAATGAACGTTTTGAAATTTCCCATTTTTGTAGTTTAGTGATTTTTTAATCAATTCTAACCTTGCGCCACTTGGTGCTTTACCAAATTTCGTTTGCCTTACAAAAAGTATGGCTACGATAGCCAAAGTAATTATTATTGAAAGTGTCGTTATCAAAATTTTTTTATTTTTTTTATTGGTTTCATTAAAGCATAAATTATTTACCAACATTAATTATTTGCCTTTTCCAATTTTCATTTCCTACAGCATCTAATAAACACTTAGCACAGTCAGCATAAGGCAAGGTATTAAAGGAAACCTTGGTTTTAACACCTGCTTTATATTGTCCTGTGGGTTGGCTATGGCTTAAACCTACAGCCCTAACAATGACCCAATCCAATGTACTGTTTTGAATAGATGCTTCAGCAATAACTTTGTCATTATAGGATTGATGAAAATAAAGGCGAAATAGTCTGATTGCCAAATTGTTCAATAAAGAAAATTCTTTGGGGTCTGCCTGCACAAATCCACTCATAAAAACAAAACGCTTTACTCCATTTTTTTCACAGGCTTTCACAATGTTGCTCGTACCCACCGACATTAAATTACCAACCTTTCGATGGTTAGCTGGTCCAAAACAACTAACAACAAAATCAATATTTTCAAGTGCTACTGCAAGACTTTCTAAATCAGCTACATCACCTTTGATAACTTTTAAATTTCCTTGTGATTGAATAGAATTGGGGGCTCTCTCTATAACCGTTACTAAGTAGTTTGATTCAAGAGCCAACCTTACTAATTCTTTGCCTGTGGAACCTGTACTTCCAATTATTGCGATGTGTTTCATCTTTACTTCCGTTTTCATATTATTATCATTTTGTTTCGGCAAATTTAAGTAGTAAATTTGCAACCAACAAGTATAGAGTATGGTTTATACTTGATTTTTTTTTTCAATAACATTATAGAGAGATATGTTAATAAACGAATTGTCAAAGCGAACAGGATTGTCAATACACACATTGAGGTATTATGAAAATTACGGTTTGTTCAAAGGTGTGTCCGATGAAAAAGTAAAATCCAATAACTACAAGAACTATGATGAAAGTCTTGTGGAAAAAGTAGAACTAATTAAAGGGGCTAAAGAAGTCGGGTTTACTTTGTCGGAAATAAAAAAATTGTTGGATGGTTGGTATAATAAGCGACTGTCTGTAGAAAAGAAAATTGAAATTGTAAACGCTAAAGTCAATGAAATTGATACTAAAATTCATCAGCTAAAGCAAGTCAGAAAATTCCTTGTCGAAGCGATTAAAGATATTGAGAACGGAGATTGTTAGTCATTTGCACGGTCATGGTAGCCTGACCGCTAACGTGTACGTTGATTTATTGTTCAAATATATTCCAAATGCTCAATATAGTTCCGTCCGCCGGAACAAAACCTCAATAATGAAAAAGCAGAGAATATATTCGTCGCGCCGCCATATTGCCAAACCGATGTTAGCGGGTCGTTGTTTATTATTCATCATTTTGTCGTATTCTATTTCTCTCTACAAGCACATTGGTGGTGTTCATTAAGATATGCAATTGTTGTTTTGCACAGTTTTTCCAATGTCACAATATTTATGTCAGAGAGTTTTTTTATATAAATACAGGCTTTCCCAATTTTGTACTTGCCGAGGTTGTCCAGTAGATGTTTATTTTCTTCGGTTGGAGAGAATACATATAATGAAAATTCTGCTTTTCGTGGAGAAAACCCAATAAGAGGAGCATCCCCTTCGTGTCCGCTTGCATATTTATAATGATAACTTCCAAATCCAATAATAGTAGTTTCCCACATTCTGGGCTCAAACCCTGCCCATTCACTCATTAACTCAATTAAACGAAAACTATCAGCTTTTTTTTGGTCATTGTTTACGTAGGAGTTAATGAAATCAGTCACACTAATCTCTGTTTCGGCTGTCTTATTTGTTGCCATAACTGTTTATTTAGTGTTTGTTATTGGTTTGGCTGCAGCTCGTTACAATTCCCGCTAACAGATAGAAAAGTATCCGAAAGGCCCGCTGGTAAAGCCCCGCATCACATGTATGTTACGGGGCCTTGCGGTATACTTTTGAGTTGGCCGACGTTGCCGTAAGGATTGCTATTAGGCACAAAGTATCGACCTTGTTGATTCTATTGTTGGTTTTTTAATTTTGTTTTGCTCATCCACCCATGGCTGCATTGCTTTGGTGAGCGTTAACACCCTTGATTGATCTAACAAAATAAGGTTTCTTCTTTTATTTCCCTACAGTTTGCCTTCAATTTATTATTCCAGTGCATGCCGTGGTCATATCTCTTCAAGTATCCGCTTAAGCAGTTCGGAAATAGTGTCCGCCTGGTTCATCAACATCAGATGCTCTCCGCCTTCTATGGTATGGTCAGCCAGGATAAACCGGTAAGGAAGCAGGATGTCTGCAGTTCCATGAAT
Source organism: Chitinophagaceae bacterium (assembly GCA_037718865.1). Classification (GTDB taxonomy): domain Bacteria; phylum Bacteroidota; class Bacteroidia; order Chitinophagales; family Chitinophagaceae; genus JADCRZ01. Next base: position 101,628 of record JBBJMP010000020.1, on the reverse strand, counting down.
GTGCACCACGTTGTCGATGGCGACATTATTTTTCCAATGCGCAATCTGGTGTACGGCCCAAAGTAGAAGGCGGCCGTCAGCTTCCCGGAACATGTCGGCAACAATGATCTTATCACTTCTGCCAGCTATTCCCATTAAACGATAAGCGTACTGATTGGCCCATCGCAGGAATGATGACGTAACCAGTTTATGTAACGGCAGATAGCGCAGGCCCCTAATATAATAAGGTATCTCTTTTTCGGATTTTGCACTTGACAACAATATCAGCTTTTTTACAGGGATCTGTTTAGCTATCTCAATGGCTATCATACCGCCAAAGGATAATCCGACAATAACAGGCTCCTTATCGGTGATCTGGTGTCTTAACCGCGCAGCATACTGGCTGATGGTCTCGCCGGGCAGGGGACTTGTCCATTCTATAAAAATGGGGTTACAAAACCCCAGATCAAGAAACTGGAAAACCCGTTTATCGGCACCCATCCCGCTGATGAAGTAAACATTTTGCATGTTCAGTATTAAGACTGCTGATTCAAATGCCTGGCTATTTTAACCACAAAGAGCCACAAAGCTTGCACAAAGGAGACACAAGGGGTCATTTACCTTTGGGCAGTTTCTTTGTGGTTTTATTTGGCACCTACACCGCCTTAACCAAATAATAATTCTTCTTTCCTTTCTGAACCAACAAATATTGCTGATGCAGTAACAGTCCGCGCTCCAGGGCCATAGCGGCATCACTGACCTTATGGCGATTGATGCTTACTCCTCCGTTCTGGACCATTTTCCGGGCTTCGCCCTTACTGCTGAATATGCCGGTTTCGGCCAGAAAACTGATAAGGTCAGTACCGCTATCAAATTTATCAATGGCATAATCACATCTTACCACACCTTCAATGGATTCAAGGTCCTGTAAGCTTAGCGATGCTGTAGGCACGGATTGACCAGCAAACAGTTTCGCCGTGGTTTCTACCGCTTTGTTGTATACTTCATCGCCGTGTACGTAAACGGTTACTTCCTTTGCCAGTGTTTTTTGCAGTTCCCTGGCTCCGGGGTTTTGCCTGTGCGCTTCCACTAACGATTTCACTGCATTCTCCGTCAAAAAGGTAAAGATGCGGATCCATTTCTCGGCATCCAGATCACCGGCGTTTAACCAGAACTGGTAGAACTGGTAAGGAGAGGTTTTATTTGCATCCAGCCAGATAGTTCCCTGTTCCGTTTTTCCAAACTTTCCTCCGTCTGCTTTGGTGATCAATGGAGAAGTTAAGGCGAAAGCTTCTCCGCCGGCCTTGCGCCGGATCAGTTCAGTGCCGGTGACGATATTGCCCCACTGATCGCTGCCACCCATCTGTAGTTTGGCATTTTTATGTAGATAGAGCCAGTAAAAATCGTAGCCCTGCACCAGTTGATAACTGAACTCGGTAAAGCTCATGCCGGTTTCTCCATCCAGTCTTTTTTTTACACTATCTTTAGCCATCATGTAATTTACCGTAATGTGTTTTCCGACATCCCGTATAAAATCGAGAAAGGTGAAGTTCCTGAACCAGTCGTAGTTGTTCACCAGTTCAGCCGCATTTGACCGGTAGGGATCAAAATCCAGGAACTGTTCCAGTTGTTTTTTTACACCGGCCAGGTTGAAAAGCAAGACCTCTTCGTTTAACAGGTTTCTTTCCGCACTTTTACCCGATGGGTCGCCCACCATGCCGGTGGCTCCTCCCACAAGGGCAATGGGCTTATGGCCTGCTTTCTGGAGGTGAACAAGTAACAGGATTGATACCAGGTTGCCTATATGCAGGCTGTCTGCCGTGGGGTCGAACCCCACATAACCCGTTGTCTGGTTCTTTAGCAATTGCTCTTCCGTTCCCGGCATGATATCCTGGATCATGCCCCTCCATTTCAATTCCTCAATAAAATGCATAGATCTTACTAAATTTTTTCTGGCAAATCTAACTGATTAAATGGTTACTCTTATAGGGCAATATACGGATGACAAAATCGTTTCCTGCACTAAGCATTTACTTGTATAATGCACGGAAGTGCATGATGGGCCTGTTTATGGTGCAGCTAAAAGATACAAAATCCAGTCAAAGAAACGGTCCTGGCGGCCTTGCAGCTATTGAAGCCTGCAAGTTCTTTGTAAAACAACCTATATTTATATTCAAAACTATTAATTACCCCTGTAAAGGCCTTCAGTGCTGCCGTCACCTGATCAAAAATACCTGATGAGAAAGTTAGTGCCTGTTTTATTCGTTTACTTCATTTTATTTCACCAGGATGGCCATGGCCAGTTCAGAAAATACTCAAATGAATTTCTAAATATAGGGGCCGGGGCCAGAGGGCTGGCGATGGGAGGGGCCCAGGTAGCCACGGTTAAAGATGGGTCGGCCGGTTACTGGAACCCTGCCGGTTTGGTAGAGGTAAAAGAGTATCCACAATTAAATCTGATGCATGCTGAATATTTCGCCGGTATTGGCAAATACGATTTTGGCAGTCTGGCGCTTCCTGTTAGCGGCGGAAAAAGGACCCTTGGAATTTCCGTCCTGCGGTTTGCAGTGGACGATATACCCAATACGGTTTTCCTCGTGGAACCGGATGGCACGGTGAATTTTAGCAACATCACCACGTTCTCTTCGGCAGACTATGCGTTTCTTTTTTCGTTGGCACAGCAGGTCAGCTTTAAAAAAACAAAGAAATTGAATATAGGGGTAAACGCCAAGATCATCCACCGGAAAGCCGGAGATTTCGCCACGGCCTGGGGCTTTGGGTTCGATGCGGGGGTGCAATATGTGGGTAAACACTGGAGGCTTGGCATTGCTGCCCGGGATATCACCACCACTTTTAACGCCTGGTCGTTTAACATTAATGAAAAGATGCGCGAAGTTTTTTATGTAACGCAGAATGAAATTCCGGTGAAGTCAACGGAACTAACAGCACCAAAACTGATACTAGGGGGCTCATATCATTTCCAGATCAACAATAAGATCGTCTTGTTGACGGAAGCTAACCTTGACCTTACCTTTGATGGAAGGCGGAATACAGTATTAAGCTTTAACCCGGTAAGCATTGACCCAAAACTGGGATTGGAATTTGCATTCAAAGACGCCTTTTTTGTTCGTGCGGGAATAAATAATTTTCAAAAAGCCCTAGATGATGCGGATCTGAATAATAAAAAAAAGGTATGGATATATCAGCCCGGTATCGGGGCAGGATTTAAGATTTCGAATATACAGATAGACTACGCATTTACTAACCTGGCCAATCAATCAAATCCCTTATACACGCACATATTTTCTTTGAAGTTAGACCTGAAGAAAAAAAAGTCGATTAATCCATGACCCTAAGAATGAGCAGAAAACACCGCGGCATGAGAAAATTATTTATACTGGTACTGGTTGTCATTATGGTTATTACAGGTGCTTTTGCGCAGCAATTCAATAATGAATGGATAGACTATAACAAAACGTATTACAAATTTAAAATCGGAGAAACTGGATTGTACAGGATCCCGCAGGCAACGCTCGCAGGCGCTGGATTAGCGAATACCCCTGCTTCACAGTTTAAACTTTTCCGCAACGGCCAGGAAGTACCCCTGTATATACCCGGCGCGAGCGGGCCATTATCCGCTACAGGGTATATCGAGTTCTGGGGTGAGCAAAATGATGGTAGAGCGGACAAAATGCTTTATCGCGATCCGGCTAGCCAGCATTCTGACAAATGGAGCCTGCAAACGGACACAGCCGTTTATTTCCTTTTGGTGAATCCGGGGAATAATTTCCGGTTGACACAGGTGCCCAACGAGGTGGCCAGCAACACTTTGCCGGCAGAGCCCTTTTTTATGCACACAACAGGTACTCATTTCAGGGATAGGATGAACCCGGGCTTTGCCCAGACAGTGGGTGAATATGTGTACTCTTCATCTTATGAAAGGGGCGAATTCTGGAGCACCCAGGAAATTTACCCGGGGACACCGCGTAGCGATGTTCAGAATAATTTGTTCGTCCATACGGGGGGGGCGAATGCTACGATCAAATTTGGACTTACAGGAAATGCTTTCAATTCAAGATCGTTCAGGGTAAGTGTAAATGGAACAGTTGTGTCGGAATCCGCCCTGGATTTCTTTAAAGATACGGTTACTCAGGCGTCTATACCTATAAGCCTGATTAGTGCAAACACGGCAAACATTCAGTTCAGTAATAGCTCAACCATTTCTACTGACAGGATGGTAGTTTCTTACTATGATATGGTCTATCCGCGCCAGTTTAATTTTGGCGGAAGCAAAAAGTTCGTGTTTGAATTGCCTGGCAGAAACGAGGGGTACCACCTTGAGATCCGTAATTTCGATTTTGGCTCCCAGGCGCCGGTATTATACGATCTGGAATACGAAGAAAGATTTGTAGGAGAAATCACCGGAAACATAGTAAGGTTTGCGCTCCCTGGCACAAACAGTGCCCGGAAAATGGTATTGGTAAACAGTGAAGCCGCCTCTGTAAAAAACATCACTACACTTACTCCGAAAACTTTCATCAATTTTAATAGTGCTGGCAACCAGGGTAATTACCTGATCATCAGTAATCCGCTGTTATACCAGGGCGCCAATGGTGCAAACCCGGTAACTGAATATAAAAATTACCGTAATTCGCAACAGGGAGGCCGGTTTAACAGCCAGGTTTATGAAATAGACGAGCTGGTTGACCAGTTTGCTTTTGGCATAAAAAAGCATCCTCTTTCCATTAAAAACTTTTTGCGTTTTGCCAGGTCCCGATTTGCGGCACCCCCCCGGTTTGTTTTATTGATCGGCAGGGGAGTGGCTTATAATGAATACCGGCAGAATGAAGCTGATCCCCTTGCAGATAGATTGAACCTGGTACCCTCATACGGATATCCATCATCTGATAATTTTTTAAGTTCGCCAAATGCTGTGAATGCCCTGCCGGTCACTCCAATCGGGAGGCTGTCGGTGGTTAGTGCTACTGAACTTGAAGATTACCTGGAGAAAGTAAAGGAATATGAGCAGGCCCAGGTTGCTGCACCGAATAATATCGCAGGGCGGTTGTGGATGAAAAATGTTATTCATGTAACGGGAGCCAGTGATAGTTATCTGGGTACTGTGTTATGCAGTTATATGGATGCTTACCGGCAGATTATAGAAGATACCTTGGTAGGCGGGAGTGTTACGGTATTCTGCAAAACAACTACTAACCCGGTGGAGCAATTGTCAAATGAGCGGATAGCCGGTTTGTTCCAGGAAGGACTGAGTATGGTGACTTACTTCGGCCACTCGTCGTCTACCACCCTGGAATTTAATCTTGACAATCCGCAGAATTACAATAACCAGGGTAAATACCCGGTATTTTCCGTGAACGGATGTAATGCGGGTAATTTTTTTACGTTTGACCCTCAACGTTTCACGTACAATGAAACCTTATCTGAAAAATTTGTATTGGCAAAACAACGCGGCGGAATAGCCTTTATAGCCAGTACCCATTTCGGTATCGTCAACTACCTGAATGTTTATATCAATTCCTTCTATAACCATCTCGCCAAAACAGACTACGGTGCTTCTTTGGGCCAGGTAAACAGGGATGCGCTTGAGCGGGTGGTCACCGTTTCAGGAAATAACGACTATTTCGCCCGCATCCATGTTGAAGAAGTGACTTTGCATGGCGATCCCGCATTAAAAATGAATTTCCAGGCGTTGCCCGATTATGTGATTGAAGAGCCGCAGGTTAAGATCTCACCTGCGTTCATCTCTATCGCGGAAGATAAGTTTAAGCTTTCCATTAATTTATTTAACCTGGGCAAAGCCGTTAAAGATTCTATCGTTGTTGAAGTGAAACGCCAGTATCCGGATGGAAACCAGGAAATCATTTACCGCAGAAAAAGAAGAGGTATCTATTATAACGACTCATTAAGTCTTGAAATTCCGGTAGTAGGCACCAGAGATAAAGGGTTGAACAAAATCACGATCAGCGTCGATGCTGATAACTCGGTAACCGAAATAACGGAGAGTAATAATATTATTACCAAGGAATTCTTTATTTATGAAGACGAAGCAAAAACCGCCTACCCCTACAATTTTTCCATAGTCAACAGCGAAAGCCAGAAATTATATGCTTCAACGGCTAACCCATTCAGCAGCCTGAAACAATACGTCATGGAGATGGATACCACCGAATTATATAATTCTCCATCAAAACTGGTAAAGAACCTAAGTTCAGCGGGAGGATTACTTGAATTTGACCCGGGGATCTTATATAGAGACAGCATGGTATACTACTGGAGGGTTGCTTCCGTACCAACTGCGGGTAATGGTTACCGTTGGAACGGTTCATCATTCATATTTTTAAAAGGAGGTACTGCAGGATTCAATCAATCACATTATTATCAGCATGCCAGTTCCGGGCTTACACAAATTTCACTTGATCAAAGCAATGTCTGGAAGTTCGGCTCTATCAATAACGATCTTTATGTAAGGGCAGGAACCTGGACCACCGGTGTCATTGAAGAAGCCGGTGTTTCCATCAGTGTCAATGGTAAGGTGCTTGGTGCCAATGCCTGCGCCTTTTCTTCGCTGGTTATTAATGTTTTTGATCCGGTGACGTTTAAACCCTGGATCAACACGACCGACCCGTCAACCAATGAAGGCAGATATGGTAGCTGGGCAAACAATTGTTACCCTGGAAGAGAGATCAATTTCGAATACCGGTATACCGATACGGGCTCCAGGCGCCGCCTCATGCATTTCATGGACAATATTATACCGGATGGCGCTTATGTTGTGGTCCGCTCCTTTGCACTGGATCCTTCCGCTACTGTCTACGGTATACCACCTTATTCCAACTTCCCCCAGGCTTTTGTGTCAGACTGGAAGGGGGACACTACTTATTTTGGCGCCGGCAATTCCCTTTACCACCGGTTCTTACAACTGGGTTTTGCTTCCGTTGACTCATTTTACCGGCCGAGGAACTTTGTGTTCCTGTATAAGAAAAATGAAGGATCAAGGTTTACGCCTAAATCAGTAATAACGGAAGGGGTTTACGATAATGTCATTTTACCTGCGGATTGTCCTACGCCTGATACCCTGGGTTATATTACATCCCCGCTCTTCGGACCGGCCAAAGCATGGAAGAACCTGCATTGGAGAGGAAGCAGCCAGGAAGCAAACTCTGCGGATAACCCTACCATAGATGTCATAGGGATCGATTCTGCCAATGTAGAGACCAGGCTGCTTACGGTTAATCTGACTATGCAGGATGTGGACATCTCATTTATTAAAGCAGACCGGTATCCGAACATCCGGTTAAAGATGCGCAATAGTGATTCCATCAGTTTAACCCCCTACCAGTTGAAGTATTGGCGTTTGGATTACGATCCTATACCTGAAGGTGCGTTAGCCCCCAACCTGTTTTTCACCACAAAAGACACACTTGAAGTTGGGGAAAAGCTGCAATTCGGTATTGCGTTTAAAAATATCAGCCAGGCAGCTTTTGACAGCATCCGCGTTAAACTCGTGGTGATTGATAAGGACAATGTACCTCACCCCATAATTCTTCCCAGAAAAAAACCTTTGCTTAGCGGGGATACGCTAATGCTCAGGTACGAGATCGATACAAAAGATTTTCCTGAGATGAACACTTTATACGTTGACTTTAATCCCGATAATGATCAGCGGGAACAGTACCTGTATAACAATTTTGTGTATCGTAACTTTTACGTGAAACCCGATAAGGTCAACCCGCTCCTAGATGTAACATTTGATGGGGTGCACATTCTTAACCGCGACATTGTATCAGCCAAACCCCGCATCCAGATAAAATTAAAGGATGAGGCAAAATTCCTGCTGCTTAATGATACTTCCTTACTCACCCTCCAGGTTCGTTTTCCGGATGAGAACAGCACCTTACGCACTTATAAATTCGATAATGATACACTGCGCTTCATCCCTGCACAAAGTGGAACTGAAAATACGGCTACCATTGAATTTATGCCATCTCTAGGCAAACAGTATAATTCGGAAGGTGATGATTATGAACTGATCGTGAAAGGGAAAGACAGAAGCGGCAACAAGGCCGGAGAGATAGAATACAGGGTAACCTTCCGCGTGATTAATAAACCCATGATCAGCAACCTGCTGAACTACCCCAATCCTTTCACAACATCCACTGCATTTGTTTTTACCATAACCGGTAATGAAATACCGCAGAACATGAAGATCCAGATACTGACCATAACAGGGAAAGTTGTCAGGGAGATTACGAGGGAAGAGTTGGGCAACCTGCATATCGGCAGAAATATCACAGACTTTAAATGGGATGGTACCGACCAGTTCGGGCAACGCCTTGCAAACGGTGTTTATCTATACCGCGTGGTGACCACTTTAAACGGAAGACAAATGGAGAAATATAAGGCTGAAGGAGACGAAACCGATAAATATTTCAACCGTGGATATGGGAAGATGTATTTGATGCGGTAGAGCAGATGTGCTGATGTGAAAGTGTGCAGATGTAAATTTATTCGTCTTTTAGATCGTACTCTGTATTACGAATTTAATTTTTCATGCTCCTCAATGGCCTTTTTGATTGCCATAGCTGTTTCTCCTTCCATTTTTATTAAACCATCCGCATCCTGCGACCAGTTGCCTTCCGTTGTTTTAAACAAGCGATATTCAGTATTATTTTCAACCGTAGATTTAACCTTAATAATATACCCTGTTTTTTCTTCACGGTTGACCTTTTTCCACGGTAAGAGCAGATCCAGGAAACCCTTTTGCATTTTTATAACTTTCCCCGATCTTACTTCACCTTTTATATTGTCTGGAAGGCTAATCTCAAAACGTCCCATATAAATTATTTTTGTAAGTAAACGTTATCTAAGTTAAGTCATAAAAAGATGTAGTTACTTGAGGAAGCATTATATTTATCTCAAGGCAAGTTCAGGCAGCACAGCATGAACGTAAGCCGTAGCCAATTGAACAGACAATTACTAAATAATAATATTATGACAGCAACATCTATCATTCCCTGCATTGGTTACAAAGATGCAGCTACAGCCATTGAGTGGTTGTGTAACGCTTTTGGATTTGAAAAACACCTGATTGTACAAGGCGACAATGGAATAGTTGCCCACGCAGAACTAAAACTTGGCAACGTAATGATTATGACAGGTTCACAGAAACATGACAGCGCATACAGCAAGCTCACCAAACACCCAAGTGATGTGGGAAATTTTGTGACGCAAAGCCCTTACATTGTATTAGATGACAAAGACATTGTAACACACTACGAAACCGCTAAAAATTACGGAGCAGAGATTATTCTGGAATTGAAGTCGGAGGATTATGGAGGTAAGAACTACTCTTGCTATGACATAGAAGGCCACTTATGGAACTTTGGTTCTTACGACCCCTGGAAATCCGAAATAACGTAAAGGTCGGGTGCTGAGCAGCATGATACAGATAAGTACACCTGTACTGCTGACGAGCAATCCAGGGAGGAACCAGTCTGGTCTGTAATGTAACGTGATGATATGCCTGCCCGCCGGAACCTCAACCGCCATGAAGGTGTAGTTAACCGTTTCTATGCGAACCGGCTTATTACCTATGTAGGCCTTCCACCCGGGCAAATTATTTTGCAATATAACAAGGGTGCTACCGAGGGCCGTTTGAACGGATATTTTAATAGCTGCCGGTTTAAACGCTAACAGGGAAATCGAAGGGTTAAACTTACCGGTTGCAATAATAGATTGAAGGCCTATCTTGTTTTGTGACTGCTCCCTGTTATTGGGATCGCTTAGCACGCCGATGCTATCAGCGAAAAATATAAACGGGTAATTCCTCGTCATTGCCATAAGGCTGCTGTCATTGATAAAACGACTATAGCCATGAAGAACGGTTGGGTTATCTATACCCGTGTTTACAGCTACCTTCTTATTAAAAAAACTTTTCAGCGATTCCTTATAATCATAAAGAAATACTTTTTCTTCATCTGGAAACCAAACCGGGTGTGAAAGTGCAGGTTTTGGAAATCCGGCAGGTTGCTCTCTTAAATATCGATTTATTTCAGAAGCCGGGTTTTTACCAACTATACTGTAAAACTGTTGAGGCTGGCTTATCACTATGACATTCAACAGGGACGTTAAACAAAGCAGGTAAACCTTTTTCCGCTGAATGAAATAAATGGCGATCAGCACAAATGGAACCTGTACCAGAGCGCCTATGCTCACTGCCTGCCTGAAGCTGATCTTGTCAAAGACCATTTTTAGTGCCTGTGGGGTCGGTGACACATCTCCAGTAAGCCATCGTTCCTTAAAGGGGAAGAAATATACAGTCAGCACCATCGTAATGATCAATAACACTGCAAACCCGCTGCTTAAGTACTTTCTTCCGGTATAGCCGGGAGATGTAATGTATTCCTGCAAACCCTTTCCGGCTAATGACAACAGTCCGGTTATTACAAACAAACGGAAATTGGCCGGATGACGGAAACTATCCATGAAGGGTACATACCAGTATGCCCATTTGCGAAAGGGTAGTAGATGACCAAGGCTTATGGCAAAACTTAACAGAGTCAACACCAGAACAAGGATCCACCACGTTCGTTTTAGTTGCAGAACGGCTGTAATTACAAAAGGCAACAGCAGCACACCGATATACATATTCCTGGATATTTCTCCATTCTGGAAGAAGTAAGGATGGGTTTTGGTGACAGAAAGAGGAAACAGCAGCGAGATGGAAGAAAACAACGCATAAGAATGATCCATGGCTTTTGACAGGCTAAGCGTTTGTCCACGACTATAGTGCGGCAGCAGGTCAATAAAACTGAGCAGCGGCGCTGCACTCAATAAAATCACTAATGCTACCGACATCAACAGGTACCTTAAATGTATCAGGCTGTATGTGAACCCTTTTGTTTGTGCTGATCGTAGAAAAAAAACAAGAAAAGCGAAAGATAAAAAATAAGTGTTGGCAATAAAAAAAAAGGGATAGCCGCCTACAAATAGGAATGCAATTGAAATGGCAAATTTAACGGCCAGGGAATGGGTAGGCAATTGAAGAAGACGGATAAAGTACAGGTACGTAAAAGGCAGTATGCCTGCACAGGTTATCCAGCAAAGGATCTGACCGCTGTCAAGGATGAAGCCGCTAAACATATAGGCCACGGCTATAGTCCAGCAAACGATCCTGTTAAACCCACATGTGGCCATAAGTTTGAACATCCCGATCCCGCCAAGGTAGATATAGGCCAGCAATTCGATGTGAAGTGTGGTTAACGTATACCTGCCTGTCAGGCCTAAAATCCACACCAGGGGATTCCAAGCCCCGCTTTGCATATCTCCCGAAACGGGAAGGCCCATATAAATGTACGGACTCCATAAAGGGAACTGGCCGTTGCGAATGCTTTCGACGATATTATAGCGGTAGGGGAGAAAATAAACGATGTCATCATTTTTCAAAGCAAAAAGACCGGAACTTACCGGCCAGTAACCGGTAAGGGTGATCAATAGAAGCCCTATGTAAACAAAAGCCCCGGAACGGTAAAAAGTAAACTTAAGATCGGGTTGGTTCATTTTGGCTGTTCAAAACGGTGGCAACTTTGAAATGAAAGTAATGTTATTCTTTTAATTGCATAAAGCGGACAACATATTTTCCAATGATGTCAAATTCCAGGTTTACGGTGTCACCAGGTTTCATGTGCCTGAGATTGGTGTTTAGGTAGGTATATGGTATGATGGCAACGTTAAATCTTGCAGGAGTAACGTCGAATACCGTTAAGCTGATGCCATTGAGGCAAATAGAACCCTTCTCAATGATTAGTGCCGAATAAGCCGGCGGAAAAGAAAAGCTAAGCTGCCAGCTGCCCTGCAGGTCATCTTTTCCCAGTAAAATACCGGTAGCATCCACATGTCCCTGCACCATGTGCCCGTCAAGACGGCCATTCATCGGCAGGCACCTTTCCAGGTTTATTTTATCAGATAATTTCCAGCTTCCCAGGTTAGATTTGGTAGCCGTTTCCTGAACAGCTGTAACCCGGTGAGCATCAAGACGCACTTCTTCCACAGTCAGGCAAACCCCATTATGCGACAGACTTTGGTCGACCTTAAGCTGGGATGATATTTCAGAATTGATCCAAAAGGTTTTATTAGTTCCGTGATCATGCATACTTGCTACCGTACCCATGGCTTCAATAATACCGGTAAACATTGGCTGTTACTATTTCCGGTCGAATGTCGTATTTCCTTTTTATATTTTTAGTCGTTGGCCGGATTTTATAAAAATGTTTTATCTTTGCGATCCTAAGTCAAAAGAAGTAAGTTATGTTGATCATCGATTCTAAAGATTGCGAAAATATAGATAAGGCGCTTAAAAAGTACAAGAAAAAGTTTGAGAAAGCAAAGGTTTTGGTTCAGTTAAGAGAGCGTCAGTCTTTTATAAAACCTTCTGTTAGACGCAGAGGCGAAGTACTGAAGGCTGTATACAAACAGCAGGTTGCCAGTGGAAAATTCGAAGATTAATGCATTGATTATATCAGGATAGCTGCAAAGTTTATTAGCTTTGTGGCTATCTTATTTATGTCAATAAAGGTGCCCCTATCTTTTATTATTGCTTTCCTTGATGCGTTAAGATTTGAAAAGCGGTATTCCCCACACACTATCCGCTCTTACCAGGACGATTTAACCCAGTTTTTTGATTTTCTACAGGTTCAGTTCGGTGAATTAACGATATCTCAGGTCTCGCCGTCATTAGTTCGCAGCTGGCTAGCTTCTTTAAAGGACGCCAAGCTCACAGCCAAAAGCATAAACCGTAAAATATCGGCTTTAAAGTCTTTTTTCAGATACCAAATGCGGGTTGGGATTATAGAAGTTACCCCTATGACTAATATAGTGGCACCCGGGATAGGTAAACGGTTGCCGCAGTATATCGATCAAAAAGACATGGCTGCATTACTAACAGACGTTGATTTTCCGGATACCTGGAAAGGCAAAACTGACTACTTGTTAATTAGTATCTTTTACCAAACGGGCATTCGCGAAAGTGAACTGGTAAATCTAAAAGAAACAGATGTTGACCTGGCTAACGCAACAATGAAAGTGCTGGGTAAAGGCAATAAGGAACGCATCATTCCGCTTAATGATTCCCTGGCCCGCCAAATGGACGAGTACAGATCTGATAAACGCAAAGTGCTGGATGCTTATAGTGCAGATTACCTTCTGGTGAGTAAAAATGGCAAAAAGCTGTATGCCAGATATATTTACCGGGTTGTGCATGATTACTTAGGGCAAGTCACCACAGTAAAAAAAAGAAGTCCGCACATACTCAGACATACCTTTGCCACACATCTTACCAATAACGGCGCCGACCTTAATGCGGTAAAGGAATTACTGGGCCATTCCAGTCTGGCAGCCACCCAGGTGTATACACATAATACCATCGAAAGATTAAAAGATATCCACAAAAAGGCACATCCCAAATCATAGGCCGGTTAGGGGTAAACATATAACATAATTACACAATTTCTGGACTTAATATATTTGGAAAAAAAGGGTTGAAACAGTAACTTCATAATTAATTAACACGCAAAGATTGTGATTAATCAATAACTCAATTTGAAAAGTTCTTTTAATTTATTGTTCACCTAAAACGCGATCGCTATGAACGTAAACATTCAGACAGTGCACTTCGATGCAGACAACAAACTTGTAGACCACATCAATAAGAAACTGATAAAATTAAACACCTTTCATGACCGGATTATCAAGGTCGATGTTTACCTGAAACTGGACAATATTGTTCACACCATCAAAGACAAGATCGCAGAAATCAGAGTTCACGTACCCCGCCACGACTTTTTTGTTAAGGCAAGCAGTAAATCTTTCGAAGAATCATTTGATGCTGCCTTAGAATCCCTGGTATCTCAAATAAAACGACGAAAGGATAGGCAAGCCGCTTAAATACCTGGTAAAAGGCCTCGCTGCGAGGCCTTTTACTTTTGATCACTTTCTTAACGGTTCATACTCAGTTACTCAGAAACCATTTATTGAAATGCCAGGCGTCTAAAAATTCTTTTACAAAATTTTTCGGTTTCAAGATTTCACTTACCTTTGCCTTCCCAAAAAACACCCTCAATATTTGTGTGTACAGGGAAAGTTCTTTTAACTATGATTTGTACTGATCAGCCCGGTTGTAAGGGAACGCTGGTCCTGATAGTGTCTATTGATCTGTAACCGTTTGGAAAGTCTCCGGCAACATTTAAGGTCTGATGGCTTGTATTGCCTGGAATGTGTTTTGCCAGAGTAGCTCAGTTGGTAGAGCAGCTGATTTGTAATCAGCAGGTCGGGGGTTCGACACCCTTCTCTGGCTCAGCAGTAGTTTCGAAATGGAAGTAATATTTATCTGTATAATAATTGTTTCTTTTTTCCGAATTTCTTAATTGTTATCACGGGCAGGTTCCAGAGCGGCCAAATGGGGCGGACTGTAAATCCGCTGTCTTTCGACTTCAGTGGTTCGAATCCACTCCTGCCCACAGAAACAAATGTGCGAATGAGGAAAGGAGCAAATGCCTGTCTGAGGAAGTGAAGATTTTCTTTTCTGGTCTGAGCTGTTACTCGAAGTTGATGTCTGCACGTCATAAAGTTCTTTACATTCGCAAGTTCGCACATTCGCAAATTTGCAAATTAGATTGCGGAAGTAGCTCATTTGGTAGAGCGATAGCCTTCCAAGCTATAGGTGGCGAGTTCGAGCCTCGTCTTCCGCTCAAAAATAATTCCCGTCCGGAATTTGGCATTTTCGGCTAAATGCTGTGATGCTAAACCTGAACGTAGAACTCCTGAACTAATTAGCCGTTGTAGCTCAGGGGTAGAGCACTTCCTTGGTAAGGAAGAGGTCGTGAGTTCAATTCTCATCAACGGCTCAATAACAACTTAAAGTCACAACTAAAAACAAATAAAATGGCAAAAGAGACCTTTAAGAGGGAGAAACCTCACGTTAACGTTGGTACTATTGGTCATGTTGACCATGGAAAAACCACTTTAACTGCCGCTATCACCGATATTTTGTCAAAAAAAGGTCTAGCGGTAAAGAAGAATTACGACGAGATTGACGGTGCACCTGAAGAAAAAGAAAGAGGTATCACTATCAACACGGCTCACGTGGAATACGCAACGGCTAATCGTCACTATGCTCACGTTGACTGTCCGGGTCATGCCGACTACGTAAAAAATATGATTACTGGCGCCGCCCAGATGGATGGCGCTATCTTAGTTGTGGCCGCTACCGATGGTCCGATGCCGCAGACTAAAGAGCATATTTTGCTGGCCCGCCAGGTAGGCGTACCCCGCATCGTTGTCTTTATGAATAAGGTTGACCTGGTAGATGATCCTGAATTGATAGAACTGGTCGAAATGGAGATTCGTGACCTGTTAAACTCATATGGTTTTGATGGAGATAACACGCCCATCATTCAAGGTTCTGCAACCGGAGCACTGGCCGGTGACGCAAAATGGATTAAAGCTATAGATGAGCTGATGGAAGCTGTCGATACTTATATTCCACTGCCGCCGCGCCCGGTGGATCAGCCATTCCTTATGTCTGTAGAAGATGTGTTCTCCATTACCGGTCGTGGTACAGTAGCCACAGGCCGTATTGAAAGAGGAAAGATCAAGGTGGGCGAAGGAGTAGAAATTGTAGGTTTGATGGAGAAGCCGTTAAACTCTGTGATCACAGGGGTTGAAATGTTTAAAAAATTGCTCGACGAAGGAGAAGCCGGGGATAATGCTGGTTTGTTGCTCAGAGGTATAGAAAAAAATCAGGTCAGGCGTGGCATGGTTCTTTGCAAACCAGGTTCCATAACTCCGCATACCGAATTTAAAGGTGAAGTTTACGTTTTGAGTAAAGAGGAAGGCGGGCGTCATACGCCGTTCTTTAATAAATACCGCCCCCAGTTTTATTTCCGTACCACGGATGTTACCGGTGAGGTTGAATTGCCTGCAGGCACTGAAATGGTCATGCCGGGTGATAACACATCACTGACTGTTAAGCTTATCCAACCTATTGCCATGGAAAAGGGCTTGAAATTTGCGATTCGTGAAGGTGGGCGTACCGTGGGTGCAGGCCAGGTGACTGAAATAATTAAATAGGTACTAAGTACCAGGTATCAATTATTGATGTGCTAGTTAAAAAAAGTGCCTGTATGTGCGGGCACTTTTTTGGCATTAAACAAAACTTGTAGGAAGCAGTCAGGATTTTTAACTTTGTACCCCTCAGATGTAAATGGAATTGGTTTTAAGAAGACCGGCATCCTGTTTCAACAGTAAGATTTTGCCAATGGTCGTTTCTTTTACGGGCATAGTTCAATGGTAGAATAGAGGTCTCCAAAACCTTTGATCTGGGTTCGAATCCTAGTGCCCGTGCCGAGTAAATGGTGAATAAAATAGAACAGTATTTGTTCTTTTTTTGATTTGAAATGTTTATTATGTATAAAATTGGTGAATATTTTAGTGAGTCTTATAAGGAGCTGTTGGAAAAAGTGACCTGGCCCACCTGGGTTCAACTTCAGCAATCTACTATTATCGTATTGGTTGCTACTGTATTAATAACAGCGATCGTGGCGGTGATGGACTTTGCTTCTAATCAACTGCTTAATTTCATTTACGATTTCTACAAAACCTAATTATGGAAACAGTAAGTAAAGAAGAAACCAAGTGGTACGTATTAAGAGTAGTTAGTGGCAAGGAACGTAAGGTTAAAGAGTATCTCGACAAGGAAATATCGCGTAGCGGTTGGGGAGAAATTGTTAAACAGGTTTTTCTACCGGTTGAAAAGGTATACAAAGTACAGAACGGGAAAAAAGTAATGCGGGAACGGAACTATTACCCCGGATATGTGATGATTGAAGTAATGGAAGGTAAATTGGGTGATGATATCAGAGAAACTATTAAAAACACCTCCAATGTTATTCATTTCCTTGGAAAAGAAAATCCGATAGCGCTCCGGAAGACCGAGGTGAACAAGATGTTAGGCAAAATGGATGAGATGGCTGAGGCTGGAGGAGTAAGCATGAGTGAGCCATTCATCGTAGGAGAAACGATTAAGATCATTGAAGGGCCTTTCAACGATTTTAACGGAATCATTGAAGAAGTGAACGATGAAAAGAAAAAGCTAAAAGTTACCGTAAAAATCTTCGGACGTTCAACGCCGGTTGAGCTTAACTACATGCAGGTGGAGAAGATTAATTAGGCCCACTAAGGCTAAACTCCAATGACCGGAGCTACCACTAACAGTTTGACCGGATGACTCCAGGAAGCAAATAATCTTTGCAGATTTCAATAATTTACCTACTTTCGCACCCCCAAATAAGAGTTCTTTAAAAATAAACTGGGAGTCTTCACTACCGCTTGCGGAACTGATGTAAGACGTTAACACCAAAATAGAAAACATGTCAAAGGAAATTTCAGGTTATGTTAAACTGCAGGTAAAGGGCGGACAAGCCAATCCTGCACCTCCGATCGGTCCTGCCCTTGGTTCCAAGGGGATAAATATTATGGAGTTCTGTAAGCAGTTTAATGCCAGAACCCAGGATAAAATAGGAAAAGTTCTCCCTGTTTTAATCACCGTATATACTGACAAGAGTTTTGAATTCATTATTAAAACTCCTCCTGCTGCTGTTCAGCTGATGGACGCTGCAAAAATTCAAAGTGGTTCAAAAGAGCCCAACCGTAACAAGGTTGGAAAAGTTACCTGGGTACAGGTTGAAGCTATTGCCAAGGACAAAATGCCTGATCTAAATTGCTTCACTGTAGAAAGCGCGATGCGTATGGTTGCAGGCACCGCCCGTAGCATGGGCCTGACTGTTGAAGGCCAGTCGCCCTGGGAAAAATAATTTGTATCACTTAAAAATTTTGAGCCATGGCTATCAGTAAAAAAAGAAAAGAGGCAAATAAAAAAATCGATTCCACTAAAATATATACATTAAAAGATGCATCTACCCTGGTGAAAGAAATCAGCACCTGCAAGTTTGATGCTTCTGTAGATCTTCATATCCGTTTGGGCGTTGATCCGAAAAAAGCAGACCAGGCTATCCGTGGTACGGTAACCTTACCGCACGGCACCGGCAAAACTAAACGGGTTTTGGTTCTTTGCACTCCGGATAAAGAAGGCGAAGCGAAAGGTTCAGGAGCAGATTTTGTAGGCCTGGATGAATTCATTCAAAAAATTGAAGGCGGCTGGACGGATGTTGATGTCATCATTGCAACTCCTTCTGTAATGCCTAAGATAGGTAGGCTGGGTAAAATTCTGGGCCCAAGAAACCTGATGCCAAACCCTAAAACAGGAACGGTTACCAACGATATTGCGGGGGCTGTTACTGAAGTGAAAGGAGGTAAAATAGCATTCAAAGTAGATAAGGCTGGTATCATTCATGCCTCAATCGGAAGGGTAAGTTTTGGTCCTGATAAAATCGTCGATAACAGTAATGAGTTTATCAACGCAATAATTAAATTGAAGCCGTCGTCTGCCAAAGGTGTCTACCTGCGTGGTGTGAGTATGGCCAGTTCAATGAGCCCGGGAATTGCTATTGATACCAAAACATTTGTGCACTAATCTTATTTAAGTAATATTCTTCCAACTACCAGGGGAACGAATTAATCATGTGTTATGACAAAAGATCAAAAAAAGGAAGTTATTGAAGCGCTGAAGGGGAAGTTCTCTCAATATAATAACTTCTATGTTACGAATACCGAATCTCTTACCGTAGAACAGGTAACCAAACTACGCCGGATTTGTTTTGATAAGAACGTAGAGATGAGAGTGGCAAAAAATACCCTGATAAAAAAAGCGCTCGAAAACATTAGCGATCAACGATACTCCGGAGTGTTCGATTCTTTGCATGGTGTAACTGCGCTGATGTTCAGCGAAAGCGCAAAAGAACCTGCTTTAATCATTTCCAGTTTCCGTAAAGAGATAAATGGAGAAAAGCCCGTTTTGAAAGCAGCTTTTATTGATGGAGAAGTATTTACAGGTAACGATCAGTTGGCTGCCCTCACCGTGCTGAAGGGTAAGCATGACCTTATTGGTGAGATCATTGGCCTGCTGCAATCACCTGGAAAGAATGTGATCAGCGCGCTGAATGGCGGAAATAAGCTTGCTGCTTTAGTTAAAGCACTGGAAGCCAGGGCGGAAGGATCGACAGTTGAGCCTTAATGGAGCTCAATTAACTTTAGTTTTTTACATCTTACAAATAACATCGTACATTTTTATACCCAGGCCTGAGGGACAATAATGGCAAATTTTTTTAATCCTCCGCCGGATCCTTCAAGCGGACATGAAGGCGGAAAAAATTTTATAACATGGCAGACCTAAAAGCATTCGCAGAACAACTGGTGAACCTCACCATTAAAGAGGTTAATGAACTGGCTAAAATTCTTAAAGAAGAATACGGTATTGAACCGGCAGCAGCAGCAGTAGCCGTATCAGGAGCTGGCCCGGCAGCCGGCGCTGCACCGGCAGTTGAAGAAAAAACGTCTTTCAACGTCATTCTTAAAGCCCCTGGCGCTAATAAATTAAATGTGGTTAAAATTGTGAAAGACCTTACCGGCTTAGGACTTAAAGAAGCTAAAGAATTGGTAGATGGAGCTCCAAAAGCTGTTAAAGAAGGTGTAAACAAAGCTGAATCGGAAGAACTGAAGACCAAATTGACGGATGCAGGTGCAGAAGTTGAAATTCAGTAATCTGTAAGGCTAACTTTATAAAGAAAGACCTGGTAAGAGTTTACCGGGTTTTTTTTTGTCCGGGAGTGAAATTCATCCCGCGAATCACTGTTAAAGAAATACAAATAAATGATTAAGCCGCCTAAACAATCCGGGCTTGGTTGCATAAAGCAGGAATATACAACTAAGTTTACATAAAGTGCTGATCATTTTGACTAATGAAACATAAGCTTGCCCTTCTCATATGAGAAAAATATTAATCATAGTACTAGTGCTGATTTGCATTTCGGGCGGATTATTTCTTTATCTCTATTACAACAAACTCAGAGACTTTGAACCATTGATCAAGCAGCGATTAAGTAAATTGGTTACAGATGGCTCCGGTGGCTTATACCATCTTGATATTGAAAGGCTGGAAACTGATGTGATCAGATCAAAAATTAAACTAGTTAATGCGCGTCTTCGTCCGGACACCTTGGTGTATGCGCAGATGGAAAAAGATCACAAAGCGCCTAATGACCTTTTTGACGTAAGCATCAGCCTGTTATCCGTTGATGACATCGTTCCGGCAGATTTCATAGCCAATAAAGTAATTAACCTAGGTACCTTATATATCAATAATCCTGTAGTAAAGATCCTGCATAAGAAACAACCGTATAACCAGCCGGCCAGGGATTCCGTGCCATCAGTTTATGAACTGATACAAAAGGATATCCGCAGTATAAAAGTAGATACCATTGTACTCCAGAATGTCGATTTAATATATACAAACCGCAATCAAAAAAATAAAGAAACCCGGTTAATGAATGTAAAACTTTTCTTTAAAGACATTCTTGTTGATTCTTCTACCCAGTATGATCGGCAGCGGTTTTTGTATGCCCGAAATTGTTTGATTAACCTCAAGGATTATTCGTTGAACACATCCGATAGTTTATACCGTTTCAGTGTCGGGGAACTGGATATCCTTGCAACAGAAAAGCGCATACGACTAAAGGCATTAACTTTCAGGCCCAGGTTATCTGTCAAAAACTTTTATCAACGTGTTAAACACCAGCAGGACAGATTTGAACTTTTGATCGAAGAGATGCATTTTACGGAGGTAGACTGGTGGTCGATGCTTGCAGAAGAGTCGTTTCTTACCAGGAAGATCACCATGAAAAATGGCAAGGTAAAAGTATTCAACGATAAATCACAACCACCTGACACCAGATCCAAGGTTGGAAAATACCCTCATCAGCTTTTAATGAAACTGCCATTTACTATTAATTTGGATAGCTTGCTGATTCAAAACCTGGATCTTTCCTATTCGGAATTAAATCCTAAATCAGGCCAGACAGGATCGCTATACTTTGACAATATCCATGGTCTCATTACCAATCTCACTAACTCACCGGAGGCTATCCGCCAAAAGCCGTTTTGTAAAATCAACGCGCGTGCCCAATTCATGAAACAAGCACCTCTAACGGCAGCTTTTACACTGAACCTTGCTGAAAGTAAAAATGGCAGTTTTGGTGTAGAAGCTTCTCTCGGGAGCCTGCAGAGTGAAGCTCTTAATAAAATTACTATTCCCCTGGCATTGGTTAAAGTGAATTCACTTCAGATAAATAAAATGGAGGTATCCATACGAGGCCATAACCGTGCGGCAAGCGGGAAAGTCAAGTTATTGTACAACGATCTGCAAATAACAGCGCTTAAAGTTTCGGGCGATACTTTAAAAAAACGCGGGTTGTTAAGTTTTGTGGCTAACAGATTTATCCTAAAAAAAGATAATCCGGGGTATAATCAACCAGCCCGTGTGCACCACGCTGCTTTTCAACGAGATACACATAAATCTTTCTTTAACCTGATCTGGAAAACTATCTTTACAGGTGCCAAGAAAACGGTTGGGTATGATAAGAAATAAATTCCTTTTGAGGAAATATTACGGAAAAAAAGTTTTCAGGATTTCTTATAGTTTTGTACCTTTGCCCTCCCTTATTATCATCAGCAGTATACCATAGCCGTAAAGCGTACTGCTCAATTAAAATGCTGAGAATAGATCCTCAAGGAGTTTGGTCTAGAGGTGATTCGAATAATTTAAAATCGGTTTATAACAAGTATGTCTTCAACAAAATTGCAAAACAGGAAAAGTTTCGGTAAAATTAAGAATTTAGCTGAAACGCCTGACCTACTCGAAGTACAGATTCAATCTTTTAAAGAATTTTTCCAGTTAGAAACCACCCCGGACAGACGTAATGTAGAGGGTTTATTCCGGGTATTCAAGGAAAATTTTCCGATTACGGATACCCGTAACATTTTCATGCTGGAATTTCTGGATTATTTTATTGATCCCCCCCGTTATACCATTGAAGAGTGTATGGAACGCGGGTTGACTTATGCGGTTCCATTGAAAGCGAAATTACGGCTAAGCTGTAATGATGAAGAACACGTTGACTTTCAAACCATCGTTCAGGATGTTTTCCTGGGAAACATCCCTTATATGACACCCCGTGGAACCTTTGTGATCAACGGGGCTGAAAGGGTAGTGGTTTCCCAATTGCACCGTTCACCGGGTGTATTCTTTGGGCAGTCCATTCATCCAAATGGAACAAAGATTTATTCAGCCAGGGTTATCCCTTTCAAGGGCGCCTGGATGGAGTTTGCAACAGATATAAATAATGTGATGTTTGCTTACATCGACCGGAAGAAAAAGTTTCCGGTTACGACCTTGTTGCGCTCTATCGGCTACGAAACAGATAAAGATATTCTTGAACTGTTTGGAATGGCCAATGAAGTCAAAACAGACAGGAAATCCCTTGAAAAATACCTTGGTAAAAAACTGGCTGCACGTGTTTTAAGAACCTGGGTAGAAGATTTTGTAGACGAAGATACCGGGGAAGTTGTTTCCATTGAGCGTAATGAAGTAGTGCTCGAGCGCGATACTATTCTCGATGAAGAGGCTATAGAGCTGATCGCCGAAATGGATGTAAAGAGCGTGTTCATTCAGAAAGAGGAAATGAGCGGTGATTACTCGATTATCTATAACACGTTGAACAAAGACACCTCTAACTCAGAACTGGAAGCCGTTCAACATATCTACCGCCAGCTTCGCGGTGCCGATGCACCGGATGATGAAACGGCCAGAGGCATTATCGACAAATTGTTCTTCAGTGATAAACGTTATGACCTTGGTGAAGTAGGCCGGTATAAGATCAACCGCAAGCTTAATCTTAACTACCCGCTTGATCATAAAGTATTAACCAAGGAAGACATCATTTCAATCATCAAATACCTGGTATTACTGACCAACGGTAAATCGGAGATTGATGACATCGATCATTTGAGCAATCGCCGGGTACGTACAGTGGGTGAGCAATTGTATGCGCAGTTCGGTGTAGGTCTTGCCCGTATGGCAAGAACCATCCGTGAACGCATGAACGTGCGCGATAATGAAGTGTTTACACCGGTAGACCTCATCAATGCGAGGACTTTATCTTCGGTTATCAATTCATTTTTCGGGACATCACAGCTATCCCAATTCCTCGACCAGACCAACCCTTTGTCTGAAATAACACACAAGCGTCGTATTTCGGCTTTAGGACCGGGCGGCTTAAGCAGGGAACGGGCGGGCTTTGAGGTGCGTGACGTGCATTATTCTCATTACGGCCGTCTGTGTACCATTGAAACACCCGAAGGTCCTAACATCGGTCTGATATCCACGTTATGCGTTCATGCCAAGATAAACGAAATGGGTTTTATCGAAACCCCGTATCGTAAAGTAAGCGAAGGAAAGGTTGATATGAAGAAGCTTACCTACTTGAGTGCTGAAGAAGAGGACACTGCCAAAATCGCCCAGGCCAATTCTTCGCTGGATGACAAGGGTAATTTCGTAGACGAAAAAATCGTATCCCGGCAGACCGGCGACTTTCCTATACTGGAAAAAACGGAAGTGGAATACATGGATGTTGCGCCAAACCAGATCGTCGGCTTAAGCGCTTCACTTATTCCCTTCCTGGAGCATGACGACGCAAACAGGGCCCTGATGGGTTCAAACATGCAACGCCAGGCTGTTCCGCTGATCCGCCCCGAATCGCCGATCGTCGGAACCGGTTTGGAAGGAAAGGCGGCCCGTGACGCCCGCATTCAGATTCACTCTGAAGGCGATGGGGTTATCGAATTTGTAGATGCCAATGAAATTCATGTTCGGTATACAAGGAATGAAACCCAGAAACTGGTTAGTTTCGAAGATGATCTGATCATTTATAAACTAACCAAGTTTATTAAAACCAACCAGGAAACGTCCATCAATCTTAAACCTGCCGTTAAAAAAGGGCAGCGGGTTAAAGAAGGTGATTTCCTGACCGAAGGTTATGCCGTTCAAAACGGTGAACTTGCCCTGGGCAGGAACCTGAAAGTAGCGTTCATGCCATGGAAAGGATACAATTTTGAAGATGCGATTGTGATCAGTGAAAGAGTCGTTCGTGAAGACCTGTTTACCTCTATTCATATTTCGGAATATGAGCTGGAAGTTCGTGACACTAAATTGGGCGAGGAAGAACTGACCCCGGATATTCCGAATGTATCTGAGGAAGCTACCAAAGACCTTGACGAAAATGGAATAATCCGTATTGGTGCTCATATCAAAGAGGGAGACATACTTATCGGCAAGATCACTCCAAAAGGCGAAAGTGATCCTACACCCGAAGAGAAATTGCTGAGAGCTATTTTCGGTGACAAAGCGGGTGATGCTAAAGATGCCTCTCTGAAAGCACCAAATGGAGTAGAAGGCGTTGTGATCGATAAAAAGTTATTTCAAAGGGCCAAAAAGGATAAGAACGGGAAGGTTCGTGAGAAAGCAGCTATTGAAAAACTGGAAAAGATCCACGAAAAGAATGAGTCGGAACTGAATGAGCTCCTGGTTACCAAATTATTGACCTTATTAAAAGATCATAATTCTGCAGGCGTTAATAATAATTTTGGGGAAGTATTGCTGGGAAAGGGCGTGAAATTTACTGTGAAGAACCTGACGGGCATTGATTACCTCAATGTCAATCCTCTCGGCTGGACCAGCGATGCAAAAACAGACGACCTGATCAATACCCTGTTGCACAATTACAGCATCAAGTACAATGAAGAACTGGGAAGGTATAAAAGAGAAAAGTTTAATATTTCGATAGGCGATGAATTGCCTGCCGGTGTGTTGAAGCTGGCCAAGGTTTACTTAGCGGTAAAACGTAAGCTGAAGGTAGGAGATAAAATGGCCGGCCGTCACGGAAACAAAGGAATTGTTGCCAAGATTGTGCGTGCCGAGGACATGCCTTTCCTGGAAGACGGGACACCGGTAGATATTGTATTGAACCCGCTGGGTGTGCCTTCACGTATGAACCTGGGCCAGATCTATGAAACCGTTTTGGGCTGGGCCGGGGAGAAACTGGGAATGAAATTCGCGACACCCATTTTCGATGGTGCGACTGTCGAAGAAATTGCCGATCATATTGCGCAGGCTGGATTGCCGAGCTTCGGTCATACATTCCTGTATGATGGTGAAACCGGCGAGCGTTTTGACCAGAAGGCGACAGTTGGTATCATTTATATCATCAAATTGCACCACATGGTAGATGATAAGATGCACGCCCGTTCAATCGGACCTTACAGTCTTATCACCCAACAACCGCTTGGTGGCAAGGCACAGTTTGGTGGCCAGCGTTTTGGGGAGATGGAAGTGTGGGCATTGGAAGCCTATGGTGCTTCTAATATCCTGCAGGAGTTGCTGACGTTGAAGTCGGATGATATTATTGGAAGGGCAAAAACCTATGAAGCCATCGTTAAAGGAGATAATATTCCGAGGGCCGGTATTCCGGAATCCTTTAACGTATTGGTACACGAGTTAAGGGGATTGGGTTTGGATTTGAAATTTGAGTAATAGTAGAATTATTTATAAAAAAGCCATTCACGTTTGTGAGTGGCTTTTGTTTTGTTGCCGCAGATTCGCAGATTTATCTACATGATTATTAATCTGCGAAATCTGCGGCAACTTCACCTGCCTTTTATTTGGTTCCTAGTAAATAATTTTTCAGTTCTTTATAATCTACATTGATCCTGATGCTTTTTTTCGGTTGATTCAACAGTCCCTTGATCGCGTCGGGCATAGGCACTTGTTCATTGATCACCGGTTCTACCACATCATAAAACTTCACGGGGTGTGCTGTTTCCAGGAAGATGCCTTTTTTACCGGGGTAGCCTTGTTGATACTGTCCAAGGGCGGAGTAAGCAACTGCACCATGGGGGTCAAGCAAATATCCTTTACGTTTGTATAGTTCCTTCATGGTTTCCCTGGTTACCGCATCTGAAATGCTGTAGCTGCTTAACACATCTTTCAATGAAGTGAACTGATGAGAAAACAATTCCAGGATGCGCGCAAAATTGCTGGGATTTGCCACATCCATGGCATTGGACAAGGTGGCTATTGCCTGTTTGGGTGTATAATCCCCGGTATTGAGATATTCTGTAACTGTATCGTTGGTGTTACATGCTGCGATGAACTTACTAACTGGCAGGCCTGAACGATGCGCCAGTAGTCCGGCGCAAATATTGCCGAAGTTTCCGCTGGGTACGCAGAAGAGAGGGGGCGATGCTTCATCTGCCCATTGCTGGTAAGCAAAGAAATAATAGAATTGCTGGGGAAGCCACCTGGCTACGTTAATTGAATTGGCTGACGTCAGGAACAATTCAGCGTTTAACGAGAGGTCGCCAAATGCCTGTTTTACGAGCGATTGGCAGTCGTCAAAGTTTCCATCGACTTCCAGGGCGGTAATATTTTTTCCCAGCGTAGTTAACTGCAGCTCCTGTATGCTACTCACTTTTCCTGAAGGGTACAGGATGACTACCTCTACACCATCCACTTCATAAAAGCCATTGGCGACTGCACCTCCGGTATCTCCTGATGTTGCTACCAGGACAGTAATTTTTTTTGTGCTATCCTTTACAAAATACCCCAGGCACCGGCTCATAAACCTGGCTCCCACGTCTTTAAACGCAAGGGTGGGACCATGAAAAAGCTCAAGCGCAAAAATATCTTTATCTATCTCAACTAACGGAAAATCGAAATTGATCGTTTCTTCAACAATGCGCCGCAACTCGCTTTCAGGTAAGGTGTCGCCGGTATATGGCCGGATAACAGCCAATGCAATTTCTTCTTTCGAATAATCTTTTATGTTATCAAAAAATGTTTTAGGCAATACCGGTACCTGTTCAGGAAAGTATAATCCTTTGTCCGGAGCCTGCCCCCTGATCGTCGCTTCTTTGAAATCAGTTTTGGCCGAATTGTTATTGGTGCTGTAGTAGTACATGTTACATTTTTAATAACCCGGAGGGTGGTTGGTGAAAAACACCAACCACGGGCAATTTCCTCATTTGCACATCCGCACATCATTCCACGCTTATTCCCTGCTTATTGATGGTGGTTACATAAGTATGATAAGCTATGCCGATTTTATTAAATATTTCTTTCATTACCTGCTCCACATCTTTAGCAACAGTTTCTTCTTTACTAAGCATAAATATCGAAGGTCCTGAACCGGAAATGCCTCCTCCCATAGCACCTGCCTCTTTGCTTTTCAACTTCACTTCGTCAAAGCCCGGGATAAGCATGCTCCTGACCGGTTCAATGATTACATCTTCGAGAGAACGGCTGATTAAATCGAGATCGTTCATTAAGAACCCAGCTACCAGTCCGCCAATGTTTCCCCACTGCCTGATCGCATCTTTAAGCAATACTTCTTTACGGAGAATCTGTCTTGCATCAGAGGTCTTCACTTCAATCTGCGGATGTACAACGGTTACATATAAGTCTGGGGCCGGCAAGGCAACAATGTCCAGGGGATAAATGGAACGGATCAGTGTTATTCCACCGTAAATGCAGGGAGCGATGTTGTCGGCATGTTTAACACCTGATGCCAGCTTTTCCCCGGCCATGGCAAAGCGAACCAGGTCAGGTTTAGAAAAAACGCCAGATAATAACAGATTTGCGGCCACAACAACACCGGCTGCGCTTGCAGCGCTGGAGCCGAGGCCGCTGCCGGGTTTTATGCATTTATCGATAGTGACTTCAAAACCGGGGGGCTGAGGTAGTTCATGGATCAATGCCAGTAACGCAGCACCTGCCACATTTTGTTCTGGAGCGGTCGGAAGCCGGAAGCCATCACTGTGGTGTATGCGTATGCCTGGAATTTCACTAAGCTCGATGTGCATGAGATCCCGCGGTGAATTCAGGGCCATTCCGAGCACATCAAAACCGCAAACCAGGTTGGCTATACTAGCGGGGCATGATACTGAAATCCGGTTGCCCATTTCAGCTTGCAAAATATTCTCTTTATGTTTTTCCATGGGCATTCATTATACATTCAGCCTACATTCCTTTAAGGTGGTTGCAATTCCAAATGGCTACGATACTTCCATCCGCACATCCGCACATTAGCATTTATCTTGCCACCCGTATAATATCTGCAAAGACTCCTGACGCAGTTACTTCGGCACCTGCACCGGCTCCCTTAACCACCAGCGGCTGTTCAACATACCGGTTGGTATAAAATAATACTACGTTATCTTTTCCATATAAGTGATAAAAATCATGGTTTGGATCGATATGTTGCAGGCCTACGGCTGCTTTTCCATTTTCATAACTGGCAACAAATTTTAATTTTTTTCCGGCTTTGGCCGCTTCCTCATACAAGTTCCTGAAATGCGCTTCTTCCTTTGCCATTTCCCTGTAAAAATTTTCTACGTCGCCCTGCATGCAGGAGGAAGGCATGAAGGAATTATTATCGATCTCTTCCATTTCCAGTTTTTCACCCGATTCCCTGGCCAGGATCATGATCTTTCTCATTACATCAGTTCCGCTCAGGTCTAACCTCGGATCGGGTTCTGTATATCCTTCATCTTGTGCCTGCCGTACAATTTCTGCAAACGTTTTACCGCCATGGTAATGGTTGAAAACAAAATTAAGCGTACCGCTTAAGACGGCTTCGATTTTATTTACCTTGTCGCCACTCCTTAACAGGTCGTTCAGTGTGCCGATAACCGGCAAGCCAGCGCCCACATTAGTTTCAAACAAAAAAAGTGAATTATATTCGCTGGCGAGGTCTTTCAGTTTTTTATAATATTCGTAAGGTGATGAACAGGCTACCTTATTACAGGCCACTACCGAAATGCTTTTTTCCAGTAAACTTCCATAGCTCATGGCTACGTTGTCGTTGGCCGTTATATCCGCAAAAACCGCATTGCGCAGATTTTTTGACCGGATAGTCTCAATAAATTGGCGCAGATTCATTGTCTCTCCCCGTTCTAACAATTGCTTCCAGTCAGGGAGGCTTATACCTTCGTCATTGAAAAACATTTTTTTACTGTTAGCGATTCCAACTACTTTTATTTGCAGGCGCAAATGTTGTTGCAGATAGGTTTTTTGTTGCTGTAGTTGTGCAATCAACCTGCCTCCTACATTGCCTACTCCAATGATGAACAGGTTCATTTGCTTATAGGTGGTTTCAAAAAATTCTTCATGAAGAACATTTATGGCTTTTTTTACATCCTGGGTAGACACTACAGCGGAAATATTTCTTTCAGAAGATCCCTGGGCAATGGCGCGCACGTTAACACCGTTCCTGCCGATTGCGCCAAACATTTTACCGCTGATGCCGGGATGGTTTTTCATGTTGTCACCAACCAATGCTACAATAGATAATTCTTTTTCTACGACCAGGGGCTCCACCTTGCCCGTTTCAATTTCATAGGCAAATGCATCATCCACCACTTTTTTGGCCTTGTCTGCCAGATGATGATCAATGCTTACACATATAGAGTGCTCTGAGGATCCCTGGGTAATTAGTATTACGTTGATCTTATGATTAGCCAGCGTTTCAAACAGTCTTTTCGAGAACCCGGGGATGCCCACCATGCCGCTTCCTTCCAGGCTCAGCAATGCGATTTTATTTATGCTTGAAATGCCGCGGATACCACTGCCATCCTTAACGGTTTTACTTTCAATGACAGTTCCGTGTTCATGCGGCGCAAAGGTGTTCTTAACCCAAACGGGAATTTTTTTGTTCATTACCGGCTGAATAGTGGGCGGATAAATGACCTTGGCTCCGAAATGAGACAACTCCATGGCTTCCTGGTAGGAGATTCTGGGTATCACTTTAGGGAATGAAACCAGTCTCGGATCGGCCGTCATCATTCCCGACACATCGGTCCAGATTTCAACCACAGTTGCATCAAGGGCAGCAGCAACAATGGCGGCCGTATAATCAGATCCACCTCTTCCCAGGGTGGTAGAAGAGCCTTGTGCATCGGAGGCTATGAAACCCGGGATAACAAATACGGAATGCTCCGTATTTAAAAAAAATTGCGCGATCTGTTGATTGGTAACGCTGAAATCAACATCGGCATAAGTGAAGTTTGAGTCGGTCCTGATGAGTTCCCTGGTATCCTTCCAAACATTGGCCACCTCTGTCACTTTCAATCTTTCGGATACGATCTGTGAAGAAATCAATTCTCCGTAACTGACTATCCTGTCTTTGGTACGGGGCGATAATTCTTCAAGTAAGAAGACGCCATTGCAGATATCTTCTATTTCATTGCAACGTTTCTTGACCCAGCTTAAGACACTGCTCTGCTGGGCAACAGGGATCAATGTCCGCACCGTTTCCAGATGCCGCTGTTCTATGACCTGCAATTTTTCTTTGTAAGATTCATCACCGGCAGAAGCAAGGGTTCCACACAGAATCAACATATCGGTAATGCCACCCAGTGCGGAAATTACCACCACTAGTTTTTCGCTTGCAGCTCCTTGTTGTACTATCGCAATAACCCGGTTAATATTTTCAGCATTTGCAACAGAACTGCCGCCGAATTTTAAAACCTTCATAAAACTGATTTGAATAATTGATAAATGTTGAGTAATCCGGAACGCAAACCTGATTCCTGAGTAGCAAAAGCCCATGGGTAATATGGCAGTGTACAACCCTTAACGGGTTGTAATGATAATGGTTGCTGTAGCCGAAACCAATACTGTTGAATGGAGTAAAGTGCTATAATGATAATTTGGTATCACGTCTTTGAATGAGGGGCGAAGGTAATAAATTTGATTGAATGGTAAAAGGGATTTGCAAAATTTGACTTATTTTCAACGTTCAGAAATATCGTTACTGCTTGCCATATCTTTACTGACCAATAAATTTAAAGACATGGATAACCAGTCATCTTACGGGCTGCAGCAATTTAAAAGTTATGTAGGATTAAAGTTCCAGCTATATAACAGCTTATTTACATCCCTGCCTTTTCACCGGATCGAAAGAACCGGAATATTGCTTTCGCTATTGCTGACTTTTTGTGAGGATGGGTATAAGAAAAAGCAAAGTCCTGTAAATATTATTGATGAATTTTTTAAAAAACATACGTCACTGGTCAGCGAGCAGGAGAAACTTGACGTATTGTTTCGGTTTATTCAGTATGTTGAACGGCAGGTTGTATTATTTGATGCGCTGGAAGATGCAGCTTTCCGGGAAGTAATTGATGTTAACGGAATGGGTACCCTTAAGCACCTGGAGTCAGAAGTTCTGCAAACCGGTAAGCAGGAGCAGCTGGGCGGAAAGTTGCAGGATTTTGCTATCCGGCTGGTGCTGACGGCGCACCCCACGCAATTTTATCCCGGTTCCGTTCTTGGCATTATTAACGATCTTTCCACTGCAGTGGCCGAAAATAATGCAAGCCGGATAGACATGTACCTGCAACAGCTAGGTAAAACGGCCTTTTTTAATAAACAAAAACCTACACCTTACGATGAGGCGATCAGCCTGATCTGGTACCTAGAGAACGTATTTTATACTGCTGCAGGCCGGGCCTTAAGCTTTTTTAAGAACCAGTTTCCCCAGGCGGTGCCAGATAATAATCCAATCATTACTATGGGCTTTTGGCCGGGCGGCGACCGGGACGGCAATCCAAACGTAGATGTAAATACAACACTTAAAGTAGCTGACGCCCTGCGCAGCAGTATCATAAAATGTTACTACCAGGACGTTCGCCGGCTCAAACGGCGTCTGACCTTCAAAGGCGTGGATTCTATTTTAAATGAACTGGAGAAGCAGCTCTATAATAATATCTTTATTCCGGGTCAGCGTACGGCACTGACCACCCAGTATATATTAGACTCATTGCTGGAAATCCGAAACATTATCATTTACCAGCACAATTCGCTGTTTCTCTATCTCGTAGATAGCCTGGTGAACAAACTCCAGGTTTTTGGGCTGCACTTCGCTTCCCTGGACATAAGGCAGGAAAGTTCGGTGCACAACCAGGTGCTGGAGGCTATCGCCGCCAAAGAAAATATACTGCCTGCCGGGTATAAGGAATTGACTTCGGAAGACAAGCAAAAATGCCTGGTAACACTCAACGCCAACATCGATACCTCCGGTTTTGAAGAAGGGGTTATCAGGGATACGCTGGACACCATGAAAGCGGTGAAAGACATTCAGCAGTATAATGGACCTGAAGGCTGCAACCGGTATATTATCAGCCAATGCAACAGTGCGCTAAATGTGCTGGAAGTATTTGGTTTGTTCCTGGTATGCGGCTGGAAAAAAGAAGAATTGAATATTGATATTGTTCCCTTGTTTGAAACGGTAGATGACCTGCAGCATGCAGAGTTGATCATGAAGGAGCTGTACGAAGATGAAGTGTACAACCGACATCTGCAACTCAGGAACAGGCGTCAAACCATCATGCTTGGATTTTCAGACGGCACCAAAGATGGCGGTTATCTAATGGCAAACTGGAGTATCTATAAAGCAAAAGAAAAGCTAACCAAAATATCCCGTGATTATAACATGGATGTCATCTTTTTCGACGGACGTGGCGGCCCGCCGGCGAGGGGAGGGGGAAAAACGCATAAGTTTTATGCTTCCATGGGAAAAAACATTTCCAATAAGGAAATTCAGTTAACCATTCAGGGCCAAACCGTAAGTTCAAATTTCGGTACCATCGACTCTGCACAATACAATATTGAGCAATTATTAAATGCGGGCATTTCCAACGACCTGTTTTCGACCCGCTATGTTACTCTGGAGGCTAATGAAGAAAGCCTCCTGCAGGAACTGGCCAATGAAAGTTTTACCGCCTACAACGAATTAAAGAACCATCCTGATTTTCTGAACTATCTCCTGCATGTAAGTCCTTTAAATTTTTACAGCGAAACCAATATCGGGAGCAGGCCTGCTAAAAGAGGCGCCTCCTCCAAGATGACCCTGAAGGACCTACGCGCCATTCCATTCGTAGGAGCCTGGAGCCAGCTTAAACAAAACGTTACCGGTTACTATGGTGTGGGAAAGGCTTTACAGCGCCTGGAAAAACAGGGCCGACTGCAAGAAGTAAAAGATCTGTATAAAAATTCATTATTTTTTAAAACACTTATTGATAACTGTGAGATGGCTATGAAGAAATGTTTTTTCCCTCTGACTGAATTTTTATCCAACCATCCTAAGTACGGAGAGATTTGGCGAATGATGTACACTGAGTATGAGTTGACGCAGCGTTATATTTTTCAGCTTTCAGGAAAGAATGAGCTGATGGCTGACTACCCGGTTGAACAGTTATCGGTACAGATGCGCGAACGCATTGTATTGCCGCTGACAACCATTCAGCAATTTGCCATTGCACGGATCAGGGAAATCGAAGAACAACTGGTCACTAACCCGCTGAAGGACTCGTATGAAAGGCTGGTGATCCGTTGCTCGTTCGGGATCATCAATGCAGGAAGGAATTCGGCTTGAATTGTCTCTCATTTCACCTGTAACATGTTGTTTGCCTGTAATGCGCTATGGGCTCACTCGAGATGACAAAACGAAATAAAAAAAAGAGGCTGTTTTTTTCAAACAGCCTCTTTTTTTATCAGGTAAAATGTTAAAACGAATATACAGCAGCTAACAGGAAATTGCCTGCCGTTGATTTTTTACTTCCGTTAGTATCTGTAAAGATGTTCTCGCTTGCATTATCAACCCGGAATTCGGGGATGATTATAAAGCTGTTGACCTTAAAATTTGCAGAAAGGGTGGTAGCAAATATACTTCCGCCTTTGGGTTCGCTACTATACACTTTTATCATGTCTTTATCGCTGAAATATTCGCCGCGCAAGGTAAGTCCGAACCAACTTACCGGGTCCACGTTTACATATAAGGCAGAGCCCCACCAGTTCTGGGACGCCAGATATTTGTTACCGTTGGCTTGTTTAAATTTATAGTTGGCCACAGTTCCATTATACCCCAGGCTGAATTTATCACTGATCTTAGTGGTCAAAACCAGGTCTATCTGATTTGCTTTGGACGAATCCGGTGCTTTTCCCGCTACAAAGTTCACATAAGCTTTTGTATTTTCAGTAAATGCTATACTGTATTGGCCGATAAAGTGTTTCTTATTCAAGCCTTCTTCAGGTGCTGTTCTATAATCCGTTGGATTAGCAACTCCAAGCATAAAACCATGTTTGCCAGCCGTGAAATCGGCTTTAAGTCCGGTATGTGTGAACGGGCCGTTGGTAAACATGTAAGACATACTGTAATTCCGGTTTAACTGAGGGTCAACCAGTTCGTAACCCAAATGGGTAGCCCAGCTTCCCGCAGTGAATTTTATCCACTCGGCAGGTGCATAACTTACATACAATTGTTTGATGGCAGATACGACGCCTTCATCGTTGTAGGCAAATTCCTGGGCACGCTTGCCAAATCCCAGGTCAGCGACCATGTTGACCTTGCCTCTTTTGTGATCGATTTTTACTGAGGCCATCCCCAATTCAATACTGTTATGGCTATTGGTAAAACTGGTAAAATTATTCGATTTGGTTTTGTAAAAGTCATACCGGTAATAGGTATCCGCAGAGCCTGAAATGGTTGTCGTTGGCTTATCATCTTCCGGCGCAGCTTCGGACGTTGTTGGTTTTTGTTCCGGACTAGCTTCGGTTTGCGCATAACCTGTCATAACAAAGGCAGTTGCCATAAGAGAGATCGAAATTTTTCTTAACATTGCATTAGTTTTAATTAATAAATAAAAGGTAAGGCTGTGATCCGCTTGTATCAGAAGTTAATCACATCGGCTTTACCTTTTTCTTCTTCCGTAAGTTTGGCTTTACCATTACCGCTGACCAGAAGGGTTCCCTGCAAATAATTTTCGTTATGCTGGGTTGAATCAAGGCCAAGTTCTTCTTCTTCAGAAGTAACACGGATAGGTTGTAAAAGATTTATGCATTTAAAGATAACGTAGGAAGCGACGAAGCTATAGGCAACCACGATGGCCACTCCTTTAAGCTGGGTGAAAAAGAACGCAGGATTACCGTTAAATAAACCGTTCGCGCCTGCGCTGTTTACGGCTGTAGTAGCAAAAATTCCCGTCATCAGCATACCTACCATACCACCAAGACCATGACAGGGAAACACGTCAAGTGTATCATCCAGTTTGGATTTTGATTTATAGTAACAGGCCAAGTTGGAAATGATTGCTGCAACCATTCCAATGAATATGCTTTGGGGTATCGCAACAAAACCTGCTGCTGGTGTAATGGCAACCAAACCTACTACCGCGCCGATACAGAACCCTAATACGGATGGCTTCTTGCCTCGCAAAACATCAAAGAACATCCAGGACAAACCAGCGGCAGCTGCTGCCGTATTGGTTGTAGCAAAAGCAGAAACAGATAACGCATTAGCTCCTAATGCAGATCCGGCGTTAAAACCGAACCAGCCGAACCAGAGCAAACCCGTTCCTATAAGTACATATGGTATATTGGCCGGGGGAATTTCCTGGCGTTCAAGATGAACCTTTCTGCGTTTTAATACCAATGCTCCTGCCAGGGCTGCGCAACCCGCTGAAATGTGCACCACTGTTCCACCTGCGAAATCAAGTACACCCATCTTAAACAGGAAACCATCGGGATGCCAGGTCCAGTGCGCAATAGGCGCGTAGATCAACAGGCTGAATAAGGCTATGAAAAGTATATAAGATGTGAAACGGATACGTTCAGCCACTGCTCCTACCACCAAGCCGGGAGTAATAATGGCAAACATCAATTGAAAAAGGGCAAACAAAGTCAACGGGATCGTTGGCGCCAGGCTCCATGGAGCTCCGGAATTCACACCTTTGAAAAAAAGAAAGGTTCCGGGATTACCGATAAAGCCGCCCATACTTTCGCCAAAGCATAAGCTGAAGCCTACCGTTACCCATAGCACACTGACAACCCCGGTAGCAACCACGCTTTTAATCATGGTTGATATTACGTTTTTGCGGTGTACCATGCCACCATAAAAGAAGGCAAGGCCCGGTGTCATTAAAAAAACCAGTGCTGTGGCTACTATGATCCAGGCAATATCTGCGGGACTATATTTCCCTCCATCGTCAAAATTGGGAAGCGTAGGAACAAAAATCGCAGCAATGGCGACAACAGATAATACCACAAATGGTGCAATCTGTTTAAATGAAATACTTTTCATGAAGTAAATTTAAGTTACATTAAACAAAAAACTAATAATATACATAAGGTTTGCAAAATACATCATAAAATTATATTTAGGACAGGCAGGACACATATTTTTGTGTATAATATGATGATTGAATGTTTTTAGTATTCTGGTTATCAACAATATATGAAAATAGAAACAGACGATAATTACGGAACATAATTTTTAATAGCCCAGAAAACATCAAAAAAGGGTACAAAATAAAAAACCATCTTAAATGGATTAAGATGGTTTTTACTATTTGTTGTTTAATGTTATAAGCTCACCAAGTTGTGATCTTTGGTTTCAAGGAATGATTGACCAACCAGATACTGATCCACTTTACGTGCACACTCTCTCCCTTCGCTGATCGCCCAAACTACCAGCGACTGTCCTCTTCTCATGTCACCGGCTGTAAATATTTTTGAAATATTTGTCTGGTAACCTTTTTCAGTCGCTTTGACGTTTCCCTTTGGGTCCAATTCCACACCAAGTTCATGTATCAGGCCTTCATGCTGAGGATGTATAAAACCCATAGCCAGCAAGGTAAGCTCGCACGGGATCTCTTTTTCTGTTCCAGGGATCTCTTCAAAGTGGGCAGGTCTTTCTTGTTCTGCCAGTTTCCAGTGTAAGTCAACAACCTTCAATGCTTTTAAATTCCCGTTTTCATCTCCAATGAACTCTTTTGTCGCTATTCCCCATTGTCGTTCGGCACCCTCCTCGTGTGAAGAAGATGTTTTTAAGGTCATGGGATAGGTAGGCCAGGGCATAAATTGGGTGCGGTCATGCGGAGGCTTGGGCAACAGCTCAAATTGGGTAATCGACTTTGCGCCATGCCTGTTTGATGTACCTACACAGTCGCTGCCTGTATCACCTCCGCCAATGATCACCACGTTTTTATTATCAGCTAATATGTCTTCTTCCAATACGCTGAGGTTTGCAACCCGGCGGTTTTGCTGGGTGAGAAAATCCATAGCAAAATGAACTCCTTTTAATTCTCTGCCCGGAATGCTCAGGTCCCGGGGAACTGTAGATCCTCCGGCCAGCACAATAGCATGAAATTCGCGAAGCAGGTCGTTTATGCTTACATCGACACCCACGTTGGCATTGCACTTAAACAGAATTCCTTCTTCTTCCATTAGTGTTAACCTTCTGTCAACCACCCATTTTTCCAGTTTGAAATCAGGTATGCCGTAACGTAGCAAACCGCCGGGCGCATCGTCTCTTTCAAAAACAGTTACCGAATGTCCGGCATAGTTGAGTTGCGCGGCCGCTGCCATTCCGGCCGGACCGGAGCCCACAATGGCTATTTTCTTTCCGGTGCGTACGTTGGGCTTGCGCGGTTGTACGAAATTTTTTTCGAAAGCAATTTCAATAATATGTTTTTCGATCTCTTCGATGGTTATTGCCGGCTGATTTATGCCCAGGACGCAGCTTGTTTCACAGGGAGCCGGACAAATCCTCCCGGTAAATTCAGGAAAATTATTGGTTGAATTGAGGATCTCATAAGCTTCCAGCCAGTTCTTCCGGTATACTGCATCATTGAAATCGGGTATAATGTTACCAAGAGGACAGCCGTGATGGCAAAAAGGAATACCGCAATCCATGCACCTGGCAGCCTGCTGATTTAACTTTTCATCTGGATACCTTTCAATAAATTCATTGTAGTCCTGTATTCTTTCTTGCGTCGGCCGTTTAAGCGGCAGCTCTCTTGTAAATTCTATAAAACCCGTTGATTTTCCCATCTTGTTTTAATTGTTGATATAGATAAGTTCTCAAACTTAAACTACCTGGATTTATCGCCGCAGATTCACAGATTAATGCAATCGCTCGTTCTAATCCTACAATCTGCGGCAATTTTTAAGTGATTTTCCTTATACTTTCTGGGGAATAATTTCAGACTTTGATTTTAGTGCTTTCTTATAATCTTTAGGGAAAACCTTTATAAAGTTTTTGGTTTGATTCTCAAAGTCGTTCAAGACAAATCCGGCAACCGTGCTTTTTGTATATTGATGATGCTTGGAGATCAGCTGATGTATTATCTGTATATCATCCTCTAGTAAAGGATCCAGGTCGACCATTTCGGTATTACATAACGCGGTAAACTGGCCTTTTACGTCATAAATGTAAGCGATACCTCCGCTCATACCTGCAGCAAAGTTTCTGCCAGTCTCTCCCAGGATCAATACCTGGCCCCCGGTCATGTATTCACAACCATGATCGCCAACACCTTCCACCACTACATTGGCACCAGAGTTGCGGACCCCGAAACGTTCTCCGGCTTTGCCCCTGATATATGCTTCTCCGGAAGTGGCTCCATAAAAGGCGACGTTGCCAATAATGATGTTTTCTTCAGGCACAAACGCAGCATCGTTTGACGGGTACACGATCATTTTAGCTCCGCTTAGTCCTTTACCGAAATAATCATTCGAATCACCTTCCAGTTCCAGGGTTACCCCTTTGGTGTTGAATGCGCCGAAGCTTTGCCCCGCCGTACCGGTAAATTTAAAGTGGATAGTATCTTCTTCAAGTCCCTCGGCCTTGTACAGCTTTGAGATCTCGTTAGATAAGATCGTACCTACTGTACGGTCTATGTTTTTGATAGGGAAGGCTGCAAAAACTTTCTGCCGGTGCTCCAGGGCCGGTTGTGCAGCCTTGAGCAGTTTCCAATCCAACACATCGGTCAGCCCATGATCCTGTTCTTCCATCTTGTGCAAACCTGTGTATAGCGAAGCCGGTTCTTTGTACAAGATGGGTGAAAGGTCAAGTTTCCGGTATTTCCAGTGATCAATGTTGTCTCTTTTTTCCAGGTAATCAACCTGTCCCACCATTTCATTTACTGTACGAAAGCCCAGTTCTGCCATAATCTCCCGGAATTCCTGCGTTAGAAATTTAAACAGGTTCACCACGTGTTCGGCATCGCCGGTAAAGCGCTTGCGTAATTCGGGATCCTGTGTGGCCACTCCGACGGGACAGGTATTTAAGTGGCATTTCCGCATCATGATACAACCCTCGACAATCAGAGCGGCTGTTGCAACACCCCATTCTTCAGCACCCAGTAAAGTTGCTACGGCAATATCTCTTCCGGTTTTCAATTGACCGTCTGTCTGAAGAATTACCCTGCTGCGGAGTTTGTTTTTAACCAGTGTCTGGTGGCTTTCAGCCAGGCCCAATTCCCAGGGTAGTCCGGCATGTTTTATGGAACTGATGGGTGATGCACCTGTTCCTCCGTCATGTCCGGCAATCAGGATAACATCTGCTTTAG
This sequence comes from Chitinophagaceae bacterium, assembly GCA_037718865.1. Classification (GTDB taxonomy): domain Bacteria; phylum Bacteroidota; class Bacteroidia; order Chitinophagales; family Chitinophagaceae; genus JADCRZ01. The sequence goes on along the minus strand of JBBJMP010000020.1, from coordinate 62,163 downwards.
CCTTGGCAACGCCGGCAGCAATAGTACCTACGCCCGCCTTTGAAACTAGCTTCACGTTAATTCGCGCATTGCGGTTAGCATTTTTCAGGTCGAATATCAATTGGGCAAGGTCTTCAATAGAATAGATATCATGGTGTGGGGGAGGAGATATTAATCCGACACCAGGGGTGGAATGCCTGGTTTTCCCGATCCAGTCATCTACTTTATGCCCGGGTAATTGTCCGCCTTCTCCCGGTTTGGCCCCTTGTGCCATTTTGATTTGTAATTCATCTGCTTCGGTAAGATATAAACTGGTTACACCAAACCGGGCCGATGCCACCTGCTTAATGGCGGACCGCGTTGAATCGCCGTTTTCAAGGCGTTTATATCTTCTTTCGTCTTCGCCTCCCTCCCCGGTATTGCTTTTACCGCCGAGGCGGTTCATGGCGATGGCCAGTGTTGTATGTGCTTCCCAGGATATAGATCCAAAGCTCATGGCGCCGGATGCAAAGCGTTTCCATATATTTTCGGCAGGTTCCACTTCATCTAATGATATGGAAGGCCGGTTGCGTTTGAAATTAAATAAGCTTCTTAGTGTACACGCCTGGGTATTTTGCTCGTTGATAAGTTTAGAGTATTTTTTAAATACCTGATAATCATTCATCCGGGTGGAATATTGCAGTAGATGGATGGTTTGCGGGTTAAACAGATGGAATTCGCCTTTCCGTTTCCATTGATAAAATCCGCCAGCCGACAGGCGGTCAATGGGGATTTCTTTTTTGCTGAAAGAAAACTGGTGTTTCGCCAGGGTTTCCTTTGCCATTTCATCCAGTCCCATGCCTTCAATCCTTGAGATGGCTCCGGTAAAATATTTATCCACTACGCTTTTGTTCAGGCCAATGATCTCGAAGATTTGGGCTCCCTGGTAAGATTGCAGGGTGGAGATTCCCATCTTGGAAAATACTTTCAGCAGTCCGTCGTTGACTGCTTTGATAAAATTCTTTTTTAGCTGGTCGGGTTCAAGTATTGTATCCAGTTTGCCCGTGAGTTTCATATCGCGGATCGTAGAAAGGGCGAGGTAAGGATTGATGGCTGTTGCACCAAATCCGACCAGGCAGGCAAAATGATGCACTTCCCATACATCCCCTGCTTCAATGACCAGTCCGACCTGGTTGCGCATGCCTTTGCGTATGAGGTGATGGTGAACTGCCGAAGTAGCGAGTAATGACGATATGGCAGCGTGGTCGGAATCAATTGCCCTGTCAGACAGAATCAGCACTTCAAAGCCATCTTCGACTGCATCTACTGCATACCGGCAAAGGCGATCCAGGCCTTTTTGCAGGGAGCCGGGTTTGCCGTCGGCACGGAAATAGGTTTGCAGGGTTTTAGCCTGAAAAATTCCCGTATCAATACTTCTGATCTTTTCCAGTTCATGATTATTTAACACCGGATGTTTCAGCGCTACATTGTGGCAGTCCAGCGGGTCTTCAACCAGCAGGTTGCCGTTGCTTCCTGCAAATGTAGCCAGAGACATGACCAACCTTTCCCTTATCGGATCAATCGGCGGGTTGGTCACTTGGGCGAAAAGCTGTTTAAAATAATTGCTCAGGTGTTGAGGCTGGTCACTGAGTACGGCAAGGGGAACGTCGGTGCCCATCGAGTTGACCGGTTCTTTACCTTCGGTGGCCATGGGTGCAATGATCATTTCCAGATCTTCGGTTGTGTAACCAAATGCTTTCTGGTATTTAAACACCTGGTCGTGTTCGAGGTGAGTGAACGATACTCTTGGTTCAGGCAGTTCCTCCAGGCGGATCTTGTACTTGTTCAGCCACTCGCTGTATGGTTTCTGGGAACAGATCTTTTGCTTCAGTTCATCATCACTGATGATTCTGCCCTGTTCAAGGTCGACCACGAACATTTTGCCGGGCTGCAATCTTCCTTTTTCTTTAATCAGTTTAGGGTCTACCGGTAAGGCACCGGTTTCTGAGGCCATGATAACGCGGTCATCGGTAGTAACGCAATATCTGGAAGGACGCAGACCATTACGGTCCAAAGTGGCTCCAATGATCTTTCCATCGGTGAAAGATATGGAAGCAGGGCCATCCCAAGGTTCCATAAATGAGGAATGGAATTCGTAAAATGCTTTTTTTACCGGCTCCATTTGCTCATTACCATCCCATGCTTCCGGTATCAGCATCATCATAACATGAGGTAGTGAACGCCCACAGAGAACGAGGAGCTCGATCATATTGTCCAGGCAGGCAGAATCAGACTGGCCATCTGACACTAGGGGTAACAGCATATCCATCTCCTGGCTTGTAAAATAAGGAGAGGTAAATTCTCTTTCACTGGTGCGCAACCAGTTCAGGTTTCCCTGCAAGGTATTGATCTCACCATTATGTGCGATGTAACGGAAAGGCTGGGCCAGCTTCCAGGAAGGAAAAGTATTGGTGGCAAACCTCGAATGTATCAGTCCGAATGCTGAAACAACCCTTTTATTACTAAGGTCGTTAAAGTATTGTCTTACCTGCAGACTGGTGAGCTGGCCTTTATAAACGACTGTTTTGTAAGACAAGGAAGCAACATAAAACCCAATAGGGTCTTTTTTTACCGTATTACCCACTGTGTGAACAGCATAGTTCCGAAGTATAAACAGCTTTCGTTCAAAGTCATCCGGATTATTTATATGATCAGGACAGGCAATAAATACCTGTTCGATCTCGGGCTCAACAGATAATGCTGTAGGACCAATTCCATCCGGATTAACCGGAACTTTCCGGTAAATCAGGATCTCAAGTCCTAATTTCTCAGCGGACCGGTTAAAAATGTCCCTGCATTCTTCTCTTAACCGGATATCTTTTGGAAAAAATAAAACACCTACCCCGTATTTTCCATATGCGGGCAGATGAACTCCCAACTTAACACATTCATCAAAGAAAAATTCATGAGGGGTTTGAATGAGGATGCCGGCACCATCACCTGTATTGGGCTCAGAGCCACAGGCACCCCTGTGGGCCATATTTTCGAGTATAGTTAAGGCATCAGAAACGATCTGGTGCGATTTGCTGCTCTTGATGTTTGCCACAAAACCGATACCACAGGAATCGTGTTCGTAGCGTGAAGAGTATAATCCGTCATTTGCCATATTACCACGCTTTTATTTATCTTCCAATAGAAATGAGATTTGATTTCATATGATATCAAAAATACGGCAGCAAGCTATATGAAAATACGAAAAAGTTTTGTTTCCGTTAAGAATCGCGATTTTGTAAAGTTTCCAAGCCCGGGGGTTGGTGAAGGTAAAAAGTATGCCGGTGATTATTGCTCGGGGTCTCTTATACCAGGTAACCGAACAAGTTATCGTTCTTATTTAGCTCCGTGTAGTTTATATGATAGCGATTGAGGTTTTCCATTAGCATTTTATAGTCTTCCCTGCTTTTCAGTTCTATGCCCACCAGTGCCGGCCCGGTTTCCTTATTATGTTTCTGCATGTATTCAAACCGGGTGATGTCATCGTTTGGTCCAAGCACATGACTTACGAATTCTTTTAAGGAGCCCGGCCTTTGTGCAAACCTGATCAGGAAATAATGCTTCAGGCCTTCATACTGTAATGAACGTTCTTTGATCTCCTGCATCCGGTCTATATCATTATTACCACCACTCACAATGCATACAACATTTTTGCCTTTGATAGTGTCCGCATAATTATCCAGGGCAGCAATGCTGAGCGCACCGGCAGGTTCAACAACGATGGCGTCCTCGTTATACAGTTTAAGGATGGTAGTACATACTTTGCCTTCAGGTACGAGGTACAGATCATCCAGTACTACTTTACAAATAGAAAAGGTGAGGTCGCCCACTCTTTTTACGGCAGCCCCGTCAACAAACCTGTCTATACATTCGAGGGTAACCGGTTTGCCTGCTTTTAGAGATTGATACATGGCCGGTGCCCCTTCAGGTTCCAAACCGATGATCCGGGTATTTGGAGAAAAAGTTTTGAAGTAACTTCCCACTCCTGCACCCAACCCCCCACCGCCTACCGGTATGAATAAGTAGTCAATCTGTGACAAGTCTTCCAGGATCTCTACACCTACTGTTGCCTGTCCCTCGATGATTCGATGATCTTCAAAAGGGGGTATGAAGGTCATTCCGTTTTGTTCAGTAAATAATTTTGCTGATACCGCACAGTCGTCGAAGGTATCACCCACCAGTTTTATTTCAATGAATTCTTCACCAAACATCTTGGTTTGATTTATTTTCTGGTTTGGCGTAATATTCGGCATGAATACGGTTCCTTTCACAGCCAATTTCTTGCAACTATAGGCAAAACCCTGGGCATGATTGCCTGCGCTTGCACATACTACGCCAAGCTCGAGCTGAGATGCAGGAAGGCTGCTCATCATATTATACGCGCCGCGAATTTTATACGAACGCACGATCTGAAGGTCTTCCCGCTTGAGAAAAATATTACACTGGTACTTCCGGGAGAGATTATTGTTAAACATGAGCGGTGTACGGTTCACTACCTTTTTTATCCGCTCGGCTGCTTTGTGAAATTGCAAATCAGGTATTGTATGTGTTGATAAATTCATGAACCCTCCTGAATTCTATAACTGCAGCAGGGCAGTTAGAGAATCTTTATTTTATATTTTATGAAGAAACAGGCTCTGCATTAACCTCTTGGCCCATAGCGCTCGGGATGGAACTGGATTTTTGATTTTCCGGCCTTAAGCTTCTCACTGTTTTTCCAGCCTGCCATAATTCACTATCCCGCAATTCTTTGAGTTCTATTTCGAGGTTTTCGCGATAATCAGGTTTGCTGTTGCTATCGATAGACCGTTGCGATTCAACGCCGGCAGCGACGCTTTTATACAGTTCGTCAAAGACCGGGTATGTGGCATCACGGAATTTCTTCCACCAGTCCAAGGCTCCGCGCTGGGCAGTGGTAGAGCAGTTGGCATACATCCAGTCCATACCGTTTTCGGCTACCAGGGGCATCAGGCTTTGTGTCAGTTCTTCCACCGTTTCATTAAATGCCTCAGAAGGAGAATGCCCGTTTTTGCGGAGTACCTCGTACTGGGCGGCGAAGATACCCTGGATAGCGCCCATCAGCGTTCCTCTTTCACCCGTAAGATCGCTATACACTTCTTTCTTAAAATTAGTTTCAAACAGATAGCCGGAACCTATGGCAATGCCTAGGGACACAACTCTCTCAAAAGCCCTTCCGGTGGCGTCCTGAAATATGGCATAACTGGAGTTCAACCCGCGGCCCTGTAAAAACATCCTGCGCAACGAAGTGCCTGAGCCCTTGGGTGCCACTAAAAATACGTCTACATCCGGTGGCGGAACGATACCCGTCTGATGATGATAGGTTATGCCAAATCCATGGGAGAAGTATAAGGCTTTGCCTGCAGTCAGGTGTTTTTTTACTGTAGGCCACAACTGTATCTGAGCAGCGTCACTTAACAGATAACAAATAATAGTTCCTCTTTGCAAGGCTTCTTCTATGTCGAAAAGTGTTTCGCCGGGAACGAATCCATCTCTTACGGCTTTTTCCCAGGATTTCGAATGCTGCCGCTGTCCTACGATTACATTAATGCCATTTTCTCTCTGGTTTAATGCCTGGCCGGGACCCTGAACGCCATAGCCTATTACTGCCACTACTTCATCTTTTAAAACTTCCCGGGCCTTTGATAATGAAAATTCTTCCCTGGTAACCACATTTTCTTCCACTCCACCGAAATTTAATTTTGCCATGATGCTGTTTTTGGCTCCCTTCATTTCCGATGAAGGAAGCAGGTTATAAAATGATTTGAGTTCCTTGTTGTTTTGTGTTTCTTTGTGGTGCTCCTTCTTGTCTCTTAACCACAAAGGTCGCAAAGGAAGGAACACGAAGGTTTCACAAAGGATACCTGCTTACATCGAGAAAACCTCATCCTGCTTATTTAAAAACTCGTTTTCGACAAGCCGTGCTCCAGGGTCCATCGCTTCGAATTCTTTTAGTTTTTCATGAAAACCATGACTCGATTTTATAATGGCTACCCGTGCACTGCGAACAAACTCTATCAAACCGTAAGGCTCGAGCACTTTAACAAGTTTGTCAGTTTCCTCACGCTGACCGGTGGTTTCAAACACCGTATAATCTTTACGAATCACTACCGCTCTGGCCCCGTATTTTCGCAATAACCTTTCTACTTTTACCTTCTCGGCAATCTCGTCGGTAGGCACTTTATATAAAGCCATTTCCTGCCAGATGATCTCTTCATTCGTATTGTAATACGCTTTCAACACTTCTACCTGTTTTTCGATCTGGCGGGCAAGTTTGCGCACCACCTCTTCAGTTTCATCAATAACAATGGTGAAGCGATGGATGCCTTCCACTTCAGAAGGAGAGGTATTCATGCTATCGATATTGATCTTACGGCGTGAAAAGATGATTGCTATCCGGTTGAGTAAGCCAATATGATTTTCGGTATAAACGGTTATGGTAAATTCTTGTTTAAGCATGTTTAAAAGTTTAAGGTTTAACGTTTACTTCAGCCTCACCTCACTCACACTGCAACCCTGCGGCACCATAGGGAAAACGTTGTTTTCTTTTCCGACCATAGCTTCGATCAGGTAAGAGCCTTCATGATCCAGCATGGTCTTGAGCGCCTGTTTAAGGTCTTCTCTTTTCGAAACGGCTTGTCCGGCAATGCCATATGCTTTGGCCACCATTACAAAATCCGGACTGGTTATATCAACAAATGAATATCTTTTGTCGTGGAATAACTGTTGCCATTGTCGCACCATTCCCAGGAAGCGGTTGTTTAAAATGATAATCTTTATGTTTACTTCACTCTGCATGATGGTTCCCAGTTCCTGCAGGGTCATCTGGAACCCACCGTCGCCGATGATGGCTACAACCGTACGTTGAGGAGCGCCAAATTTGGCACCTATGGCTGCAGGAAGAGCGAAACCCATTGTTCCAAGGCCGCCGGAGGTAATATTGCTTTTCGAGGTATTAAATTTTGCATAACGGCAGGCTACCATCTGATGCTGCCCGACATCGGTAACGATGATGGCATCACCCTCCGTTAATTCGTTCAGTACGTTGATCACCTCACCCATGGTCATTTCCCCTGAGGCAGGGTTCATTTCATCATGGATTACTTGTTTTATTTCCTCCTGGCGGTAATCTGCAAATTTTTGTAACCATTCCGGGTGAGTATTGGCACTGACCAGTTGGGTAAGCAAGGGCAGGGTCTCTTTACAGTCGCCCCATACTCCTACAGTAGCTTTAACATTTTTATCAATCTCGGAAGGGTCGATATCCAGGTGGATGATCTTACATTGCCTGGCGTATTTATCCAGTCTTCCGGTAACCCGGTCATCGAAGCGCATGCCTATTGCAATAAGTACATCGCATTCATTAGTCAGCACATTAGGCCCATAATTGCCGTGCATGCCCAGCATACCTACATTGAGCGGATGGTCGGTAGGCATTGCACTAAGTCCAAGTATGGTCCAGGCAGCAGGTATACCCGATTTTTCGATGAAAGCCGCAAATTCCGTTTCTGCCTTCCCTAAGATTACACCTTGTCCCCAGATAACGAAAGGCTTTTCGGCCTGGTTGATCAGCTGAGCTGCTTCCACTACGTGTTCTTCTCTCACAATGGGTTTTGGCCGGTAACTGCGTATGTAGTCACACCTGGTATATCCTTCGTACTCTATTTTTTGAAGTTGGGCATTCTTTGTAATGTCTATCAGCACTGGTCCCGGCCTGCCTGTTGTGGCAATATGGAATGCTTTTGATAGTACTACAGGAAGTTCCCTGGCATCGGTAATCTGGTAATTCCACTTGGTTACCGGTGTTGTGATATTAATCACATCTGTCTCCTGGAAAGCATCGGTTCCCAGCAAATGGGCAAATACCTGACCGGTAATGCATACCAGCGGGGTACTGTCGATCTGGGCGTCGGCCAAACCGGTCACCAGGTTGGTAGCACCAGGGCCGCTGGTTGCAAAAACTACCCCTACCCGGCCCGAAGAGCGGGCGTATCCCTGGGCAGCATGAATAGCACCTTGTTCATGGCGGACCAGAATATGTTTTAAACGATCCTGATAATCGTACAAGGCGTCGTATATCGGCATGATGGCGCCGCCGGGGTAACCGAAAATCGTATCTACCCCTTCGGCGATGAAGGCTTTCATAACTACTTCCGAACCACTGATGGTTTCAGTCTTCGTCAGTAACACATCCTTCTGCGGCAGTTTTAACGTATTTAGCATATTTATATAGAATTCCTTTGTTTGCTTTTAATAATGGTTGAGCCCATTCTTTTTTGCGGGCGAAAATATCTTCCTGGCTGACCTTTAAGTTAATGGTATTGCGAACGGTATCAATTTCGATAATATCATCATCCAGTACCAGGGCAAGCAAGCCCCCATCGAATGCTTCCGGCGTAATATGGCCTACCACAAATCCATGTGTTCCTCCGCTAAATCTGCCATCTGTGATCAGTGCAACGGTTTTTCCGAGTCCTGAACCCATAATAGCAGATGTAGGTTTTAGCATTTCCGGCATGCCTGGACCGCCTTTAGGGCCTACGTAACGGATCACTACAACATCGCCTGGCTTTATTTTCCCGGAATGAATACCGCTGATCAGTTCAAACTCACCATCAAAAACCCTGGCAGGGCCCTCAAAACGTTCTCCCTCTTTTCCGCTGATCTTGGCCACGCTGCCTCCTTCGGCAAGGTTACCATATAATATCTGCAAATGACCGGTAGCCTTAAGCGCTGTTTCGACCGGATGAATAATTTTTTGGTTTATGAAATCAAGATCAGGAACGGTTTCCAGGTTTTCCGCCACAGTTTTCCCGGTAACCGTAAGGCAATCGCCATGCAACAACCCTTTTTGCAACAGGTACTTCATTACAGCGGGCACACCGCCTATTTTGTGGAGGTCTTGCATTAAATATTGTCCGCTCGGTTTAAGGTCAGCCAGGACGGGCACCTTATCGCTGATTGTCTGGAAATCATTCTGGCTTAGAGAAACATCAATACTTTTTGCCATGGCGATCAGGTGCATGACCGCATTAGTACTTCCGCCCAGGGCCATTACAATGACAATGGCGTTTTCAAATGCTTTCCTGGTCATGATGTCTGCAGGCTTGATGTCTTTTTCCATCAGGTACCTGACCGCCTTTCCGGCCTCCAGGCATTCGTTTGTCTTCTCATCGCTCAGGGCCGGGTTGGAAGACGAATAAGGTAAACTCATTCCCATTGCTTCAATGGCTGAAGACATGGTATTGGCAGTGTACATGCCACCGCAGGCTCCTGCACCCGGACAGGAATTTTGAACGATCCCTTTAAAGTCTGCATCGTTGAGCTGGCCCGCCAGTTTTTGTCCCAGCGCTTCAAAGGCGGAAATGATATTCAGGTCTTTTCCCTTATAATGTCCGGCCGCGATGGTGCCTCCATAAACCATTATAGAAGGCCGGTTTAACCTTCCCATAGCCATAATGGACCCCGGCATATTTTTGTCGCAGCCAGGAACTGCAATCAGTGCATCATAATATTGGGCTCCGCAAACCGCCTCAATCGAGTCGGCAATAATATCCCTGCTCACCAGGGAATACCTCATGCCATCCGTTCCATTGCTGATACCGTCACTTACGCCGATGGTATTAAAGATCAGGCCTACCAGGTTAGCATCCCAGACCCCTTGTTTTATCAATTTGGCCATGTCGTTCAGGTGCATGTTGCAGGTATTGCCTTCATAACCCATGCTCACGATTCCCACCTGAGGTTTTTTCAGGTCGTCCTCTGTTAATCCAATGCCATACAGCATAGCCTGTGCGGCCGGTTGTGTACTGTCCTGGGTGATGGTTTTGCTGTATTTGTTTAATTCCTGCATGAAGGTTGAACGGAGGTTTAAGCGTTTAAAGTTTAAGGTTTAAGGTTTCTCTCCCGGCTGGTGGTTGGTGAAAACACCAACCACGGGCACTTAATTAATCACTCACTCATCATTCATCATTCATATCTCACTTACTCACTTCCTTTACGGTTTTCTGAAATAATTCAGCGATCTGCGCTTCTTTTTCTTGCTCAGCCATTTCGTTGCCGGTACTGGTAATCCTTCTTCCGGTGACCAGTTGTTTATAAGCATCCTGTATCGTCTTACTTAGAGATTCACTCCACGGCTTTTTAAAGTTGACACCATCCAGCGATTCCCATCCGATCACTTCGCCTGCAGTGCCGCAAAAGAAGGCTGCATCTGCTTCTTTCAATTCACCGGTGTTGAACAATTTTTCCACAACCGGTATATTAAGTTTGTGACAGATCTCAATTACCGTAGCCCGGGTAATACCCGGTAAGATGTTGCCTGGAGGAGGTGTAATCAATTTATCATCCTGCTCAAAAAACACATTGGCGCCCGAACCCTCCGCGACATAACCATGCATATCAGTTAGTAAAGCCTCGTCAAATCCCCGTGCTTTAGCCTCCTGGCTGGCCAGGATGGAATTCACGTAATGTCCTGAAGCCTTAGCTTCGATATTGAATCCCTTGGGATTAGGCCGCTGAAAGGATGATGTCATCACGCGCAGCAGATTTTCTCCAAAGAACGGGGCCATCTTCCAAACAGCTATCATGACATGAGAAGTCGTGTTCTGAACAAAGCCCATGTTGGCGGGAGCATAGACCAGCGGACGAATGTAGGCGTCCTGGAGGTTGTTTTTTTCCAATAATGCATAAGTCGCTGCTATCAGTTCACCGGTATCATAAGGATAAGGCATGTTCATAGCCTGGGCCGAATTCCTTAGCCTTTCATAATGTTCCCGTTCTTTAAAGATCTTTGTTTCACCGCTTACCATGGCGTACGAGCGGATGCCTTCAAATACTGCATAACCGTAATGAAGTGACTGCGAATACAGATCGGTTTTTGCTTCCGAGGCCTTAACGTATTCTCCGTCCAGATAGAGAATGGTGTTTTCAGAATAATAATTCATTTTTGGCTCCTCCGTGTTTCTCCGCAGAGATATTTTTTAATTCGTGATCTGATGGTTCTGTTAAGATTCTTCTTCGCTTGTGGTTGGTGAAAACACCAACCACGGGCAGCACTCATTATTCATAACTCATCACTACTAATTTTTAAATAATCGTTGATTTGCTTAAAGAAATATTGTTTTTGTAAATCGCAGAAGGCAGCCGGTTCTCTACAAAATCCCTGATCAGGTCGCCGATGGTTGATGTGGAGTAATTATTTACCGCATCAATGTCTTTTGTTACGAAACCGTTAGCCAGCGTCCACTGCACCGCATTGCGGATAAGGCCGGCTTCTTCCTTCATATCAAAATGGTCGAGCATCAGGGCAGCAGATAATACCGAACCGATGGGATTGGCAATATCTTTTCCTGCAGCTTGCGGATAAGAACCATGAATGGGTTCAAAAAGTGCCGACACGCTGCCGATAGATGCGGAAGGCAGCAATCCCAGCGAGCCACTGATCACGCTGGCTTCATCACTGATGATATCACCAAACATGTTCTCGGTGAGCACAATGTCAAATTGTTTCGGATTTAAGATGATCTGCATGGCTGCGTTATCCACAAACATGTAATCCACCTCAACATTATTATACTGAACGGCCAGTTGCTGTACAATTTTCCTCCATAACCGGGATGTTTCCAGCACGTTTGCCTTATCCACCAGCGTAAGTTTTTTCCTTCTTTTTTGTGCCGCCTGAAAAGCAAGGTGAGCTATACGTTCAATTTCTTCTTTACTGTATACGCATTCATCAGACGCCAGCGTCAATTCCTCATTCACCTGTTTTTTCCCAAAATAGATGCCTCCGGTTAATTCACGATAGATGATAAAATCCACATCTTGCAGTTGCTTGTCTTTCAACGGCGACAAATGATGTAAAGAAGGGTAAGTGTTTACCGGTCTGATGTTGGCAAACAGTTGTAACTCTTTTCTTAATCTAAGCAAACCCTGTTCAGGCCTTATCTTGGCAGCCGGATCATTATCGTATTTCGGGTGACCAATGGCGCCGAACAGAATGGCGTCACTTTTCAGACAAACCGCGACGGTTTCGTCAGGCAGGGGATTGCCGGTTTTATCAATAGCGTCAGCACCCATCAGGCAATAGGTGTATTCAAAACCATGGCCGAATTGCTGGGCCACGGCATCGAGTACTTTGATGGACTGTAGCGAGACTTCAGGTCCTATGCCGTCACCCAATATTACTGCAATATTTTTTTTCATACATCCGGATTAATACATGTGTTGTTTTTCAAAATCGGCTATTTCCTCTTTCATGCTTAGCAGGAAGTCAATATCATCATAACCATTCAGCATGCAGGTTTTTTTGTAGTCATTGATATCAAAGGTTTCCTGTTCGCCGGTTGCATCAATGGTGATCGTTTGCCTTTCCAGGTTAACCGTCAGCGTCGACTCATTAGGCTGGCCAAAGATGTTTTGCAGGAAATCATCACTTACCTGTACGGGAAGCACTCCATTGTTCAGTGCATTGTTCTTAAAAATGTCTGCAAAAAAGCTTGAAACCACAACCCGGAAACCATGGTCGAGGATAGCCCAGGCAGCATGTTCCCTGGAAGAGCCGCTGCCAAAGTTCTTGCCCGCCACCAGTATCTGGCCCGTAAATGCCGGATTATTCAGGATAAATTCCGGTCTGGGATTGTTTGAAGCGTCGTATCTCCAGTCCCTGAACAGATTTTTACCAAATCCTTCCCTTGTGGTAGCCTTTAAAAAACGGGCAGGGATGATCTGGTCAGTGTCGATATTTTCCATCGGGAATGGCACAAAACGGGAATTTATTATATTGATTGGTTGCATTGATTTACGCTTGATTAGTCATCATTTCCCTTATATCGGTTACTACCCCGGTGAGGGCTGATGCTGCTGCGGTTAAAGGACTTGCCAGTAAAGTCCTTGCCCCGGCTCCCTGCCTTCCCTCGAAATTCCGATTTGATGTGGAGATGCAGTACTCACCAGCAGGAATTTTGTCTTCATTCATTCCGAGGCAGGCACTGCAACCGGCCTGTCTTACCTCAAAACCGGCTTCTTCGAATATTTTATCCAGTCCTTCTTCCCTGACCTGAGCGGCAACCTGCTGCGATCCGGGAACGATCATGACCTGGACATGCTCATGTTTCTTTTTGCCTTTGATCACAGCAGCTACCAACCGGAGGTCTTCAATTCGGGAATTGGTGCAGCTGCCAATAAAAATATGTTGTACCGGCATACCCAGCAATTGTTTTCCCCCTTCCAGTCCCATATACTTAAGTGCTTTGACCAGGTTTTTTCTTTCCCCCTCGTCAGGTATTGTTTCAGTGGCGGGAATGGATCCTCCTATGGGAATTCCCAGGCCCGGATTTGTTCCGTAAGTAATCATTGGCTCAATGTCTGAGGCAACTACGTCAAGCTCTTTGTCGAATACGGCATCTTCATCGGTAAACAATAACTTCCATTGGGCCAGTTTATTTTCCCAGTCGTCAAATTTTGGCGCAAACAAACGTCCCTTAAGATAAGCAAAGGTTGTTTCATCCGGTGCTATCAATCCTCCCCTGGCGCCCATTTCGATACTCATGTTGCATATGGTCATTCTGGCTTCCATGCTTAATTTGCGGATTGCAGAACCGGAGTATTCTACAAAGTAGCCGGTTGCCCCACTGGCAGATATCCGGGAGATGATGTGCAGGATGAGGTCCTTCGATACCACTCCCGCATTCAGCTTGCCTTCAATGTTTATCCGCATCCGCCTGGGCTTCGGCTGCAACACGCACTGGGAAGCAAACACCATTTCCACTTCGCTGGTACCGATGCCGAAAGCAACGGAACCGAAAGCACCATGCGTGGAAGTATGGCTGTCGCCGCATACGATGGTCATCCCCGGCTGAGTAATACCCAGTTCGGGTCCTATAATGTGAACAATGCCCTGAAATGGATGACCCAGGCCATACAATTCGACGTTATGCCTTGCACAATTCTCTTTCAGCTGCTGCACCTGAATCCTTGACAATTCATCACGGATAGGTAAATGCTGATTAATGGTAGGCACATTATGATCTGCCGTAGCTATGGTTTTTTCAGGACGAAATAAATGCAGGCCTCTGTTCTCTATTCCGCTGAAGGCCTGGGGAGAAGTCACTTCATGAATAAAATGTTTATCAATGTACAGTACGGAAGGCCCATCCTGTATGGTTGTAACTACATGTTTGTCCCAGATCTTATCAAATAATGTTTCTGCCATGTTTGCTTTTCTTTTTAAAGTCTTAACTTCTTGCCATCCTACCTTTAATTTACCTCATGTTGCTGCAGCTAACAAAAAAACGTGAAGGATTACTCCCCCACGCTGTTTTCAAAACTAACATATCACATGAGAGAGAGACTTGAAGCAAGCTTAATAATTCCGGGTTGAAATTGTGCTGCTAATTGGTGGAGGTCTTCTTCTACCACTTCCTTCTTGGTATCGGCAACCAAAAGAAAACGTTCGTACAGCACATCCACGTCATTACGGTCGAATTGGTAACCCAATTTTTGAAAGCGGTAGGCCAAGGCACTACGGCCGCTTCTTGCCGTTAACACAATCTTACTGGCATCGGCGCCAACTTCTTCGGGGTTTATGATTTCATAGGTAAGAGAATCTTTTAAAAATCCATCCTGGTGAATTCCGGAAGAGTGAGAAAAAGCATTGGCCCCTACAATAGCTTTGTTAGGTTGAACAGCAACCCGCATGGTTTCTGATACCATCCTGCTTATGGGGTTAAGCCCTTCGGCCTTGATATTTGTATAGAAATTAAGATGTTTATGTTGCCTGATGACCATAACCACTTCTTCGAGTGAAGTATTGCCGGCCCTTTCGCCCAGCCCGTTGATGGTGCACTCTATCTGCCTTGCCCCGCTAATAATACCGGAGATGGAGTTGGCTGTTGCCAGGCCAAGGTCGTTATGACAATGGCAACTGATCACCGCTTTATCGATATTCGGTACATGATTGGCCAGATAAGAGATCTTTTCACCATACTGATCAGGCAGGCAGTAGCCCGTGGTATCTGGAATGTTTACCGTGGTAGCACCGGCAGCAATAACTGCTTCAATGATCCGGGCCAGGTATTCATTTGAAGTTCGTCCGGCATCCTCGGCGTAAAATTCAACATCATCAGTAAAATTTCTTGCCCATTTAACGCATTGGATGGCCCTGCTTAGGATATCTTCGCGCGTTGATTTGAATTTGCCGATGATGTGGTAATCGGATGTGCCAATCCCTGTGTGTATACGCGGGCGTTTGGCATGCTTAAGGGCCTGCGCTGCCACTTCAATATCTTTCAGTACCGCACGGCTTAAGGCACAAACAGTGGCATTTTTGATAACCAGGGAAATTTGCTCCACGGATTCAAAGTCACCTGGACTTGAAACAGGAAAGCCGGCTTCAAGGATGTCTACTCCCAAAGCCTCCAGTTGCTCTGCCAATTCAAGTTTTTCTTTGGAATTAAGCTTGCAACCAGGAACCTGTTCACCATCCCGAAGCGTTGTATCAAAAATATATACTTGGGTGCCGGGCATTTATCTTTTTTAAAATAACGAAATTGCAGGCTATTTATTTCTGTGGTTGCTTGCTATAATATCTGATAAACAGCCCTGTTTTCGAAGTTAATTAACTATTATGTACAAATAAAATTAAAATCATATGCGTTTTACACCATTGAAACAAGGCGGTTCTTTAGCGGATTCAAGCTGGTATTGGCTTTCAAGATAAACAAAATACGATGCCCAACAAATCGACAGATTCCTTATTTCAATTGATTAAATCGCTGGAAAAGTCAGAAAAGCGAAATTTCAAACTCTATGTAAAGCGGAATTCCGCTACTGTAGACTTAAAGATCATTCATCTTTTCGATGCACTCGACAAAATGAGCGATTATGATGAAGAAGTCTTATTGGAAAAGAACAAGTCAATAAAAAAACAGCAGCTTTCAAATATAAAGGCGCATTTATACCGGCAGGTCCTCAGTAGTTTGCGCTTATTGAACAACCAAGATATATATATCCAGTTGCACGAACAGATGGATCATGCGCGCATTCTGTATAACAAAGGGCTTTACCTGCAGAGCCTGCGTATACTGGACAGGATGAAGGAGAACGCCCGGGCGCATAACCAACTCACTTTCCTGTTACAGGTGTTGTTCTTTGAAAAAAAGATCGAGGCCCTTCATATTACCCGAAGTATGGAGGACAGAGCAGACCGGCTAACGCAGGAAGTGAATGACGTGAATAACCGCCTGCTAATGATCAGCCAGCTGTCAAATCTTTCATTGCGGCTGTATAGCTGGTATATCAGGAACGGGCATGCGCGTAACGAAAAAGATGAAATAGCCGTAAGGCAATTTTTTGAGGATCATATTTCCTTTGATATTAACGACGTAAACGGCTTTTATGAAAGCCTGTACCTCTATCAGAGTTACTGCTGGTACGCTTTCATCAGGCAGGATTTCCTGTTATACTACCGTTATGCACAAAAGTGGGTCGACCTCTTTGAAAAAGAGCCGTATATGGTTGAAATCGAAACGGCTCATTACATTAAAGGCATGCATAATCTGCTAGGGGCCCACTTTGACCTGAGGAACTATAAAAAATTTCTAAAGACACTTTCAGAATTCGAGCAATTTGCGCTTTCTGATTTGGTTGCTGATAACGACAACAATCGCATTCAGGTGTTTGTATACCTGCACATATCAAAAATCAACAGGCATTTCATGGAAGGAACCTTTACAGAAGGATTAAAATTGGTTCCGTCCATCGAGAAAACCCTAAAAGACTACGAACTTTATTTAGACCGGCACCGGGTATTGGTTTTTTACTATAAAATAGCATCCCTGTATTTTGGTAGCGGCGATTACGATACCGCCGTTAATTATTTGAATAAAATCATTAACTGGAAAGTAGACCTTCGTACAGACCTCCAATGTTATGCCCGGCTGTTGCATCTTATTGCTCATTATGAGCTGGGCAATTTTAGCATATTGGAGTACCTCACCAAGTCGGTATACCGTTTTATGGCAAAAATGGAAAACCTGAGTGTGGTGGAAGAGGAGATCTTCCGGTTTATACGGATGTCTTTTCGTTTATCTGCCCGCCAGTTAAAGCCTGCATTTGAGAAGCTGTCAGCCAAGCTCAAACTCTATGAAAAGAACTCCAGGGGAGCAAGAGCTTTTGCTTACCTGGATATTATCTCCTGGCTGGAAAGCAAGATGAAAAATGTACCCGTGCAGAATATTATCAGGGAAAAATATCTGAATGGCATAGGAATTAAGGCGGAGAATATATAATGTGCAGATGTGCAAATGTGATTATGGGAATGGGTAAAGTAGTAAATAATGTTAAAGTTGGATATGTATATTGTAAGTGTTCACTGATCATCCCCGTATTTAGTATCGACAAAAATCAAAAATTCGATAGTGTCTCAAACTGAGACACTACCGAATTTGTGGTAGTGTATCAGTTTGCATTATTTCAAGTTTTCGGATAGTCTGCTTCCATCTTCAAAAAATGCATCTTTACCGTCCCAATTATGTTTCTGAGAACAATGCTGGCAAACTAAGGAGTTGTTTCTTAAGTTATTGGGGTTTGTTCCCTTAGGCATGTCTATTAATGTGGGCGTAGGCTTTTTAGTTATGGGGCAAGTAATATATAACATTGGCATAAAAAATAATTTTAGAAATGAATAATGAAATCGATTACGGTCAAATTGATTTTGACATTAGAAAATTAGTTTATTTAGTTAATATTTTTGATGAAATTGAAACTTTGTTTTCATGCTCGGGGCACCAGTTAGGCGAGCAAGGATATATTACATTTAAGGCTGGATCCGTAGATGCCCTTAATAAACTGTTAACAGCCTTGCCAAATCAATGGCGTTGTGCAGGCTTTAGTTATAATCAACCTTATCTTAAACAATTTTGGATTAACGTGTCAATTATGCCGGCTTATGGATTGGTATATAATTTACGATTTGAAGGAAGTCCATTTTTTATGCAACGAGAATTAATCGAAGAAATGGAAAAAGCCTTGAGTGAGAAATTAACTTTAACTAGCCAGGCTAACAATGTCTTCAATAGTCATTAGTCTTTTTATCAATCCAGCTTCCATTGCTGGGGGAACTCTTAAGGTTTTATGAATCTTGACGAAGTTGTAATAGACAAAGTGTAAGGCAATCGCATAGCAATGGTTTTCAATCTTCTTTGAAAAGGCGTTGGTAAGCCTTGTAAATCTCCGCATGTGCATTCTCATGGTTAAATTTTGCCTTTCTATATAACTGGTAGAAATATGTTTGTTTTCAGGACTGCCGGAAATAATATGCTTTTGTGTTCCAGTACATTCAGCCGGGCTATACTTCCTTTCCTGACCTTCTCCACCCGCATTACCGTAAATCTTTATTAATTGAGCAAAATCTATCTGGCTTCCAAAAGAATCGGTCACAGCTTCAAGATAAGCGTGTAAACCGTCGGTAGTTAATTGAACCCTGTTTTTCAGCCTTGTAGCCACATCATTCATAAAACAATTAGCCGTATCTGCATCTCTGCTACCAACTAACCAGGATACCACCAGTTTTGTATCTGCATCCATAGCCGTCCAAGTCCAAACATCACCTGCCTGATCTTCCATTCCTTCAGGAACATTCTTTTGTTTAGAATAGACAAAGCTCCATATCTCATCACATTGAACACGTTTGGTGGTAACATCCATCACCTTATCATTATGAAACTTTTGGCAAGCCTTACCCACATCAATAAGCAGCTTAGTAACAGTATTGATTGACACATCAGCTATGCGAGAAGTGGACCGTAAACTGCAGCCTTCAACAAGTAAGTTGATTATCTGCACTCTTTTTTCGATTGGTAGCTTATTCATGTATCAAATATAAAACATTATTCTTGAACGCTCAAGCATATGATTCATTTAAACTCATATATTTATCCACATTTTTTTCGTATCTATGTGGTAGGTGTTTTATAAAAAGCTACAAATATAAAGGAATGCTTGCATAAAATTAACCTATAGCTTAACTTTGATAAAAAAATGTAAATATCTAGCAAGTTCAACAGATGGTAAAAAGGCTATTTATCTAGACGAAGAAAATGAAGAGTTATTGAGGGGATATTTATTTAGAAATAAAAGGCATATCAATAAAACTAGGTTCTTTTTAGATATAATTCTGAATGGCCATAGGCATAGAAATTATTGCAAAGTTGAAATAAATGAAAAATGCGAAAATGTTACAGAAATGAGATTTTTTGTTGGACAAGAAAATGACAGAATTTATTGCAAAGAGATTAAGAGTTCAAAAGGGGGGGTTGTGGTGGTTGCCGCGATACTACATGAGGGCAAAAAGAGCAAATCATTATCCTCGAAAGAAATTGAGCTAATAAAAAAAGTAGGAGGTTACGATTATGAAATTTAATAATAGAATTAATATTAACCCTGAATATGCTTCTTTGTTGGAATTTAGGTCCGAAAGCGAAGAAATTAGGCATGAAGCAAGTATGATTATGTTTCGCTTTTTAAGCGAAATCGAAAAGTTAAACGATCGTACATTGCAAAAAAAAGATATTGCAAAAGCAATAGATACATCTCCAAGCTATGTTACACAATTATTTAACGGAGATAAACTTGTTAATCTTCTAACACTTGCCAAACTGCAAAAAGCATTCGATATTACTTTTGAAATAACAGCCGTACCGACGAAAAAAGAACAAGTTGCCTCAACAAATGTATTTGCTTATATCCCTTACGACAACGAACAACCGGATTTTAAATTATAGGGTTATCCATTTAAGTCGCATTTGCTTTATAGGCGTAGGGTTCATGTTGCATCATTCTCTCAATCAGCTTGTGCCAGATGGTTGGTAGAAAGTTTCTCCGGTTAAATCTGAAGAAGAATTCATCTAAATATCCGTTCATGAATCTTTCTGAACACTTATGATGTATACCTCTTAGCCATCCTTTCAAATTCATGATTAAATAATGCAATCCCATAAAGTTTTTCCCTTTACTTGAGGGCTTTTGCTTGATTTCAAATTCACTTTCCAGTGGCCAGTAACCCCTCCATTGATCCGTCTTAATCTGGGTGTTATCTTTGTCAATATATTTCTCGAAGAAAGGCTTAAAGCTTTCTGCACTGGCATCTTCAATCGTTTGTGCATAGGCTCGTCCTATTTTATCTCCTTGTACTTTTTCAACTGCCATCACTACCAGCTTCTTATCTCCCTTGCTTCTTCCGCGTTCGCCCTCATCTACTCCCCCAATCATCAATTCATCCACTTCTACATGACCACTAAGAAGATGTTTGCCGCTGCTTGCCATTGCCTCCTGTGCCTTTCGTTTAAACAACCAGGAAGATTTTTGATTGATGCCGTATTCATTAGCCAATTCTATGGTTGACATTCCTTTTTTGCGCACAGAGATCCGAAAGTTAATCCCAAAAGCCTTCAGCAGCGGGATCTTCATCTTGTGAAACAATGTGTGTGCTGTGACAGATTCATCATACCCGCACTGTGTACATCGCAAATGAAACCGAGTCTTGCCTTTGCAGCTTTTCTTCCCATTGCAATTGCGGCATCGATAACCGTCATTCCATTTTAAATCAAACAGATACTGCCTGCAATCATCTTCACTTGTAAAGAACTTATTAAACTCACTAATGGTGATTCCCTGAAACATACTCAAATATTTAGTACAAATATACTAAATTTATTAGCTAAGGTCTATTTCTTATCTTCGCTTTGCGCTCTATCTGGATAACCCTATTAAATTAATTAAGGTATATCCTACAGAAGGAAATTTAAGCCTTTCTGTTGCTGGATAAAATAAAATTATTAATGGAAGATACACCGCAGATAGAGTTTCGCTTTACTGGCATTCAGATTATTTCAAAGAAAATGGAAGAAACTCCAAAAGATTTTACAAGTGTTGTTTTTAACTTTGATATAAGGATTGAAAATCGAATAAGAGCAGAAAGCGATTTAGTAATTCCTTTTGTCTTTGTAAACATTCGATTTGGCGATAAGATAGAATATTTAGCTAGTTTTATTATAGCTTGCTTATTTAGAGTTTCAGATTTCAAAAAATATATTATATTAAATGAGAATAAGGTATACGATGTGCCACGTAATTTAACTGCAATTATTCACCCGGTATCAATTTCAACTGCAAGGGGAGTTATTTTTTCTGAATTAAGGGGAACTTATCTAAATAATGCTATAATGCCGGTAGTTTATATGAAGGATTTTAAAGAAGAATTACAAAATGAAAGTCAGCCAAAAGAACTTGCGATTATGGTGGATAATAAAAAAATCAATTGAAATTCATTTGAATTTATTTTTTCCATCTTTTAGCAGCAGCCTTCTTAGCTATTTCTGCACGTCTTTCAGGGGTAAGGCTATTAGCCCTTGCCCTGCCGCCTTTTTTACCGCCTAGCTTACCTAACGCGACAGCAGCAGGATTTTTGCCATTATCTAAATTTGTATCTTCGCTTTCACCAGTAGCAATATCAACTATACTTTTTGCTCTTTGGTTTAAATCGGTGGGACGTTTGTTTTTTGCCATGTAACAAATATACAAAAACACTTGCTTATTCGGTCAAGCATAAAAATGCAAACTGATACACTACCACAAATTCGCGCATTTGCAAATTTGCACATTATTCTCTACCTTTGCCCTCCTTAATTTAGGTATATTGACATTTCCACTTTTGATTTTCTGTCTTAAATTATTGAATTACAATCTAGTAACTACTGTTGAGGAGTTCGCCTTAGGGTGGGTGCCCTTCAATTGTCCCGCTTCAGGCAGGTGTTTGTTCATCATAAAAAATTACTTACTACAATATGGCTATTAAAAAAGAAAATCGTCCAAGGGCCACATTTTCCCAAATTACCATTGGGCTTGCTTCTCCCGACAGCATTCTCGAAAGGTCATATGGGGAGGTTTTAAAGCCTGAGACCATTAACTACCGTACTTATAAGCCGGAAAGAGATGGTTTATTCTGCGAACGCATCTTTGGTCCGGTAAAAGATTACGAATGTGCCTGCGGTAAATATAAGCGCATCCGGTATAAAGGCATAGTTTGCGACAGGTGCGGAGTAGAAGTGACGGAGAAAAAAGTAAGACGCGAACGCATGGGCCATATAAAGCTGGTGGTTCCCGTAGTGCACATCTGGTATTTTAAAAGTTTGCCTAATAAGATCGGCTACTTGCTTGGAATGAGTTCCAAAAAATTAGAGACCATCGTTTATTACGAGCGTTTTGTTGTTATTCAGTCTGGCCTTCGGGCAGACAAAGGCCAGAATTACGGTGACCTTTTGACAGAGGAAGAATATCTTGATATACTGGAGGCATTGCCTAAAGATAACCAGTACCTGCCAGACGATGACCCTAATAAATTCATTGCAAAGATGGGCGCCGAAGCGGTTCATGACTTGCTTCAGCGCATTGACCTTGACCAACTATCATTCGACCTGCGTAATGCAGCTGCCACGGAAACATCCCAGCAGCGAAAAGCAGATGCTCTCAAGCGATTGAGTGTTGTTGAGTCTTTCCGTGATGCAAATACCAGGATCACCAACCGTCCGGAATGGATGGTTATGCAATATATTCCTGTTATACCTCCTGAACTCCGCCCGTTAGTTCCATTAGACGGGGGACGTTTCGCTTCTTCAGACCTGAACGATCTCTACCGCCGGGTAATCATCAGGAATAACCGTCTGAAGCGTTTACTGGAAATCAAAGCACCGGAGGTGATCTTACGTAATGAAAAAAGGATGTTGCAGGAAGCGATCGATTCGTTGTTCGACAACAGCCGCAAATCCAATGCGGTTAAAGCCGAGGGTGGAAGAGCCTTGAAATCGCTGAGTGATGTATTAAAAGGTAAACAGGGCCGTTTCCGTCAGAACCTGTTGGGTAAACGCGTTGATTATTCGGGCCGTTCAGTAATCGTGGTTGGCCCAGAATTGAAGATCCACGAGTGTGGATTACCGAAAGATATGGCGGCCGAACTATTTAAACCGTTTATTATTCGCAAGCTGATTGAAAGAGGGATCGTTAAGACAGTCAAATCAGCTCGAAAATTGGTAGATAAAAAAGAAGCTATCATCTGGGATATCCTCGAGAATATATTGAAGGGCCACCCGGTTATGCTTAACCGTGCCCCTACTTTGCACCGGTTATCTATCCAGGCCTTTCAGCCTAAACTGATTGAAGGTAAAGCTATACAGCTCCACCCGCTGGTTACCACGGCCTTCAACGCCGACTTTGACGGTGACCAAATGGCGGTACACGTTCCATTGAGTAACGCAGCAGTTCTTGAAGCCCAGTTGCTGATGTTGTCATCACATAATATCCTTAATCCCCAAAATGGTACCCCTATCACGCTTCCTTCCCAGGACATGGTGTTAGGTCTTTATTATATAACCAAAGGCAAGAAGTCAACGGAAACCGAAAAGGTAAGAGGAGAGGGAAAATCTTTTTATTCTACCGAGGAAGTAATCATTGCCTACAATGAAAAGCAGATCGATCTGCACGCGAACATAAAAGTGCGGGTTGATGTGCGTAATGACGACGGCACTTTTATCAATAAGGGGATTGAAACTACGGTTGGACGTGTGATCTTTAACCAATTCGTTCCCAAAGGAGCGGGTTATATCAATGCCTTACTGACCAAAAAATCATTGCGCGAGATCATTGGTGATATCATAAAATGGACTAATATTCCTTCTACTGCGAAATTCCTGGATGACATCAAACAGCTGGGATTTCGTATGGCTTTCCGCGGCGGATTGTCGTTCAACATCAATGACCTGATCATTCCGGATACTAAAGAAGAGTTGCTGCAAAATGCAAAGGGAGAAGTTGACGAGGTTTGGGAGAACTATAACATGGGATTGATCACCAACAACGAACGTTATAACCAGATCGTTGACATTTGGAGCCGCGTGGATACTCGCATTACAGAAACGCTGATCAAAGAACTGGCGAGTGACAAGCAGGGTTTTAACTCCGTATATATGATGCTGGATAGCGGAGCCCGTGGTTCCAAGCAGCAGATTAAGCAGTTGGCCGGCATCCGTGGATTGATGGCTAAACCCAGAAAGTCGGGTAGCACGGGTAGCGAAATCATCGAGAATCCGATCCTTTCGAACTTTAAGGGAGGACTAAATGTATTGGACTACTTCATTTCCACACACGGTGCCCGGAAAGGTCTGGCAGATACCGCATTAAAAACGGCTGATGCCGGTTACCTCACCCGTCGTTTGGTTGACGTAGCTCAGGATGTGGTCATTAATGAAGATGATTGCGGAACCTTAAGAGGTATTGCTACTTCTGCTTTAAAAGATAATGAAGACGTAATTGAACCGTTATTTGACCGGATTATTGGCCGGACCTCTTTACATAACATTTATGAGCCGATCACCGATAAATTGATCGTTGAAGCAGGTGAGCAGATAACAGAAGATTCTGCCAAGCAAATTGAAGACGCCGGAATCGAAGCCGTAGAGATACGGTCCGTGTTAACCTGCGAAAGTAAACGTGGGGTTTGTGTAAGATGTTATGGTAAAAACCTGGCAACCGGGTATACGGCACAGAAAGGCGATGCAGTAGGCATTATTGCTGCACAGTCTATCGGTGAGCCCGGAACCCAGCTTACCCTGAGAACTTTCCACGTAGGTGGTGTCGCCGGTTCTGCATCGGTTGAGTCTACACTGCCGGCTAAGTTTGAAGGTGTTATCCAGTTCGATGGCCTGCGCACAGTGAATACTGAAAATAGTGAGGGTAAAAAAGTAAATATTGTTATAGGTCGTACTGGCGAGGTAAGGATAATGGATGTTAAGAATGACCGCCTGCTGATCACCAATAACGTTCCTTACGGTGCCACGTTGAACGTAAAAGACGGTCAGACTGTATATAAAGGAGATGTGATCTGTACCTGGGATCCGTTCAATAATGTAATTGTAGCCGAGATTGGAGGAACGGTAAAAATGGAAAGTGTGATTGAAGGCGTTACCTTCCGTGAAGAATCGGACGAGCAGACGGGCCACCGCGAAAAAGTGGTCATCGATACAAAAGATAAGACCAAAATACCTTCACTGCTGGTAGAAGGTAAAGAGATCAAATCGTACAACTTACCGGTAGGCTCTCACATTGTCGTCGAAGAAGGTGACGAAGTGAGGCCCGGCCAGGTGTTGGTAAAGATACCCCGTGTATTAGGAAAATTGAGAGACATCACCGGTGGCCTGCCTAGGGTAACCGAATTATTCGAAGCACGTAACCCTGGTAACCCTGCCATCGTTTCCGAAATTGATGGAGTAGTGACATTTGGTAGCATCAAACGCGGTAACCGCGAGATCATCGTTGAAGCCAAAGATGGAGTAGTCAGGAAATACCTGGTGCCATTAACCCGCCAGATTCTTGCACAGGACGGTGACTTCGTAAAAGCCGGTACTCCGATGAGTGACGGACAAACTGCGCCTTCAGACATTCTTTCCATAAAAGGCCCGTTTGCAGTGCAGGAATATGTCGTGAATGAGATACAGGAGGTATACCGTTTGCAAGGGGTGCGCATCAACGACAAACACATTGAAGTGATCGTAAGGCAGATGATGCGTAAGATTACCATCGTTGATCCGGGAGACACCAGGTTCCTTGAAGATGATACCGTTGACAAATTGGATTTTTTGGATGAGAACGATTGGATATTTGATAAAAAGGTAGTCACTGATCCAGGTGAATCAACCAAGCTGAAAGCGGGACAAATCGTAAGTCTGCGCGAAGTGCGGGAAGAAAATTCCATCCTTCGCAGAAACGATAAAAAGCTGGCTGAATTCCGCGATGCCAATGCCGCTACTTCGCAACCTTTGTTGCTGGGCATCACCAAGGCATCACTTGGAACGCAAAGCTGGATATCCGCCGCATCCTTCCAGGAAACGACCAAGGTACTGAGCTCCGCGGCCATTCAGGGCAAAACGGATGAGATGCTTGGTTTAAAAGAAAACGTAATTACCGGTCATCCGATACCGGCTGGCACAGGACTGCGTGATTTTGAGAACATGATCGTTGGCAGCAAGGAGGAGTATGAACTGCTGCAAACTACCCGTGAGGCGATGAGTTTTGATGACGACGAATAATATTTGCTTGCTTCAATATGATAAAGTAAAAATAGGAAGTGTACAACTTCCTATTTTTATTTAATCTTACCTAAAGGATTCTTAAAAAAAGGGTTAAACTGTTTTGTCATTTAATCAGGGATTAATTTTGTGGTGTGAGAGGCGAGATGTATACTATAATTTGCACATTTGCACATTTATTAATTCCATCTTACATAAAACATCTCACGTAAAACATATTTCATGAAGCAACTTTCCATTGCATTGAATATTTTGTTATTGATTCTGGTAGGTATTTTATTCTACCTGCATTTCGATTTGAAAAATAAAATGGCTGCTAATAAGAAAGCACCAGCCGCCGCTCAACCAAATACACGCATAGGTTATTTCGAAATGGACTCTCTGCAGGCTAATTACAGTTATTTTAAAGACGCGTTGGAACAATTAAAAGAAAAGGAGAAGGCAATGAATGCAGAGTTATCAGGATTAGAAAAAACATATCAGAAGAAGGTTAATGAGTGGCAACAAAAAGGGCCCTCCATGTCTCAGTCGGAAGCAGATGCAGCCCAACGGGAAAACGCACAGATGCAGCAAAATTACCAGGTGCGTAAACAATCCCTGGAAGAAAGCTTTGCCAAACAATCTATGGAATTTAAGAAGGATATAAAAAAGAAGATTGAGAATTTTATAAAAGTGTATAATAAAGACCAAACCTATTCTTACATACTTTCTTACGAACCTGATTTTATTTTTTACCGTGATACGTCTGCAAATATAACGTCTGACCTCGTAGGTGGGTTAAATGCTACGTATAAGAAAAAGAAATAGATATATTTTCATTCAATAATTTTTGTGCAACATATTTTCTCGGCTGTGGTTGGTGAACCAAGCAACGTGACGACCCGTTGATTTAGGTCGACAACGGTTGCTCTGCATATTAATAATCATGTTGCTATGAAGCCGTTGTACAAAAAAACACCAACCAGGGGTTTAGCAACTTAGAAATGCGCAGAAGTTCTTATTCGCACATTCGCACATCCGCACATTAATATTATCTTCAATCTTATTTTACCCGTATGAGCGAACCAAACACTTCTTTCAAACCAACGCTGGGATTATTTGATGCCACCATGATTGTAGCCGGTTCGATGATCGGTTCAGGAATTTTCATTGTAAGCGCAGACATAACAAGAAACGTTGGTAGTGCAGGCTGGCTGATTGCTGTATGGTTAATAACCGGATTTATGACGTTAACAGCAGCATTGAGTTACGGAGAATTAAGTGCCATGTTCCCCAGGGCCGGCGGCCAGTATGTTTACCTTCGTGAAGCCTTTAACCCGTTAACCGGATTTTTATATGGCTGGAGTTTTTTTGCTGTTATCCAAACAGGGACCATCGCTGCCGTGGGTGTTGCTTTTTCTAAATTCGCCGGATACTTTATTCCTGCCCTTGAAATGACAGATGAAAATATATTGCTTAACCTGGGGTGGCTTAAAATATATGGTGCACAAATCGTTTCTATCCTGCTTATTGTTTTTCTAACCTGGATCAATACACGCGGAATAAAAGAGGGAAAGCTGATCCAGACTTCATTCACAGTAATCAAATTATTGTCCCTGTTTGGTTTAATTGCGTTCGGTTTTTTGCTTGCTGCCAAATCAGAGGTTTGGAACGCCAATTGGGCCAATGCCTGGGAGATGAAAAAACTTGGGTTGGACGATACTCAGTTGTTAACCGGCATGGCTATGCTTGGGGCAATTGCGGCAGGTATGGTAGGGTCTATTTTCAGCAGTGACGCTTGGAATAACGTGACCTTCATTGCGGGGGAAATAAAAAATCCGAAAAGGAACATAGGGCTTAGTCTGTTCCTGGGAACGCTGATCGTTACCGTTATCTATGTAGCTGCTAACTTTATGTATTTAAGTGTGCTGACGCTGCAGGAGATCGCCTTTGCACCCGCCGACAGGGTAGCGGTTGCAGCCTCGAATGCCATCTTTGGCCCCATTGGCAATTATGTGATCGCGGTAATGATCATGATATCGACTTTTGGATGTAACAACGGATTAATCCTTGCAGGGGCAAGGGTTTACTATAGCATGGCCAGGGATGGACTGTTCTTTAAAAAGGCCGGAATACTTAATAAGCAGGCTGTACCTCAATGGGCGCTATGGGCTCAGTGCCTGGTAGCGGCTATTCTTTGTTTAAGCGGGAGGTATGGAGACCTGCTCGACATGGTCTCTTTTATTGTAGTGATCTTTTATGTGCTCACCATTGCCGGGATTTTTATATTGAGAAAAAAGCGGCCGGATGCCGACAGGCCTTACAAAGCATTTGGTTACCCGGTTTTACCTGCCATCTATATCGCAATGGGCATTTCATTCTGTATATTGCTGATCATTTATAAACCTGGTTTTACCTGGCCGGGATTGATCATTGCCTTAATGGGAATCCCATTGTATTATATCGCTGTTGCCAACAGGAACGCTTCCACGTCCAGCTAATGATTGTTTAAACTGCCTTATGACAGACTTTATTACATTGTTCAGCGGCTTTGCCACTACGAGGGTTGCTGTAATTGGGGATGTTATGCTCGATACGTACTGGTGGGGAAAGTGCGAACGCATTTCACCGGAAGCACCGGTGCCTGTAGTGTCGTTAACCCGAAAAGAGTACAGGTTAGGCGGTGCTGCCAATGTTGCCTTGAATTTAAGAGCCCTGGATGCCAGGGTTGCCATGTTTTCTGTTATTGGTGATGACGATGATGGCAGGCAGTTATTAAAGCGCCTTGAAGAAGAAGGCATTAATACGGACTACCTGCTAAAAAGCAAAAACAGGATTACCACCAACAAGTCGAGGATCATTAGCCGTAACCAGCAGATGCTCAGGCTGGACGCAGAGATCACTCACGACCTGGAAGAGAATGATGAGGCCGGGCTTACGGAAGCAATCAGGATATATATAGAAAAAGAAAGACCAGCAGTGCTCGTTTTCGAAGATTACAATAAAGGCGTTCTGACAAAAAAAGTGATTGAAACGGTAATGGACAACTGTCGGCAGCATGGTGTGATAACTGCGGTTGATCCTAAGCGTAAAAACTTCTTCGCGTACCGGGGTGCATCTATTTTTAAACCCAATATTAAAGAAGTGAAAGAAGCATTAAATCTTATTTCAGATGAAATTAATCAGCCTTCATTACAGCACATTCACTACATGCTGGGTCAACAGTTAGATCATGAGCTTTCGCTGATCACGCTTTCAGAAAAGGGTATATTTTACCAGAACGATTCTTTTTCCCGGATCGTGCCTTCACATATTCGCAATGTCTCGGATGTATCCGGAGCAGGAGATACCGTGATAGCTGTTGCCGCCCTTGTTTTTGCCGCCACGAAGGATGTTAATCTGACGGCGGAAATGGCTAACATCGCCGGCGGACTGGTATGTGAAGAAGTGGGTACAGTAGCTATTAATAAAGACAAATTATTGAGGGAATGTGAGTTATTGTTGAATAGTTGAGCGTTTAGTCAGGAGTCAGGAGTTAATGTACAAAGTGAAGACCTGCATTCCTTTCGGTATTATTATTTAGTCAAGAAATTTGTTGACCCTTTGTGGCTTCTTTGTGTATCTTAGGCAGCTCTTTGTGGTTAAAGTAAACCACAAAGTACTCAAAGCAAAATCCACAAAGGCTACACAAAGAATTAGGTCTTTTAAATCGCTTGCTAACTAAGCTACAGGCTGTGAAGTAACCCTCAGACCAAATTAAAAATTTATGTCAACCTATACCATTGTCATTCACGGAGGGGCCGGCACCATATTAAAAGCAGACATGACCCCCCAGCTGGAACAAGCATATTTGCAGGGTTTACGTAATGCCCTGAACGGGGGTTATGCCGTATTGGAAGAAGATGGATCAGCCGTAAATGCAGTAAAGGCGGCACTGGTCACCCTGGAAGACGACATGCTTTTCAATGCAGGACGGGGTTCCGTTTTTACTAAAAAGGGGTTGCAGGAAATGGATGCTGCAATTATGGACGGTAGCACCCTCGAGGCAGGTGCAGTTGCCGGTGTTCGTAATGTACGTAACCCCATAGAACTTGCCATGGAAGTGATGCGCCACAGCAACCACGTTTTCTTAAGTGGCAAGGGAGGAAATGATTTTGCTATCAAACAGGGGATCAAGTTAGAACCTGACGAGTACTTTTTCTCGCAGTTCAGGTACGATCAATGGAAAGCCATCCGGGATTCGGATAATTATTCCCTTGACCATACTCATCAGCAACTTGAAGAACTGATGAAGGATAAAAAATTTGGAACGGTAGGTGCCGTTGCCTGCGACCGCCATGGGAACATCGCGGCCGCAACAAGCACCGGGGGCATGACTAATAAAAAATACGGACGCATCGGGGACAGCCCGTTGATAGGCATCGGCACCTATGCCAATAACGAAACCTGTGCCATCTCCTGTACGGGGCATGGAGAAGTTTTCATTCGGGCTGTTGCTGCTTATGACGTCAGCTGCCTGATGGAATATAAAAATTACACCTTGCAACAGGCCTGCGAGGAAGTGGTCATGAAAAAATTAATGAACCTGAAGGGAGAGGGCGGATTAATCGGGGTAGATACTAAAGGTAACGCGGCCCTGGTTTTTAACAGCGCCGGAATGTATAGAGGTGTCCGTTCCAGCAATGACACAAATGAAGTGGCGATCTATAGGTAAAGCAATAATGTGCGGATGTGCAAATGTGCGGATGTGCGAATGAAATGAGTGGTTAAGAAATTCGCTATTCATAAAGCAGCATCACCCTTGTATTTTTGTCTTATTATTGGCCAACTCTTTGCCATTGTTTTAATCCTTATGTTAGCAGTCACTATCCTGGGAAATAATTCTGCCTTGCCGGCATTCGACCGGCACCCAACATCACAGCTGGTGACGCTGAATGAATACCTGTTTTTGGTTGATTGCGGAGAAGGTACCCAGATGCAGATGAGCAGGTACCGTATACGCAGAAGCAAGATCAATCATATCTTTATTTCACATCTTCACGGGGATCATTATTTTGGCCTGATCGGACTCCTCACCAGCATGGGCTTGCTGGGAAGGGAGCAGGAACTTCATTTGCATGCTCCGGCACCGCTAAATGAAATCCTTGACCTGCAGCTAAGGGCCGGAAGTACCTCGCTGCCATTTTCTTTGCATTTTCACCCGTTGAAAGCAGGGATCGTAATCAATTCAGATAAATTTGAGGTAAGCTGTTTCAGAGTACTACACCGAATCGATTGCTGGGGATTTGTTTTTAAAGAGATCAGGCCTCCGCGCAAGATTAATGGTGTTACCATCAAACAATATGACATTCCAGTTTCATTTTACGACCAGTTGCGCTGGGGCCATGATTATCTCCTTGATGACGGCCGCATAATAACGAATGCATCGGTTACCGAACCGGCGTTAAAAGGTAAAACTTACGCTTATACTGCGGATACGGCTTTTGACGAGTCCCTGGCTTGCCATGTGAAGGGGGTCGACATGCTTTACCATGAAACAACTTATTTAAAAGCCCTTGCAGACCAGGCTGCCAAAAGATTTCATTGTACGACGGCGCAAGCCGCAGAAATTGCCAGGAAGGCGGAAGTTCAGCGTTTGATTATCGGACATTTCAGTTCTAAGTATGAAAAGCTTGATCAATTCGAACAGGAGGCCCGGGAGATATTTCCGAATACGGACCTTGCTTTGGAAGGGGTGACGTACAGGGTTTAGGGGGAGCTGAAAAATCGACGCAGTCGATTTTCCGGCGAGGTGGTTATGCCTCATTTCATGCTATGCAGGATCCATTGATAAAAGGCGGGAAATTCCTTTCTCCAGGCAGCCTCATTATGGCGGCCTTCCTCATCAATCACCATTTCAATATGGGCACGTGAATGTGTTCGCAACAGGTCAATGGCAAGACGCATATCCCTGACCATGTTCTTATGTTCCAGTCCGCCCGCATAAAAATAATAACTCTGGCTGGAATGTTTTTTTTTATTAACCAGATCGGGAATTAGTTTCCAATAATTTCGCAACATGGCGAAGGAGGGTGAAAAAACTCCTATCCGTCCAAAAATGTCCGGATAAACCCCGCCGGCATAAAAAGAGATCAATCCTCCCATTGAACTTCCGGCAATATAGGTATTTAACTTTCCCCGCAGTGTGCGGTAATTTTTATCCACAAAAGGTTTTAATGTTGCCACGATGAATTCCAGGTACAGCCTGCCTTCGCCTTTTCCAAACTGCGGGTGATCATCAGGGTTATACTCATTGATCCTGTTGTGCCCTCCGTTATCTATACCGATAACAATACATTCAGCCTGCATGTTATCCAGTGTTTCATCAACACCCCATTCGCCACTATAAGCGGTAAATTCATCAAACAGGTTTTGTCCGTCGTGCATGTAGAGAACAGGATAGCGTCGTTTACTCACGAAATAGCTTTCCGGAAGATAAACCCATATCCTCCGAGTGCGGTTTAACTGGGGGATCGAAAAAGCGCTGTTTATGATATGCACGTTTTTGGAGGCTGTATGCAGCTTATAACGAACTTCTGAAAGGCCTTTCCAACGGGTTATCGTGATATATAATACCGTCTTTGCCTGAACATGCGCCGTCCTGTTTTTTAATTCTGTACCATCTACGCTTAGTTCAACGGTTTCCCAGCTTCCACGGGTAAATTTGAATTCATAAATGCCGGCTTCCAAACCAGGTATTTCTATATAGTATCTGCCGTTTTCCTTGTTTGTTAACCGGGTTTCCATGTAAGCAGGATTCCAGTTATTAAAAGTTCCTGTGATATAAACAGGTTCGTCATCCGCCAGTTCAGGCAAACTGGTTACATGAATGATGAGATTATACCTTGGTGGTGCTGGAGTTGGCTTCCTCAGGAAAGTGTATAAGGATTTACTCAAACTTATCACTTTTTGCTAAGGAACGCTTTCACCTTTTCGTGCAAGCTGTCACTTAATGGTACCAAAGGCAACCGTAAGACATTTTCAATAAGTCCGGTTTCAGACAAAAACGCTTTGACACCGGCAGGGTTATTCTCGTTGAACAACGGGTCATAAGCTTCCATTAAATCATCATTCGCTTTTTTGGCCGATTTGTAATCTCCATTTAAACAGTTGCGTACCATTTCTGAAAATTTCTTAGGAAAACAATTGGCAGCAACACTGATCACTCCATCCATGCCACAGGCAATCTGGGGTAAAGCCAGCGCATCATCACCGCTTACCACTAAAAAATCCCTTGGTTTATCACGAAGGATCTTCATGCATTGTGCCATATCGCCACTGGCTTCTTTGGTTCCTGCAATATTATCAACTTCGTTAGCCAGGCGGATAGTAGTGCCGGCATCCATGTTTCTCCCGGTTCTGCCCGGTATATTATATAAAATGATTGGTTTAGGAGTAGCCTGCGCTATAACCTGGTAATGGTAATATAATCCTTCCTGTGATGGCTTGTTGTAATATGGACTGGCACTTAAAACAGCTAACGCTTTTTCAAGAGGCAACGTTTCGAGCTGGCTTACCAGGTCCATGGTATTGTTTCCGCCTACTCCAACGACAACCGGAAGCATCCCATTTACTTTTTCATATGTGAAAAGTATAAGATCTCTTTTTTCCTCCTGGCTTAGCGTTGGTGCTTCTCCGGTGGTACCCAGGGTAACAAGATACTCCACGCCATCCCTGATCACAGAATCAATCAATCTTCCGAGCGCATCGAAATCCACGGCCAGATCAGACTTGAACGGAGTTACGAGTGCTACTCCGGTTCCTCTTAGTAAGTCTCTTAACATGTAATAATTATTTAAATGGGTTTGATTTTAAAGCTGCACTTCATGCCAGGAGCCCATCTTGCCAAACTTTTCAATTCGTTGCACGATACGGCTTTCAGCGGATTTTTGCTTTAATTCTTTTATTACCGGTAGTAAGTGTTGCTTCAAAACCAAGGCTGCCTCATTATAATCCCAGTGAGCTCCGCCAATTGGTTCAGGAATGATGCCATCGATTAGTCCGAATCGGAACATATCATCAGGGGTCAACTTTAATTGCTCTGCTGCTTTCTCTTTCATATCCCAGCTACGCCATAAAATGGAACTGCAATTTTCAGGGGAGATAACGGTATACCATGAATTTTCAAGCATAAACACCCGGTCTCCCACACCAATTCCCAGGGCGCCTCCTGAAGCGCCTTCACCGATCACTACACAAATTACAGGTATGCTCAGGCGCATCATTTCGTAAATATTTCGGGCAATGGCCTCTCCTTGTCCCCTTTCTTCCGCTTCCATACCCGGGTAAGCGCCGGGAGTGTCGATCAGCGTGATAACCGGCTTATTGAATTTTTCAGCCAATCGCATTAATCGCAAGGCCTTTCGGTAGCCTTCCGGATTGGCCATGCCGAAATTGCGGAGCTGGCGCATTTTGGTATTTGTTCCTTTCTGCTGACCAATGATTAAAACGGTCTCATCTTCCAACTGGGCAAATCCGCCAACCATTGCTTTGTCATCTTTCACATTGCGATCACCGTGGAGCTCTACAAAGTTTGTGGTCATCTTTTCTATGTACTTAATAGTATAAGGCCGGTCGGGGTGCCTGCTTAATTGTACTTTTTGCCAACTGCTCAGGTGAGAAGTAATTTCCCTTCTTCTTTCAAGTACCTCGTCTTCGAGCTTCCGGATAGAATCGCTAAGGTCAACCTTGGTTTTTTCGGCCGTTTGTTTCAACTTTTCTATCTCCTCAAATAAATCTTTAATAGGTCTTTCAAAGTCGAGAAATTGGCGATTCTTATTTTCTGGCATTGTAATACTATGAATGCGTAAAATTAAGGGTTAAAAGTTTTTTCAAAATTAATTTCTTAACATGCAGGCATACATGTAATGAGTTCCCGGGCTTTACTGACAGTGGAACAAGTAAACGAACATAGCCGGCATGCAAAATTAATCTCAGAAAGGGTAAGCAAGTATATCTTAAATTATGTTAACTTAGACAATAGGACGTTATATATCTTCGCAAACACCTCAAATTATTTGCCATGAAAAGATTATTCGCAACCGATCAAAACAATTGGACATCGTTAATCGCCCGTCTTACTCTTGGTATTGTAGTATTTCCGCATGGTGCACAGAAACTCCTCGGATGGTTTGGAGGCCACGGTTTTACGGATACGCTGAATGCGATGACGAACCTGATGCATTTACCGTGGATCGTTGCGTTCCTGGTAATCATTATTGAATCATTGGGCGCACTTGCTGTCCTGATGGGCGTAGGAACCCGTTTTGTTGCTGCCGCCTTGTTCATAGTTTTTATAGGAATTATCCTTCACTCTCATATTGACAACGGATTTTTTATGAACTGGAGGATGATGCCGGATCAGCCCGAAGGTTTTGAGTTTCATCTGCTTATTGTTGGGTTATGTATTATTTTGATCCTCGCCGGTGGAGGAAAATGGAGCGTTGACGGCGCTTTACATGGTGACTATGCCAGGAGGCCTGCAGGAGAACTTTAAGACGGCAGGAATACATCTCATTTTCGTTGCCATGATCGTGTAAAAATCTTAACCATCCCGAGTTTAATATGATGGTTTGCTGAATCATACTGTATAAACATTTATATTTAGCTTTCTATACCTTAACATATGAAAAGAAATCCCATAGTAATTATTGATGATGATGAGGAAGATCTTATTTTACTGAAGGATGCGGCTAACTCATTACAGATACCCAATGAAGTGGTCGCCTTTGAAGATACGTTTAAGGCCCTGGCTTTCTTAAGACAGGAAGACACACAGCCATTCTTTATTCTTTGCGATATTAATATGCAGCCAATCAACGGAATCGACCTACGCGAGGAGATGTTTAAAGATGAAAGATTAAGGTTGAAATCAATACCTTTTTTATTTTTGTCTACCGGAGACAGCCACCAGGATATAAAGAAAGCCTATAGCCTGGCCGTCCAGGGTTATTTTAAGAAACCGGAAAGTTTTGAAGGCATTAAGAAGATGCTGCAATGTATTATAAATTACTGGGGCGATTGCCGTCATCCCAATTCATCGTAAATCTTTGGCGTCATATACCTTTTATTTAATAAATTGATTCATGAATAAACTGATCATTCACGTTGCCGTGTATATCTTGTTAATACAGGCTTCTGTTTATTCGCAGACCGGAAAAGTTTTTGACAATCTTTCTCTGCCAAGCAAAATACTGAAAGGAGATCGCAGATATGCTATTTATCTTCCCCCGGATTATGAAACTTCACAGCGTCAATATCCCGTACTTTACCTCTTGCATGGAGGCGGTGATGATCATACCGGATGGGTGCAATTTGGAGAAGTGCATTCAATTACGGATAAGGCCATTCATGGTGGAAGTGCTACGCCCATGATTATTGTAATGCCGGATGCCAACACAGGGCGCCGTGGTTATTTTAATGATGTTAAGGGCGACTGGGCCTATGAAGATTTCTTTTTTGAAGAATTCCTTCCGTTCATTGAAAAAAAATACCGGGTCAAAGCGGAAAAACGGTATCGCGCTGTTGCCGGTCTGTCCATGGGAGGGGGAGGCACACTCATGTATGCTTTACATCATCCGGAATTGTTTTCTTCGGCCTGCCCGCTTAGTGCATCGGCAGGCCCCCTTTCACTGGAAGAGGCGAGAACCCGCATCAAACGTGAAAATCCGCATATATCCGATACGGCTATAACGGCCTACTATAACCGCCATAGCGCGCTTGCGCTCATCAATAATATGCCCGATGATCGTAAGAAGCTGGTTCGGTGGTATGTCGATTGCGGTGATGACGATTTTTTATATGAAGGAAATGCGCTGATCCATATAGCTATGCGTAAAAAAGAAATTCCTCATGAATTTCGCGTTCGCGATGGTGTTCATAGCTGGACGTACTGGAGGGCGGCGTTGCCGGCAGTTTTGGAATTTATTTCACAGGCTTTTCATCAGTATTGAATAAATGTTAGAGGTAAGATGTAAAGAGAGCTAAAATCTGCGAATCTGCGGCGCTAGATTCTGGCATTACTCTTTAGGGTCTCCCTGAAAATGTCAAAATACCAATACATATTATATAAAAATAATATTCATTATTCACTTTTTTTGACGTTTTATTGTTGAAGTGATGTTTTTTGGTAATTTGGCTTCGTTTCGATTACTCATTGGCGTAACTTCCCCTTTCAGTTACTTGTCTTAACTGTCGTCATACTGGTTTGATTCATTTAGGCAGCTTTTTTACCCGATGATGCTTTCGTTCGTCGCTTGGTAATTGTCACTGCATTGCTGGTGAGAATGCCAAAGAAGATCCATGCAACTTCTGTAGGTTGCGTTCTGGCTTTTATTTTACCCAGCAAGTAATGATTCTTTTCATTACCAAAACTTCCCTCCAACCAGGTACTGCGAATTTTTCCTAATATAGAGCGCATCAGGGATTTCTGTTCCTGGTCTTTTCCCTGTTTGCCTTTGGCTACAAAACTGGTGGCTATGTTATTTTCGGTGCAGTATTTTCTGTTGGCATTAGTGGCATAAATGGCATCAGCACCTATCTGGGAGCATTTGCCAAAATATCTTTTTTGAAGTTCGGTGGCCTGCCGTAGGCGGATGCCCTCATTAAAAGCATCAAAGCTTATGTGTTCTATGAAGTTGATCCCGTCGATCTGAACTTTGTTCACCTTGGCTCCAAATTCTACCGGTTTGGTTTCCTTACCCCGGACGATAGGGCGTATATAGGGCTTATGCACCGATACGATGCGGTCTGGTATTTTGCTTTCCTTGCCAAAGTAAAGACTCCATTGCTGTTGCTTGATCTTCTCTATCGTAGAGAGACGATGCACCTTGCGGCGCACCGATGGTTTTGATAACAAATTTGTGGTGCTCTTGAGCAACCGGTCCAGGTATTTAAGCATACTCCTGCACAACTTTTTGTTTTTGCGTTTGCTTTTCTTTTTAAGCTTAGCATAGGACAAATACATGCTCTTGAATTTATCATGGTTGCTTCGGCTACGGCGTAGCTTTAACTTTTTGCGAAGTTGACCTGCTAATGTAAAGACTTCATTACAACACTTCCATATCAGCTTGGAATCCGTAGGATAAGTGATGTAACTCTCATAACACGTAGCATCTGTCAACCCAACATGGGTTTGTTCCATATTCACTTTCCATGCCGATGCCAAGTGAACCTGCCATTTATCAATATTCAAATGCTTTCCCAGGTAACTTCTCCAACGCCCGGCCAAGTCATCATCCTTGATTTTTTCATCTGCAACCAGACGGATACCACAAAATAATTGAAGCGACCAGTCCGTGTTAAGCCGTTCTATTAACATCGCATCACTGACCTGAAGATAGTGTTTGGCTATCAGCAGAGCAATCCCTCCTTCTACACTAAGCCAACTCTTGCAACCTTTGCCACTTAACTGGCCCGCAGGAGCAGGTACAAGTTTGGATAACTCCGCAAAAGGTATTGACTGATATAACTTCCCAAAATCTGTTAGTAAAAATCTTTGATCAAGCAAGGAAGGCGAAAGTTCAAATAAAAGATTGCGGTACATTTGCTGTATGTTTTTTCCTGCCTCACTTTGCGCATCTTTTATGCCATTGTGGGGCTTTTTTACAGCTATACACATCCTGGAACCCTTTGTGGATAAGTATTCCAGCTTTTCAGGGAGACCCTCTTTAAATTTGCAGCAATGCATCGTATAGCACCTCCACGGTATGTAAAGCCTTCCTGCCTGTGCCATCCTTGATCTGGTGACGGCAACTGGTGCCCGGTGCGGCAATAATAACATCTTCCGGTTGTTTACGGATTGTAGGAAACAGTTCCAGTTCACCAATCTGCATGGACAAAGTATAATGTTCTTTTTCATAACCGAAAGAACCTGCCATACCGCAACAACCGGTGGGCATGCTTTGAACGGTGTAATTTTTTGGTAAAGAAAGCATTTTTACAGAAGGTGCCATGGAAGACAACGCCTTTTGCTGGCAGTGTCCGTGCAGTTTGATTGTTCTTTTGTCCAGGGTGAATGATGTGCTTGTGATATGTCCTTTCTCAATTTCCATCGCAATAAATTCATCCGCCAGCAGTACGTTTTTGGCTAATTGTTTGGCAGCCACCATGTTCTCATCATCTGCCAGGTCCGGGTATTCGTCCCTGAACGTGAGGATGGCGGAAGGCTCGATGCCGATGAGGGGTGTGTTTGCCGTGATCAGCGGGCTTAGCAACCGGAGGTTTTTGTTTATGATCTTTTTTGCTTCCCGGATCAACCCCTTGGATAGCCAGGTCCTGCCACTTTCGAGGTGCCGGGGAATAACCACTTCGAATCCCAATTTCTCCAGCAGCAAGATGGTCTTAATGCCGATCTCCGTGTCATTATAATTGGTAAACTCATCGCAAAAAAGATAGACGCGCCTTTTTCTTTCTCCCCGCTCCGTTTCCGATTTAGGGCCGATGCCTTTCTGATGATGATTATACCAGCTTCTCAAAGTTGTTTTATATAGAACCGGCATGGAACGTTCCAACGCAAAACCAGAGAACCGCTTCACCAGTTTACTGATGCCGGGGTTGGTCATCATAAAATTGTATAGTACCGGTGCTAGTGCGCCCAGGCTGGCAGAGCGACTGAACATGGCGATAAGCCTTGAGCGGAATGGCACGCCATTCGCATCGTAATAGTGCTGCAGAAATTCTGCCTTTAGCTTGGCCATATCTACATTTGACGGGCATTCCGACTTGCAGGCCTTGCAGCTAAGGCATAGATCCATCACCTCGTATATCTCTTTATGATCGAAGCGGTTTAATTTATGTGAATTCGTCAGAAATTCGCGCAGTATATTAGCCCTTGCCCGGGTAGTATCTTTTTCATTACGCGTAGCCATAAACGAAGGGCACATGGTACCGGCAGATAAATGGGTCTTCCGGCAATCTCCCGAGCCGTTGCATTGTTCTGCATGCTGAAGGATATCCTGGTTGTGAAAGCGAAAAACGGTTTTGAATGAAGGTGTTTGGTGTCCGGGTTTATACCTGAGCATCGTATTCATGGAAGGAGTATCTACGATCTTATTCGGATTAAAAATGTTGGCGGGATCCCAGACCTGCTTAATCTCTTTAAGAAGCCGGTAATTTTTTTCGCCCACCATCTGCCGGATAAATTCACCCCGCAGTCTGCCGTCTCCATGTTCGCCGCTTAATGAACCCTGGTATTTTTTTACCAGCGTAGCTATCTCCTCAGCAATGACACGAAACAGGCGGTTGCCTTCTGCTGTTTTCAGGTTGATAATGGGCCTTAGGTGCAGTTCACCCGAACCGGCATGAGCATAATGCACGGAGTACAGGTTGTGCTTTTTCAGGATCTCGTTAAAGTCGCGGATATAGGCAGGAAGATCCTGTACATCCACTGCTGTGTCTTCAATGACTGGTACTGCCTTTTCATCACCGGGCAGGTTGCTTAATAGTCCAAGTCCGGCTTTGCGGAGGGTCCATATTTTTTTGGTGTCATCGCCGAAGATTAGTGGAAAATGATAACCCAACCCCGCGGCCCGCATATCTGCCTCCACCTTCACGGCAAGTTCGGTGATTTCTGCTGTGTTGGTTCGGCTAAATTCAACCACAAGGATAGCTTTCGGGTCTCCTTTCACAAAAAACCGGTTTTTGCTTTGTTCAATGTTGTCTTTGGTGCATTCCAGGATATAATGGTCAATTAGTTCGCTTGCCCCCGGTTCATAGCGCAGGGCGATGAGGTTGGCCCTTAGCGCTTCATCGATCGAATGAAAGTGCACGCACAACATGCCTGTTTCTTTTGGGGGAAGTGGAACAACATTTAATTTTATTTCGGTAATAAAAGCCAGAGTGCCTTCAGAACCTGCGATCAGTTTACAAAAATTAAAATCTGCGCCACCGGCCTTAAACGGCGCGGATTCAAGCAGGATATCCACTGCATAACCCGTATTCCTTCTTTGCACATTTTTTTTGGGAAACTCTTTCTTTATTTCAACCTGGTTTTCATAATTGCCTAGCAGGCTTCGAATGGATTTATAAATTTTTGCTTCAAGGGTATTGCCTTCACATTTCGCATGAAATGCATCGATATCCAGAGGTCCGAATGAAACTTCGGATCCATCGCTTAACAAGGTTTGGATCTGCAGCACGTGCTCACGGGTGCTCCTGTATACAATGGAATTAGAGCCGCAGGAGTTGTTGCCCACCATACCGCCGATCATGGCCCGGTTGGCCGTTGAGGTTTCCGGTCCGAAAAACAATCCATGCTGTTTCAGGAAAAGGTTTAGCTCGTCACGTATAACGCCGGGCTGTACACGCACCCAGCCTTCTTCTTTATTTAGTTCAAGTATTTGAGTGAAGTGCTTTGACACGTCTGTAATAATACCATTACCTACTACCTGACCAGCAAGCGAAGTACCGGCGGCCCTTGGGATAAGAGGTATTTTTTCAGCGTTGGCAAAAGAAATCAGTTTTTTGATGTCCTCGGCAGATCGGGGAATCGCAACAGCTACCGGCATTTCACGGTAGGCTGATGCATCAGTGGCATACAGAATACGCATTGTGTTATCATCGTATAGCTCTCCTTCCAGTTGACTGGCTAACGCCTGGAGTTTAGCCTTCATGTCTTCAAACATAATGTTGAACTACTCTTTGTGATTGCTGAGCGGTAATATAACAAACCTTGTGGATGAATTTGAGTTTCTGCATCACTTTTGGCCTTATAACAAAAGGGTACAGGTCATGCAGGCCCATGCTGCGATTTAAAGAGTTCATGGCGAAGGTCAGGGGTAGCCATAATTTAATAATTTCGTTAAAATCCTTTAAATCGTAAGGGTCTGCTTTAATGTCCGCCTTTAATACGGAAGAATCATCCATCACCTGGGGTTTAATTTTCAATCCGAAGGCATTAGCGGTTTCAAGCGTGTCGATAATATGCAGGTAATGGGCCCAGCTTTCTGCCCAGTCTTCCCAGGGATGGGTGGTAGCGTAAGTGCTTATAAAATGCAGGTTCCACTCCGGGGGAGCCCCGTGCTCATAATGCACTTTTAAGGCTTCGCCGTAGTCTTTGCGTTCGTCTCCAAAAAGTTCCCTGAACTCCTCCAGGTATTCCGAAGATTCAATCAGCCGGTCCCAGTAATAATGTCCCACTTCATGCCTGAAATGGCCTAAAACCGTCCGGTATACCTCATCCATTGATTTCCGGGCTGTTTCCCTCTCTATATCATCTGCTTCGGCAATATTTATGGTTATCAGTCCGTCATCGTGGCCTGTCAGAATTTTATCGGAGCCGTCAGTTTGTTCATCGGCAACAAAATCGAATGAAAGGCCTTTCCGGGAGCTGCTTTCATGACTTCCCAATGGCAGTTTCATGCGAAGTAAGGAGTAGACAAGCCTGTGTTTGGCGCCTTCAATGATCTTCCACCGTTCCAAGTATTCCGGCCGGCTAAGGTTAGGTATGGTCCGGTTGAGCGAACAGGCCTTGCAAAAAGGCGTACCATTGTTTTCTGCGACCAGCCAGTTGCAAACGCCATAGCCGTAATTGGAGCAATAGCGGTACGTTTTTGAATTTGAAGGATCTCTATGTGGATCATGATTTTTATACAGGCCGTGGCCCTGGGGGATTACAGGGATCAGTTGCAGGGACTCTGCCTCAAAACCGAGCGGGTCTCCGCACTGTTCGCAACGGCCGTTCTCAAAATATAATAGTTGTCCGCAATTGGTGCACTTGAATAATTTCATAAAATGGGCAAAGGTACTGTAATCTGTTTGGTCACAGCTCTTCAATCGGTTTTCCCGGTTTTTTTAGTTATTACACGGGCTTAGTGAGATCGTTGGTTACCGTTATTTCACCCTTTTTTTAGGGTGAAAGCACTGGTGTTATTTTGATTTAGTGTTTGAAATTAGCGGTATTATTTTAAGCTGGCGGGGGGAATGCAGCGCAGGGTTGTGGCTGGCTTCTCGTGCCGCGCACAGGTATGGACAGCATGATCAGT
The DNA here is from genome assembly GCA_037718865.1 of Chitinophagaceae bacterium. Lineage (GTDB taxonomy): Bacteria > Bacteroidota > Bacteroidia > Chitinophagales > Chitinophagaceae > JADCRZ01. The sequence goes on along the minus strand of JBBJMP010000020.1, from coordinate 19,001 downwards.
CCGATCGGCAAGAGGCACGAGTACGCCGCTGCACAGGGCCAGGCGGCATACTCGCGCCAGAGGTTCTGGGTAGCAAGAAAGTTCCTAACCTCGTCAGAGGCTAAAGGTCGGTAGCAAGAAAGGTCCCCTTATTAATACCGCTCCGTAGGTGCAGAACAAGGGCGTTTGCCAAATCATTAATTCAATTGTCAACGATGATCACGAAAGATCTTCTAAGGCTACCCTTTTTGTCTGGGGCCCTGCTGGCTGCCCTGGTGAGCTATTCGCAGGTCATACCCCCGGGGAGGTATGATTTAAAGCCCGGTTATGTCAGAAGTTTGGAGGTGCTGGCCCCGCTGCAGGATCCGGTGTTGGTGGGCTCCCTGCCTGTTGGCGCCCTTCGCCAGTCGACCACTTATGTCGACGGGCTGGGAAGGCCGCTGCAGACGGTGTTAAGACAGGCCTCCAGGGCCGGCAGCGGTGCTGCCACCGACCTGGTGACAGCGGTGGTCCATGACCCGATGGGCAGGCAGACCTACCACTACCTGCCCTTTGCCTCCGGCAGCGACCAGGGCGGTTTCAAAACGGATCCTTTCTGGGAGCAGGCGGCGTTTTACGACCGCCAGCTACACGACCAGGGCGAGAGGTATTATTACGGCAGGACCACTTACGAAGCCTCACCCCTGAACCGGGTCCTGAGCACCTATGCTGCCGGCAACAGCTGGGCCGGCTCTGAGCCCGAAGCCCTGGCGGCCGACCGCCATGGGGTGGAGATGTCATATCTTGTCCAGGAGGGCTCCGACCAGGTGAAGTCCTGGAAGGTAGCAGGGAACAGCATCTACGCCCAGGGCGATTATGCCCCCGGACAGTTATCCGAAACCCTCACCCTGGATGAAGACCGCAAAAAGGTGGTCGAGTATAAGGACCAGGAAGGAAAGATGGTACTCAAGAAGGTGCAGCTCTCCGGGCACCCTTCCCCGGGCCATGAGGGGTGGCTTTGCACCTATTACGTCTATGATGAGCTGGGACTGCTGCGTCTGGTGATCCAGCCGCGGGCAGTGGAGGAGCTGGCCAGGCCGGCCGTGAACTGGCAGCTGTCCACGCTGCTGCTTGAGGAGCAGTGTTTTCAGTACAGCTACGACTCCCGCAGGCTCATGATCACCAAAAAGGTTCCCGGCGCAGGGCAGATAAGGATGGTCCATGACTCCCGGGACCGGCTGGTGATGACCCAGGACGCTAACCTGAGAAAGGATCACCAGTGGCTGTACACGCACTATGATGATCTTAACCGGCCCCTGGCTACAGGACTGCTGAGCGACCCTGTGCACTTTGAGGATCATGCCTATCACCTGCAGCATGCCAGGGCCAGCTCATCCTATCCCTACCCGGGCAGCTACACCACCGTGGAGCTGAGCCGCAGTTTTTATGATGGTTATGAGTGGCTGGGTAAGTACCCGACCCCTTTTGGGAGCTGGAGAGCAACCAGCCATGAGGGGTATTTACTGCCGTCATCCCCCACCAGCTTTCCTTATGCTGAAGGTGTGGTACAAAGCGGCTCGGTTCGGGGCCTGGTCACCGGCACAAGGACAAAGGTGCTGGGAAGGGATGATTATCTGTACAGCATCACTTACTATGATGATAAGGGGAGGGTGATACAGGCTGGGAGCACTAACCTTTCCGGTGGTGTGGACGTGACCACCACCCAGTACAGCCATAGCGGCATGGTGCTGCTTCAGATCGCCGTTGGACAAAAAGGGGGTACTGACCCCCAGGAGCATACGGTGATCACCGAGACGGCCTATGATGAGCTGTGGAGGGTAGCGACCCTGTCAAAGACGGTGATCAGCACCCGTGGGGGAGAGACGGTTACCAAACCCCGACAGGTCATCGTCAGAAACGGCTATGACGCCCTGGGGCGCCTCAGCGATAAGACCCTGGGCCATTCTTCCCATAGCGATGATGGCCTGGAGAAACTAAGTTATGGCTACAACATCCGCGGCTGGCTGCGGGGTGTCAACAGCCATTCCCTCAGGGAGGGTAGTAGTAGTCATCACTGGTTTGGGATGGAGCTGGGCTATGACAAAGGGATCGCGGGAGCCGGCGGCGGCCCTGGCAAACCGCAGTTCAATGGCAACATCAGCCGGGCGGTCTGGCAGAGCAGGGGTGACGGGGTGAAGAGGCAATATGATTTTGCCTATGATGAGGCCAACCGCCTGCTCAAAGGGGACTACCAGCAAAGGGAAGCTAATGGCAGCTGGGGCAGTGCCACCATGAACTTCAGCATGAGGATGGGCGACGGGATAGATCCCACGACGGCTTATGACGCCAATGGCAATATCAAAGCGATGAGCCAGCAGGGGTGGAGGGCAGCAAACCCAGGAGCAGAGCTGGACAAGCTGGAGTATAGTTACCTGCTCGGTGGCTTGAGCAATAAACTCCGGGAGGTCAAGGATGGCTCAGCGCTGGGCAGTGGCGGCAGCGACTTCAGGGATGGGAACCATGATGGCAGTGATGACTACAGCTATGATGATAACGGCAACCTTACCGGTGACCGCAACAAAGCGATCAGCCGTATCAGCTACAACCACCTGAACCTGCCCGGGCAGATAACCATCTTGCAGCAGGATGTCCTAAGGGAAAAAGGAAGGATCACCTACACCTATGACGCCCTGGGCAACAAGCTAAGCAAAGAAACCCTGGACAGGACCGTCACCCCGCAGAAGACAACCACGACCCTTTACCTGGGAGCGATGGTCTACCAGGATGATGAGCTGCAGTTCATCAGCCATGAAGAAGGCAGGATACGCTTTGAGAAGGCTGGCGGGGGTTCCTGCAGCACACAAGGGGCCAGGTTGGAGTATGACTATTTTATCAGGGACCACCTGGGCAACATAAGGATGGTGCTGACGGAGCAAAAAGCAGTGGACTGTTATCCGGCTGCTGGTCTGGAAAAGGCGAACCTGGCCCGGGAGCAACAGGTGTATGATATCAAAGAGGGTCAGGTAGAAGATCTTGCTGCCGATGTCAAGGAGCGTCATCCCGGTCTGCAGGACCGTGCCTACCGGGTTGTGAACGCTGCGGGAGAGAAGACAGGCCTGGGCATGGTGCTAAAGGTGATGGCCGGCGATGAGGTGATGATCAGGGCTGAGTCTGTGTACATGCCGCCGGTGGAACAGGCCGGTGCGGGAAGTACCGGGGCGGTGGTCCTGGGGGAGCTGCTGAGCGGGTTCTTAAGTTCAGCAGGGGCAGCCGTCAAGGGAGGCCCTGGTGCGGACATACTGGCTGGCAGTGCGGTGGCAGGTCCCCTGAACGCTTTTATCCATGATCCCCGTCGGTCGACACCGGCAGCTGTTCCCAGGGCATACCTGAACTATATCCATTTTGACGGGCAGCTGAACTATGTTGACGGCGGCTTTGAGAGGGTCAACGATTATGACAACACGGGCTACCGGAACCACGACAGGTTTACCGGCAGCCCGGTAAAAATAACTAAGAACGGATATTTGTATATTTATGTGAGCAATGAAAGTGAGCTCAAGGTGCTCTTTGACAATCTGCAGGTCACCCATGTGAGGGGCCCGCTGCTTGAAGAAACGCATTACTATCCTTTCGGGCTGACGATGGAGGGGATAAGTAGTAAGGCGGCGGGAGGGGTGGAGAATAGGAGAGGCTTTAATGGCGGCAACGAATTACAGAACAAAGAGTTTAGTGATGGAAGCGGATTGGAGTGGTATGATGCCACCAACAGGATGTATGATCCGCAGCTGGGGAGGTTCGGACAGATAGATAAGTTGGCAGATGTCTTATTTAATTACTCGCCTTATGTTTATGGGAACAACAATCCAATTTTATACAATGATCCTTTCGGGCTGCTTTCAACTAAGGAAAATCCTGAAGTTTTACAAGAAGTAGTGGTTACGGCAAAGAAGAGTAATCCGTGGAATAATTTAAGTTATGGTTTCGTTGCAGCCTGGGTAGACAAACAAAGAGGGAACGGTCATAGTAATGAACAGATAAAAAGATTTCTTGACAGGCAAAAACTGAACAATCAGGCTCGAGGCAAGTTTAGCGACGCAATGTCTCAAGCTGCGACCAACATACGAGAAGCTGAGGATGAATACTGGGAAGAGCAGGCAGAGGTGGCCGAAATGATTGCATGGGGCCTGGTGCCCATAGGGCCAATAGGTGGATTGGTAGGTAAGATTGGCGGACGAGTTATCAATGCAATAGCAAAGAGCGGTGGTAAGGTATTAACCAAAGCAGCAGTTAATAGGGTTAGTAGCAGCAGTAGTATTTTACTTAATACGTCAAGGCAGTTGCAAGCCAAGTTTAAACATGCTGGAGATTTTGGGGTTTTAGGTAACTATAACAAAGCGAACGCTGCAAAGTTTAGCTCTGCAATTAATCAGCATATTAACTCATCGGGAGTACAAGCTATTAATGGAGTATACAGGGGTCAATCTGTAATTCATTATATCAATCCAAGTTCAGGTCTTAATGTTATATCCAGCCCCTCAAGTCAGTTTATTAGCGGTTGGAAACTAAATCTTGCACAATTACAAAACGTTCTTCAACACGGAGGGTTATAAATATGAATGCTACTAATGAAAACAATTATGTGTCTATAAAACTTAATAATGATGAAGCCCTTGTATTGCTTGAGTGGTTGCAGAGTTTTAATATAGAAGGACACTCAGCCCTGTTTCAAGATCAAGCGGAGGAACGTATTTTATTTAATCTTGAAGCGGAACTAGAAAAAGTTGTTTCAGAAACTTTTAAAGAAGATTATCAAACCATGCTTTTAAAGGCACGACAAAGTATAAGAGATGAGCAGTAATCAACCCTGGCGCGAGAGCCAGGCAAGCTTGACAAGAGGCACGAGTACGCCGCGCACATGACCAGGCCGCCTACTCACAATAACCAACCACCTCCAGTATCTTTACAACCATTAACACGCATCTTCATTTATGCCCACACCTCAAATCGCCGAAGTCTGGCTTCGTGGGCCGGTGCCGCATATTCCCATGCTTCTTCAGCCAGTAGCCCATGCCTTATTACAGGCTCGTGAAGAAGTAGAATTCTTAATAAGCGATTTTCCTGAAAATCGCTTATGGGAAGGACCAGCGGGAATGGCATCACCAGGCTTCCACTTGCAGCACCTTGCCGGTGTCATTGACCGGCTGTTTACCTATGCACAAGGTGAAGCCCTTTCCAAGGACCAGTTAACTGCGCTTGCCATGGAAAAGCAACAGCCCGACCTAAGCAGTAAACAACTGGCTCTGCGATTTTTTAAACAGGTAGACCTGGCCCTGGATCAACTGAAACAAACAGATGAAAAGACCCTGCCCGAACCCCGCAGTGTCGGCCGCGCACAGCTTCCCTCCAATGTTCTAGGTCTTTTCGTACATGCAGCCGAACATACCATGCGTCACGTGGGACAACTCCTGGTAACTGTTAACGTTCTCCGGCATAATGAGAAAAAGGCATAATGAGAAAGAAAAGAGATGGGCAACCTGCTTAACCTCCTATCATTTCATTTAAAACAGAATTTTATCAACTTCTCAAGTCATATTATGTAATGTTATTCTGCATTTAACTACATTTGCAGAATGATAAGCGGAGTAGAAGTTATTTTGGACAATATAGACCTGCACATTCTACATCTGATGCAGGATAACGCCCGGATAGCCAACGCTGAACTGGCGAGGGAGTTAAATATGGCCCCATCTGCGGTTTTGGAACGGGTAAAAAAGCTGGAACAGAAGCACGTTATCCTTCAATATACCGTGCGACTAAACCCTGATCCTTTACAGCAGAAGCTGCTGGCCTTTATATTCATGAAAGCTGCTGATGGTGTAGGATGCAATGTAACCGCAAAAGAACTGGCCAAAGTCCCGGAAGTGCAGGAAGTTCATCACGTGGCGGGGGACGACTGTTATCTGATCAAGATCCGTACTTTCGATTCCGCTTCTTTAATGCATCTTATGCGCAACAGCTTCAGCAAGATCCCGAATATAATTTCCACCCGAACGATTATCGTATTAGAAACCGTAAAAGAACAACAGCAGTTAGTGGTCCCAAAACCTAAAGATTATGCCGCCGGTAAAAAATAAACCCGTTTCCTCTCTAATGGTCATCCTGGCTTTTGCCACGGTGTATATTGTTTGGGGTTCAACATACCTGTTTATCCAAAAAGCTGTGAATGGTTTTCCTCCTTTTCTGCTGGGTGCAATCAGGTTCCTCACCGCCGGCCTGATATTAATGAGCTGGTGCTTGCTGAAAGGAGATAAGGTTTTTGTTAAAGAAGATATTAAACACGCAGCTATAAGCGGTATTCTATTGCTGTTTGTGGGTAATGGGATAGTGATATGGGTAGAACAATTTCTGCCCACATCGATGGTAGCTATTATATTATCTTCTTCACCTATCTGGTTTGTGTTGCTCGATAAGCCGAAGTGGTCTGTAAACTTTAAAAGCAAAGCAACCCTTGCCGGACTGGTCACTGGCTTTGCAGGAGTGGTCTTGCTGTTTATTGAAAACTTTAGCGCTGCTTCGTCCCTGGTCAAAGATCAATCGCAGCTGGCAGGACTGGTTCTGTTAATATTCGGAGCTATAGCATGGGCGGGCGGCTCTTTATACGCTGGATATAAATCCCGATCAGGTTCTGCCCCGGTCAACAGCACCTGGCAAATGATGGCTGCAGGACTTGCATTTACGCTGGTGAGCCTGGTACGTGGAGAAGCACAGCATCTCCAATGGAACACTATTCCGGCCGAGTCGTGGCTCTCGTTACTCTATTTAATCTTTTTCGGATCGATTGCAGCTTTCAGCGCTTATGTGTGGCTGTTACAGGTTCGTCCGGCTACCCAGGTCAGCACCTATGCTTATGTAAATCCCGTCGTGGCTGTTCTGTTGGGCGTTTGGTTTGCCAATGAGTCAATTTCCTTTTATCAGACAACAGGTCTTGTAATAATTCTGGGAAGCGTGCTTCTAATCAACCTGGTTAAATATCGGAAAGAACACGGGGCATCAGAATCTCTGCCACAGCCCTCACATTCCCTGAAAATGCCAAGGGAACAAATAACAGCTCGTTAAAAAGTGAAAGTCTGAGACAACTATCTTGTTAAAGGCAATGGCCCCTTAATCTTTATTGAAGTACTCGATCATGTTTTTCCTCACCTGCTCATCCGGCAGTATTCCTGTGCCTGCCTGCAGGTTTTCAAACAGGTGTTCAGGCACAGAAGTGCCGGGTATGATGCAGGTAACCGCTGAATGAGAAAGAATAAATTTTAGAAAATACTGTGCCCAGGAACTAATGCCATAATTCCTGGCCCATCCAGGGAGTTTTTTGTTGCTGACAACATTGAATAACTGGCCTTCCTCAAAAGGGCGATTGATAATTACTGCAATTCCTTTGTCCCGGGCAAACGGCAACAATTCCTTTTCTGCATCCCGCACCTGAATATTATAACAGCATTGAACAAAGTCGATCTTTTCATTTTTCATGATACGTATGATCTCGGGATATGCTCCCGGCAAATAATGCGTCACACCAACATATCTGACCTTACCCTGATCCTTCAGGTCAAACAAGGTTTTCAATTGTGTTTTAACATCAACCAGGTTATGCACCTGCATAAGATCCATTTGTTGGGTACGGAATCTTTTAAACGAATCATCTATCTGACTAATGCCTGCTGATTTGCCCGAAATCCAAACCTTACTGGCAAAAAAGAAAGAACGACGCTGTTTGAATTGTTCGGCAAGCGTACCAATGCAAGATTCGGAGTAACCGTACATGGGAGAGGAATCGATCATCGACCCAGGTGAGTGTTTAATTAAAGTGCTCAATACGTCTTTCAAGGCCATCCCTTCACTGCCCGAGGGGTTCACATCAAACTGCCGCCAGGTTCCGAGTCCGATAGTTGGCAGAAGTTCCTTCGATGAAGGAATAGCCCTTTTTAAAATATCGGTTCTTCCAATGCCAGGATAAACGGAACTGACAGAGGCCTGCAAAGCATAAAGCAATCCCATTTTTAAAAACTGCCTCCTGTCCTTAATTAATGTGTTTATCATAGAATGTGCAGATGTGCAATTGTATTCATATTCATCAACTGGTCATTTAAGCTGACTTTGCTGATTAATAAAATTAATTATTTTATTTTATCCGCACATCCGCACCTTGCACATCCGCACATGATTACAGATAGTACAGGTTAGTTTAATAAATTATTTAACTGAATTTAGTGTTTGATAAAAAATCTTGCTGTAGATCTGAACCTGAGCGGGGCCCAGGTGGAAGAAGACAACGCCCCGGTTTCCAGCGAACTTTCCGGCGAAGGTGGAAGCATCCTGAAAGATGCTTTGCGGTTCAACCCGACCTTCCCTGTCTACGATTCTTCAGGAAGATTTGCACAGATCAACCAATTCATCATCAACCCTGTTTCCTATGCTGAACAAATTGAGGACTTCCGTACCACCCGCCGGAAACTCGGAAACCTTTCTGCCACCTACTCCATATTCGGCCCGCTCAGTGTTAATGTAAATCTTGGTTACACTTTTGAAGAAATTGATGGAAAAGCCTATGTTCCCCGGGGTAACCCGCTTGGTCAGGGCCTGGGAGGTTTAGCCAACCTGCAATCTTCCAAACACTGGAGCAAACTACTGGAAACAACCCTTCTTTTCAATAAGGAGATCAATGGTGCAAATCGCATCAATGCGGTTGCCGGCTACTCTTACCGGGGTTTTACGGATGAAGGCTTCAGGAATAGGGTTTCCAATTTTATATCCGATGAATTTAGGTACTTCAATATCGGTGCGGCCAGTCAGCGCGATGTGATCTCGTCTTATCGGGAATTGAGCAAGCTGATCTCATTTTATGGACGCATAAATTATAGCCTCCTTGACAGGTACCTGATGACATTGACGGTCAGGCGCGACGGCTCAAGCCGGTTCGGCGCGGAAAATAAATGGGGAACATTTCCTTCCGGTTCATTGGCATGGAGGGTTTCCAATGAAAGCTTTTTTCCAAAAGGCGGATTAGTGGATGACTTAAAATTAAGGGTCAGCTATGGCATAACGGCCAATCAGGAAATCGGCAACCTTCTTTCTCAGCCCACGCTGGGCGCCACTTCTAACGCATACATCATTGGGGGAAGCGCCATAACGGTAGTCGCCCCTGAAAGATATGCCAATCCCGATATCAAATGGGAAGAGACTTCGCAGTTCAACATCGGAACCGACTTCCAGTTGATGAATAACCGTATCTACGGATCACTCGACGTGTATAAAAAGAATACGAAAGACCTGCTGTTAAGTTTCACCATTCCTTCACCTCCGTTGTGTCTACGCAGGTGGCGAATGTGGGGGAAGTAGAGAATAAGGGAATCGAACTTGCCCTGGGAAGCAGGCTGATAGAGCAAAAGGATTTCGGATGGAAAGTTGATTTCAACATCAGCGCTAACCGTAATGAAGTTGTCAGCTTGTCGAACGAAAAGTGGAGCACTAAAATTTTGCGTAACTACCTGGTTTCAGGGTTCGGACTTTCAGGAGTTAACAGCCAGGCCATCATCCCGGGACAACCACTGGGCACATTCTATGGCCTCAGGTCTACGAATTAAAAAACGGGTTGGAACAATTTGAAGACATCAGTAAAGACGGCCGTTTTTCAGCTACGGATGATGTTACCATCATTGGTAACACCCAGCCTGATTTTACATTTGGCCTTACAAACAGTTTTAACTACAAAAGTTTCGACCTTTCATTCCTGCTCAGGGGCGTTCAGGGTAATGATGTTTTCAACAATACGGCACTTGACCAGCAAAGGATCAGTTTGCTGCCCGGACAAAATGTGCTGGCAGATGCATTGGATGATGGTATCGCATACGGGCAGCCGGCTATCTATTCTTCGCGCTGGATCGAAGATGGTTCGTTCATCCGACTGGACAACCTGTCGCTGGGTTATAATGTTAAGTGTGCTTATGGGCGGACCGGAGATCGCCTACGAACTGACTGACCTGTTACAGGATCCAAGCTGGGATAGACTCTGGCTGCAATTCTGTAAACTGTACGGTGCTTCGCCGGAAGAAGTCGGAAAAGCCCTGGGTAAACCCGCCCAGCTCGGACAGCCGGGCCCCTGGTATGCCAGGCTGCCCGCATATGCGGCAAAACGTACAAATGATCCCAAATATGCCCAGCGTGCCTGGAATGAGTTTTTGAATGAGAAAACCAAAGGCCAGTTTGACTCGAAAATGCTGAGCGGTCATGACGTCATCAGGCCACTGGAAGAGGTTCCGGGGATATCAACCAATCATACCGCACAATGGTGCTTGAATGCCATTCAGCTGCTCGCCATGGTGGGAGATAAGATACCGGAAGATAATCCGCTGTGGGCGAAGGAATGACGAACCGCCTTAAATATAACTACTCAGGTAAAACTTAACATTACCATTATTATCTTTTAGTTAAGTTTGTAAACAACAAATATCAAAATTATGAATAATGCTAAAAGTATTGTAACGAACAATAATCAGGACAATAAATCAAAGAAACAAAGCATCCAGGAAAAATTGGAAAAAGCACTTTCCGACCTGAAACCATTTATGGGTAAGAAAAGATTTAAAAGACGCATCAGGAAAGCAGGAAAAATGATAGCAAACGGATTGAGTAAAAAAGACCTGAATAATTATCAAAAGCAAATGCAGCCAGCTTTTAATAGTGCGATAGTGATGGAGGATGCCAAGATTAGTGACTTGCCTTGATAATCAAAGAATACAGGGAGAGATTTATAAAGATGGTTAATGGGTCAACCACCAGACACCATTAGTTGGCAGATGAAATAAAAGCAGGATAAAACGAAGACAGGTTGTTTAGGGCGGCCTGTTTGAGCGTTTTCTTTTCCTGGAGCCATCCTTCCTGTATCCGGAGCAACTGCTTCTTTTCATTTTCATCCACCTGTTTAAGATAACCAGGCTCCAGAAATAAGATCGCAAAACATATATCGTTGAATTCACCAAGGCGTTGTGCTAGCTGGTCAATCTGGTTTATTTTTTCAGCTGCCAACAAGGGTTTGAGTAACGCATTTTTTTCGTCTTCCTGGAAGATCCTTACATCATACATCAGGTCTTTCAGGTGTTTACGGACGGTATGAATATCTTCATCCTCCTCATGCCGGCCGAGGATAAGCAAGGCAATGGCAGTCATCTTTTGCTTCACAAATTTATTTATTGTTTCAACAGGTAAATGTGCAGGCAAGGCCTTCAAAATCTCTTTTTCCATTGATGGCATGGGATCTTTTGAAAGTAATTTGCCCAGTTTTTTTTGCGTTTTTGCTACTTTCTCCTTCAATAAGTTCAGGTAACTGTCCGGTTTATCTGCATTTTCAGGAACTGCAGCTTCCATTCTTTGCAGGTGCAAATGGATATCACGAATAACCCCCGCTGCGGCATTTATATCTTTCAGCTTTTTAGGTAATTTCAAATTCCCGGGATTTTTTAATCCGAGACCGATCAATCGCAGGAAAGCACGGAGTTTTTTCACTTCAACCCGGAACTTGTGAATGTCCTCGTCCCCGAAGGAATGTTGAATGCTGTCACAATACTTTTTCATCTTTTTCAAGCGCGCAGAGATCAACACTTTTAGTTTTTTTTTTTCCATACTGAAAACTGTATTAACCTTAAATCCCACCAGTAAAATATACAACAAAATTAATGATAACTTAACAGCATATTTAAATGCTACCTGATATTCTCCTCAATGTGTAAGTGTTAAGTTTGGAGGCATCTTAAAGAAAATTTGATTTAGTACATATTAAACCTTAAAACGTATACAATGTCTGATAATCACTTTATTTTGTAGTGATACACCCTTATCCCGGGAACTATATATCATCTCTTCAATACAGTAAATATTTTATTATGAAGCATGCGTTACCTGTTTTATGCACTGTTTTCTTTTTGTTGAGCGGGATACTCTTATCCTCCTTTGATCAACTATCCTCCTTTGATCAACCAAATCCAGATAAGCTTCCCATTGCATTTCCATACAAACAGGCCGGACTAACCGAGCGGCAGGCCGCAGCTCATTTACTGAATCGCTTCACTTACGGACCTACTCCCGGCCAGGTAGATGAAGTGACTAAAACAGGTCTTGAAAAATGGTTTCTTTCGCAGTTAAATGCAGGCCTTGCAGATGATTCCCTGAACAAACTTTTGAGTAGTTATGAGGCATTGACCCTTTCTAACACGCAAATTGTTAATACATACCCCAAAGGAGCCAAAGTGTTACGTATGGCTATCCAGGACGGCTTTATCAGTAAAGACTCAGTGAATAAAGATGATAAAAAGGCATACAAGTCGCGTCTGGAAGATTATATGGCGCAGAAAGGACTTAAACCTCAACAGGAGCTTTTTCGCCAGTTCATTAATCAGAAGATACTTAGGGCAGCCCTTAGTAATAACCAATTGCAGGAAGTGCTTACCGATTTCTGGTTCAACCATTTTAATGTATCCATTTCAAAAAATGATTGTGCTGAGTTTATACCAGCCTACGAGAGGGACGTAATTCGCCCCAATGTGATGGGTAAATTTGAATCACTGCTTGTGGCCACGGCCAAGTCACCTGCCATGCTTTTTTACCTGGATAATTTCAGCAGTGCAGTTAATGCCGCTGAAACTAAACAGGCTTACCCCCAACGCCGGATGCAGGAAGATGAGATGGCCGATTCTTCACAACGGTCATTATTAATGAATAAAATTCAGAAAGTAAAAAAAGCACAGGGGATCAATGAAAATTATGCGCGTGAAGTAATGGAATTACATACGCTGGGTGTTGACGGAGGTTATACCCAAAAGGATGTTACCGAAGCTGCCCGGGTGTTAACCGGCTGGACAGTCTTTCCCATGAGCGACTATGGTGGTGGGAAAGGAGTGAGGAAGGTCATCGAACGTATCGGTCCTGGCAGACTGGAAAAGCAGGGTTTTATACAGGATGGTGATTTCCTGTTCGCTGCCAACAGGCACGATAATAAAGCAAAACTTGTACTTGGTAAAAACTTCCCGCCAAATGGTGGTTTCGAAGAAGGCATGAGCCTGTTAAAAACGCTGGCTCATCATCCATCAACAGCACGGTTCATTTCCAGGAAAATTGCTATCCGGTTCCTTAGCGATAATCCTCCCCAGCCGCTTGTTGATAAGATGACAAAAACGTTTGCCGAAAAGGATGGTGATATCAGGCAGGTGCTAATTACATTGGTATCATCACCCGAGTTCTGGAAACAGGAAGTAATAAGGGAAAAGACAAAGTCACCTTTTGAACTGGCCATCAGTGCTGTACGCAGTCTTCATGCAGATATCAGGCAACCCTTCCAGTTGTATCACTGGGTGAGCAAGATGGGCCAGCGCTTATATTTTTACCAGGCTCCTACCGGATTTCCTGATAAGGGCCAATATTGGATCAACACCGGGGCCTTGCTTAACCGGATGAATTTTGGTCTGGCCCTTGCCTCACAGCGAATACCGGGTATACGGATAGACCTTGCCGCTTTGAACAACCACCATGAACCTGAAAGTGCTGAAGCAGCTTTAAAGACGTATGGCAGCCTGGTGATGCCGGAGCGTAATCTTGAAGAAACAATTAAGCGGCTAACTCCTTTGCTAAATGACCCCGAACTAATAAAAAAAGTAGATGAAGCCGCTGGAAAAACGGCTGTGCCACCGGCGGGCATGGCTATGAATGAGGATGCGATGACGGATGAGGAAATGCAGGTTAAAAAGTTTAAGGAAAAGCCAGGCAAGAAAGGAACGGGTAAGAACAGTTATACTTCCCTTTCGTCGGCTGCGGGAGACAATTCGATGTTGAGCCAGGTAGTAGGTATCATCATTGGTTCTCCGGAATATCAGCGAAGGTAAAACGGTGTCCCAATCTGCGAATCTGCGGCTAAAGCCCGAGTTATGGTAGTTCATCCGATAATCTAATAAGGAACACGCAGTCTAATAAAACTATTTACAATTTCACCGTTTAGCATTATGCAGTTATGACAACAAGAAAAGGATTCATAAAATCCGGTGGGCTGGCCCTGTTTGGGATTGGTTTAGGAGGCGTCCCCCAATTTTTGGCCCGGGCAGCAAATGGCGTCAAGCCGGCTGGACTGTTCCGGAAAAATAAGATTTTGGTTTGTATTTTTCAACGTGGAGCTATGGACGGCTTAATGGCCGTTACGCCATTCACCGATGAGTATTTAAGAAAAGCAAGGCCCAATTTGTTCATGTCTGCGGCTAAAGCCGGCGCGCCTTCTTTGATTGACCTTGATGGACGCTTTGGACTTCACCCTTCCATGAGGTCTTTTGAGACCTTATTCAGGGAGAAACGCCTGGCCATTGTGCACGGCATCGGTTCCCCCAATAACAGCCGTTCGCATTTTGATGCACAGGATTATATGGAGTCCGGTACACCTTTTAACAAAGGAACTTCAAGTGGCTGGCTTAACCGCGCAGTAGGCTTATTAGGACATGAAGCCACTCCTTTCCGTGCCGTAAGCCTTACCTCATCGCTGCCCCGCTCTTTTTACGGCGACCATCCTTCCGTTGCCATAAGCAACCTGCAGGATTTTGCCATTCAGATGCGGGGTAACCCGATGGGAACAAATATGGCCGCAAAAAGCTTTGAAGACCTGTATGATAAAACGTCTTCTTCCCTGCTGAATAAGGCCGGAAGGGAAAGTTTCGATGCCGTAAAAATGTTGCAAAAGGCAGATACAAAAAATTATAAACCGGATTATAACGCGGTTTACCCGAATACAGCTCTGGGTGACTCCCTAAAGCAAGTGGCCCAACTGATAAAAATGAATATAGGACTTGAAGTGGCCTTTGCCGAATCGGGCGGATGGGATACACATTTTAACCAGGGCTCCGCTACTGGTGTGTTTGCCAGGAATGTAACAGACCTCAGTAACAGCATTACTGCGTTGTGGACTGATACGGCCTCTTACCAGGATGACCTTACTATCATGACCATGACCGAGTTCGGCCGTACGGTGAAGCAGAACGGCACAGGTGGCACAGATCATGGACGGGCTTCCTGTAACTTCATTCTTGGAAATGACGTTAACGGTGGCCTGGTCCATGGAAATATAAAACCTTTGGCCATCGAGAACCTGGAAGATGGACGAGACCTTGCGGTTACAACCGATTTCCGCACCGTGTTCAGCGAAGTTGCTGTAAAACATTTACAACTAAAGAATCCGAAAATATTATTTCCTGACTTTACCGGAGAGAAGATTAGCGTGATGCGGTCTTAATGGCCTCATTTGCAATCGTCGTAATCTGAAAATCTGCGGCAAACAACACTTTGATCAACCAACTCAGTTTACCCATTGTATAGCGAAATATCCGCATTGTACGCTGCCCGTATTGTTGGTATTATGCAGCACGCCTGAAGCAAGGTAAATCAGGTCCCCTGCACTGGCCTGGTGTTTGGTTTGCCCGATTTGCTGTATCACGTTTCCTTTGATCATCAGAATGATTTCTTCTGACCGGTGGGTATGGGGATCATGACTGGCAAAACCTGGATTGAGTGCGGTGGCGTGCATCTCGAAACGTCCAAACATGGAAGATGGCCGGTCAACAATAGGCCTCGACTCGCCTTTATCGGTAGCTCGCATCACCATTTCGCTCCAGTTTCTGATAAAAGAACCACCAGCCTGCTTGCCCCTCTGCATGTTTACCGGAGCTTTGGACTTCAATTGCAATACATAGTAAATAACAGCTTTATTTGAACTATTTTGAAAGCGCTGTTTATCTCCTGCTACGATCAGGGCAATGCCGCCGGGCTCCAGTGATCTCGTAGTGTCTCCAATTGTTACGGTAAGATGACCTTCTTTTACAACGATTAGTTCTTCAACATCGTTGTATGCTATTAGTGGGTGATTTGCCTGCCCGGGAGCAAGTGTCGAACTGTGTATGTGAAGATTGGCAAGATCCCTGGTTGCACCCTCTATCAATTGCCTTCTTCCCTGTTTATTTGTCTCGAGTTTATTCCAGTTAACTACACCCGATTTCAAGGTATCGGTCTGTGCCGAAAGAATCGATGAAATGAAAAGGGCAACGGCTAGTAGTATTGTTTTCATACTATGTATTATTAACTTAATCGGTGAATGTCGTCAATTATCCGGATGGTTGATATTTAATTAATGTTGAGAGAATTTGAACGTGTTGTGATACAATCATTTCTAAAAGATAAGAATAAAGTAAGCGGAAAATCAGTATTATTGGTACAAACAAGTCTAACATGCCCGAGTTACCCGATCTTCAGGTATTCAGTAAAAATCTGCATAAGGCGTTTGCAGGAAAGCTGGTAAAAAAAGTTACCGTTGTCAATAAGTCCAGGCTTAACGTGCCCCCGGAAACTCTTGAAAAGAGTATCGAAAATCAAAGTGTGAAAAGTATTCACCGCGTAGGTAAAGAGCTGCATGTTGAATTTCAAAATGGCAACGTGTTGGGATTACATCTGATGCTTAACGGGGAACTGCACTTTTTCAGAGAAGCCAATGAACGCCGTAATACCATTATCGAATTAATTTTTGAAGGTGGTGAAGGCCTCGCACTTTCTGATTACCAGGGAATGGCGGTACCTGCTTTAAATCCGGAAAGTGATAAGGGACCGGATGCTTTATCGAAACAAGTTGATGTCACCTTTCTGAAAGAGCAGTTGCAAAAGAAAAGGACAAGCATCAAAAAGTTTTTGCTGGACCAGCACGTGATCAGGGGTATCGGTAACGCCTATGCGGATGAAATTTTATGGAATGCGGGCATTTCGCCGTTGTCTGTCTGTAATAAGATTCCCGAGCAAAAGATTAAAGTCCTGGTCCAATCCATCAAAACCGTTCTAACCGATGCGGAAAAGCAGATACGCAAAACGCACCCTGACATCATCAGCGGTGAGGTGAGGGATTTTTTAAAGATCCATAATGCCAAAAGAAAACATAGTCCGGGTGGTGCCGTCATACGTGCTGAAATGCAAAATGGAAGAAAGACGTATTTCACTGACGAACAGGAATTGTTTTAATAGATCTGGAGCCGGGCTTTACCATTACCAGTAAAGTGGGAAGTCTGTATCTAACGTTTCAAAATTTAAATGTAAAGAGTGAAGTACTTAAAAGTATTGTATATACAGGTTATTATTGGCATAATGGCCGGTGTGTTAACAGGGTGGCTGGTGCCATCTTTCTCTCCGACGGCCAAACTGATCAGCGATACATTTATCAATATGATCCGGATGGTAATAGCTCCTGTAATTTTTTTTACTATCGTGTCCGGCATAGCAGGGGCGGGCGATTTAAAAAAAGTAGGAAGGGTAGGAGGAAAAGCACTGATTTATTTTGAAGTGGTTACCACCCTGGCACTGATCATTGGATTGATAGTAGCCAACGTGGTCAGGCCGGGATCCGGAATTCCTGCTGGCAACCTTGATTCAGGACAGGTTGCAAAAATTGCCGCTGAAGCAAAGGAGTTAAACTGGGGAGAATTTTTTTCCCATATAGTACCCTCCAATATAGTAGACGCATTTGCAAAAGGTGATATCCTGCAGGTATTGTTTTTCAGTATATTGTTTGCCATCGGCCTTAAATGGCTGGATAAAGCGGGTGAATCGGTGCTGATCAGTTTTGAAAAGATCAATAAGGTTTTATTCAATATTCTGAAGATCATCATGAAGTTAAGTCCGCTTGGCGCTTTCGGTGGAATGGCGTATACGATCGGCAAATTTGGTTTCGGAAGCCTTGCCTTGCTTGGGAAGCTTATGCTTACTTTTTACGCAACAGGCATTCTTTTCATATTTGTTGTGCTTAACCTGATCTGCAGGTATTATCGGTTCAGTTTGTGGAAGCTGCTCGGTTATATAAAGGCGGAGATCCTGATTGTACTTGGCGCCAGCAGCAGTGAAGCCGTTTTGCCTTCTGTTATGAAAAAGCTGGAGGACGCCGGTTGCGAAAAAGAAGTAGTAGGTTTGGTCATTCCCACGGGATATAGTTTTAATCTTGATGGTACAACCATCTACCTGAGCATGAGCATCATTTTTCTTGCCCAGGTTTTTAATATCGACCTCTCACTGGGTCAGCAGTTAACGGTTATCGGCATACTTCTTATCACTAGCAAGGGGGCAGCCGGTGTAACAGGCAGTGGCTTCATCGTTCTTGCATCTACGTTAACTGCCATTAAAGTTATACCTGTTGAAGGGCTGGCCCTGCTCATAGGTGTTGACCGGTTCATGAGTGAAGGCAGGGCAATCACTAATTTTATTGGCAATACCGTAGCAACGGTAGTGATCGCAAAAAGCGAGAATGCCGTTGATGAAACGGTTTACAGGCGTGTGGTGGAGGGAAGGTAGCGACCCGGTTTTGCTGCCTCCTCCAAAGCCACCGTAGTTCACATTTTAGAAATAACAAAAGCATCCATGCCCCGGCTCGGGGCAACCCGTTTGTAGCACCCTGAGCATGCATTGTTTATGCCCCGGAGGGGCTACCCTTTTTAAAAAGTAATAATAAATGATTTTTGCTTAGCGTGACTAAGGGTAGCCCCGCTGGGGCAATTGGTAAGGATGATCACATTTTCTACAAACATTTTACCCCTAACCGGGGTAATAATACACCGGCAGGAAACGTAATTAATTTGATTTATAATACCTAAAAAGCGAGAATGCCGTTGATGAAACGGTTTACAGGCGTGTGGTGGAGGGAAGGTAGCGACCCGGTTTTGCTGCCTCCTCCAAAGCCACCGTAGTTCACATTTTAGAAATAACAAAAGCATCCATGCCCCGGCTCGGGGCAACCCGTTTGTAGCACCCTGAGCATGCATTGTTTATGCCCCGGAGGGGCTACCCTTTTTAAAAAGTAATAATAAATGATTTTTGCTTAGCGTGACTAAGGGTAGCCCCGCTGGGGCAATTGGTAAGGATGATCACATTTTCTACAAACGTTTTACCCCTAACCGGGGTAATAATACACCGGCAGGAAACGTAATTAATTTGAT
>JBBJMP010000019.1:0-116319 GCA_037718865.1 Chitinophagaceae bacterium | reverse complement strand
AATAAATAATAATATGGAAAACATTGATATAGTCATTCCGGCCGATAAGCCACCTTTTAAATTGGTTGAACGACCCTGGGGTTCCTTTAAGCAATTTGCCCATAACGAGCCTTGCAGCGTAAGTCTCATGACCGTTATTCCTGGTCAGCGCTTAAGCCTGCAATCGCATACCTGCAGGGCGGAGTTATGGATAGTAATAGATGATAACGCTACCATACAGGTGGGAGACATTGTGCGCACCTACCAGGCCGGTGATGAAATATGGATACCGGTTAATGAAAGGCACCGCCTGTTGTGTAGCAGCGAAAAACCCATCCGGGTCTTGGAAGTGGCTTTCGGTAACTGGCAGCAAGAAGATATTAAACGCTACGAGGATGATTATAACCGGTAATTAAATTTTTTTTGATATGGTTAAAGGTGTTCAAACAACCGGTTTTATTTGTTTCGCAGCGGCACTGGGCGGTTTGTTATTTGGGTTCGATACGGCCGTTATTTCCGGTACCATCCAACTGGTCAACAAGCAATTTAACATGAACGCTGTGACTGAAGGGTGGTTTGTAAGCAGCGGCTTACTGGGCAGTATTATCGGCGTTATTATAGCCGGCTTGTTGAGCGATAAAATCGGCCGAAAAAATGTATTAATACTTTCTGCTGTACTTTTCCTGGCATCCGGATTAGGCTGTGCCTGGTCAGATTCAGCCGATATGCTTGTTTGGTACAGGTTGGTAGGAGGCATAGGAGTAGGGGTAGCTTCCGTTATATCGCCCATGTATATTGCAGAATTTGCGCCCGCACGTTCCAGAGGCAAAATGATTTCTCTTTATCAATTGGCTATCACCGTCGGAATCTTATTAGCTTATTTTTCTAATGCCTTTTTACTAGACCAAACGGCTAATGCCGGTAACGATAGTTTTTTGCTAAGATGGCTGCTCCAAAAAGAAGTATGGCGGAGCATGTTTCTTGTCATGGCTATTCCTTCGCTGGTCTTTATGCTGGCACTGCTTCTGGTGCCGGAAAGTCCGCGTTGGCTCTTATTGAAAGGCAAAACAGAAAGGGCTTTAAGCATACTAAAAGTCGTTAGAGGCGAATCTGCCGCAGCCGAAGAATATAAGGCTATCACCGCTTCCCTGGCAAAAAACCTCCGATCAGCGCGCACCATATTTAGTAAAGACATCCGCCCCTTACTGCTAATTGGGGTCTTATTGGCGGTGTTCCAGCAATTCAGTGGAATCAACGCTATTATATACTATGGGCCTAAAATATTTGCTGCCGCAGGACTTGACAATGCGGATGCCTTATATTCCCAGGTAATTATAGGAGTAGTCAATGTCATTTTTACCGGCGTGGCTATTTCCCTTTCAGATAAATGGGGGCGTAAGCCCTTATTGATCTGGGGACTTTCAGGCATCATTAGCTCTTTAGTGGTGGTAGGCGCCTGTTTTTATACCGATTATACCAATGGTCCTTTGTTGTTGGGAATGCTTTTGTTATTTATTGCTTGCTTTGCCCTTTCGCTGGGCCCCATAACCTGGATTCTAATTAATGAAATCTTCCCCGGGGATGTACGAGTGAGGGCAGTTTCCTTTTGTACGCTGACTCTTTGGATGGCTGTATGGCTGGTGGGCCAATTTTTCCCCTGGCTGCTGGAAAGTGTGGGAGCAGCAGGTATATTCTGGATCTTTGCCGGGTTTAGTACCCTTAATTTATTGTTCTGTTTAAAAATTTTGGTGGAAACAAAAGGAAAAACCCTGGAAGAAATAGAAAATATTTTTGTAGCGGGGCATTGATACTAAAATGATGAATAAGAAAAGTCAGGTGTATGAATTGCAGTCTTTATTTTCTATTTGGCCTTTCCGGGGAAACCGTTTTATCCCGCTTAATATAGCTTGGGAAAGCGGATTCGGGGGTACCATATTCATACCGAAGGTTCTGCTGCCCTCCCCGATCTTCATAAAGCGGCATATACATTCCCTGGGTGTCTTTAAGGATATCAAAAAGCTGGCGATTCATATCTTTAACGGTTTGCTGATGTTCGGGACTGCGGATCAGGTTGATAGATTCCTGAGGGTCGGCCTGAATATCATATAATTCATCGGTATCCCAAATGCCCTGATAATGAACATATTTATAGCGATCGCCACGCAGTGCATGAATAGTGGGTGTATGAGGAAAATTCCGTTCCCAGTAATATTCGTAAAGTAAGCCTGTTCTCCATGTGATTTGTTTACCCGCCAATAATGGGAAAAAACTTTTGCCATCCATGTAATCAGGCGCTTTCAGTCCGGCAGCTTCCAGTATGGTTGGGGCGATATCGATATTGGCTACCACTTCTTTTATTACGGTCAGGCTTGGAACATACCGGCTTCCGATGTGTAAAAGATGCGAAGACTAATTAATTATTTTTCAAAGAACCATGCCTATAGCCGCCATGGAAGGTTAACCTATGTTGATATAGGGTAAAAATATCAGGGGAAACAGTAAAAACCTATTTGCAACTTGCCCCGCTGAATTCCTTTTGTAAATTTCGTACCCGGTTTATACACAAGTGGCGTGCTGAGGAATGTTTTGACCCAAGTGTGATTGCTGCCCTTTGTGTTTCCGGTGGGATCCGGGTCGTGACCGGTAGACATAGTAAGCAGGTCCTTCACCGTAAGCTCCGACAAATACGGGCTGACGGTATCCGGCAATTCGTTGGGGAAGAAAGAAATGACCTTATCATGCACGGACAGCTTGTTCTCATTGACGGCAAAACCTATTGCCGTTGAAGTGAAACTCTTGCTGACGGAGTACATGGAGTGTTTCAGATCCGACCGGTAGGGCTTCCACCATCCTTCGGCGATAACTTTACCATGGCGCAGAAACATAAAGCTGTGCAGCTCGTGTTTGCTTTTTCCCGCAGCTTCGAGGAAGTTAATGATGCCTTGTGAAGAAACCCCTTCCGCTTCCGGAGTGCTTCTGGGCAGCATTTCCGGTTTCTGGGCAAGTGCAGTTACGGTGACAATGATTAGTGCTATGAAGCAAACGTTCGCTTTGATAAACATGCTGAAATGCTTTGCTTGTTGTGGAAACAATTCGCTGGTACTTCCAGAAATGTTCATCACAATATACTAGTGGTGTAACAATATAGTTTTGCAACATAGTATAATTTTCAATATCTTGTTGTTCAAAATTATACCATGAAGCGGGCGTCAATTAAATTGAGTCCATCGGAAATAAAGTTTTTGCGTCTATTCAAAAGTACAGGTAAAAGGAGTCAAAGGGAATATGATAGGGCAAACATTCTTTTGTTGCTGCATAAAGGCAAGAAGGACTCGGAGATTGTCGATTTTCTGGAGGTTGAGCGGACCACGGTTTGGCGCACGAGAAAGCGCTATCTGCAAGAAGGCCTGGAAAAGTCACTTCAGGAAAAAGAACGTAGCGGTCAACCTAGAAAATATAACCACAAGCACGAGGCGGAGTTAATTGCCCTGGCCTGCAGCGACCCACCTGAAGGAAGGGCTAGATGGAGCTTAGAGTTGTTAAAGGGAAAATTAAGTAAGCAGAAAGGCCTGGAAAGCATTAATCGGGAAACTATCCGGTTAATCCTAAAAAAAACGAATGTAAGCCTTGGTTAAAAAAAATGTGGTGCATAGCCAAGATCACTCCAGAGTACAGAAAAAGGATGTATAAGCTGTTAGCTTTATATGCCCGGAAGTATGATAAAGAATACCCAGTTGTTTGTATGGATGAAAAAAGTAAACAACTCATAAAAGATGTAAGGCAACGCATACGCCTAAAACCAGGAAGTCCGGCAAAGTATGATGGTGAATATCGCCGCATGGGCACCAGGAATATCTTTGTGGCAGTGGAACCCTTGGCAGGAAAGCGGAGAACTAAAATAACACTTTACAGGAAAAAGGATGATTTTGCTTATTTTATAAAAGAATTGGTGGATAAGGACTATCCTAAGGCAAAAAAGATTCGGCTGGTACTCGATAACCTGAATACACATTTTGCTGCTTCGTTCTATAAAACATTTACAAAGCAACAAGCTGATCGGATACTAAACAAAATAGAATTCTGTTACACACCAAAACATGGCAGTTGGTTGAATATGGGTGCGACTTGTAAAGTTGATGCTGTAATTGTTTCGATTCTCAGATAAATGGGAATAGAGAAACCTGCCATTCTGTTGGTAGTAGTCTACTCCGACAGGCATAGAGAGTAATCTCTGGGTCTGAAGCTCGGTGGACAATGTACCGAATGGCCGCAAGGCCATCAGTGAAGGCCGTGAGGCTAAAGCTGACCTGGAAGTTTCATCCGGGATAGGGCTAGGCTGACTGGCATGGTTAAGGTAACTAAACTATCGATAAACGTCGTGAAGCCAAATGAGCTAAAGAAACTGATAAGCTCAAGCCAAAAGGCAAGCGTGGGACAATCTACTCCATGTTTAGATTGCACAGACAAACAGCACGCCGGCGGAGAGATAGAACCTAACCCAGTCCTGTTGCAGCATCGGAACAAGGTAAGCCCTATTCCTCGCCTGCAAGGGCAAGTCGACCGCAAGGAAGACCCATGAGGAAGAGGGTATAGGAACTAACAAAAAGCGAAGGGCGCTTTGTAACGAAGCGTATAGGGGATGAAAGGATCGCCCTGCGGTGAAAGCCGGCTGACTTGTTATAGTGGTCAATCATGGCGAGAAAACAAGTAGAACCTAAAACTAAGGGGAAACAAGCAAATGACTGTATCACCAAATATAGCTGCGGTTCCCACAGACGGAACAGACTGGAATTCCATTGACTGGAACCAGGCCCACCGTATGGTAGTGAGGCTACAAGTGCGTATCGCTAAGGCAACACGTGAAGGCCGCTGGCGCAAGGTAAAAGCCTTGCAATGGCTGCTGACACATTCTTATGCTGCTAAATTGCTGGCAGTAAAGAAAGTTACTACAAACCGTGGTAAACGAACACCCGGAGTGGATGGAGTACTCTTGAAAACACCAGAAGACAAAGCCGCCATGTGCAACTCCCTAAAACGTGCCGGATATCAACCCTCTCCGTTAAGGCGGATTTATATCGCCAAAACCAACGGAAAACTTCGGCCTCTCGGAATACCGACCATTCAAGATCGAAGTATGCAGGCTCTGCATACTCTTGCACTCCTACCTATGTCGGAAAGTATGGCAGATTGGAATAGCTACGGGTTTAGGCCCGAACGCTGCACTGCCGACGCTATTGAAGCTCTATTCAATAAGCTTAGCAAAAAGGACTCGCCACAATGGGTTTTGGAAGGCGACATCCAAGGTTGTTTTGACAACATCGGCCATGAATGGATGTTGAAAAATATCTGTTCCGATACGAAAGTATTACAGAAATGGCTGCAAGCAGGTTACATGGAAAAGGCTTCGTTATTCCCCACAGAAAAGGGTACTCCGCAAGGAGGAATAGCTTCACCCACACTTGCCAACTTGGTGCTTGATGGAATAGAAGACTTATTGGGAAGAAAGTTTCACTCGTTAAACAGATATGGACGATGTAGGCAAGTATCTCCTTGGGGGATACACTTTGTGAGATACGCGGATGACTTTGTGGTAATAGGTAAATCAAAAGATGTTCTTGAAAAAGAAGTATCTCCTATGATCGCAGAGTTCCTGAAAGAAAGAGGCCTCGAACTGTCCAAAGAAAAAACGAAGATAACTCACATCTCGCAAGGTTTTGACTTCCTTGGGCAAAACGTTCGTAAGTACAGGTTAGGAAAAAGCACAGCTAAGTTACTTATCAAGCCAAGCAGCAAGAACATAAAAGCGTTTCTTACCAGTATAAGGGAGACCATTAAATCGATGGCAACAGCAACGCAGGAAAACCTGATACGCAAACTCAATCCCAAAATACAGGGATGGGCTAATTATCACCGATCGGTAGTATCCAAAACTACTTATAAGAAGGTGGATCACGAGATATGGAAAGCTCTGCGGAACTGGGCCATACGGAGGCACCCGAATAAAAGAAAGCCCTGGATACAAGCCAAATACTTCCCCAAAATGAAAGAACGCAATCAATGTTTTAGTTGCCTAGTCAAAGATGAGAAAACAAAGGCTATTACAGCCATAGTGCTGAAACAAACTTCGGATACGCCTATTAGGCGCCATAAAAAAATCCGAAGCGAAGCGACTCCCTTTGACCCGGCATACGAAGCGTACTTTGAAAATCGGGTGTCAGCAAAGATGACAAACAACAAAGAAGGGCGCAGAAAAGTCGGGGCATTGTGGAGAAGGCAGAAAGGCTGCTGCTCTATTTGTGGAGAAAGAATTACAAGTGTTACCAATTGGAGCATTCATCACCTGGAAAGTCGGCTGGATGGAGGTTCTGGAAACTTATCCAATCTCACACTCCTGCATCAGGAGTGCCAGGAACGGGGCTTCATAAATGGTTTTAAGTATCTGTTTCCGGCTGAGGCCAACAAAACCTCGGCTTAGTATTGGCTTGAGCCGTGTGAAGGGAAACTCTCATGCACGGTTCTTAGGGGAGGGTGTCGCAGTAATGGGATACTCTTACCCGACCTGAAATAGAAATTAATATGATGGATCGCGAATGCCTTGCAAGAAGAATAGGCCAGGCAGAGTTACTGGAAAAAGAACTTGCCTGTTGGTCAGAGCAACGCAATATTGCAAGTAAACAGATCCATTGGTCTTTTACCAGAAAACAAGCTGACAAGAAACTGTCTAAACACTATGTTGCTTAATTAAAATGCAACAACACTAGCTTTCTTATTATGGCTTCTGTCTATTGTTCGTTAAAATTTGCTATTTTACATGATTTCATATCACTCAAATTTCCCTGATCGATGGTAGTTATAAAGATTGTAAGGCATTGCAGCATAGTAATATTTGCTTTCGCTTGTTCATGCGTTTTACCAGGCTGCCTGAATACATCAAATAATACCGGCCGTGTAACCAAAGCAAGATCATTTCCAAAGGTCATTGAACGGGCAAAGAAGGATAAATGGTACATTATGCTGCACTCGGGTATGAATGCGTATACCGTTCATTCAGTTGAACTGGATAAGGCAAAAAAAGAAATGACGGTACAACTGGACAAACCCGACTCCTTGCATGTTTTTTATATTAAAAATCCTGCCACCAAACCATACAAGGCCATCCCTACATTGTCTGAAATACATGTGTATATGAAAGACTCGATTAGTTACACACTGGATGAACCCCATACCTTACTTATGGCAAATGTGGCTAGCATTGAAATGCTTGAGCCTTAGCTAACATTCACTGCCCAGGCTTCGATAGAGTGACACTACCGCCGTTAAAGATTGCAATTAAATAACGAACATGGCATATGAAACAGCTTAAGCTCGTATTAGTCCCGGTTATTGCCATATTAGAAGGCCTGCACAAAGTAACCACTCAAATCTTTCCTTCATCCCGCAGGATCACAAAAAACTTCAAGCTTATAAACAGTTATATAAAAGCAAGCACAGAATTAAATGAAAAAGATGGTACTTACTTGCGGACTAATTGCCGGACTGATTAGTTAATGGCTATTTAACAATTATATAAAGTGTATGTATATGCGCTAATTTAAATATCTTATGCCCGCTTTTTTCTGTTCCATGCAAGTCTCTTGTATTGGTGACTTGCAAAGCTAATGAGCTGCTAAGCGAAATCAAAGGTGGTATTCACCGAATTATTACTCTAATTTTACAAACACATCTTCCCGGACGCGCATCCGGATGTTTGTTGTTTTTTGGAAAGGATTTGGAAAGACCGTTATTTCTGCATAATTCGTCTTGTTACGGTTAGTGTCGGCGACTGTCTCAGGCAGCGGGTTGCGAAGAGGTCATGTCTATTTTAGTTCGCTTCTCATTCGCTTCATCTTTTTTATCATCTGATCTTTCAACGCCGACTCTACCGGACTGTTAGACAGGTTATGCACTTCAAACGGATCAAGCAGCTGATCATACAATTCCTCGTAGAAATAATTATCCGGATCCTGGCCATTGAAGTACCGCATGTACTTGTATCGAAGTTCTACAAAACCTTCAGACTTGGGCAGGTACACTTTCGACCCTTCGGTATCATACTGGTGCTCATAGTAAAACTCCTTTCTCCAGGAAGGCGACTTTCCTTCAGCCATGGGCTTCAGGCTGCCGCCCTGCATGGAAGCAGGAACACGTATGCCGGCATAATCCAGGATGGTGGGCGCCAGGTCGATATTCAGGACGAGCTGATCGTTGTTATGCTGATCCTGCGGACTCCTGCCATCGTAAATGATGGCTGGTACCCGTATGGATTCATTCTGGCCAAACCATTTGCCTTCCATGCCATGATCCCCGAAAGCGTAACCATTGTCGCTCGAGAACACGATCACCGTATTTTTTTCCAGTCCTTTTTTTGCCAGTTCCTCCACGATCCTTTTTATGGCATCATCAATCCCGGTCACCAACCGGTAATACGCTTTAACGGA
Organism: Chitinophagaceae bacterium; assembly: GCA_037718865.1. Classification (GTDB taxonomy): domain Bacteria; phylum Bacteroidota; class Bacteroidia; order Chitinophagales; family Chitinophagaceae; genus JADCRZ01. Next base: position 107,863 of record JBBJMP010000019.1, on the reverse strand, counting down.
TTCCTGGTATTTCGCAGGTGTGGAAAACCGCTGATCCCACCTCACCCTGGCTTCGTTGGGAATACCCTTTGCATTAAACCGGAAGGGTTCGGGAAAAGCTAGATAAAACTTGTTGTCGCCGGTAGGGGAGGGAGGGATGGTTTCCTTACTATAATAATTTTCATAAAAGGGACTATACACATAGCCGTTATGAAGCTTATTGTTATCCTCCACATGGGGGGCCTTAAAGCTTACCTGCAGGCAAAAGGGCTTTGACTTATCCCTGGTTTTTAAAAATTCCACAGCCTGGTCACCCATCATATCGGTACTATGAAGGGGCTTGCCCGCAGCATCTTTATAGAAAAACACACCCTGGCCCCCAAAACCCTTCCAGTAATCATAGTCTGATTGAGGCAGGTGGGTCCCCACGCCATACTTCCCGATAAACCCGGTATAATACCCGTTACGCCGGAGCAGCCAAGGAAAATTATTCATACGGGCTGAATCGGAAAAATCGGTAGTAAAATCAACAATGCGGTGCCTGGCAGCATACTGTCCGCTAAAGATACTTGCCCGGCTGATACAACAGATCGAGCTGGTTACATACGCATTTTTGAAGACCGTCCCCTGGCTGGCCAGCCGGTCAATATTTGGTGTTCTGACAATAGAGTTTCCCATGCAACCCACTGAATTATACCGCAGGTCATCCGCTACCAGGAAAATGATATTCGGCCTTGCCTGCTGTTTCTTCCTGAGTGAAAGAAAAATCATCGGAATTAATAAACCGATGATGGGGATGATCAGGAAATATCTTCGTTTATTCATAGACGGTCAAATTAGTTTATTTATAATCGGTACAGCCTTCCGTTGCGGCATCATCATCCGTTACATTGCCAAACAACTCCCGTGGTTGATGAAAACACCACGGGAAAGCGGGGCGTTTTCTCCGCTGGTGGTTGGTGAAAAAACACCAGCCACGGGTAAGGTTCAATGTTAAACAGATCCAAACCCTCAAATATAATTGAATATTGATCATTGAACATTGTCCATTGAACATTAATACCCGAGGCTAGCAACCGGTGCCTCCATCTCATTCAACAATGGGCTTTCCTTCAAAATTTATTTTGTTGTAAGGCACCGTCTCGTTTTCATCGACCACGTAATTCCATTTTTTTACATACTCCATGCCCGGCCTGAAGTCATCCTTTCTTTCGCGCAGTTTTTTTGCCAGCCTTGCATCAAGGTCTTGCTGCACCTGTCTGATGTCCGGCTGATCAATCAGGTTATTTAATTGAAACGGATCTTTTATATTATCATACAGCAACCATCCCCCTTTTAGATCTCTGGTATAGGTATATTGTTTGGTAACAATTCCCCGGTATTCCCTTCCCCCTGCCTTACGGTTCCATTGGCCAAAGGGCTGTACGCAGGCGATAAGTGTTTCGGTGATATCATCTTTCCTTTTTCCCAACATAACCGGTGAGAGATCCTTACCCTCTACCGATGCGGGAACAGGTATATGCGCAAACCCCAACAGGGTAGGCATGATATCGGGCGTATTCAAAAGTACCGTACTCGTTTTGCCTTTTGTGCCAAGGGTTGCCGGATGATGGATGAGGAAAGGCACCCGGATACTTTCTTCATAAGGCTGTTGCTTGTTCCAGGAGCCATGTGCGCCAAGCAGGTCGCCATGGTCTGCGGAAAAAACCAATATGGAATTATTCTCGATCCCCGCATCTTTGATGGCCTGCCAGATCATCCCTATACAATCATCCAGTGCTGTCATATGAGCATAATATCCTTTCAGGTCTTTTTTCACTTTTTCCCGAAACTCCGCAGGCACATTGGCATTTATCGCCAGCTCCTTGTTTTCATACATGGCCTTGTATTTTGCCGGGGCCGTTTGATAAGGATCGTGCGGAGGTGCCAGCGAGATAAACAGCATGAATGGCTTGCCGGTCTTTGACTGCTGCCTGATATAATCGGAAGCATCTTCGCTCTGGGCCAGGGCATCATATCCCTCCCATACTAATTTGTTGTCTGAGTTACCGGCATAATAAAGGGAATTGTTGTAGTCATGTGTGCATTCCAGGGCTTTAAAGTATTCAAAACCCTGGCGCCTGTTTTCCGGGATATAGCTGTTCCGGCCATGGCCATCAATGTGCCACTTGCCGATAAACCCGGTATTGTATCCATTTTGCCGGAAAACTTTGGCTATGGTGGTCCTCGACGTATCCAGCATGACATCATTCATGAAAACGCCCGTTGTCAGGGGGTACTGGCCCGTCATCAACGAAGCCCGGTAGGGCGTGCAGACCGGCATGCCGGATACCGCATTCTTAACGTTCATACTCCGGGAAGCCAGCCGGTCGAGGTTCGGGGTGCTTACATTTTTGTCACCCGAATACCCGGTTGCCTGTGCCCGCCACTGGTCCACGATAATATAGATGACATTAGGCTTTTTATCCTGGGAATTAACAAAACAGGGAATTAAGGCCAGTAAGGCTATAGTCAGGGAGATCCTTGTCATAATCATTTTTTATTGTTTGATTTAATAACCCCGATTTTGTTCGAGCTGGTTGATCACTACCTGGATTTCAGGTATCGGAGCCAATAATTTATAAGGAGCTACCTGGAAAGCGGTGGGGAATAAATAAGTCCTCTTTACTTTTTCACGTGCGCCGTGAGCGGCTAACACTTCGAGAGCCTTGCCCGTCCTTTTCAGGTCGTACCAGCGTTGATTCTCAAAACAGAATTCCACCTGGCGTTCCTTTGCGATCAGTTCAGCTAATGTTTCTTTTGAATAACCTTCCAGCACCCTGGTTAGTCCCGCGCGGTTACGCACCTGCTGCACGTAAGGAAGGGCCTCACCGGTACGTCCCAGCTCGTTCAGCACTTCGGCATACATCAATAATACATCCGAATAACGGATGACCGGAAAATTATCACCGGCCCTGTCGTCAGGGGCAGATATAGGCGGGAAATATTTAGTACAGTAAGGAATGGGTTTTACGATACCGTCCCAATCCTTGCCGTTATAGATACCTATGGAAACGTTTTTCCGTATGTCTCCGGGCTCGAAAGCATTGAGCAGGTCATCGGTCGGCTGGTTCCATCCGCCTGAGATGATGCTGATGTTCGGCCGTTTGGTCACCGCGCCTGCAGAGTTCCAGGGGGCAAACCAGAAAATAAACCGGTTCGCCAATTCCGTACTGTTTTCCGAATACTGGATGGCGAAGACAGTTTCCTTGTAATCTTTTTTTGAGGGATTGAATACATCGGCATAGTTTGGAAGCAGGTCATATTTTTTTGAATCGATCACCGTTTTCAGCATGGTTTCCGCTTCGGCATTTTTATGAAGGGTAAGATATACTTTGCCTAACAATGCATTGGCTGCACCGAAGTTTGCCCGGCCGTTTTCTTCCACATCCCGCGCAGCAGTAAAGTGCGTGATCGCCTGTTTGAGGTCGGCCACTATTTGCGTGTATACCTGGTCTTCCGTGGACCTTTTAATGTTTACTGCCTCGCTGGAAATGATCGGTTCCAATACAAGGGGGACCCCGCCAAACTGCCTCACCAGGTTAAAGTAATACAGGCTGCGTAAAAACGATGCTTCTCCGGCGCACCGGTCTTTTAACGATTCTTTGGACCATGTGACGCCTTCCCGGTCAATTTCACTTAATAGTTTATTACAGTTCGTTATGCCGCCATAGGAAAAGTTCCAGAAGCTTGAATAAATGATGTTGTTGGAGACAAAAAGCAACTGGTCAATGACACCTTTTGATGGCTCACCCGTCACATTATTATACTGGAAGCTGCCATTGTCCGAAGGCAATTCAGCCATAACCCAATGTTGCTCTTTCTCGTAGTTACGCATACCCAGGTAACATCCATTGGCCAGCAGGATATATTCCTTTTCAGAATTATAGAAGTTGCCCTCGTTTAAGGCGTTCTCGGGGTAAATGGTCAGAAAGTCCTTTTTGCAGGATACAAAAACGAATATGCCAATCAGCAAAGATAATTTTTTCATAACGTGGTAATAATGTCAGAAAACGTGTTTAGAAAATGATGGTCCCATGTGGCTGGTGCATTTAAAACGACAGGTTAAGGCCGGCGGATACTACTCTTGATAACGGGTAAGAGGTCATATCGTAACCTGGGGACAATGTGTTATTGATGTTTACCGATTGGCCCTCAGGGTTGGCGCCGCCGTAACGGGTAAACATGGCCAGGTTTTGAACGGTGACGTATATACGTCCCCCGTTCATAAAGCCGCTGCGCTTCATCCATTCTACCGGTAAGGTATATCCGAGGGTGACGTTCGCAATTCTCAGGAACGAAGCATCTTCTATCCAAACACTATTCAGCCGGTGGCCGAGGCTTGGCATAGTACTGGGGACGCCATAGTGTTTTCCGTCACCCGGGTCCTGGGTACTGTGCCAGCGGTTCACCCATTCCTTGCTCACGTTAAAAAATCCCTGCAGGTTATCCACCGTCTGCCGCAAGCCGTTGACTACCTGTCCGCCTATTTGCCCGTTCATAATAACGGAAAGGCTGATATTCCTGTAGGAAAAACTATTTGAAATTCCGAAAATGGCATCAGGATACGGGTTTCCGATAATGGTATAATCGAGCAGGTCCGTGATGCGCCCGTCGCCGTTTATATCAGCGTACTTACCCGCACCTGCATATACCTGCGGATATTTGGGGACAGTGGGATCTGACAGGTCTTGCGGCGTATATAAGCCCTGCAAGACATACCCGAAAAACTGGCCTATGGGCTTTCCTACCACGGTGACATGCGTGGAATTATTATCATTGTTCCCGGAAAATATGCGGTCTCCGTTCTCATTAAGTGAAAGCACCTTGTTCCGGTTTATGGAAAGGTTGACGTTTACATCCCATTGAAAATTACGTGACGAAACCGGTGTGCCTCCCAGGGCAATCTCCAATCCCCTGTTTCGAACATTACCCATATTCACGATCTGTGTATTAAAACCCGTGATAGCGGGAATGACATTGCTCAGCAGCATGTTCATACGTGGCCGTATTTTCGATCAGCCAGTCAAAGTTTTCACCAGTAATGCTGGTTGACCTGCCGGTGCCGGTAGTGGGGGGTGTGTTGGATGAGCCGACAGTGCTGGGTATGTATTGAAAATACTTTGAGGTGGACCAGTTGGTGTTCAGTGATGATCTGAGGGTCAACTCCTGGTTTATTTTCCATTCAAAATAAGCCAGGCCCAGGCTCTGGAAGCCCTTGTCTGTTTGTTTTGTTTCCCGCAGGTTGAACAATGGGTTGACAAAGCTCCAGGCCGAATGATATTTGTTTTGAGGAGAAACGAGGTAGGGAATCAGCTCCCCCTTATCGTTGTAAGGATTCAAAGTGGGGTTTGCCCAAATGGAAACACCAAGTATGTCTTCGCGGTTTGCGTTGGTATTCGTGCGGTTCTGGGAGATATAAGCGGGCTGCAATGAAGCGCCTATCTTGATACGCTTGCCGATGTTGGATTCCATACCCAGCTTTCCGCTGAATCTTTCCACGCCGGTATACCGCAATACGCCATCCTGTTTGTAATGTCCCAGGCTGAAATTGATACGTGATTCCTTACTACCTTTCAGCAGGCTGACGTTTTGCTCCTGGATAAGGGCAGGCCTTAACAGGAGATTGTACCAGTCCGTACCCTCTCCGTAAAGACTTGCCGGGTTCTGGTATTCCACGGGATAGTCCGCATTGACCGGCTCCCTGTTTTCCAACTGGCGCACCTTGATACCGATCTTCTCGCGTTGCAGTTCAACAAATTCGCGCTGGTTCATCATCTGCGGCCTTCCCCGCTGAGGAACCTGCTGTACGCCGGCCATTACCGAAACATTCACTTCGGTGCGGTCGGTTGCCGCTTTTTTAGTGGTAATCATGATAACCCCGTTCGCGCCGCGGGAACCGTAGATCGCCGTGGATGAAGCGTCTTTCAGAACGGTGATCGATTCAATATCATTTGGATTTATAAAGATCAGCGGGTTCAGGTTCTGGTTCATCCCGGCAGAATAAGGCATGCCGTCTACCACGTACAAAGGTTCATTGCCGGCGCCGAGGGATCCGCTGCCCCGTATCTTCACGGAACTTCCTCCTCCCGGTGAACCAGATAACTGTTGCACTTGAACGCCCGCTACCTGTCCAACCATTTTCTGGTCGATCGTAGCAACGGGTAAGCTCCTGATCAGCTTGTTATCCAGCGTCGCCACCGACCCCGTCAGATCCCGCTTTTGCAACGAGCCATAACCTACCACCACCACCTGGTCTAATTGCGCAATCTCTTCCGTAAGTGCCAAGTGCTGCACCTGCCGTTGGCCGTTAGTAATAACAATATCTTTCGTCTGTTTTACGAAGCCAATATAGGTAACCGTTAGTGTATATGAACCAGGTGTCACGGCATCAAACAAATAATTCCCGTCGTTATCGGTGGCTTTGTCCAGGCCCGTGGACCCGTTTTCCAGGCGCACCGTAACACCTGCTAAAGCCTTACCCGTTTTTTCTTCCGTAATCCTTCCGGCAAGGCTTGCATTTGACTGCCCGTTTACCATTATGCCTGTTAAAACGGTCAGCAGGAGCAGGAAAAACCGGGTGGCGATCTTTAAAAACAGCAATTGATGTTTACTCATGGCGAGTGGTTTTGGTTTAAGTGAAGTCCTTGTTTGGGGACCAACGTATGTGAGGGCTGAATTCTTGCGGGCCGGCCTATTGGTTTACAAAGCTAACGGGAATTCCTGAATTGGATGTTATCTTAGGGTGCATTTAAAATTGTCGCATAAAAAAATGGCTAAATTTGGCAAACCAAATCTACCAACCCATGACGGAAGCCAATTTCATTGCCTTAGCGCAAAAGCGGTATGCAGAATTACAAGCCTTAAATAAAATTGATAATTTTTACGACTACGAAAAAGAGTTTGAGAAAATATGGCGGGACCTGGGCAGGTCAGTCTTGGAAGCAAATATAAGTGACGTACCGGCCGACAGGCGTAAAAAAAAACACTCACCAAATTTGGGAAAGTCAGTATAAATAAAACCCATAGTTTTAGTAATGGTGCGAATGGTTTTCAAATAAGTCCTCATTTGCAGGAACTATTGGTGTATGCTGGCCAGATGGATTGTTATCAAAGATGCAATGAGGTGCTGGAAAAATTTATAGATATACAAGTGAGTACCTCCCAGGTTTATCTGGTAACAGATTGCTACGGCAAGTTAGCTGAAAAGGAAGTAAATGTTTGCCGGTCGTTAGAACCGGTAAAGAAAGGCGAAGTGTTGTATGTGGAAGCAGACGGCTCTATGCTGTTAACCCGGGATGAAGGTTGGAAGGAAGTAAAAGTGGGCAGGATGTTTACGAGCGACTCTTGCATTGACCCTAACGGGAACTCAAGCTGGATAAGGCATTCACAATACGTAGCCCACCTGGGAAACCATAAGGATTTTACCAGCCATATGGATACGTTAATAGAGTCGTATGGCAGATTGGGGAAGCGATTGGTATTTATTGCTGATGGGGGAACATGGATAAAAAACTGGATAGAAGATGCCTATCCGCTAGCCGTATCCATACTGGACTATTATCATGTTTGTGAACACCTGCATCAATTTGCCAATACTATTTTTACTGATGAAGCGAAGCTGAAAAAATGGACAGAAAAACAAAAAGAACTGTTATTACAAAGTAAAGTGACAGCGGTTATCAAAAACATAAAACGAAAAGATAGTGAAAGCCGGGACGCACTATCACTGATTAATTATTATACCAGCAATGCTTATAGAATGGATTACCAATGCTATAAAAATACAGGTGCCGGTATAATAGGGTCGGGTGCAATAGAATCAGCACACAGAACAGTAGTGCAAAAGCGGATGAAACAATCGGGGCAAAGATGGACTAACAACGGCGCTCAAAATATGCTAAATCTAAGAGTGTTATCAATGAATAAACAGTGGGGGAAAGTAGTAGAATTGATTAAAGAGGCCGCTTAAACGGATAGCGACAATTTTTAAATGCACCCGTTATCTTATTCTAACATGGGTACTTTGTCTTACGGCCAACCTGGCAGCACTTAACGTTTACGCATTCTTTCAGCATGATAAATACCAGGCTCCCTGCAGATATCTATGACTTATGTGAATAACCTAAACATCGGGAGGCGCAGGGTTTCGCACCACTAAATCTTTCTTTTTCCCTGAGCTCATTCTTGAAACGATGAAAAGAATGTGAGATAAGTAGAATTGGACATAACATAGAGCGCAATTATAAAGGTAAAAATAGGGAAAGGTCCCTGTAACGATACAGGTTTTGCGACAGGGCAAATATATGTTTTTTTAAATATCCATTCAGTAGACTTTTAATAATGTTGCACTGATGAGATAACTCTGATGACCCCGGGATTTTTCCCGGTCATAAGTTTTTTAATTTGTCACAATTTGCATGGTATGAGGCAACTGACCTGGCAACGCTGGTGCATGTACCAAACCAGTAGTTCTCTGGGCCAGAAACCGGAACTGGCACGGGTTACCGTAGAAATTGATCAACATTCTCTTTCGTAACCAAACGAAAAGGTATAAATATGTTCTTTTCACCTAACGGCTTTTTATTGACAATTTTCATTGCCATTTCTACTGCTCCTTTTCCCTGTCCCCTTGCATCCTGAAAAACAGTTGCATTTAATCTTCCCTCCTTAACCGCCCTGAGTGCATCATTAATGGCATCAATACTTACCACGACAACTTTTTCCTTCAGGTTTGCCTGTTCGAGGGCATGAAGAGCACCTATGCCCATTTCATCATTATGGGCGAAAACGGCATTCATCTTATTCCCATATGACTGGATCCAGTTCTCCATCAGGGTCATGGCTTTCGCCCTGTCCCATTCGGCAGTTTGCACTGCCAGCAATTTTATATCCGGGTATTTCGATAATATTTTCGTTGCCCCGGAGGCTCTCTTTATCTGGGCCGCCTGGCCATCGAATTAATCAGGGACAACAAAGAGCTTGCCCGACAACTTAATCCTTATATTGGAGCGATCCGTCACAAATTGATGGATTGCTACGGGCAACTACAATTCCACAATAAGGCCATTACTGCTGCAGCTATCAAAATCCTGTTCGTTGGAGAAGAAAAAAGGGAAAACACATTATGTAATTTGATGGAGTAACTGGAAGTAAAGTACACAATCAGAACATGTGATGTAACGAGGATGGGGATATAGATGGGCAGATTAGTTCCATTTCCCAAAGGATTTGCGAAATTTGTCAATTGGCAAACAAAATGCGTAATTAAAATTGCAGAATGCATATCGCGTGAGCCTGTAGGCCATGCGTAAAAACGCGAAAAGTCAAGGCTGTATACTTATGGAGGCAAATAGCGGTGAATTTGTAGGAATATGAAAAGAACCCTGGATGTAAATAAAAGCCCTTTTGATGCCCTATATCTGGTTAGTTGCATGGATGAATCGGCCAAGCAATAAAAGGAAACCAATCCATGAGTAATCCATGACGAATTGAAAGACTATATTATGAAACATATCACTTCAACAAATTTGGCAAACTGGGCCCCCAAAAGGGACTGTCAAGAAAATTTTCCACTGCTTATTCGTAGGCTTATCAGGTCGAGCCCGGTTCAGATAGTAAAAATGCTTTTTCCTGCTGGTGATAATGTCATTTTGCCGGGATTTGACGGTACACTTCAAGTTAATGAATGTTCATTATATATACCGGCTGGTGAGTCAAAATGGGAGATTGGAACAGGAAGGGATTATAAGGATAAGTTCAATCAGGATTATACAAAAAGAACAGGAAATTTATCATCAGACGTAAGATCGGAGTTGTCGTTTGTTTTCGCAACGCCTTACGTCTGGGCGGATAAGGAGCAATTGTTGAATAAAAAGAGAGAAGAACATGCATGGAAAGATATTGTGATTATTGATGGTCAAGTGCTGGAAGAATGGATTGATTCACTCCCACCAGTTTCAAGCTGGCTGGCTAAATTTCTGAATTTACCACAGGGATATACGCTTCCACTGGATCAGTTTTGGAAGGAGTGGACAACTAACCAAACATATACATTACCTGTTTCATTGATTACATATGGCAGGGATGTCGAAGCAAATAAAATTTTTGACTTCCTGGTAGCGCCACCTGGTTCGCTTCTACTTAAAGCCAATACAGCAATAGAAGCATTGGCTTTCGTGGCCGCAACAATCGAAAGAATGGAACATGAAATCAAAGAGACCTTGTTTGCCAAAGCTGTGATTGTTGAAAATGAACAAATTTTTAGGGAATTAGCAGTTAGTAAATCCTCTATGATTTTAGTAGTGGGATTCGATAACGATACCTTATTGGATTTGGCTGTTAAAAATGGTCACCACGTTATTTTCCCTATAGGAAATGAGCTTACCGCTGCCAGTTCCGTCGACTTAGAACTTCCTAGAATCCACAGGACGGGTTTTGAAAAGGGGTTAGAAGAAATGGGATTAGATTGGAAAGAAGCTGAAAGACTTATTAAAGATTCAGGCTTGAGCCTGACTGTTTTACGCAGACTCCTTAAATTCGACAAAAATAAACAACCAGCATGGGCAAGAGATGGATCACAAACTGATATTATTCCCGCCTTACTCGCAGGCAGGTGAGATGAACAAAATGAAGAGGATAAAAACCTAATCAGTGTTCTTGCTGGTGAACCTTACGATAAATATATAAAAAGACTAACACGATGGAAACTGAATCAGTATTCACCAGTGTTGCAGGTGCGTTTAATATGGCGGATGACTTCTCCTCTGGATGCATGGTCCATACTTGCTCCTTTTCTTACCCATTCAGATCTTGAAAGCTTCAAACGAGTATTTTTAAATGTTTTGGCGGAGTTAAATCCGGCTTTAGAGTTGGATATTGATCAGCGTTATCTAGCCTCTGTCTACGGTAAAATTCCAAAATTCTCCAATGCTTTGAAAGAAGGTCTTATAGAATCCTTAATCTTGATTGCCGTTTATGGCGAATCATTTAAGGTAACTTCTTTAACCCCCTCACAGCTATTTGCTGATAGTATTGTTAGGGAATTATTAGAAAATGCTGAAGGGTCGAAATGGTGTTCTCTTTCTACTGTATTGCCTCTACTTGCTGAAGCGTCTCCAGGGTCATTTTTACTTGCGGTGGAAAAATCGTTAAAAGAAAGCAATCCATCCGTGCTTGAAATGTTTGGGCAGGATGGAGATATTCTATTTTCATCTTCCAGCTACTATACAGGCCTTTTATGGGCATTAGAAAGTTTAGCCTGGTCGAAAGAATATTTATGGAGAGTAACAATGATATTGGGAGCACTTGCAAGACTTGATCCGGGTGGTAATCTGAGAAACCGACCCATTAACAGCCTTAAGGAAATACATATAGCTTGGCATCGCGAGATTGATGCGGATTTTCATACCCGAAAAACGGTGCTCGAAAAACTTATGCAGAAGGAACCGGATGTGGCTTGGCATCTTTTCTTAAAACTTTTATCTGAAAATCATCCTGTTCCCCATCCCATTCACACCTGCAGATGGCGATTTAGTACTCAATTAAGGGGAAGAACATTTAGGCAACATCAAGTCTGGGATTATTGTTCATTTGTATTTGACAAATTAATTTTCCTTGCCAGCGGCAATGAAGAAAGGGTAGCCTCCTTGATTGTTTTCTATCCACGCCTGTTGCATGAAGACAGCGATAAGCTTTTGAAATTTTTATTAGAAAGTAAAGATCTAACGAATCACCCGAAAGATGCCGTCTGGAACGAATTAAGATCACTCCTCGGGTGGCACAGGGAACACTCAGAACAAGATTGGGCGCTTTCTGAGGATGAGCTTAAAAAAATTGAAATAGTCTTTACCGTATATACTCCTAATAATGATTTAAAAAGGTTTTTGTTTTTATTCAAAGAAAATTGGCCCGCATTCCCTCAGGGGCTGGAGAGGCGGAAAATGAAGGAGGCGAATGAATTTATTAACGAGCAGCGCCGTGCAGCACTTGATTGTATTTATAAAAAGAAAGGACTTAGTGGTATATTAGAAATGGCTGAGGACCTTGAAAATTTGGGCTTTCCTGGTCATTCCATGTCAGAGTTGGACTTTAGTAACGAAGAAGAAATGATGATTTTGAGAGGACTTACTAATGGTTCAAATAACAAAATAAATATGCTGTGCAGATATTATCTATTTGCCCGATCTATCAAATTAAAAGAGTCATTTGTTAATAAAACTTGGGAAATGATCCTTTCCATGCAGCCCGATGATAATGTACAATCGGCTTTTTTTCTGTCATTGGAACCTCAAAAATTTATTTGGGCCTTATTGGAATCATTACCACCAGCCGTCGGAAATGAATACTGGCTAAAAGTAAATTTGTCCCTGGATCGCTTTTCAACAGATCACAGATTATATGCCATTTATAAGCTATTAGAAGTAAACCGGCATGTCATAATTATTAATCAGGTAAGTCATTTTGCGGAAGAGCTCCCTACTGAGCTATTAATAAATTTATTATATGAAGCAGCCACTGTAAAGGTTGTAGAAGAAGGCCAACTGATAATTTATAGCCTTAGTAGAATATTTGAAGAGCTACAAAATCGAAAGGACACCAACGAGGATAGACTGGCACAATTAGAGTGGTGCTATATTGACTTTTTGACTGATGTGCATAGTGAAGGGGTACCGGCGACCTTATTCAACAAATTATCAAAAGATCCCCAATTTTTTATTGACATGGTCTTACTCGTTAATAAGCCGTATGAAGGAACGAGTGATGAGCTAAATGAGGAAAAAAAAGATGAACGATATAAAAAAGTCGATTCCGCAAAAAGACTATTGGAGTCTTTACGAATGATCCCTGGCGTGGACCGGGATGGAACTATTAATGAAGAAGTTTTAAATCATTGGGTAACGACGGTGAGAGCCCAAGCAATTGAAATTAACTGTCTGGATGGCGTAGATAGTCAAATAGGTGTACTTATGGCTTGGTATCCCAGGAATAATACATATTGGCCTGCAAAAGAAATTTGTGAAGTAATTGACCATTGTGAAAGTGCTGTAATGATGTCTGATTTTAGGACGGAAATTTATAATAGCAGAAGTGTACACGTAAAAGGAGCGTACGAAGGAGGTGGGCAGGAACGCTCCCTTTCAGCTTATTTCGAAAAAATGGGTAAGCTGCTAGTGCCCCGATTATCCACTAACCGCGTCAGCTTTAATCAGACTGGCAAATGATTATAAGCGGGACGCTAAAGAAGAAGATGAAGGAGCCCATCTTAATGAATTAAGGTAAACACAAAACTGTATATAAATTAATAGGGTTATCCAGATAGAGCGCAAAGCGAAGATAAGAAATAGACCTTAGCTAATAAATTTAGTATATTTGTACTAAATATTTGAGTATGTTTCAGGGAATCACCATTAGTGAGTTTAATAAGTTCTTTACAAGTGAAGATGATTGCAGGCAGTATCTGTTTGATTTAAAATGGAATGACGGTTATCGATGCCGCAATTGCAATGGGAAGAAAAGCTGCAAAGGCAAGACTCGGTTTCATTTGCGATGTACACAGTGCGGGTATGATGAATCTGTCACAGCACACACATTGTTTCACAAGATGAAGATCCCGCTGCTGAAGGCTTTTGGGATTAACTTTCGGATCTCTGTGCGCAAAAAAGGAATGTCAACCATAGAATTGGCTAATGAATACGGCATCAATCAAAAATCTTCCTGGTTGTTTAAACGAAAGGCACAGGAGGCAATGGCAAGCAGCGGCAAACATCTTCTTAGTGGTCATGTAGAAGTGGATGAATTGATGATTGGGGGAGTAGATGAGGGCGAACGCGGAAGAAGCAAGGGAGATAAGAAGCTGGTAGTGATGGCAGTTGAAAAAGTACAAGGAGATAAAATAGGACGAGCCTATGCACAAACGATTGAAGATGCCAGTGCAGAAAGCTTTAAGCCTTTCTTCGAGAAATATATTGACAAAGATAACACCCAGATTAAGACGGATCAATGGAGGGGTTACTGGCCACTGGAAAGTGAATTTGAAATCAAGCAAAAGCCCTCAAGTAAAGGGAAAAACTTTATGGGATTGCATTATTTAATCATGAATTTGAAAGGATGGCTAAGAGGTATACATCATAAGTGTTCAGAAAGATTCATGAACGGATATTTAGATGAATTCTTCTTCAGATTTAACCGGAGAAACTTTCTACCAACCATCTGGCACAAGCTGATTGAGAGAATGATGCAACATGAACCCTACGCCTATAAAGCAAATGCGACTTAAATGGATAACCCTATTTATTAAATTATATGTAGAAAAATAACTCGTTACGGATCGATATTTCCTACATCTTTAGAATCACAGACCAGCACAATCAGAAAAGTATCGATTCATAACGAGTTAGCTTAGTTTTTTAACTTTTTCAATTACACATCAGTCAATTCTTTTGAATCACACCTTCCTATTGTTTTAAACTTTCTTTGCCATTTCTTGCCCGGTGATTCCACTATGAGTACATAAATACCCGTTTGAAAGCGAACTGATAGAAACAGGGATTGTATTGCTACCTGCTCGCAATGAAATTCCCCTGCTTATTATTTTTCGACCTGTAAAGTCTAGTATATCAAGGGAAGCGATATTATTCGCAGAAACACCATTTAATTGTACCAGGATATTGTCACTTGCTGGATTAGGCACAATAGTAAAAGTCTCAACATGCCGATCAACATTTACGTTTATTACTTTGCTAAACGTGAATGTACCATCTAAATCTACCTCTTGTAAACGGTAGTATATTTTGATTAATCCTAGTGCTGCAGCGTTACGATCTGTATAACTATAACCTTTAACTCTATTGCTATTCCCGGCAGCGTTTACTTGCCCTAAATTTTCGAAGTTTACTCCGTCAATGCTTCGTTGCACAACAAAATGCCTGCTATTTTGCTCATTGGCAGTTTCCCATTGCAATAGAACATCTTTGCCTTTAAGTGCTCCGGAAAAACTAATCAATTCTACAGGTAGATCCGTTGCAATTGCCGCTTCAGCAATAGGTTCTTTCACTTCTACATTTCCTGCTTGATCCTTTGCAATACAAATGAATTTATATAATTTACCCGGTTCGGCGACAAACATTGCAGATGTATACGTTGTGTTTAAAAGAAGAGGCTGATATCCTCCAGTATCTGTTGCAACAAAGATCGAATATGACTCTATGATACCAATGGAATCTGTTCCAAGCCAGGATATCTTAATATTTAAATCGGGGCTTTTGGCAGGTAGAGGCAACATTGAGGATTTTGGCTTTATAGCATCTATGATATTTTCAACCTCATTTGTCTGAACTTTTTCAAAAATTTTAAATTGTATGGACGCTTTATTCCTTATAACAGTACCTGAAGGAAGATTTTGTTTGGGCTTTATAGAAAGCAGGACGTTATCTGTTGCACCGGGTTGTAAGTTTTTATTTAGAAGGTTCCACTTGATGCTTCTTGAAGCTGCATTGTATGTAGCACCTGGAGTAATGATTTGCAGGGTAGAAGTATCAAGATTGTTATCTAAGGTATCCCAAACAAAAACATCTTGCACTTCAACATTACCGATGTTTTCATAATGGATTGGATATACTAATGTCTGGAGTGGCTGAATATATTTCTTTGCATTAACTAATTTTTCATTTGGGTCGACTGGGCCTCTAGTTTCAGTTTCATGGGTATAACATCTTCCACAGGAATTCGGAGTATTTTGAAGTAAACTATTCTGCAATGAAGATGTACACTCTCCGCCCATATATTGTAAAAGACATTCTTCATATTTTTTTCTTATTCCAACACATTTTAATATACAATGAACGCAAGGGACACGGATCTCATAATCACATATAGGATCAAATGGACCGCATGGGAAAGGAATATTCGCTTGGCATATTTCAACACAATTTGGGCATACTGACTTTTCTTTCAACACACTGTTAATACATGCTCTAGAGCATTAAAAGAGCCTGCACATACCTGTCCGAAAATAGGGGCTCCTATACCTACCGTGGGAAGAATTTTGATCCGATAATGAAGAATTTTAGACTCGTGTGGGCTTAATTTATTAATACTCCAGAGAATAAATCCTGTCTGCTCAGAAATTGAATCTGGTAAAAGTTGTTGAGGGCTAACTGAAACTTATGACATAACTGTAAGATCAAGAATTTCTGTAATTGCTTGGTTGTTTATATCAACATCAGAGTTATTTTCAACCTTTATAAAATAATCCATTTCTCGACCTGGTACAGCTACAGTACCTGTTTTGTGAATAGTGATATCAGGCGGGGGTAATGAAACCAGCACTTTCAAGAAAAATTCTTTTTCAGCAAAGTTGCCAATGCTATCAGTTACCCTAACAGTGAAGATAAAGTCTTTAGCTTCAGTTGGAATACCACTTAAAACACCATTAGAACTAAAAGTTACACTATTGGGAAGTACACCGTTAGTTATTGACCATGAATATGGTGGCTTGCCTGAACCTGCATTAAGTGTAATGGATAATGAATCATTCAGCAATACTGCGGGTAATGTACTTGTAGTTATAGTAAGGTTTTTGCATTTGCCGGCATTGGCAGCTTTTGCAATATCAAGTATTTCTGAGGAGGTAAGAGCACGGTTATAAATCGTCATTTCATCCAACAGGCCATTCACATAACTGGGTGCTAACGACTCATTGGATTGGCCTATCAATAAAGGAGCATTTGGATTGGGAACAGAATCCGAATTGGTAGAAGAGCCCCGGAGCACTCCATTAACATAAATTGAAAAAGTGTTAGCCTGGCGAGTCACTGCCAGATGATACCATTTTCCAATTAGTGGTGTAAATGGCACCTGCGCTATATACTTAGGGCCTATACCTGGCCCATTTATATGAAAGTATAAAAAGCCTCCACCGTGTGCAAAATACCACTTTCTCGTTGTTCCAGGTCCTTCATCATGACTGATAAAGACGTCCGTTGGATTCGCTAAAGAGCCACCACCTGGACCGTCAAAATTTGCCCAAAACTCTATGGAAAAGTCTCGCCTTCCAAAAGCCCATTGATTATTATCAGGAACGGCAACGTAATCGTTAACGCCATCGAATTTGAGGGCATTTCCCACTCTTCCCACAATACGAACCGGGCCGTTTACACTTGTGCCAATGTTTCCACCAATTATGTCTGAAACAATCGTGCCTGTATCTTCTAGGGGCCACCATGCGGTTATACTTGTATCTGGTGGTACACAGATAGAATTTTGCGGGAAGCTATCAGCCACGAAACTTAAGTTGTAGTCGCCTCCCTCAAAGTAATTGTCGTCCATCACCCAGATGGTGTAGGTGCCTGCATCCAGTGTGGTGTCAAAGCGTGTAGTACCGCCGGCGATCAGGGTCTTCATCAGCGTGCCGCTTGGGTTGTAAATCTCCATCCGGGGGTAAAAGCTATTATTACGAGTGTCGGCAAGGTTATCCAACAATAAAGTGATTAGGTCATTTGGCCCTGCATCGAAATAAAAAGAGTCAATATTTCCTACAGGATTAATTGTTCCCTGAATAGTTGTATCATATTTTATAGGTATTTTTTGTGCATTAAGATGCGCCGGCTCTAAAAGTAAAATTGCAAAGAAGGCAAAGCCCATGATACCAGTTAGGCAGTTGAAAAACCTTTTCATATAAACCTTTTAGAGGAAATAATACTTGTTTGCTATGCAGGGCAAGGATTGTTAAGGCAGACAGAATAGGGTGGACAATAAATGTGGAAGGCTTTCTAAATATGGTATTTAAAATAAAAAAGAGGAAGGAGAGGATTAAAACGGGGACGAATTATGTCAATATAAAAATATTAAAAATATTAAAAATATTGTCATTGTCAATTGTCAAAGGATTTATTAAAAATTATGCTGGAAGTGTTTTATTTGGAAGTAAGAATGATATAAGCATTTGGAAGTGTAACTAGCTTTTAAGGCGTCCGATGAAATCCAGAAGACATCGTGATTCTATGAATGTACAATCCCAGCAATTTTTGCTTTTTAGGCTAGCCTTTGCCAAGATACCATCCAGCTTTTCATCAAGAATAGGTGGCTGGAATCTGTTTTATAAGGCTGGAATGATCAGCAGGGCAATGATCCTCTCGGTACGTTTTCTTTAAACCGGTTCAGTATATAGCCGATGGCTTTTATGGATCAGTATTCCGGAATTACTTTGGGCAACTTCTCTTGTAGCCAAGTATAAAAATTAACCAGCACTTGTGTAGATTCCAGGTGGGTTTCTGGACTCTTGTCATAAGTGAGGCCCTGAGCTTTTGATTGCGGTTCTATTTGATATAACGGTGCAAAGAAATGTTCCAGCGCATAATGCAATCTTTTCAGGTCGTGGCTTCTTGATTCATAAAAATATCGGCCTGTATGTACCGTGAAAGGGTGTACAACACCAGTCTGTTTTACCATAGTTGTTTACCCCCATAGCAAGAACTCCAGTCCCGTGATTTTTGGCCACAAAAAGAAACGATTGGCGAAGTGGAGAGGCTAGAACAGACGAACAAAAATTTGAAATTATCATTTGGAAAATACCTCAAACTCCGCAAGGATTCAGAAGAGCAAAATATGGTTTGAATGGCTGCGTCGGGCAAGATATGGTGGAATGAAAGTGATTATAGTACTGACAATGAACAGTGCATTGATGCTCAGGAAGAGCACCCCTAATTTGTTACGGTAGAAATTGAACAACATTCTCTTTCGTAACCAAACGAAAAGGTATAAATATGTTCTTTTCACTTAACGGTTCTTTATTGACAATTTTCACTGCCATTTCTACTGCTCCTTTTCCCTGTCCCTTTGCATCCTGAAAAACAGTTGCATTTAATCTGCCCTCTTTAACCGCCCTGAGTGCATCATTAATGGCATCAATACTTACCACAACAACTTTTTCCTTCAGGTTTGCCTGTTCGAGGGCATGAAGAGCACCTATGCCCATTTCATCATTATGGGCGAAAACGGCATTCATCTTATTCCCATATGACTGGATCCAGTTCTCCATCAGGGTCATGGCTTTCGCCCTGTCCCATTCGGCAGTTTGCACTGCCAGCAATTTTATATCCGGGTATTTCGATAATATTTTCGTTGCCCCTGAGGCTCTCTTTATCTGGGCCGCCTGGCCGATGTATCCTTCCATGATCAAAATGTTCCCTTTGTAATTGATAAGCTTTGCAATGTGCTCCATAGCGATCTCCGAAGATTCTTCATCCCGAGAACCCACAAAAGCATCAGGGGTACTCCTCGTTTCCGAATTAACATTGATAATGGGAATGCCTGCCTCCTTCGCTCTGTCAACAGCGGGCGAACTCGCTTCCAGTTCGCAGGGATTAAGAATAATGGCATCAACTTTTTGTGAGATGAAGGTTTCAACCTGCTGCACCTGCTTCTCGGCAGTACGTTGTGCATCAGTAATGATCAGTTCAATATTTTTTTCTTTTGCTTCTGCCTCAATGGCATCTTTTACATTCACAACAAATTCCGATTGCAAGCTCAACATCGAAACGCCGATTACCATTCCACCCTTTTTCCCTGCTTTCTTTTCAACGTTTCCATCTGAACATGCAGATAGTACAGAAATGAATAAAACAATTAAAACACGCGGATAAATTTTCATAATTGATTTATTTGGTAGTGCTTCTGTCGATGAGAACAGCCGCTATTATGATTGCTCCCTTTATTATTTGCTGGTAATACGAACTTATGTTCATTAGATCCAGCCCGTTGTTTATTGCACCGATGATCAGGGCACCCACTACTGTTCCTGTTATTGTTCCTACTCCACCAGACAGGCTTGTACCCCCGATAACAACCGCAGCTATTGCATCCAGCTCATACGCAACTCCCGCATTTGGCTGACCCGTAGTTATCCTTGATGCAAGAACCACCCCGGCTAAACCGGCCAATCCGCTGCAGATGATATAAGTAAAACGTTTTATGGATCCGACTTTCACACCAGAAGCCCTGGCCGCATTTTCATTTCCACCGACTGCATAAATGTAACGGCCCTTTGTAGTGCGATTCAGAATAAGGGCGGAAAAAATCACTACGGTTATGAAAATAAGAATGGGTATTGGAATGTGAAACAAATCTCCCCCACCGATGAAATTGAAGGGTTTTGACAAATCTGAAACAGGGCGACCATTACTCACCACCAATGCAAGGCCTCTGGCGATCGTCATCATACCCAGTGTGACTATGAAAGGAGCCACTTTTGCTTTAGTGATGACAAAACCATTGAATAATCCGACCACCACTCCAGTCAATATACCAACCATAACAGGCAAAATAACAGGATAGGTATCCGGATGCGCGAAGCCTGCTGCAACTACCCCACTCAAGGCCACAACAGAACCTAGAGAAAGATCAATACCGCCGGCAATAATTACAAAAGTAACCGCAACTGCCAATATGCCGTTTAACGAGATCTGGCGTAAAACAATGATGAGATTCTGAACGGTTAAAAAATGAGGAGTACTTACTGATAGTATAATGCAGATTAAAATAAAGGCAAAAAATACTTTAAATTTCATTAAAGACTTAATAAGCCTGGCTTTATTTATTTTCAGCGTTCCTATATTAGTCGGTTTGTAGTTTTGCATGGAAGTGGGGTTACCTTTTTACGACATGGCGTATTTCATGATCAATTCCTGTGTTGCATCCTCCTTTTGAAATTCGGCTTTTATGCGTCCTCCTCTTATTACCAGTATCCTGTCGCTTAATCCTACAATTTCAGAAAGCTCGGAGGATATCAGAATAATTGCTTTTCCTTCATTTGCCAGCCTTGATATCAGTGCATAAATTTCTGCTTTCGCCCCAATATCGATGCCTCTTGTCGGTTCATCAAGAATAATGATGTCAGGGTCATTAAGCAAAACTTTTGCAATTACCACTTTCTGCTGGTTCCCGCCGCTTAACAGGTTTACCGGCTGCTCAGGCGAAGGTGTTTTAATTGACAGTTTCTTAATCTGTTCACGGACCAGAATCTCCTCTTTCCTGAAATTTAAGAATAGACCTTTGGAGAAATCTTTTAAACCTGTCAGGCTTATATTTTTTTTTACAGATGATTTAAGGTTTAACCCATACTTTTTCCTGTCTTCACTAACCAGGCCCAACCCGCTTTTTATGGCCCGGACGGGGGAGGCGATATTTACCTTCCTGCCTTTTACATAGATATCTCCTTTATACGGTTTTTCAAGACCAAATATAGTATTGGCTATTTCAGTTCGTCCCGAACCCATTAAACCTGCCATCCCCACAACTTCTCCCCGTCTTACAATAAAGTTAATATCAGTAAATTTGGCACCGGTAAGTCCGGCAACCGACAATAGAATATCACCGGCTACGCGCTTGCCTACGGGAAAAACGGAAGTCAGTTCCCTGCCTACTATCAGAGAGATCAGGCGATCGTTATCAAGGTCGGACTTTTCACGTGTTGTTATGTACTTACCGTCCCTCATCACTGTAATGGTGTCTGCAATTTTCCATATCTCATCCATTTTATGCGAAATATATATGATCGCAACTTCCCGTTTTTTAAGATCACTAATGATATCAAAAAGAAAATTAATCTCCCTTTCAGTGATTGCGGAAGTGGGTTCGTCCATAATAACAACTTTGGCATTGTATGATATTGCCTTTGCGATCTCTACAATTTGCATTTCAGCAATACTCAATTCTTTCATCTGCCGGGTCACTTTCATTTGAACGCCCAGTCTTTCCATAATAATTCGCGCATCATTATTCATTTTGTTCTTATCGATCCATCCGGTTATCCTGCTGGCGGGTTCGTTTCCCATGAATATATTTTCCGCGACGGAAAGTTCAGGAAAAGACATTAACTCCTGATGGATCATAGAAAGACCTGCCTGCAAGCTGTCGTTAACGCTATTGAACCTTACCGGTTTCCCCTGGAAGGTTATCTCCCCGGAGTCTTGAGCAAACATCCCAATGAGTATATTCATGAGGGTGGATTTTCCAGCTCCGTTTTCACCCATTATGGCATGCACCTTACCTTTTTCAATATCCAGTTGTACATGGTCAAGCGCCTTAACGCCCGGAAATGACTTGCAGATTTTATCGGCCCGAAGAATGTACTTTTCACTCATAAATTCAATTTAACTTCGCTGCAATTGTCAGAATGTTTCCAAATCGACTAATATATCATGGTGAATTATTTAGTAGTGAACTGGAGTTTCCTCAATTTTCATTTGTTTGTTGGCTCAAACTTAGGCTGATGGCCTGTTAAGAGATTTTTAGAGTTGAAAGAGGTATTTTTTTCATTTTTTCATTGTTTATGATGGTGTCTATGTCAAAAAGTCCCTTAAAAAAGTTTCCTCAAAAAATTGCGTCCAATTTCGTAAAATGCAAGTACCAACTAAACATCTATACGATCATGGACGCAAACTCTTTACGGACGCACCGTTTCAAAGCGCAACTTAATAAATTTTCAGGAATCATTTCCAGACAATTTCCCAAGACGAAACGAAGACTGATAAAGGAAATGGTCTATGGTATTCAAGCCAGCAAGGATGTTAAATTGTCTAATATAAGCCGGTCCTTGCAAGAAGATATTCCTCTGATCAAAACGGAGGATCGCTTAAGCCGCAACCTGGCCGATGAAGATTTTACAGATGTGCTTAACGAAGAGATTTTACGACTCGGCGATGATAAAATAACCACCGATATGGTCATTGCTATTGACCCAGGCGATATCATGAAGCCCTACGCCAAGGCCATGGAACACCTTTGTGGCATTTATGATGGTAGCGCTCATCAAAAGGCCAAAGGCTACCATTTGTGCCAGGTAACAGCCGCTAACCTGGAGCATAACAAAATTGTCCCCTTGTATAGTCAGGCTTTTTCCTCACAGGAAGGAGGCTATGTGAGCATAGCAGAGAAGATGAAAGACATTATCGGTAAAGTGAAAAATCGTATCGGTACTGTCGGCACCTGGGCAGTAGACAGGCAGGGAGATGATATTAATTTGTTTAATTTTTTTGATACAGAAAAATTATCGTTTGTAACCCGGCTGAAATTAAATCGATGGTTATATACCCATAATAAGAACGGAGGCATCGTTCCTGTAAAAGCTGAACGTTTACACAAACACATGTCCATGAATCACCGGGCCCAAATCACTAAAATTGACGATGGCAAGGAGACCATTATCAATCTTGAATTTGGTATTACTAAGGTTACTGTTTATGACAAGCCTGAAAAATGGTATTATGCAGTAGTGATCAGGGGTTTTGGTGAGCATCCTATGGTCCTTTTAACCAACATAGACCAGCTAAATACAAGGGATAGTAAATCCATCTATACAATAGTTGAAATATATTTGACACGTTGGAAATGCGATGAATGCTACCGCTATATCAAACAATCCTATAATCTGGAAGATATAAGAGTACGAAGTTATACAGCCATAAGAAACATAACGGTCATAGTTAATGCCATTGCCTACTTTACCAGCATTTATATGGGGTTGAGTCTAAAACTTAAAATCATGGTGCAGAAAATTTTTATTCTCTCCAAAAGATTCTTTGGCATACCCAGTTTCTTTAACTACGCAATGGCTGATGGCATTTTCGAATTATTAAAGAAGGATAATACTGCTTTGCAAAATATTGCCTACAAAGGTAAAACTGGCATATCGTCAGGTGCAATCCAGTTAGCGTTGTATCCAAATTGAACTAAATCAGGAAACTCCAGTGAATAATTAATATACCAGTATATACCGGTTTGTATTACTAATAACACGAAATACTTCGTAAATGAATATCCCGGTAAAAGGTGCCTTATTTGCTGCCTTTCTGCTATTGTCTGCATTAAATAGTCACAGTTTCTGCCAAGAGAGAGCAAAATCCGCAAAGAATAACACTGTTGTTACGCACGATATTTTTAAAGATCTGCCGCTCTCGCATATAACCCCTCAGGGTTGGCTGCACACTTTTCTGAAAAACCAAAAAGACGGTTTAACCGGCAACATTGAAGTAGCAGGTTATCCTTATAATACTTTGGGCTGGGCTTCTCCTAAAATAGAACGTCCGGGCATTCAAAAAGGCAAAGACTGGTGGCCTTATGAACAGGTAGGGTACTACGTAGACGGACTTATCCGCTGCGCCTATTTGTTGAAGGACGAACAAATGCTCGGAAAGGCACGGAAGCAGTTGCAATATGTCTTGGATAATCAGCAAAGCAACGGGCTGCTTGGGCCAACCCATCTGCAAGGACGTTGGCATAATTGGCCTCATGCCGGCTTTTTCCGGGCTTACATGGCTGAATATGGAGTAACTGGAGACAAAAGAATCGTTGAAAAATTAGAAGCGCACTATTTAAGCTTCACGCCTGAAAGTTTTAGCGATGAGCTGGAGCTTGCTAATCTGGAAGAAATATGCTGGCTGTATGGCATAACCGGTAATCAAAAACTGCTGGACATGGCTCAGGAAGCGTATAGCCTTTTTAGTAAGGATATAAAATATCGCACTCGTTTTAAGCGCACCCTTGATTTTAATTCCGACGGCAATCCTGACTACCATGGAGTGGTATATTTAGAATTAGTTAAAATCCCGGCTATTTTATACATGTACACAGGCAATAAAGATTACCTGGCTACAGCAAGGAAAGGTCTTGAAAAACTAGAGAAATATCATCAGTTAATTTCCGGTGTACCCAGTTCTACGGAAGAAACAAAAGGCATAAATCCGTTGGCCGGCCATGAGACCTGTAATGTTGCGGTATATCCATGGACAATGGGGTATATGCTGAAAATAACCGGCGAAGCTACCTGGGCTGATAAGCTTGAAAAGGCTGTTTTTAACGCGGGGATTGGTTCTGTAGAGAAAGACTTTAAATCGCATCAGTATTTTTCCTGCCCCAACCAGGTCATTGCTACCCTAAACTCCAGTCATTTGGGCTTTCACCCGGCAAGAATGGCTTTTTTGCCGGGACATGATGTGGAGTGCTGTACTGGAAATGTTAACCGGATGATGCCTGTTTATATAGGACAGATGTGGCTTAGTGGTCAGCAGGGCGGATTGACAGCAGCCTTATACGGTCCCAGTACAGTAAATGCCTACGTAGGAAAAGAAAAAAAGGAAGTGACTGTAACAGAAGAAACCAGTTATCCCTTCTCTGAACAAATAAACTTTACAATCTTTACTAAAGAGCCAGTTAATTTTCCTTTCTATGTCCGGATACCAGGATGGTGTAAAGACGCGAAAATACGAATAAACGGGAAGTTATGGCCGGGTAAAATAGTTCCTGGAACATTTGTTAAAATAGAGCAGACCTTTAATACCAACGATAAAATTGAGCTGTCGCTTCCCATGCGGGTGGAGGTTTCGACCTGGATGGAAAATGGAGCAGGAGTAGAAAGAGGACCCCTGGTGTATAGTCTGCCGGTACAAGCCCAGGCAGAAATCATTAAGGATTATCCAAAATCTTCAGTTAATATGCCGGCCTGGAATTTGGAGCCTGCCAGTGAATGGAACTATGCATTGATAGTTACGGAAGAGGGCAGGAAAAAAATGAAAGTGATTAAAAATCCAGTGACTGAAAATCCCTGGCGCCTGATGGAAGTACCAGTAAGGATTCAGGTGCCTGCCAGAAAAATTATGGGATGGAAAATGCCGCTGCAGTTTAATCCTTTGCTGAAAGATAAGGTCTTGCAAAATCCGCCTTTTCCGGAGAATTACTTAGCTGATCTGGATAAAGATACCGAGATGATTGAATTAGTGCCTTACGGGTCTACCATGCTTAGGTTAACGGTTTTCCCGCGGATAGGAGAAAAATAGAAGACAAATAATTAGCTCAACAATGGATTTATTGAAAAAACAACCTGCTGTATTTTTTTTTAATGATACATTAAAGGGTTCATCTGTCATTGAAAAAAAGACCACCATCAAAGATTTGGAAGGCGTTTTCACCGATGAATCTGCCAGAAAACAAATGGCACAAAATGAAACAGTGTATGAAGTAGAAGCATATTTGCCCGTAGCAGAAGGTACTCCTGGCGGCTTGTTCTTCGGAGTTACAAAGCTTCAGCCAGGACAGGTAGGAGAGGAGTATTTCATGACGCGGGGGCACTACCATGCCCTGTCCGACAGGGGTGAATTTTATTGGGGTATCCAGGGAGAAGGTTACGTATTATTAATGAGTCGCGACCGCAGTGTACGTACTGAGAAAATGTATCCCGGGAGTTTGCATTACATACCCGAGCATACCGCCCACCGTGTTGCTAACACAGGCTCAGAACTATTGTCTTTTGGAGCTTGCTGGCCATCAGATGCCGGCCACGATTATGAAGAAATTGCCAAAAATGGCTTTGCCGCAAGGTTAATTAATAAAAATGGGGAGCCGCAACTAGTAATCGGGTAACAATGAATCTGATAGGCATAGACCTTGGCGGAACCAGAATAAAAATAGGCATCGTTGTAGATGGCCGTCTGCTGATAAGCTCTGTCATAAACGCTGATCCGGAGAATGGCTTACACTTGCATTTACCTTTAATCAAAGAATGCATTCTTCAGCTGATTCGGCAAACCTGCACAAATGATATTCATTGCATAGGCATGGCTTTCCCTGGGCTGGTCGATACTGACAAGAACCAGATAATTAGTTCCCGTGGAAAATATGAAGATGCACCTGCCCTGGATCTGGCAAGTTGGGCCTTCCGGGAACTGGGCATGACCTTACAACTGGAAAACGATGCTCGCCTGGCTTGCCTCGGAGAATGGAAATATGGAGCCGGTCAGGAAAATGCTGATATGGTTATGGTAACACTGGGTACTGGTTTTGGAAGTGCTGCCATTATAAATGGAAAGTTACTGCGCGGGAAACATTTTCAGGCCGG
Organism: Chitinophagaceae bacterium; assembly: GCA_037718865.1. Classification (GTDB taxonomy): domain Bacteria; phylum Bacteroidota; class Bacteroidia; order Chitinophagales; family Chitinophagaceae; genus JADCRZ01. The sequence continues at coordinate 80,955 of JBBJMP010000019.1, read as the reverse complement.
TATTTTGGGAGGGCATTTTATCATCAGCTTTAAGGATAAAGACCACCTGTGCAGTTGCGGCAACTATGGCTGTGTAGAAGCTGTTGCTTCCACATGGATGATAAAAGAAGCGGCCCGGCAAAGTCCCTTTTTTGAGAAAAGCGGGTTAAAGGAGGCAAGTAGAATAGACCTTGAAACTATTTTTGACATGGCTAAACAAGGCGATGAATTAGCCCGGCTTCTTCAAAACCATTGTCTCGAAGCCTGGGGAATTGGTTTAATAAATTTAATTCATGCCTATGACCCTGAAGTGATAGTGATAGGAGGGGGCATTTCCAATGCCAGCGAAACGCTTATTCCTTATTTCAATCAAATGATTGCAGAAAAAGCCTGGTGCCCCTGGGGACAGCCTAATATCCGGCGGGCGCAATTTCCTGATACCGCAGCCATACTGGGAGCTGCTTTACTATTTGAAGCATGACCTTATGATTAATAAAGTATCTAATTACGATAAGCACCCATTTATTCCGGTGGAGGGATTTGAAGATGACTGTTGGCAGGGCTGGGAAGCTATTGGAGAGAAACTGAAAAAGGAATTGCACCCGGTTGCTGGTAAAAAAAAGGTTGTAGCGGTAGAATCTTATATTGGCGTGAACCAGGAAGAAGTTCTATCAGCTTTAATCCGGGCCCTGCGACCCGTCTATACATGCCTGGCTTCTGATGCCTATAAATGTACTGCCGAAATTGATAAAATGGTATACCCCGATGTAACCGACGACCGCATATTTGGTTACTTGTCCCGGTTGCGTATAAACGATTTTTTTGATAAAAGCAGACTGGCCACTATCAGGAATAACATACATAATGTAGAAGAGGAAGGGGTAATATTACTTTACGGTATGGGTGCTACTTTGCTGGCGCCGGCCGATATATTGGTGTATGCCGATATGCCGCGATGGGAAGGGCAATTGCGTTTCCGCCGGAACGAAGCCAATAATCTGGGAAGCGAAAATAAAAATGCCGAAACAGCCATCCAATATAAACGGGCTTACTTCGTAGACTGGCGGGTATGCGACCGGTTAAAAAAGACTTTAATAAATAAATGGGACTATGTATTAGATACCGTTATAACCCAACAACCAAAAATGGTAAGCGGCGAGGCCGTACGGGCAGGTCTGCGCCAAGCCGTTACCCAACCATTCCGGGTAGTGCCTTTCTTTGATCCTGGTCCCTGGGGCGGACAATGGATGAAAGAGGTGTGTGATCTTGATCGTTCTGTAATCAATTATGCCTGGTGTTTTGATTGTGTGCCTGAAGAAAACAGCCTGTTGCTGGAGTTTGGTGACCTGCGTTTCGAAATACCCGCTTCCAACCTGGTGTTTTACCAGCCGAAAGAATTATTAGGTGCCCCGGTTCACGCCCGTTTTGGTGATGAATTCCCGATCCGGTTCGATTTTCTGGATACTATGGAGGGCGGTAACCTGAGCTTACAGGTGCATCCCCTAACTGAATATATCCAGGAATATTTTGGCATGCCGTATACTCAGGATGAAAGTTATTACATGCTTGATGCCGCCGAAGATGCCTGCGTATACCTGGGCCTGAAAGAAAATACCCAACCGGCGCTAATGATGCAGGAGTTACGGGAATCGGAAGTTACCGGCCATTTTGATGCCGAAGCATATGTAGAAAAATGGCCGGTAAAAAAACACGATCATATTCTTATACCGGCGGGGACTGTCCATTGTTCCGGCACTAATTGCATGGTGCTGGAAGTTAGCGCTACCCCTTATATTTTCACATTTAAATTGTGGGACTGGGGCCGTATGGGGCTCGATGGCAAACCCCGTCCTATTTATATCAACCACGGCGAAAGCAATATCCAATGGGGTCGCACTGCCTCCTGGACCAAAGAAAATCTATTAAACCGGGTAGAAAAGATAGCAGAAGGGGAAGGGTGGATGGAAGAACGGACAGGTCTACACGAAAATGAATTTATAGAAACCCGCCGGCATTGGTTTACGCAACCTGTTCTGCATAACACTGGAGGAATCGTTAATGTAATCAATCTTGTAGATGGCCGGGAAGCAATAGTAGAAAGCCCAACAGGGGCGTTTTCCCCTTTTATTGTCCATTATGCCGAAACATTTATTGTGCCTGCGCAAGTAGGTGCTTACCGCATCAGTCCATACGGCGAAAGTGAGGATAAGCTATGCGCAACCCTTAAAGCCTACGTGCGGACAAAAGCGTAATCATTAAACGAATAAATAATAATATGGAAAACATTGATATAGTCATTCCGGCCGATAAGCCACCTGTTAAATTGATTGAACGACCCTGGGGTTCCTTGTGCCTGGTCAGATTCAGCTGATATGCTTGTTTGGTACAGGTTGGTAGGAGGCATAGGAGTAGGGGGCATTGATACTAAAATGATGAATAAGAAAAGTCAGGTGTATGAATTGCAGTCTTTAAAAAATTCATGACGGGGGTTGGTTTAGTTAATAACCTGAAGCTGCGTGCCAGCTACAGTTTCACTGGTAATGCCAGTTAATCTGTTTTGCGTTGCTACCAGATTTTAGTTATTTTAATTTTTACTCAATATCACTGATTGAATTTCAATCGCCCCCTTTTTAACATCCTGGTCCTGGCGCATAATTTTAACGGTATAGTATCCCGGATAAAGCATGACAGAACCCAAAGTTAACTTTCCCCAATCACGCTGAGGGACACCTGCATCTGGTACTCTGTTCGGGCTGCTTATAAAAGCACCATTAAAAGGCTTCTGAATTGTTGTCGTAAGTGTTTGGTCAGCTATAACCAGGTTTAGGTGAGTACCTACCATATCTTCAGGTGCATTATAGGTTACCATCACATTGTATTTTCCTTTGTTAACAACATTAATATTCCATGTTGCTACATCATCAGGTTGCTTCCAACCTACAAGCCAGTCATGCACATATCCATTTCCGCCATAAAATTTTAGTGTACCGCTTAAGTATGCATCGGGGGCAAATAATTCTATTTTGCTTCCCCCCGGTGAGCCTATCTGGGTTATCTCCGGCTTAATCTTTATTCGTGTTACATCTGCAAACCAGTTATCAAACTGTTTATGGAAAGCGTCAGCAATCTCATGCTTTTGACCTGCAATGTCTTGTTTCTGACTAGGGTCAGCGATCATATCATATAACTTGTCTGAATCTTCGCCCCTGATAAATCTGTACTGCGTCGTTCTGATAGCACCGGGATAAGGGTAAAGGTTATCGGATGGAGCATTTTTTTTGTACACATGAGTAAAAAAAGCCCGCTCTGGCCAAATAGGAGCCTGGCTATACAGCAACGGCGCCAAACTTTTACCATCCAGTGGCGATGTTTTTGGCATGGGTATCCTGGTTAACTCAACGAGGGTAGGGAAAAGGTCAATATGTGCCGCCAATTGTTTCACCACAGTTTCCTCTTTTATTTTTCCCAACCATCTGATGAATAAAGGAACCCTAACGCCGCCTTCGTCAACCGAGCCTTTTTTTCCTTTCATATCGCCATTGTATCTTTGGCTATTAGGGCCATTATCTGTAAAGAATACTACAATGGTGTTATTACTTAACTTCAGTTCCTTTAATTTCCGGAGTATCCGGCCCACATTTTCATCGAGATTATCTACCATACCGTATACGGCAGAAACTTCATCATTTAAACCCTTGGCTTTAAACTTATCAAAATATTTATCGGGAACCTGGAAAGGGGCGTGCGGCGCATTGAATGGGATATAACAGAAAAAGGGTTTGCTTTGATTCTTCTGTATAAAATTTATAGCTGCATCTGCTAGTACATCGGTAATATAGCCATTGGTGGTTACCATTTTCCCATTATGCTCAAGAGAAGTATTGAAGTAATTTGTCCAATGGCCTCCGCAAAACCCCAAAAAATCATCGAAACCCTGCGCCAGGGGATGTTCTGGATAATGAGCCCCATTATGCCATTTTCCAAATATGCCTGTAATATATCCGGCAGCTTTAAATGCCTCAGCTATTGTTACTTCTTCCGTACGCATAGTTTCAAGTCCGCCTGTTACAGAAGCTACACCGGTGCGTAAATGGTAACGTCCTGTAAGAAGGCTGGCCCGCGTTGGAGCGCATAGCGGGCTCACAAAAAAACGGTCAAACCGAGCACCTTCATGAGATAACTTATCTAATACAGGTGTTTGTAAGTAAGGATTACCATTCCCGCTAAAATCTCCCCAACCCTGGTCATCAGATAAGATGACCACAACATTAGGTTTATTTCTCTGATCGTCACCAATAGAATATGCACGAACAGTGTAAATACATGCCAGACAAAGGAGCAATAGAGTTTCTAATCGGTAATTTATATTTTGCAGCATCTCCTGTGCACTATTTAAGTTTGGGATTAATATTTACTTCTTCTTGCGGTATCGGCCATTGATAGTCTGAAGTCCTGAAGTTTCTTGAAGTAATTATATAGGTTCAACATCCCTTTATTTTATATTTGGCCTTCTCTGGGTAACCGTTTTATCGCGTTTAATATAACTTGGGAAAGCGGATTCGGGGGTGCCATATTCATACCGAAGGTTCTGCTGCCCTCCCCGATCTTCATAAAGCGGCATATACATTCCCTGGGTGTCTTTAAGGATATCAAAAAGCTGGCGATTCATATCTTTAACGGTTTGCTGATGTTCGGGACTGCGGATCAGGTTGATAGATTCCTGAGGGTCGGCCTGAATATCATATAATTCATCGGTATCCCAAATGCCCTGATAATGAACATATTTATAGCGATCGCCACGCAGTGCATGAATAGTGGGTGTATGAGGAAAATTCCGTTCCCAGTAATATTCGTAAAGTAAGCCTGTTCTCCATGTGATTTGTTTACCCGCCAATAATGGGAAAAAACTTTTGCCATCCATGTAATCAGGCGCTTTCAGTCCGGCAGCTTCCAGTATGGTTGGGGCTATATCGATATTGGCTACCACTTCTTTTATTACGGTACCTTGCTTTATGTAACCAGGTGCATAAGCCAGCATGGGTACCCGCATGGAAGCTTCATAAGCCGTACGTTTGTCTATCAGGCCGTGTTCGCCAAACTGAAAGCCATTGTCGCCCATGTAAATGACCAGGGTAGATTCCAGCAAATTATGCTCTTTCAGGTAATCCAATACCTTTCCAACAGATTCATCTACACCGAGCAAAGTTTCGGCATACAGTTTATAATATTCTCCAATGTCCAGGGTACTGTGGTAGGGAAATTCTACTCCATGCCAGGAATTTCGCTGGTTCTTTACCCACATCGGGGCATCCTGGTGTACGCCAGGCATCATGGTAGCAGGTGGTAGGAATTTATAGTCTTTAAGTTTGCCTGAATGGCGATCTGCGGGTTGAAATTCTGCATGCACGCCTTTATGTGATAGGTAGAGGGCAAAAGGCTGATCTTTTTTCTGACCCCTAAGCCAATCTAAGGCATAATCGGTTAGTTCATCTGAAATGTACCCCTTCTGCGGCACTTTCTTACCATCTACGTTCAAACCATTTGGATTGGGCATATAAGTACCCTGCCCTTTGAACGATACCCAGTGATCAAATCCGCGTTGCGGGTCGTCAAATTCACCTCCCATGTGCCATTTTCCAAAGAGGGCCGTTTTATACCCGGCCTGTTGCAAATATTGCGGGTAAAAGATCAGCTCTTTGGATACCGGGTTGTTATTGTCGATCACCCTGTGTTTGTGCGCATACACGCCTGTAAGGATGGAAGCACGAGATGGAGAGCAAAGCGCCGTGGTAACAAATGCATTGGGAAGATAAGCCCCTTCCTTTGCCATCCTGTCCAGACTCGGGGTTTGAATAAAGCTTTGTGCTTTTAGAAATCCCAGCGCATCAAAGCGGTGATCATCGGTAAGTATAAAGATAATGTTGCGGGGTTTTTGATCGCCCGCTTTATCCAACTTCAAAGAACCGTTGGCTTGCCTTACTACTACGGTCTGGGCACCGGATGTAAAAGGAAATAATATAAGACAAATGACGATAACTGATATTGGCCAATTTTTATAAACTGAATTTAAACGCTGCATAAAATATACTTATTAATTTATAGAAGCAGAATGTTGCCCGCTTTCGTAGGTGCGTAACCTCCGAACTCGTTATTAAAAAATTAGCCATCATACAGCCTACTAACCTTGCTGCTAAGGATTTATCTGCAAAAGGTTTATCAAATCCACGGCGTCAACTACGGCGCAGCTCACCCTCATTTTTCGCTTACAACATACGGATTTTAATATTTCTCCATTCGCTTGAACCCGGATGCTGCTGTAAGGCAATTTTCCCCTTGGGAACTTTTGCAAAGTCTGCAAATGCTTTACCCGCGAATTTGCTGTTGGCGACAAGTTTGTTCCACTCTTCACTTCCTATTTGCCCGACAAATGTTTTTGTATCATTGAGCCATAAAGTAAGATGTCCACGGTTCTGCATTATCTTAACCTGGTTCCATTCCCCTACAGGACGTGGTTTAGACACCGAGGAATCCCCGGCGAGATCGTATAAACAACCTGCAAGATGATTTTGTTTTTTATTGTCAGCAGCGTCTATATTGTCCAGCACCTGCATTTCCGGGCCCGTCAAATAGGTGGCAGAATATTTGGGATCTTCCTGTATATCAAAAATGATCCCGCTGTTTCCTCCTTTTGATATCTTCCATTCCAGGCGCAATTCAAAATTTTCGTATTCGCCGTTGGTTACGATATCTCCGCCACCGGTATTGGGCTGGGAGGGATCGAAAACCAAAGCACCTTCGTTAACCTGCCATTTTGAACCAACGGTGTCTTTTAGATAGGTATGCCAACCCTTTGTTGTTTTGCCGTCAAACAACAGTTTCCAACCCTCCTTTTTCTCTTTTGTTGTAAGTGTGTTGGATTGTTGGGCGTTAACGGAGATAACTTTTGATTTTTGTGCATTAGATTTTCCCGGTAATCCCGCGGGTTTGCGGAGGCTTTTAATGAAGTTGACTTCATCTGCACTGAAAGGCGTTTTTTCTTTTCTGTAAATATCATGAAACCACAATTGAGGCTCCTTACCATCTGGCATGGGCGTATCCCATGCAAAAATGGTATTGGTTTTACCTGAAACAAATCCCCAATTAATAGCTCCCACATTTTGCTGTTGCAGCATCGGCATGATTACCTGGAAAATACTTCCGTTCCTGCGGGCCATATATTCTGTACACACCAGTGGACGTTCAAACTTTCGCAATGTGTCTATGGCATTGCGATGATCATCTATGTAATTATAGTTATGATAGGTAATAATGTCAGCATTTTCAATTTGAAATTTGTTGAGTTTTTGAAAATTGGCATCGTTGTTCCAAATACCCGCTGTTATGGGCTGAGAAGGAGAGACTGATCGCGCCCACTGAAATACAGTCCTGAGCAACGGAAAGCTTTTTTCAAACTGCGCATTGTTTCCCGGTTCGTTATATAAGTCCCACATAAGTATTCTGTCGTCATTTTTATACACGTTCATTACATCTTTTACGTAGGCCTCAAGCACCTTCATTGTATCCGGATTTGAATAGATCATGGTGCCGGGATCTCTTACCCAGCCGGAATTGTGTACGCCGGGTTTGGGTGCAGGTTGTTTTCCTGACCACGCCGTATCGTTCCAGCAATCATCAAAAAATACAAACAACGTTTTTATGCCATGTCTCGAAGAAATATCCAGATAAGTATTCAATCGTTTTTTAAACCCTTCTTTATCGGATGTCCACAGCAAATGATGCAGGTAAACACGCATTACATTAAAGCCCAGGTCTTCGGCCCAACCCAGTTCCCGGTTTATAGTGGCTGTATCGAATGTTTCGGACTGAAACATTTCAAGCTGGTTGATGGCTGTGGAAGGCTGAAAATTGCTCCCTCGCAACCAGCCTTGCTTTGCATACCAATCATTGGCTTTTTGTGTCGACCACCTTGCCTGTTGTGCCTGGCTTATAGTAATCAACAAAAAACAGCAAACACAGAAAATAAATTTTTTACACGTCATATTATTACTTTAATAGGTTTCCTTTATTTGGCCTGTTTTGCAAGCACTATTTAATTTCTACATTACTTACTTTGGTGCCACCTTTTAATCTCCCGGGTTCCATAGCCAACAATACTAAAAACAAGTACCGGATTTCTACTTCGACACCTTTAAGCTTTATTACCCGCTCGCCGTAACAATAGAGGTCTGTATAGCTTCCTGCAGTTCTCTGAATTTTTCAACCGGATTTTTTTCAATTGGTTCGCAAGGTAGTCCAAGCCTCCAAATTCCCCAAGAATCAACACTTTTTTTTGGTTGAATGAGCAAGAACCTGGCGGCAAATTGAGCAAATTCCACACGAACTCGTCAATCGCAACATGACCGCCTGTACTATTAACAGGGAACTATTTGATCTAAAGCATGTAACTATGTTCATAATCAAACACTTTTGCATTAAAACCGTACAGTTCTGCTAAAAAGCTACAACATAGACAATTGATTATCAATGATGAGTATCCTGGCATTTTGTTGGAGTCTATAAAACGGAGAAAGGAATAAAAATCATTATGATAAAGAACTATTTCCAGATTGCCTTAAGGCAATTACGTCAACAAAAAATGTACTCTGCAATAAAGATCGGGGGATTTGCAATGAGTATTGCCGCTTGTTTATTGATAGCATTATTTATTAAGGAAGAATTGAGCTATGACCGCTTTTACCCTGATGCGGACCGCATTTACAGGGTAATAGGAGAAATGAACAATGATGGAATAATACATAGGGAAACATCGTTTCCTGCCCCTATGGCCGGGGTTTTTAAGGCAGATTTTCCTGAAGTGGAAAAATCCGGCAGATTAATGCCGAACAGTCTTTTTACCGGAGCAGGAAGTAATGACTTACGGCGCGCGGACCAGCAACAAAACACCTATGAAGAAGGCTTTACTTATGCTGATCAGGAAGTATTGGATATACTCAAAATACCTATGACATATGGAGAAAGGGCACGTGCGCTTGGCGAGCCTAATACTATGGTGATTTCAGCACGAAAAGCTGAAAAATATTTTCCAAATCAAAATCCGGTTGGTAAAATAATGTACCTGAATAATGATAAGACAAAGCCTTATAAGATTGGCGGTGTTATGCAGAACTTTCCAGTAAACTCACACCTTCAATATGATTTTTTTCTTACACTCAAAGGGGTTGAGTTTTGGCCAGGCGAGCAAACCACCTGGATGTCCAGCAATTATGATAATTATGTGTTGCTGCGTCCCGGTACCAATGCTGTTGGTTTTGCGGCTAAGGCTACGTCAGCCATTATAAAGAATTATATCATACCTGTCATGTTGCAAGCCGGGAACAAAGACGCGGATAAGATTATAAAATCTGCCTCTGTGCATCTGCAGCCTGTAAGTGATATTCATCTTAAATCTTATGATATACAGGATAATTTATCTCATGGTGACATACGCTTTATTTGGCTATTTGGAGCCATCGCTTGTTTTATACTCATCATTGCATGCATTAATTTCATCAATCTTTCTACTGCCAAATCTGCTAACCGTGCAAAAGAAGTTGGACTTAGAAAAGTCATTGGATCGGACCGCAAAAGTCTTATAAAACAGTTCCTCACTGAATCTTTGCTTTTCAGTTTCCTGTCATTCGTTCTTGGAATGATGCTGGCTTGGTTACTTCTGCCTTATTTTAATGTGCTGTCTGCGAAATCACTGATAATTCCCTGGAATGAATGGTGGTTGGTACCAATGACTGTATCAACTGCAATCATAATTGGAATTCTTGCAGGTTTATATCCATCATTTTATCTATCTGCTTTTAAACCAGCTAGTGTGCTTAAAGGACAAGTAAGCAGGGGAAGTAAAAATGCTGTCCTTCGAAATGGATTGGTAATTTTCCAGTTTACTACTTCTATTATTCTCATAATAAGCACTTTTGTCATTTACCATCAAATGCAATTTATTCTCAACAAGAAAGTAGGATTTGATAAAGAGCATGTGGTATTGATACATGGAACTAATTCTTTAGGGAATGATGTAAAGAATTTCAAAACTGAATTATTGAAAATGTCGCAGGTGAAAAGTGCTTCTGTTAGTGATTATTTACCCATTGCCGGCACCAAAAGAAATGGAAATCTTTTTTGGAAAGAAGGGAAAACGACAGAAGAAGGCGGCGCCAGTGGCCAGTTTTGGCAAGTTGATCATGATTATATAGAAACAATGGGAATGAAGATTGTGGCAGGGAGAAATTTTTCCACCGATATGCCCTCGGACTCACAGGCAGTAGTCATTAATCAAACTTTGTCAAATAAACTTAACTTGAAAAATGCCATAGGCGAGCGCATTACCAATGGCGGTAATATCTTTCAGGTTGTTGGTGTGGTACAAGATTTTAATTTCGAATCCTTACGGAGTAATATCGAAGGGCTCTGTATGCAACTTGGCAACAGTCCCTCCATTGTATCGGTAAAAGTAAGTACCGCGGATGTACCTAACCTGGCTTCATCTCTAACTTCTGTATGGAAAAAATTTTCTCCTGCTCAACCCATAAGATACACTTTTCTTGATGAGAATTTCGCCAAAATGTATGAGGACGTACAAAGGATGGGCAGTATATTCACAAGTTTTGCCATACTTGCAATAATTATCGCCTGCCTTGGATTATTTGCGCTCGCATCATTCATGGCTGAGCAACGCAGCAAAGAAATCGGCATACGAAAAGTATTAGGTGCAACTGTAAGCAGTATTACAACACTATTATCTAAAGATTTTGTAAAACTTGTATTAATTGCCATTGTTATCGCATCACCCATTGCATGGTGGGCAATGAACAAATGGCTGCAGGATTTTGTGTATAGGATCAATATTTCATTGTGGATCTTTGTAATTGCCGGGGGACTGGCTGTTATACTTGCATTGTTCACAGTATGTTTTCAGGCAATAAAAGCAGCGATAGCAAATCCGGTGAAGAGTTTAAGAACGGAATAACTATTTTCAAGCCAGGCGGGTTCATAGGCGCCTATGCCCAGTATTGCATAGTCAAAGTTGTCCCTTGCCATCCTTCAGGAGCTTTAAAAATCTTCAACTCCGGATTTTTTTGGTACCCTTTAATATCATTTGCCATTATGTACATTATTCAATGTTAGCATTTAAAGGATACTTTTTAGTCTTTGCCAGTTCCAAATTTTCCTTAACCCTAAACTTTACAATTTTGGCAATGAGGTTCAAAGGCATTGGTTTGTCAAGCGGAAATTGAACAGAACCTTTTGCCCCCTTGTAGATAGAAAGTTCTTTTTTAAAAGCCTCTATACCGGTAGGGACCGGGTAAAACCCGATATGATTTTTATAAGCGGCAAAGTGAACCAGATTACCATTAAGCGTGAATGTCGGCATGGCATACTTGATTGTTTCTTCTGCGTGCGGAGCTGCTTTTCTAATTGTTGCACGAATTTGTTTCAGCATTTTCTGAATATCTTCCGGAAAGCCCGCGATATACTCGTCAATGCCGGCAGGTTTGGTGGTTAGCATATAATTGTGTTTTTATTAAGGGTTTTGCAGTCTGGGAATGTCTGCTAAAGTCATTTTCCACGAATTTCATTGCCCGGCACTTAATCAAATGCTCTTCACTCTCTCATTTGCGCTTTTAAGAATTAACTGAAACGCAGCACTTGTTACAACCTCATTCATTTTTTTTGGAACCGGCGGGCTGGAGATGTGTTCCGATAAGTGAAGTTGAAACCAGTGTGTGTCATGCCAATTACCGAATTTGTAACCGATTTTTTTGAAGACGCCTATTTCCTCGAACCCTGATGATTTATGAAAGCCAACACTTTTTTCATTGGGTAAACTAATACCTGCATAAACATTAAAGTAACCCTGAAGCCGCAACATGGAAAAAAGGGTTTCATAAAGAATACGGGCAATTCCTTTACGATGAAACTCGTGGGATAAATAAACAGTTGATTCAGGCGACCACTGATAGGCTGTTCTGTACCTGTGTTTGCTTGCATAGGCGTAACCAATTATCTTGTTGTCCTGCAAGCAAACCAACCAGGGGTATTCGGCAATATTTGTTTTTATCCTTTGCAAATATTCGTCTAATGCGGGGACATCATACTCAAAAGAAATTATAGTGTTAAGTACGTAAGGTTTGTAAATCTCCAGGACTTCACTGGTATCGCTTTCCGTAATCAGCCGGATTGAAAATGTATTGTCCATTTAAAAGGTCATAAATCGTAATTGGCGCCTTCTTACCATCCTATGCCATAATCTTCTCCATGATTACTGGAGCCACCCCAGAAGCTGCCATGCTTCCAGTCGAAAAAGATGGCGTTAACAGGCCCGCTGGTACGGTCATCAAAAGTTAGCACATAGCCCATCTTTGTCAGCTCGTTGCGCACCGGATCCGGAGTACTGATGTGTAATAGGATATTACCAGGCCTTGGCTTCCGGTCGTCTGTTTTACTACCTCCCAGCGAAAGCCAGAGCTGATTGCTGTTAATGTTGGCTGCCTCGGCCGCCTGTTGCACGTCCATGCCAAATTCCACTACATTCAGAAAGAACTGCAACAGGTTTTGTTCCTGCGTATCACCACCCTGCACTGCAAAAGAAAGAAAGGGTTTGCCGTCTTTCAACGCCAGTGTGGGGGTCAGTGTAACCCTTGGCCGTTTGCCTGGTTCAACCACATTAAAGGGATTTAAGGTGGAATCAATCACAAAGCTTTGCATACGCTGGCTCATGCCTACACCTGTGTTTCCCGCTATACAGGCTGGTAGCCAGCCTCCACTGGGTGTAATGGATACCACCCAGCCTTCTTTATCCGCTGCTTCCACGCTGGTTGTGCCCAACCTTAGACGTTCATTGTAATCTGACATGTTCAGGCTGTTGCGGATGTCATGTGTTGGCGCAAAATTCCGCCTGGAAGTATCCAGCTCATAACCTCTCTTTTTCAGCAAATTCAGGTAAGGATTGCTTTTGCCTTCAAACGGATAAGGGTCGCCCGGACCTATGTCAGGATTGTTCTTACCGGATTGTATCAGGCTGGCACGTTGTTTTGCATATTCCTTACTCATCAAACCTTTGATTGGTTCTGCCGGGTAAAAATCAGGATCGCCATAATAAAAGTCCCTGTCTGCAAAAGTGAGGCTCATGGTTTGGTATAACGTATGGATGTATCCGGGGCTATTATAACCCATACTTTTAAGGTCGAGGTTTTCCAGTATGTTCAGCGATTGCAGAAGCATGGGGCCCTGCGTCCATTGTTGTAATTTATATACATCAATGCCCTTGTAATTCACTTTCAACGGTTCTTCTTCGACCGGTTTCCATTTCGCCAGATCCTGCATGGTGATCAGTCCGCCCTGTTCCTGGCAGCCCCTGACGAACTCTGTAGCTATATCACCTTTATAAAAACGGTCATAAGCCGCCATGATGGAACTTTCACGATTCTTTCCCGATTTTAATGCCGCCCTTTCTGCTTCCACCATCTTGTCAAGTGTTTGCAAAAGATCTTTCTGTACAAAAATCTCTCCTGCCTCGGGCGCTTCCCGTTTTTCCCCTGGGTGTGTAAGTAATACTTTTTTGCTGTAAGGCCACTTTTTAATAGAATCCTTGCCTCTTTCAATGCTATTTGCCGTTTGCGTTTCTATGGGATAACCTGCAGCCAGCTGCATGGCAGGAGCGAGCACCTGTTCAAGGCTCATTGAGCCGTATTTAGCCAGCATATAACAAATGCCTCCGGGAGTGCCGGGTGTGGTGGCTGCAAGCGGACCGTATTCGGGTGGAAAATAATATCCCTTACTTTTAAAAAATTCCACTGTGGCGCCGGTGGGCGCCACACCCATAGCATTTATGGCGATTACTTTTTTCGTTTTTGGATTATAGATCAGTGCCTGCGTTTCGCCGCCCCAACTCAATACATCCCACATGGTGCAGGTAGCCGCAAGCATGGCGCAGGCGGCATCTACGGCATTACCACCTTTCTGAAAGATCATCGATCCCGCTGTGGCGGCCAATGGCTTGCCGGTAATGGCCATCCAGTTTTTACCATGCAGTACAGGTTTTTGAGTTTGTTGTGCAGTAGCCGGCAATGCCACAGTAACTGCCATCGTAAACAGCACCAAAAGATATTTCATAATAAAATAAATGACTTAAGATAAAGGTATGATGGATTTCGATTACAAGTGTACAGCGTAGAATAGATTCTTTTGCAATCATTGCTCTACTTTTGATATAAACTTTGGCCTCTGTACCAGCAATTCCCGTGAACGCAAATCTTATCATATGATCTCTGCCCGTCATGACGTGTTTATAGAGGTAGCCGCTAATCTCAGTTTTTCCAAGGCAAGCCAGGTCTTATTTATAAGTCAGCCCGCCGTCAGTAAACACATCAAAGCATTAGAGAAACAATATAAATCCAGTTTGTTTGATCGAAAAGGTCATTCGCTGCAATTAAGCGAAGCGGGCAGGATATTGTACGTGCGCCTGATAGAAGCAAAAAAAATTCAACATCAGCTGGAATTCGAATTAAGCACTATTAAAGACAGGTTCAAGGCAAAGGGACAGCTAAAATTAGGAGCAAGTACTACCGTTGCATTATACATCCTTCCCAAAATATTATCAGCCTTTCACCAGAAATATCCTGATGTAAAAATCAGCCTGTTAAACCGGAATTCGGAAACTATTGTTAATGCACTTATCGAGGAAGATATTGATGTCGGCATCGTTGAGGCAAAAAGTAAAAGATCTGCCATTTTTTATCAGCCCTTTGTCAATGATGAAGTTGTAGCCGTATGCTCAGCCAAAAGCCCTATTGCACAAAAGGGCAGTATCCGGATTGAAGAGATTAAAAATTTTCCTGTAGTCTTAAGAGAACAGGGATCAGGCACCTTGTCAGCCCTGAAACAAATGTTGTTCAAGAACGGCATCAGATTATCCGATCTGAAAGTAAGTGTACGTTTGGCTGGTACCGAAGCGTTGAAAAATTTTTTGAAAGAAGATGATTGTCTGGGTTTTCTACCAAGACGCTCTTTACTTAAGGAATTGCGGGACAAGGAATTGGTACTGGTTGACATCGAGGGCCTGCATATCAGGCGCGAATTCTTTTTTATTCAACGACACGGATCTGACAGCGAAGGTCTCACCAAAACATTCATCACCTTTGCCAAGGCACATTATGACTTATAGTTATGGCCTATAATAATTTACCATATTTTGGTTATAGGTCTATGAGTACTTTTGAAGTATGGAAACGCTTAATCAATCAGTATCCCTGATCAATGCTTTGGTCTGCTCTGCCTGTAAAAAAGAATACTCCCCGTTTGAAATCAATACCTATGCCCATTGTTGCAACCAGCCCTTGGTAGCTGAATATGACATCAGTCCTACATATTCAAAAGAAGATTTGCTGCCAAGGGACAGTAACATGTGGAGATATGCTGAAATGCTTCCCGTTTTGGACGAAAAGAATATTGTAACCCTCGGCGAGGGTATGACTCCCATTCTGCCGTTAAGCAACCTTTCCAGGACATACGGCTTTAGTAACCTCTTGATGAAAGACGAATCCTTCAATCCGACAGGTTCATTCAAAGCAAGGGGTTTAAGTGTGGCGGTTTCCAAAGCCAGGGAACTGGGAATTGATAAATGTATCGTTCCAACCGCCGGGAATGCCGGAGGCGCTTTAGCGGCCTACTGCGCCAAGGCAGGTATTCAATGTACGGTCGTTATGCCAACACACACCCCATCTGTGTTTAAGAAAGAATGCCAGTTGTACGGTGCAGAGCTGGTATTGGTTGATGGACTGATTAATGATTGTGCAAAAAAAGTCGACCAGCTTAAATTAACGGGCAGCTATTTCGACATGTCCACCTTAAAGGAACCTTACAGGCTGGAAGGCAAGAAGACCATGGGTTATGAAATAGCGGAACAATTAAACTGGGTGTTGCCGGATTATATTGTTTATCCTACGGGCGGCGGCACGGGGCTTATTGCCATATGGAAAGCTTTCCAGGAAATGTTAAGCCTTGGCTGGATCACCGGTCCTTTGCCTAAAATGATAGCAGTGCAATCGCTGAATTGCAATCCTATTATGCGGAGCCTGCAGGACCCAAAAAACTGGAAAAAAACGTTTTCACCCCTGCCTACCGTGGCCAATGGATTGGCCGTTCCCTATCCTTTCGGAATGACCATGATGCAGCGGGTGCTGAAAGAATCCGGTGGAACCGTATTTGCGGTAAGCGAAGAGGAAATTATCGCTGGCGTACGTGAATTGGCAAAAGCTGAAGGCATTCTTGTTGCACCCGAAGGGGCGGCCGTCTGGAAAGCGGTTGTGCATTTACGTCAACTCAAGACCATATCTCCTGAAAGTAACATATTGATGTTGAATACGGGTAGCGGGTACAAATATCTGGAAAATCTGGAGTAACGATCAGTCGTAAAAATGGGCAGAATCTGACGTAATTTACCTTAGATCGCCTGATGATCTTTTTGGTTTCACTAATCTGCGAATCTGCGGCATTACTTTCTAATGCATGCTGATAAGAACCACATTAAACATTCGCTATACGTCGCTCCTCCGGAGCTGAATTCTTCTCTACATTATCTTCTATAAACACGACGCTCCCACGGAGCAAAAAAGAAAAAAGACATACCTGGCAAATCTTTTAAACAATGTGAAGATTTGCTGTGCAGCTCCGTCAGGAGCATCGTGTTTATAGCAGGACCTCCGTCCGGCAACATAGGTAATAATTGCTTAATACCCTGTTGACATTCAGTTAACCTCATAAAGCCAGTTTTGCCCATTGATCCGGATATAATCTATAAGTAAAGACTTACAGCTTTACTGATCTTTCAATTCAACTCTGCCAAAAGGATCTTAACTACTAAATCACGTTTGATGAAGATATTTTTTACCTTTTTTATTAGCCTTTTTTTAATAAGCGGATTTCACCACAGCGAGGTAGCTATGCAGATCAACAGTTCTTATTCCCTTGATTCATTAGGTGCCTGCCAGGGAGTTGCTTATCAAAACGGAAGAGTATTTCTGTATGGAGACAGGGAAATAGGAGTGATCAGGGAATATAAGATGAATGGAGATTCCCTTCTTTACATCAATAAAGAATACAAGCTCACAGAAAACGATAAAGATGTCACTAATCATCCCACCGGCATAGCTTACAATGGAAAATCGCCAACTTTCATAGGCAACAGTATTCGCCTTAACCCCCAAGGCACACTGTGGAAAGCAGTATTATATCATGTTAACTGGGAAGGCCTGCTCAAAACCGGCACCCTCGATGGGAACATCCTGAATACCATTGAAGATGACACCTGTATCCAGGGCACAAGACCGGAGTATGTGATGTATAATGATAAATGGTATGTAGCTACTGCAGATTACGGCCCGGAAAGGAATGAAGTAAGATTGTACGATCCCCTCCTGCTGCAACATGCGAAAAAAACGACGGAGAAGGGAGTATTGGTAAAGAAATTTACCTGTAGCCCGTGGGTGCAGAATCTTCACTGGATAGCAGAAAAAGATATGCTGGTATTGGTTCAGAACCAGGTTGAAGGAAGAAGGTGGCGTTTTACCTACCTGGATCTAAAGAGATCTGTTGAATCAGGTTCTCAGCAGGTCATCAAGGTAATAGATATGGATCGTGCTGATGAATTGGAAGGCTTTGCATTTCTGAATACATCATTAAAAGGTGTTGCGGTTTCTTCCTCCCGAAAGAACAACGTAAACCTGGTAGACATAAGCTGGTAATACATTTTGCTTGATTATTCCAAAAACATTCAATCATTAAAACCAATGCTATGAATAGAGTAAGACAAAAATTTTGCTATTTGTTTAATCCATTAAGACCGCCAGGACAAAAACGGTTATTCGTTTTTCTTGTCTTTGCAGTTATTACTTTATCACTTCATGCGCAAACAAGCATATCCGGTGTGGTTAAAGGTAACAACAGTCAGCCCTTACGGGGTGTAAGCGTATCCGAAAAGACTTCCGGAAAATCAACGATGACGGATAATTCAGGAAAATATGTTATCGAGGTAAGCCCTGGTGCAAAACTCATATTCAGTTATGTAGGAATGGGCTCACAGGAACTAGTTGTTTCCAACCGCACAACGATCGATGTAACATTAAATGAAGATGTCAAAACACTGGACGAGGTAGTAGCCATCGGCTATTCGAGGTTAAGAAGAAGCGACCTTACCGGTGCCGTATCCAGTGTAAAGGCAAAAGAGCTCAACCTTTCCTCACCAACGCTCAGTCAGGCTTTGGTAGGAAAGGTGGCAGGGGTACAGGTTTCCCAGGTAAGTGGCGCGCCTTACTCCGGCACAAAGATCACGGTGCGGGGCATCGGCTCCATCAACGCCAGTTCCGAACCGTTATACGTGATTGACGGATACCCTGTTGGCGGAAATGTAAGTTCCGGTCCGGGCAACGCTACCAATAATACGTCAGGGTATAACCCCGCAACCGCGGGAAATGATATCTTCATTAATCCTGATGATATTGAATCAGTGGAAATTTTAAAAGATGCTGCTTCTGCTGCCATCTACGGTTCCAGGGCTTCAGGCGGGGTTGTGCTGATAACCACCAAAAGAGGTAAACAGGGAAAAGGAACACTGGAATACAGCTACCAGGCCGGCATCAACCAGCTTGCGAAAAAAGTTAAGATGCTGGATGCGGAAGGCTTTGCCCAATTATTCATTGATGGAAGAAACGGGTCTTACCGGGATATTCTTATTGCGAGGGGAATACCCTGGAACGATGCCTTTTATTCCGATGATAACGCTACCCGTGTGGCTAAGGCAGGAAGTTCTAATGCGAGCTCCATATCTATCCTGAAATCACTGTACGATTTTCCCAATCAGAAATTAATCAAACCGCAGTATAACACCGACTGGCAGGATGCCTTATACAGGAATGCACTTTTACAAAGGCATAATTTGTCTTTTTCCGGTGGCAATAATGCAACCAGATATTCAATAAGCGGAGGATACCTGGATCAAAACGGTATAATTGTCAGCACCTTTCAGAAAAGAATAAACCTACGGGCAAACATTGATGCAGACATCACTAAAAAATTAAAAGTCAGTTCGAGCATTTTTTTAACGCATAATGATAACCGTGAAGTGGAAGAGGGACGTTTTAACCAGGGCCCTATCTTAGGCGCTTTGGTGTATATGCCCTTTTTCCCCGTATATAATTCCGATGGGAGCCTGGCACTGGGACAGGCAGCCCAGCAAACCGATGGTTTTCCTTATGGCTTTCAGGGAATAGAGAACCCGGTAGCCCTGGCGGAGCGGGTAAACATCACCCGGAAAGCAAACCGGGCCACTTCGAATGTCAGCGCTACCTATGAGATCATTCCTCAGCTTCTTGCAAAAATAAACCTGGGGGCACAGACCTACAATGAAAAATACGAGTATTACTATCCCACTAATTTGAGCAGTGGTGTAAATCCTGCAGGTTCCCCCCAGGCTATTGCGGCAGCTAATAATGCTGCGCAAACCATCGCCATGCTCGATCAGCTTGGTGAGTTTACTCTAAATTACAAAAAGGAACTTGGCAAGAGCAATGTAGACGTATTGGCCGGCTATACTACTCAGAAAACAACCAGCGATATCATAAGTGTCGGCGCGAATGGATTTACTAACGACCAGGTACCAGAGATAACTGCGAGAGGCGCTAATGCATCCAATTTCTATCTTAACTCAAATACAGGTAAAACAACTACTACGCTGATATCTTACCTGGGTAGAATATTGTACAGTTTTGATGAGAAGTATTATTTATCCGGCTCTTTCCGCATGGACGGCTCATCACGCTTTGGCCCGAAGAACCGATGGGGAAAATTTCCTTCTGTTTCGGCCGGATGGAACCTTTCCAGAGAATCATTTTATAGGGATTGGCTAGGGGCCGGATCAACGGTTAAGCTTAGGGCAAGCTGGGGACTAACCGGTAACAATAATATAGGCAATTACAGGTACGAACAATCTGTTTCCAGTCCCGGTGGTGTTGTTTTCGGTTCTCCGGGAACCATTCAAACCGCAAACTGGGCGGGCAATATTACGGATGACCAACTGGGATGGGAATCAACGTCACAGTACAATTTCGGTGCAGACCTGGGTCTGCTGGACAACCGTTTATCATTAATATTTAATTACTACGTCAGCAAATCTTATGACCTCTTGTTTAATCAGAGCATCTCTGCTTCGTCGGGTTCGGCTTCAATACTTACCAACCTGAGAAATGCAAATATCCAAAACAAGGGTTTTGACGCACAGCTGGATGCAAGGATAATCTCTACCAAAGACTTCCGTTTAAATTTCAGCGGTAACATTACGGCTAACAAAAATAAAGTCGTTAGTCTTGGCGGTGCAAGTGCGATTTTCTTTGCCGGGGCAGAAAGATCATATACAACTCATGTTACCATGGAAGGTCATCCGGTCGGGATGTTTTACGGGGTTAAGGTTGCCGGCATGGTCAGACAGGCAGACATGGCCAACATTGCCATAGACAATGCCAACCTCTTGCCGAACAACACCTTTCCCAAAGGGTATATCCTGAAAGGTCCCCCCAGGTCGTCTTATTCCAGCACCCCGTTGAATCCGGGCGATATTTATTTTGAAGATATTAATGGTGATGGAATTGTAAATGAGAGCGACAAGCAGGTGATTGGTACTCCATATCCAAAGTTTACTTATGGTTTGAATCTGTCTTCAGGCTTTAGACAGTTCGATTTCAGCGCCTCATTTAATGGTGCACACGCTAACCAGGTAATAGACGGGCAGGATTATTACATAAAAAATATGGAAGGATCGGGAAATAATTATGCCATGGTAGCAAACAGGCACAGGTCTGAAGCCGAACCTGGTGATGGAAAGATCTACCGTGCGTCGCGTGGTGGCACGCAAAGCAACAGCACAAGGCTGTCTGATTTTTATCTGCAGGATGGATCCTTCTTCCGGTGCACCAACATTACGCTTGGTTACAGCGTACCTGCATTGCCGTTAGTAAAAATAGCAGGGATCAGCAACCTGCGCGTGTATGCCGGTGTTGACAATGCGTTTACCGTGACTGACTATTCAGGCTACAATCCTGAGGTTGATTATAACAACGGAACAAACCTGGCACCTGGCGTTGATTATGGTAAATATCCCCTTGTAAGAGCATTTAACCTGGGTTTAAGAATGCAGTTTTAATGAGTTAAACAATTTATTATGCGAAACACTATTTTACTGATCTCCTGTTTAATTGTAGCAGCATCGTTAAGCTCGTGCAAAAAGAGTTTTTTAGAGCAAACTAATCCTAATGCCGTTTCTATTGACAATAATTTCCAAACTGAAAATGACATTACCCTGGCAGTGAACGGCGTTTACCAGGCGCTTAGAAGCTCTAATGCTATCGGCGAAGGAGCAAGATTGTGGACGGATGACCGTTCAGATGATTTTAACAGCACGGATAACCAGTCGAATAACGGAGAGCCGTTTCAGTTTACTGCCTTTTCGCTGGTTTCCAGCAATACTTATTTGCAAAGCCACTGGTCAGCACTGTATACACCCATATCAAGAGCAAATCTTGTTCTTTCAGCAATTGACAAGATCAAATTCAGTAATGACAGTGTGAAGATCAGGTACCTGGCCGAAGTAAAATACATCAGGGCTTTAATGTATTTTCATCTTGTACGGGAGTTTGGGGGAGTGCCCCTTGTAACCGAACGCTTAGGCAATACCGCGCAGGTAGACGCGATCACGTTCAGGGCAACCAGAGAAGCTGTATACGTTCAGATCGTAAAAGACCTTACCGAGGTGGCGAACAGCAACCTGCCCAGGGTCCAGACGGCTGCAAACAGGGGCAGGGTTTCTTTACAGGCAGCCAATGGTTTGCTGGGACAGGTTTATTTAACCATGGGTACAACACTCGAGGGGGAAAACAGTACTTCGCATTTTAATAATGCAAAAATGCACCTCCTGGCCTGTTATAATATGCGCACGTTTGGTCAGCTGTTTGAAATCCCTTTTCCTGATGTTTTTGACGTGAATAAAAAAGCGACCAACCCTGAAATAATCCTGCAGATCGTGTATCGCCAGGGAGATGTAAACTATAGTTCGTCGATCGCTGCAAATAACCAGGCCAGGGGGGAAACGATCAATTCCCAGTTTCAGTCCCAGGGATCGGGCAATGCTCCGTCACCCGATCTGGTAAATGAATTTGAGACCGGGGATGTGCGCACAACCTTTTCGATCAAATACGCTTCCAATGCTGCCGTTCAAAATTATTTCATCACCAAATTCAGAGACAACAGTGCGGCTGCAGGTGTGTTGGGATATGGCGGCAATGACTGGATACTTATGCGTTATGCAGATATCATACTTAATCTTGCTGAAGTGCATATGCATCTTGGTGACAATGCCTCAGCGATTCAATATTTAAATATGGTTCGTACAAGAGCAGGTTTGCCTTCTTATCAGGAAATGATGAGCACTTCGGGTTATTCTTCAAAATATCCAACACTCAAGCTTGCGATCCTGCATGAAAGACGTATCGAACTTGCCTTTGAGCATCACCGGTGGCACGACTTGTTACGGTTTTTTAAACCTGACGAACTGGTGGCTTATTTTCGCGCTAAAAATCAGGCGGAGTACAACAATTCACCCCTGACGAATATAACTACCAAGGATTATTTCTTCCCTATACCGTTGAATGAATACAAATTAAATCCTGAAAAAATGATCCAAAACCCGGGTTATTGATCTAAGTGTATCGCCGAAGATTCGCAGATTGATCGATTCATCTTTTCACTAGTTTGATGCCGTGCTTACATTATATTTGGAGTAAAATTATTTTATGCATTCACGTCGCAACTTTTTACAAAAACTTGCTGTTTCGGCTATTGCAATTCCGTTTTTACCCGGGTATGGGTCGGCAAATATTACCGGAGATGTTTATCAGGGTCCCTTGCTACGGGTTGCCATCCTCGGCCTGGGCAGTTACGGTACCCGAGTTGCCGAGGCCATGCAATCGTGTAAGATGGCTAAACTGGTAGGCGCTATCAGTGGTACCCCTTCCAAGATCAAAGAATGGCAGGTTAAATACAACATTCCTGAAAAGAACTGTTACAACTATGAGAATTTTGACAATATTAAAAGCAACCCGGATATCGATGCTGTATATGTGATTACGCCGAATGGCCTTCATCGTGACCAGGTTATACGGGTGGCCAAAGCAGGCAAGCATGCCATTTGCGAAAAACCGATGGCCCTCAATGCCAGGCAAGGGCAGGAGATGATTACCGCCTGTAAGAATGCAAACGTTAAGTTACTTGTAGGATACCGGATGCACTTTGAGCCAAAAACGCTGGAGATAATCCGGATGCGCAAAGAAGGCGAATTAGGAAAGATTATGTTTTTCCAGGGACTTTGCGGATTTAAAATAGGTGATCCCAAACAATGGCGGTTAAACAAGCAACTGGCCGGAGGTGGCTCGCTGATGGATATAGGTATTTACGCCATTAATGGTTCCCGTTACATGATAGGGGAGGAGCCCATCTGGGTGACCGCAGAGGAAACTAAAACTGACCTGGAAAAATTTAAGGATGGCGTAGACGAAACCATCCAATTTCAACTGGGCTTTCCCAGCGGGGCGGTAGCGTCTTGTCTGTCGACATATAGCATGAATAACCTGGATCGTTTTTTCGTGAATGGAGAAAAAGGATATGCTGAATTGCAACCATCGACCGGCTATGGCCCAATAAAGGGACGCACAAACAAGGGTGAATTAACCCAGCCCCATGTAACTCATCAAACGGTACAAATGGATGAAATGGCAGGTATTATTTTAGGTGGTAAACAACCCCCAGTACCTGTAGACGGCGAAGAAGCGCTGAAAGACTTAAAAATCATCGACGCGATATATCTGGCCGTCAAAGCGGCCAAAAAGATAGAACTTAAATTGGTATGATCCACCACGCGGTTGAGGATATTTGCGGCAGATCATACAAATTATAAGGGCAACACAAATGCCACGGAACCAGGTATGTCACGTCGTTAAAAGCACCTGCTAGATATAACTTAGCGTTTATACCTGCGCTTTTATGGCAGCATAAAATCTTTCATCCAATCCCAATGCACATCGGCTGCCACAAGCGGATGATTTTTTCCGTTAGCATATTGATGTTCGAGGTCTTTGATCATTACGAACCTGAATACATTCTCCGCTCCGCCTGAGATGCCCGGGTATGTGGCTATTGTAAATTTCCGGGGGTTGCCTGAAATGGTATAACCAGGTTGTAATTCAAAGCTGTTGATGTAGGTGTTAATCACAGATTGAACGGCAGGGTACTGTGACAACAACAGCGGTATGTCCATAGGAAGTGGAGAAACGGCTCCAATGTTTGCAATAAGCTTTTCATCTGCGTTTCCTATCTGAAGCCAAACAGGCAATTTCCTAAGGGGTGTCAAACTTGCGTCGTGTGGCAGCGTTCCCGCACAAGCCACTACAGCAGCCAATTTATCTGAAAGCTCTATAGCACACCGTGCGGCCATCTCGCCGCCATTGGAAAAGCCTGCCATATATATTCGCTTTTCGTTCACCGCAAATTTTGATTTCAAATCATCGATTACGCTGCTGAGAAACTTCACGTCGTTCCTTTTTTTGTTGTCGTCGCAGACAACCAGGTCATAGCTGTTCCATTTTTCCGCATTGTGTTTCTTTACACCGTCATCCAAGACACAATCGTACTTCCAGGATGATGGGAAAACCGTTATGATATTCTCACTATCCCCTTCCTTAACCCAACCTGAAATGTTATAAAATTTCAGTCCTTCGCCTCCACTGCCATGGAGCATAAATACAACAGGTAAGTCTGTACTTCCGTTGTACCCTTTAGGTATATGAACATAATATTCCCTGTTGTCGTCATCCACGGATATTGCATAATGATGCTTTCCCGGATTCGGATGATGTGAAGAGTTGCCTTCAGGCTGATTGGCCTTTGTAATAGTGTCTGGTGCCAAAGATTGCCTGCCGGAACCTGATTGAGATTTTTTCATGATGTAAATTTTTGGTTTAAGAGTTTACTTAATGATATGTCAGCGTTAGTAATTATACAAACCATTACCATAATACGCTTCTCCTAAATAATCGTAAAAAGTTTTACAATGGAAACAGTTTTATTCTTTAATGAAGAAAGAAGGCGGTTAATTCGAATGTCAACCTGATGCAGGACTAATCGACATAAATGAATTAAAATGTAAGATTAGGTGGCCAAATTTCTAGATATTTGATACAAAAACGATTATGGCAAAGTCATCTGCAAAAAAGCAAAAAAGTACTTCATCAGACCTGGAGAGCAAGGCTTCTTCTGAACCATCGGAACAAATGATCTTAACGTCTTCCGAAGGAGCAAATTCAGGGCTGGAAGACCTTTTCCTGGATTCAATAAAAGACATTTACTGGGCCGAAAATCACCTGGTAAAGAATCTTCCCAAAATGGTAAAGGCTGCAGCATCAAAGGAATTACAAAGCGCGTTGTCCGAGCATTGGAACCTCACCAAAGTTCATGTTGACCGCCTGGAGCAAATTTTTGAATTACTGGGGAAAAAGAAACAGGCCCAGAAATGTGATGCCATGGAAGGCCTTGCCATAGAAGGCGAAGCAGTTATCGAAAATACCACGGCAGGTACGTCAGCCCGTGACACGGGCCTGATAATGGCATCTCAAAAAGTTGAACATTATGAAATAGCAACCTATGGAGGGCTTGCAAAACTGGCTAAAACGATAGGCCGGGAAGATATTGCAGCTATTTTGGGTGAAACCCTGACAGAAGAGAAAGAAGCAGATGCTTTATTAACCACTATCGCTGAGTCGATGTAATTGATATAATTGGGGACTTTATTAAGACTACATTTAAACACAAACCACTTATGGCAACGATAAAAAAGGATACCGAACAAAATAGTAACGAGAAAACAGATGAACTATCAAAAAATATTGAAGTGGGCACGGGAGAATTCCTGACAACCAACCAGGGATTGCGTGTTAATGACGACCACAACTCACTGAAGGCCGGGGAACGAGGAGCAACACTTCTGGAGGATTTCATTCTCCGTGAAAAAATTACGCACTTCGATCATGAGCGGATCCCTGAACGTATTGTACATGCAAGGGGTTCAGCGGCACACGGGGTCTTCAAAGTGTATGAACCCATGACCTCGTATACAAAAGCGAATTTTTTATCGGATCCGTCGGCTGAAACACCTGTATTTGTACGATTTTCAACCGTGGCAGGATCGCGGGGGTCTTCAGACCTTGCCAGGGATGTAAGAGGATTTGCCGTTAAATTTTACACCCAGGAAGGAAATTTTGACCTGGTGGGCAACAACATACCGGTATTCTTTATCCAGGATGCCATTAAATTCCCGGATGTGGTCCATGCGGTGAAGCCCGAACCGCACAATGAGATCCCGCAGGCAGCTTCTGCCCATGACACTTTCTGGGATTTCATCTCGCTAACTCCTGAATCTACCCATATGATCATGTGGCTGATGAGTGACCGTTCTCTTCCCCGTAGTTACAGGATGATGGAAGGATTTGGCGTTCACACGTTCCGTTTGGTTAACGATCAGAATGAATCTGTATTCGTTAAGTTTCACTGGAAGCCACTTTTGGGTGTTCATTCTGTAGCATGGGATGAAGCGCAGAATATTTCAGGTAAGGATCCCGACTATCATCGCAGGGATTTGTGGGAAGCCATTGAAAACGGCGCTTTTCCCGAATGGGAACTTGGGGTACAAATTGTTCCTGAAGCGGATGAACACAAATTTGAATTTGACTTACTGGATCCTACCAAGATCATTCCCGAAGAACTTGTGCCCGTTCAAAGAATAGGAAAAATGACCCTGAACCGTAACCCGGATAATTTCTTTGCGGAAACAGAACAGGTTGCTTTTCATCTTGGCCATGTTGTTCCCGGTATTGATTTCACCAATGATCCGCTTCTGCAGGGACGCCTGTTCTCTTATACCGATACGCAGCTTATCCGCCTGGGCGGTCCTAATTTTCATGAAATACCGATCAACCGGCCGGTGAGCCCGATCCATAACAACCAGCGTGACGGGCACATGCGCCAAACCATCAACAAAGGAAGGTCGAGCTATAGTCCAAATACGTTAGGTGGGGGTTGCCCTTTCCAGGCGAAATCTTCCGAAGGTGGATTTACTTCTTATCCGGAAAGAATCGATGCTAAGAAAATCAGGGGCAGAAGCCGAAGCTTTTTCGATCATTTCAGCCAGGCAACGCTGTTTTTTAACAGTCAGTCGGAGCCGGAAAAAAATCATATCGTGGATGCCCTGCGTTTCGAATTGGGAAAAGTGGAAACGATCGCTATCCGTCAACGGATGTTATATATCCTGTCTTTGGTCGATAGAGGCCTGGCTAACCAGGTTGCTTATGGACTTGGACTTCACATACCGAAATCCCTGGAACTTCCACTGAATCAGAACATTCCCGCTGATGCCGATCCTGCAGCATACCAGCCTGTAATCGTCGAAGGGTCATTAGCAAGATCTGAGGCATTAAGCATGTCGAAGAACGTGTTGAGCTCCATTAAGACCAGGAAGGTAGCTATTCTTGCTGCAGATGGTGTAAACGAGAAATCATTACTGGCGGTAGGAGCTGCTTTGAAAGCCGAAGGTGCGATGGTTGACGTGATAGCGCCTAAACTGGGATTTTTGATCGGCCAAAATGACGGTGAAATTGCTATTGATAAAAGTTTTCTGACAACGGCT
The DNA here is from genome assembly GCA_037718865.1 of Chitinophagaceae bacterium. Taxonomy (GTDB): domain Bacteria; phylum Bacteroidota; class Bacteroidia; order Chitinophagales; family Chitinophagaceae; genus JADCRZ01. Next base: position 53,150 of record JBBJMP010000019.1, on the reverse strand, counting down.
TCCGTACTATACGATGCCGTATATGTACCGGGCGGGCTCAACAGCGTGGCTACCCTTGAAGCGGAGGCTGATGCAGTACATTTTCTGAACGAAGCTTTCAAGCATTGCAAGGCTATTGCAGCGGATCATGATGCTTACCAGGTTTTACGGGCCACTTATTTCGGCAGGAAAATTCCTGACGATCAATCGGATGATACAGCGTTGAAGGAGGGGATCGTAATTAGCAGCAATACCGATAAATTAGTAGACCAGTTTATTGAAGCCATCAAGCAGCATCGTTTCTGGGAGCGTGAAAAACCACGTAAAGTTCCAGCATAAAAAATACTTTTTTAATAACAGGCCTTGCAAAAGAAAAAAATTTTGCAAGGCTTTTTTATGCATTGGCAGATGATCCGCACATCTGCACATTAGCATTTACTCAATGGGCAACCTGAAACTAAATGCCGAGCCCTTTCCGATTTCACTTTCTACCGAGATTGTTCATTGGTACCATCACCCATCATGGCCACTAATTTACCGCCCTGCTGCTCCTTAAAATTTTTGAACTTTGCATTCTGGTTATCAAAGGAAGACGTATTTAATTTGTCCAACTCGATGATGGATTTTCCTTCAGGCGTATCATCGGCAAGTGAAGACATAACACAGTATCACGGCCCTTTCCATTACATTCTTTAACTCGGGTTAACTTGGTATCACCCACTTTGATAAATTCAGATGTTTCAAGAACACGTAACAACTTGGCCTGCAGATCAGGGTGCATTTCACCAATTTCGTCAAGAAACAATGTACCCTGATCAGCTTCTTCGATTAGCCCTTTTTTGTCTTTTGCGGCGCCGGTAAACGCGCCCGCTTTGTGCCCGAACAATTCACTTTCCAGGATTTCCCTGGAAAAAGCGCCGCAGTTCAGTGCAATAAATGGCTTGTTAGCCCTGCTGCCGGCAGTATGAATGGCCTGGGCAAACACTTCCTTGCCGGTTCCTGTTTCACCCAGCAATAAAACGTTTGCATTGGTTACGGCTACTTTCCTGGCTAATGAAACTGCGGCCTGGTGCGCACTGGATATGCCAATAATTGTATCAAAGCTGTATTTCCGGCCAACCTGGCTTTCCAGGTGCTGGATCCGTTTTTGAAGCGTTACTTTTTCAAATGCGTTATTCAGCAATGGAAATTACCTTATTGTTATCATCCCCTTTTGTGATGTAATCGAAAGCTCCATTCTTCATCGCCTGGATACCGTCAGGAATATTACCATATGCTGTTACTAAAATAATCTCCACAATAGGGTGGCTGGCTTTGATTTCAGTAACGAAATCCACTCCATTGCCATCGGGCAATTTTACGTCGCAAAAAATGACATCTATGCGTTCTTTCTCCAGATACCTGCGGGCAATTTTGAAGCTGGGGGCCTCAATGGTATTATAACCTTCCAACTTGATTATACGCGCCAACAGGTTTCGCAACTTTTCTTCGTCATCAATAATTAAGACCATAATGCGACGTATCAGAATGCTTTTTTGGATGCGTCACTGTCCATTTCAATCATTGCCGTTAATTCGCTGATCAGTTTATCATCGCTGCCATTGAATCCGATCGATTTAAAACGGACCTGGCCTTCTGTTTGCACGGTGGAGGTGTATTTCTTTCCATCCTTTTTTAAGATCATGTCCTCTGCAGTCTGATCTCTACTACCCTGAAGGTATACAACACCTTCAACAGGTATGACCGTGTTTGCAATATCACCAGCCGGTTCGTAAATAATGGTGATCAAATCACCGGCCTTTGGCTTTTCTGGAATGACTTGGAAATTTTTTTGAGAGTAACCGAAAACTACCGAAAACAAAAAGAATATCACCAGCATTTTTTTTGTTATCATGGCTTTTGTTTTGCAAATTACAGTTAATCATTAAAAAGCTCCCAAAAATCGTCTCCTGTAAACTAAGGTATCTTGTCGGGAGAAATAACCAATTTATGAGAACAACGCTTTGCCTGATTATTATCATCGCCATTGCAGAAATTTTTCTTTCCTGCCGCGTTAATAAAATGAACCAGTCGATAACTACATCAGGATTGTATTCTGATAAAGCAGTAACACAGGTTATGGAAAAAGTGTACGACTGGCAACTGGCTAACCCGGTTACCATCAATGAGAAAAACAGTAATGACTGGGCCCGGGGAGCGTTTTACTCCGGTGTGATGCGTGCATACAAGGCCACTAAAAACGAAAAATATCTGAACGGAGCCATGAAATGGTCGGACGCTATCGGTTGGCAGCGTGCCAACCGGTTGCGTCATGCGGATGATCATACCCGTGGGCAGACTTTCCTGGAAATTTATGCTATCACAAAAGATCCAAAAATGATATCTGGCATACGTGGTACTTTCGATACGCTAATCGCTGAGCCAAAACCCGGACGGGAAGATTGGTGGTGGTGTGATGCCTTATTTATGGCGCCACCCGTTTTGGCCAGGTTAGGCGAAGCCACCGGTGATGCCAGATACTTTAATTACCTGAATGTTATGTGGTGGGATGCCACCGACTTTCTGTTTGATAAAGAAGAAAATCTATATTACCGTGATAAGAACTTTTTTGACAGGCGTACAGCCAACGGTAAAAAAGTTTTCTGGTCAAGGGGCAACGGCTGGGTAATGGGTGGATTGGTACAGGTACTCGAACATTTACCCAAAAGCAATGTACACTATAACCGCTATCTGGAATTATATAAACAAATGGCCACGAAAATCGCCTCTGTGCAGCAGCCCGATGGGCTTTGGCGCGCCAGTTTGCTCGATCCGCTGGAAGTGCCTTTCAAAGAAACAAGCGGTTCGGGTTTTTTTACGTTTGCTATTGCCTGGGGCATTAATAATGGCCATTTGGACAGGAATAAATTCTTGCCGGTTGTACGACAAGCCTGGCAGGGACTGGTAAATTCCGTAGAGCCGGGCGGCAAGCTGGGCTGGGTGCAACAGATCGGAGATCGCCCCAACAACGTATCTGCTGACGATAACCAGGAATATGGTTCAGGCGCATTATTAATGGCGGGCACCGAAATGCTGAAATTGAATGATTGATATTTATGCGCCACGCCCGTGGTTGGTGTTTTCACCAACCACAAGCCGGGCGGAGTAAATGCAATACCCTTATTAATAACTAAGGTTTGGTCTTGGCCATTTTCGTTTTATATACCTCGTGATTTTTATTACCTCCTGAAACAAGATAAGCCATCAGGTCCTTCAGTTCTTCCGAATTTAAAGGATTGATTAACCTGGGGAACATAATAGAAGGCGCGTCTGAAATACTGGCTTTGGAGACATCCTTTTTCGGAATTTCACGGATCGACTGAGGTGCAAACGGATTTTGACTAATATAGTATTTATTCTTATCCTGGTTCTTAACCCTGCCCACAACGGAACTGCCATCTTTCATATAAAAATAAGTAGCCGCAAATTGATCGGAGATCTCTTTACTTGGCTCTATAATAGACACAAGAATGTCCTTCACCGAAAACCGGGTGCCTAGTTGAGACAGATCCGGGCCAATTTCACCACCCTCACCTCCCAGGCGGTGGCAGGAACTACACAGGGTAGCTCCATACATTGCCTTTCCCTGTTCCAGGTTCCTGGTGGTGGAGTCGTTTTGTATTACTGCCAGCGCTGAATCAAGATTCCAATTCCTGCCAGGACCCTTTGGACGCGTAACAGTGGTAGCCAGTCTATTCCCGTTATTGGCATCTAGCAAAGCACTTCCGGAAAGCGCATTGTAATGTGCAAATTGATCCTTCGATACAGTTGCCAAAGCCATTTTCCGCGCCCTGTCAATGAACCCTATATAACTATTTCCACCTTTATAGCCAAAAGCAGTGGTAAACCACTTATAATACTTATCTCGCGTTTGCTGGGTCCAGCCATCTTTGGCCGCGCTTAATGCGGTTGCATAATGAATTTGCTGGGCAGGAGGCGTCTTCGATAACATGCCCGCTATGTCCAAACCATACTGTGGATTCCGGAGAATCAAGTCTGAAGAATTTGAAAAGGTCTTTTGCAGTGAATCATCATCTTTTGCTTTGTTCATTATGACAAGCGTTTTTGCTACCACCTGAGGATCTCCGATATGAACCAATATCTTACTGAATAACCGGTTTAACTCATTGGTTGAGGCCGGGTAATTAGGACTCAAATAAGATATTAACTGTGCTTTTTGAGCCGCTTCGGGAAGTCCCTTGCGTAAAAGAACCAATTCGAGCGCCCTTAGAAAGTCTGTTTGCTGCGATGGAGATAATTGCCGGAAGTTGACGGTCATCAAAGAGCTGAACATCTTATTCTTCAGGTTAGGTTCTCCGTATCGGGCCAATGCAATCATAGCCTGGGTTAAGGTGACAGGATCTTTTTCTGCCACCGCTTTTTCCTGCCATTGATTGACAGGCTGCTTTTGAATGGCAACGCGTGCCGCGTAGCGGATAAACCTGTCATTGTGTTTTAAATAAGGCCAGGCAAAATCAACCGCCTGAGGGTCGGTTTTACTATGATACTGTTCCAGATCATTCCTGATTTTACGAGCGTTAATTGCGTCAGATGAGCCGGTAGGAGACAAGGGAGCATTCGATGCCTTATTATCGCTGTAATACACTCTGTACATATGTGACTCAAGCTTGCGGCCACCGGTAAGAAAGTACAATGCGCCATCAGGACCAATTAATCCATCCGTTAAAGGCAAAGGAGCGCCTGAAATAAATTCTTCCGCTTTGGCCTTGTAAGAAGATCCCTCCGGTTGCAAATGAATGCCATAGATAATACCGAAGCTCCAGTCAAACGCGAAGAGTGCATGACGGTATTTTTCCGGAAAGCGAGCATTCTGTCCGCTAAAAAAACTGGTAGGAGATCCCTGCCCGATGTTCAACACAGGAGGGGAATTATCAGGGTAAGAAGGTGACCATTTATTTGTTCCCTGGCGCCAACCCCATTCGCTACCGCGGGTTACGTGGCAAATGCGCGTTGGCCTGTACCACGGTAATCCGAAATCCCATTCCATGTCAGAATCATATGTAAACAATTCACCATCCTGATTAAAGGCCATGTCAAAGGGATTACGGAATCCTGCACCGATCAATTCCCACTGACTGCCTATTGAATCGGTCTTAGCGATCCATCCACCATGCGTATTAACGACGTTATCATGCCCACCGGGGTCCTTGATCAGCGGCAACAGGTTGTCCAATCTGGCAGTATCACCGCCTCTGTAACCATCCATTTCCGGGATCCTGGTAAAATTACCTGCTATAACATAGATTGATTTACCATCCGGCGCCAATACTGCGGTATGGGGCCCATGTTCGCCCTGACCATGCAGCCTTTTAAGTAAAGTAATCTTATCATACTGATCATCATTGTCGGTATCCTGGAGCCGGTACAGCCCGCTCCGCCTTTTGAGAGTGGTATCACCTTCGTCGTTAACCATTACATACAGGCTATGATAAGCATACAACAAACCATGCGCATAACCCAGTTTTAAAGAAGCCGTATCACCAGCTATTTTTATATCCAGTTTTTCAACCTGTATTTTGGTTTTAGTTGTATCGGAACCAACGGGGGGGGCGGTTACACGATACAAATAGCCGTACTGGTCACAGGTAATCATTCTGCCTTTGTCATCAAATGCCATGGCAACCCACGAACCCTGGTTATTTTCACTTGGACTATATAAATAATCGGCGTGAAAGTCAGGCAATAGCTTAAGTTTTTCTACCTTAGGATCTCCCTTTCTAACTTCACCGGAATACTTTTCTTTAGCATTATTAAAACTTAATGATAGTACCACCAGACTGATAACTACCAGTACAACCTGCCCTTTTTTGCTCTGGCTCACTCCTTGTAAAAATTTCATATTTATGTGATTGGATTAAAACTCAAGGTAATTATTTTAGTTGTCTTCCTATATTGAAGGCTAATTAAAAGATTTTAAAAATGAGGACTTAGATCAGCCTCCACTGCAGGCAGGCCATATAACAAATCTAAATTAGTAAAAGCATTGTTAGGTGGAACAGCACCCTCCGGGTAATAGTAAGCCTGTGGATTTGCTTTTATTCTATTTCCATAGGCGGTAATTACTTCTACAGCCCGGCCTGTTCTAACGAGATCGAACCAGCGCTTATTCTCAAAGGCTAATTCAACCCTTCTTTCCTTATATATCGCATCCCGTACATCGGTAGCAGCAGAAGGGGCCAAGCCGGTACGAACCCGGACCTGGTCCAGGTAAATGACAGCTTCTGCGGCCTTGCCTTGTTCATTCAGCGCTTCAGCCAAAAACAGTAAAACTTCAGAATAGCGATAGATCGGCCAGTTGTTACCGGTATTGTTATGCAGGGCATGGGGTTTGGCAAACTTTTTTATATAGGGGTACACTTTATTGGCCCGTAAGCTTCCGCTTAGTGTAACGTACCCAATAGAGATATCTTTTCTTTTATCGTCAGGTTCATAAGCGGCAATGATATCCGGAGTGGGTGCATTAATACCTTCCGCGGACAGAGGCTGCGGATTAGACGTGCCGGTAATCGGCTGTAATTCGGCTGCGGTGATTGGACGAGGTATAAAGGTGTACATAAAGTTTCCATTATAACCCGCAGAACCTTCCAGGAACTGAACTTCAAAAACAGACTCCTTATTATTTTTATTGCCGGAAGTGGTGGAAAAGGCATCGTTATAATCGGGCATCAATGCATACCCGTCGTTGGTAACCACCTCCCTTAAAAGCTTTTCCGCTTCTGCCCATTTTTTTTGTACGATGTATACATTAGCCAGTAAGGTTTTTGCTGCGCCTGACGTAGCTCTTCCCGGCACCTGCGTTGCTTTGTTCGGCAACAATTTGGTGGCCTCATCGGCATCTTTTATGATCTGCGTATAAAGTTGTTCTGTCGATGCCAACGGTAATGCTGCTTCCGAACGGTTGGTAACCGGTGTCAAATGCAAGGGAACTTTCCCAAAATACCTGACCAACTCAAAATAGGCATAGGCTCTGAGGAATAAGGCTTGTCCTTTTAAATTGTTTTTTGAGCTGGCATTAAACTCAACGGCATCGATACCCGCTATGATCTGATTGGTACGGGCTATGATCTGGTAATCCAGTCGGTACTGGTTGAGAACATGCACATTAGTCGTGATACCATTTGACGTAGGAATACTAAAATCGGCTATATTTTGATGCTGTTCAGTGGCCCCAAAGAGGATATTACGGAAGTAATACGCGTTATCCGAATGCATTTCACCCAAAAGGAAGGCCCTGTCGTTGACAATACTCCGCAACGGAACATAAGCGCCATTCACAGCCTGTTGAAAATCGGATTCTTGGGTAAAAAAAGTGGCCGAGCTCAAAGCCGTCTCGGGAACTATTTCCAGAAATTTTTTACAGCCTGTTATCAAAAGGATAACCAGGCAGGTTATTATCATTCTTGCTTTCATGCTATGAAAATAAATGGTTGAAAAGATTTCAGTTAAACTTGATCTGCTTAAAAATTCAGGTTAACACCAAGCGTGTAGGTACGGGGAACCGGGTAATTGGAAAGATCTACACCCTGGCTCAAATTACCTCCATCGCCGTTTCCATCACCTTGTGCACTCGTTTCAGGATTTGGCCCGCCCCAGTATTTTGTAAAGGTATACACCTGTTGTACAGAGGTATAAATCCGGGCGGAATTAAATATCTTATTTTTAATGCCTATATTATAACCAAGCGTTATGTTCCGGATGGAAAAATACGAAGCATCCGTGATAAAGCGACTGTTCATCCAGTCTCTCTCAATCCCCGTAACATTACCACCCCCCACGGTGGTACCATAAAATCCTTTGCCCGGGTTGGCTTCTGATCTGAAACGGTACTTTACTTCATCCACTAAATTAAAAACACCATCCAGGTTGGCTGTACTGTACAGATGGCGAACCAGGAGTTTATTGCCATGGGAGCCGGAACCGACAATGGTAAAATCAAAGTTGCCATATAGTAAAGTATTGGTGATCCCGTAAATGAATTTAGGGAACGGGCTGCCGATAATGGTCCGGTCGTCTTTGTCGCCACCATTGGTAATGATACCGTCGCCATTGATATCCCTTAACTTTATGCTGCCAACGGTTGAACGCCCGGGTACTTTTGGAGATTTATCAAGGTCTGCCGCATTCAGGTAAACCCCATCGGCTATGATACCATAAAACTGTCCAAACGGTTGGCCCACTTTAGTGATATGAAAACTACCGTAGACCCTGTCTATCCCGTCGGCCAGCGCCAATACCCTGTTCCGGTTGAACGAAATATTAGCATTGGTTGTCCATTGTAGTTTTCCGGTAGTATTTCGGGTAGTCAGAGCAAATTCATGTCCCCAAAATTTAATTTCGCCAATGTTATCATTGAAATTGCCAAAGCCGGCTTCTTGCGGAATTTGTACACTATAAAGCAGGTTAGTGGTGTTTTTTACATAATAGTCGTACGTGAATTGTACCCTGTCATTGAACAACCCGAGGTCTAAGCCAATATCAATTTGTTTGGTGGTTTCCCATCCTAAATTGCTATTCGCCAAAGAAGTGACCACGGCGCCGGTGGCTACGGTATTACCAAAAACGGCATTTATGGTATTATTGACCAGGGCATATTGGGTGTAATTACCAATATTGTTGTTGCCGATGACACCATAGCTGGCTCTGAGTTTTGCAAAGGATATTTTTTCGAACCTGTTGAAGAAATTCTCATCCGAAATAACCCATCCTACTGAAGCGGATGGGAAAGTTCCCCACCGGTTGGCAGCCCCGAACCGGGAAGAACCATCACTACGAAATGAAGCAGTAAGCAAATATTTGCCATTATAATTGTACGTTAACCGGGAAAGATAAGAGGTCAACGCCCATTCATTCACTCCATTAGTGGTACCTCCCCGGTTTATGTTGAGTGCCCCCTGAATGGTAGGAAGCCTGTCATCGGTATAGGTATCAGCCTGCAGCCGGGTGAATTCCTGACGGAATTTTTGGTTGGTATACCCTGCCAGAAGTTCAAAATTGTGGTCCCCGAAACTTCTCGAGTAGGTAGCCAGGTTTTCGTTCAGCCATGTTTGGTTTTCAACATTTTGCCTGATAGATACGGCGGTGGTTGGGATAGGAACATTGATGGCACTGGTTGCCGTGGAAGGATTAAAAAAGAAAAATTTGGAACCCAAAAATTCAACATTGAAAGTTGATTTTAGTACCAATCCTTTAATGGGCTGATATTGAACATAAGCATTCGATAGCAGGTTGGTAACCTTTGTTTCATTGACCAGTTCTTTGGCTGCCCTAACCCAGTTAGGATACGCAAAGATGTTGCCTGTACTTCCGGGAAATTGGTTGAACTTGGTCAGTTGGCCGCTTGAATCGTATATAGGCATTATGGGCCAGGTATGCAGGGCGTTAAAAAGAATCCCTGTTCCCCTGTCCCCATCTGTTCTCGGCGTATTGTCGAAAACATAAGAGGGAGCGATATTAAATCCGATTTTTACTTTGTCAGATACGGCATAATCCAGGTTCATCCGTAGTGAATATCGTTTGTACACATTATTCAGGACAACCCCTTCCTGGTTATATACTCCCGCCACTAAGGCCGTGCTCACTTTATCTGTATTTGAGGTCATAGTCAGGTTGTAACTCTGCATAGGCGCCCTTCTCAGCAAAGCCCCATACCAGTCATTATTCTTGCCTTCGTATTGCGAAGGATTTTGAAATTCAACAGGCACAGGCTGCCCCGCATCTTCATAGTATTCCTTTTTAAACTGAGCGAAATCAACGGCGTTCATCATTTTTATTCTGCCTCTCTCGGGTACTTGTTGCAAACCAACAAAAGTATTGAAGCTGACATTGGTTTGGCCTCCCTTTCCCTTTTTTGTAGTTATCAAAACGACCCCGTTGGCCGCCCGGGATCCATATAAAGAAGTAGACGCTGCATCTTTTAATATCGAAATACTTTCTATCTCATCAGGGTTAACAGCGCCGATACTACCTGTAATGGGAAACCCGTCAACCACATATAAAGGATCGCTACCTGCGGAAACGGACAGTTGACCCCGAATCCTTATAGACATTCCCTGGCCGGGTTTGCCGGTAGTTTGATTGATCTGCACACCAGCCAAACGCCCCTGTAGCTTTTGAGTGATCTGAGAAACAGGTATGTCCCTCAACTCTTTCGTATTGATCGTTTGAACGGCTCCAGTTACTGCTCTTTTCAACTGGCTCCCATATCCGATAACCACTACATCAGCCAAATCACTGCTTAAAGTGGTAAGGCTTATGTCTATTGTTGCTTCTCCGGCAAGTATAATTTCTTTTGTTTCCATACCGATGAAGCTCACAACTAGTGTTTTACCATCGGCCGGCACATTGATGCTGAAACTTCCGGAAGCATCTGAAGTGGTTGTAATTTTTTTTCCTTTGACATTGATGGTTGCTCCTGAAAGTGGCTCGCCGGCAGGATTTTTAATTGTTCCTGTGATCGGGCTTGTCTGGGTAAACGCATTGTATGAAAATACCTGCAGGACAGATATTAATACATAAACTGAAAGAATTTTAGGTGTTGGAAACTTGAAATGGAATTGGCAGGGCAATAAATGCCCAATGAAGCGATGGTCTTTCATAATGGCAATTTTATTATGGTGTTTGTTACAAAGGCGAAAGAATTGTTTTCCTTCTGTAAACTAAATTAGGATTTTTTTAATAATTTAACCATAAGAAATTTTTTTTTAATTGATGTGTATCGTTCTAGTCTGCCACACATTATTATACCCGTTAATTGTTAATTCGTTCCAGAAAGCGTTTAAACATGACTGTGACTCAATCGGCAAACTGACGCTCATTGCCAGTAATGAAAAAGCCGCCTCAACATAATGAGGCGGCCAGATGATTTAATTGCAGGATAATCTATTGTGAGTCCTTCTTTTTCATTGAACCTTTCGTTTTCATCTTCGACATCTTACCATCCATGTAAATCATTTCTCCATCCTGCATGCTTTTGGTAGTGCCATCTTTCATCATTACTGAACCATCAGTCATAACCTTGGAGCCGTTTGACAAAGTCATTTCCTTATCCATAGCCATCGATTTACCCCCTTTCATAACCATCATTTTTCCTTCTTTCATCATAATACAATCCTTCATTTTGTGCATTTTGTCCATATCGTCCATCTTGTCCGTTTTCTCCATCTTATCCGTTTTATCCATCTTCTTTTCTTTCGTATCCTGGGCAGAAGCCAGCAGGCTGAAGAAAATGGCTGCAATCAAAAAAAATGTCTTTTTCATAATATGTATATTTTAAATTTAAGTGTACGTTCGAAAGCATATTGAACCCCTAAATGCTGGCACAAATCGAGCCAGGCTAAACGTTACTCCGACTCCTGATTTATATTGTAAAAGTACAACCGGATCATAAAGCAAATGATCACGGAAGTATAACATTTCAGGATCCCGGTTTATTCCACGAAGAAGTTCAAACTAACGCCGCCTTATCCCTTGTTTATTTAATCAGTTTAATTATTATTGTTACTCAACCTGATTCGACATGAAAAGCACTCTTGCACTCGTCCTGCTGTCGCTTATCTGCAGGGCAATTTTTGCACAGCAGGTAGAGCCAGCCATCACAAAAATTCATCCTTCCAACTGGTGGGCAGGAATGAAAAACCCTAACCTGCAGTTGCTGGTGTATGGGCCTGGCGCAGGAAAGCTCCTGTATGCTGTTAACTATCCCGGTGTTTCGCTGGTCAGGACCAGCAAAGTGGAAAATAGCAACTATGCATTTTTGGATCTAAAGATCGCCCCTTCGGCCAAACCAGGCATGATCAAACTGGTTGGCAAAACAGGTAATCAAACCATCAACCGGTCGTATGAGTTGAAGGAGCGATCAACATTTCCTAAAGCCACAGGCGTGTCATCATCAGATCTGATCTATCTCGTCATGCCGGATCGCTTTGCTAACGGAGATCCGTCAAACGATAAATTTCCCGGTATGGCTGATACTAACGCCAATGTAAAAAACCCTTACTGGAGACATGGCGGTGATTTAAAAGGTATAATGGATCACCTTGATTACCTGCAGGAGTTAGGTGTTACGGCACTTTGGCTTACCCCTGTCATTGAGAACGACGAGGTGCTCAAAAAAGAAGGCCCGGACCGGATGCAGGCAGGTTATCACGGCTATCATTTCACCGATCATTATCAAATAGACCGCCGCTTTGGCGGCAACGAGGCGTATATCCGTCTTTCAGACGCGTTACACAAGCGGGGCATGAAGCTTGTTCAGGATGCGGTGTATAACCACGTCAGCGACGACCACTGGATGTATAAGGACCTGCCGGCTAAAGACTGGCTGAACAACTGGCCCCAATATACCAGCAGCTCTCACAAGGAACAAGCACTCCTGGATCCGCACGGTTCCGCGGCTGACAGGAAGATGCTGCTGGATGGATGGTTTACACCTTTCCTACCGGACCTGAATCAGCGCAACCCCTTCCTGGCAAACTACCTGATTCAGCACGCAATCTGGTCAACCGAAATGTTTAAAATCGATGCCTGGCGTATCGATACCTACAAATACAACGACCAGGCTTTTATGAATCGCTGTAACCAGGCGTTATTGTCCGAATATCCGAACATTCATTTATTTGGAGAATCGACGGCATCATCCCCGGTTTCTCTTTCCTATTTTGTAAGCAACAACCTCAACTTCCCCTTCAAAAGCAATCTGCCCGGCACCCTGGATTTTCCTTTGAACTACGCGATCAATGATGCCTTAAAGCAAAACTTCGGATGGGATGATGGCGTGAACCGTTTATACCAGACCTTAACACAGGACGTGGTGTATGCCGATCCGATGAAACTGGTAACCTCACTCGATAACCACGACATGGATCGCTACCTTTCCGTTATAGGAGAAAATTTTGATAAGTATAAAATGGGTGTTACCTGGCTACTCACCACCCGTGGCATTCCATCGTGGTACTATGGAACAGAGATCCTGATGAAGAACTTTAAGGATCCTACAGATGCTGAAGTACGGCGCAATTTCCCGGGAGGTTTCCTGGGGGACACGGAAAATAAATTTACGTCCGGAGGACGGAGCAGGAAAGAAAATGAAGCCTTCGATTATGTGAAGAGTCTGGCCAATTACCGGAAGATGACACCGGCATTGCATTCGGGTAAATTGATGCAATATGTTCCGCAGGACGGCAGTTATATTTATTTCCGGTATAATGATGCTAAAACCATCATGATCGCAACAAATAGCACGGATAAGGAAATCAACCTGAACACGGAGCGATTTACGGAGCGGATGAAAGGATATACCAGTGCAAGAAATGTAATCACAAACGAACCGATCAACAGCCTTTCCTTAATCAAATTGCCACCTAAAACGGCAGTAGTGTTGGAGTTGAAGAAGTGAGAGGGGCATATTTCCGCAAATTAACAGATTAAATACGGATAACTAATCTGCGAATCTGCGGCCACTCACTGGCTTCGTTGAAGTTATTCAATCGTACATTTGCCGCGATGAAGCATCTTGCAGCCCTCAACAAATATTTCTGGAAATACCGTTACCGCTTTTTATTAGGTATCATTTTCATCATCGTTTCCAACTACTTCCGTATCCTGGCCCCTCAGGTAACAGGATACGTAGTAGATGCCGTCGAACGCCAGTTGCCGGGATATACTCAACATCGTGCTATCGTAAATTATGATCCGCTCGTGAAGTGGTTTATAGACTATACAGAAACGGCGGATTTTTCGTTTGGGGACAAGGTGGCCCTTTGTGGTGCCACTTTGCTGGTGCTCGCCCTATTGGGTGGTTTTTTTATGTTTCTTATGCGGCAGACGATCATTGTGATGAGCAGGCATATAGAATACGATCAGAAAAACGAAATCTATAATCATTACCAACTCCTGGACCTTAATTTTTACAAAAGGCACAGCACCGGAGACCTGATGAACCGGATAACCGAAGACGTGAGCCGGGTACGCTTATATACAGGGCCGGCACTCATGTACTTTATCAACCTGGCGGCCACGATCGGCTTTTGTGTTTTTTATATGTGGAACAAAAATCAAAGTCTGACTATCTACGTATTATCACCCTTACCCTTGTTAGCCATCACGATATATTATGTCAACAACATCATCGACAAAAAAAGCGAACGCATTCAAACGTTGTTAAGTGACCTTACCACCGCTGCCCAGGAATCTTATTCCGGAATTCGTGTGATTAAATCATATGTGCAGGAATCGGCCATGTACCGTTTTTTTGATAAGAAAAGCGATGAGTATAAACAGAATGCGGTCGGCCTCGCTAAACTTGAATCCGTTTACTTCCCAGCCATGTCGCTGATGATAGGGATCAGCACACTGGTGACCATCTTAATGGGAGGTATCTACGCCATCCATGGCGACCAGCAGGTAACTACAGGAACGATTGCCGAATTTGTAATGTATGTAAATATGCTAACCTTCCCGGTTAGTGCTATCGGGTGGACGGCAAGCATGATACAGCGCGCTGCAACTTCCCAGCGTCGCCTGAATGAGTTCCTTCACTATTCTCCGGCCATTCAAAACCAGGTTGACGCAACCTTAAGGAAACTGGAAGGAGCAATTGCGTTTGACAATGTAGATTTTATTTATCCTGACACCGGTATCCACGCTATTAAGAATATGACGCTGCATGTAAAAAAAGGCCAGAAAGTGGCCATAATAGGGAGAACAGGAAGCGGAAAAACCACCATTGCCCAGTTATTGCTGCGGATGTACGATCCTGTAAAGGGAAGCGTTTCTATTGACGGCTTCAATATCAACAAGCTCAACCTGCGCAACCTGCGGGAACAGATCAGCTATGTTCCCCAGGATGTTTTCCTGTTCAGTGATTCTATTTCCGGGAATATCCAGTTCGGTTTTTCTGAAAGTAAAGATGGACAGGTGCAACAAGCGGCCAGGCAAGCCAGTGTCGACAACGAAATAAAAGGTCTTTCTCACCAGTATGACACCATAATCGGAGAAAGAGGCGTAACACTCAGTGGCGGGCAGAAACAGCGGATATCCATTGCCAGGGCTTTGATTAAAGATCCTAAGATAGTAGTCTTTGATGATTGCCTTAGCGCCGTAGATGCCCATACTGAAAAAGAAATCCTGGATAAGCTGTACCGGTTCCTGGAAGGCAAAACAGCAATCGTCATTACACACCGCATCTTTTCTATGTTTGAATTTGATAAAATATTCGTTCTGGAAGAAGGTAAGATAGTGGAACAGGGTACCCACCAGCAGCTGCTTTCACAAAACGGTTACTATTGTTATTTGTACGACCTGCAGCAGCAGGAGGAAAGCCGGGAACAGCAGGAAAAAGTGGAGTAGGGGATCGATCATGTTCTCCCTTACATATGGAAATTTTGCTAATTGGAAAACAATATTATATTTGTAACAGCTTTGTAATAACTGAAAATTAATAACTGACTAAAATTTTTAACCGTGGCTTACGACAACAATGAAAAAAGAATGGAAAGCGTTTATAGCAAACGTATTAGGGCCGGAAAGCGTAGAACGTATTTTTTTGACGTTAGAGCAACCCGTAGTAATGATTACTACCTTACTATTACAGAAAGCCGTAAAAAATTTAATGAAGACGGATATGACAGGCACAAACTGTTTCTGTACAAAGAAGATTTCAATAAATTCCTGAAAGCACTGACCGAAGCCGTTGACTATGTAAAAACTGATCTTATGCCTGATTTTGATTTTGATGCTTATAACCATGATCAGGTTGCCGAACAGGAAGGTGATGGCCGGATAGAAGAAGTGTCTCCCGTTATTGTAAGTGAGGTTGAAGAAATAAAAATAAATAATGTTGCTCCCACTACCAATTCAACTTCTACGAATACAGATCACGAAGAAGTGGATAAGTGGTAACCAAAATATGTTTCTTGGATTATCTTCTTCGCCCCGGATTACCGGGGCTTTTTTATGTAGTGTTTGTCTATTTTTGTTTCTTTTGCGGAATCACATTATACTTAGGATACGTATTAGGCATGTAGGAAGGCGGCTCTCCAGGCCTTGCGTTAGGCATATCCTTAAAAAGAGCCGGGTCGGGAACCAGGCAGGGCATGTTATCGATCGGCAGGATGAACACCGACCCTTTGGAAGTTTTGTGGGAATAGCGAGCCTGCGGTAATAAGCCCAGGCTTGATGGTGATTTTAAATACAGGAAACGTTGTGAAAGGCTTGGAATGGAATCATGCTGTATAATTTTATCCTGACCGAAAGCACTGGCAGGTACAAATAGCAAAAACAGCCATTTATATCTCATACAAAAAGAGTTTAAAACAAATTACGAATTTTTTCGCATTTCCTTGTAGGTATTAATAAGCCCGTTAGTAGAACAATCATGCGAATGCACCGGTTCGTTGTTCTCCAGTTCGGGTAAAATTTTGTTAGCCAGCTGCTTTCCCAGCTCAACACCCCATTGATCGAAGCTGAAAATGTTCCAGATAACTCCCTGTACAAAGATTTTGTGCTCATATATAGCAATTAGTTGCCCAAGAGTATGCGGTGTTATCTTCTCGATCAGTATTGAATTTGTCGGCCGGTTGCCAGCAAACATCTTAAAAGGATACAATTTATCAACCTCCTCTTCTCTAAGTCCGGATTTTTCCAGTTCGGCTTTGGCTTCATCAGCCGTTTTGCCATTCATTAAAGCTTCGGTCTGGGCAAAGAAATTAGATAGCAGTTTGTTGTGATGATCGCCGATAGGATTGTGACTGTTGGCGGGAGCAATAAAATCACAGGGTATCAGCGCGGTTCCCTGATGGATGAGTTGATAAAAAGCATGCTGGCCGTTAGTGCCTGGCTCGCCCCAGATGATAGGACCGGTAGCATATGTTGTGCTTTTGCCATTCCTGTCAGTACTTTTTCCATTACTTTCCATATTTCCCTGCTGAAAATATGCCGCAAACCGGTGCATGTATTGATCGTATGGCAGGATGGCCTCGCTTTGGGAACCATAGAAATTGGTGTACCATACACCGATTAACGCCAGTATCACCGGTATATTCTGGTCAGATGAAGCGGACTGAAAATGGTTATCTGCATTGTGAGCGCCCTTTAACAATTGTTCGAAATGATCGTAACCTATGGTTAAGGCGATTGACAAACCAATGGCACTCCATAAAGAATACCGGCCGCCTACCCAATCCCAGAAAACAAACATGTTAGCGGCATCTATTCCAAACCTGGTTACTTCTTTTTCATTTGTGGAAAGGGCTACAAAATGCCTGGCTATCAAGGATTCATCATTTGCCTGTTCCAGGAACCACCTGCGCGCACTATGGGCATTAGTCATCGTTTCCTGAGTAGTAAAAGTTTTAGAAGCAATCAGGAACAGGGTTTCTTCTGCATTTACCTTTTTCAGGGTTTCGGCTATATGTGTTCCGTCTACATTTGATACAAACCAGGTTTGAATACCTTTTATCCAATAAGGTTTTAAGGCTTCGGTCACCATCAGGGGTCCAAGGTCGCTGCCACCGATCCCAATGTTCACGATATATCTGATCGGTTTACCGGTATAGCCTTTCCATTCGCCGTTGTGCACGGAGGAACAGAATTTTTTTATTTGTTCAAGCACCCGAAAAACCTCCGGCATAACGTCGGATCCATTGACCTGTACCGGCTGTCCTGAGACATTTCTAAGCGCCACATGCAAAACAGGCCGGTTTTCCGTTTCGTTGATCGCTTCACCGCTGAACATCGCTGAAATGGCTTCCTTCACCTTACACTCTTCCGCTAACTGTAATAATAAATCCAGCGTTTTCCGGCTAATCAGGTTCTTTGAAAAATCAATGACCATATTTTCAGCATGTAAGGAAAATTTCCGGAACCGATCCTGGTCCTCACTAAAAAGCGACCGAAGGTGTACGGGTTTCATTTCGGTATCGTAATGATGTTGTAGTTCTTGCCAGGCCTGGGTTTCACGTAACGATATCTTTGGTAACATACTGTAGTCATTTAATTGTCGTAAAAGTAGCAAGGTTAACACATTTCATATAATTATCTTTTGCATTTCTCCTTGAACCATTAAAATGGCCTGACCGGAGGCTGGGTAAGTGGTAACCTATAGATATAACAAAAAAATATAAAAAATTTTTTTCATTTAACTATTCTTGGATACTTTCGTAGCAGGTACAATTACAGCAGACCTTACTAATATGCCGTTGCCCCATAAGAACCCCATTTCATTCCAGAAACCTGACCGTTTTAATTTGCTTGCCTTTACCAGTTGAAGCTTAGGAATTTTGCTGTAACTGCACGTTAAGATGCCCCGTTTCGAAATCCAATATACACAATCCTGTAAAAATTAATCCGGTCTTGAAAACTAAAACTTTACCAAAGGTATCCTGACAATTCCCTGCTGTTTACCAGACAAGGGAACAGTATTCATGTGTTTTTTTAAATCAGATTGAAGCTTGTGACTAAAGGGAAAAGCTATTCATTCTGTCTTCCTGTTAAAAAATTTCTATTGCCGTCCTGCACTTAGGGCTTGGTATGCCCTTACAGGCTTATAACCGGCTTAAAGTATCCATTGTAATGTTTACCATTTCCTCACTGATGTCTAAGTGGGTAACCATCCTGACCTGGTTAACGGCTATGGGATGGACCAGGATACCGTGCTGCTTCAAAGCTGCTGAGAAGGTTTTGGCTGTTAAAGGATCTTTGACCTTAAAGATGATGATGTTGGTTTCGACCGGCAACATATCACCGGTGAAAGATTGCCTGCATAAGACTTCTGCAATTTGTTTGGCATGAATATGATCGGTGGCAAGCCGGTCAATATGATGATTTAACGCATATATTCCTGCTGCTGCCATATATCCCGCCTGTCGCATTCCGCCTCCGAATACTTTGCGAATCCTGCGGGCATGCTTAATGAGTTCGGCACTGCCACACAAAAGGCTTCCAATCGGACAACCCAAAGCCTTGTTCAGACATACGGATAATGAATCAAACAGTTTTCCATATTCGGCAGCATCTTCTGCTTTTGCTACCAGCGCATTGAACAATCTTGCACCATCAAGGTGTAAAGGCAGCCCGTGTTCGGCACACACCTCTCTTATCTTTTTTATTTCATTTAAATCATAACAGCTTCCACCCCCGCGGTTAGACGTGTTTTCAAGGCAAACTAAAGAAGTTCGTGCTTTATGTACATCATCGGCATTGATGGCAGCCACTACTTGTTCCGCACTTATTCTGCCACGGTCTCCATCAAGCGCTTTTACCTGCGACCCCGAATTGAAAGCAATACCTCCGCCTTCATAAATATATACATGGGCATTCTTTTCACAGATCACTTCATCGCCAGGCTGAGTATGACATTTGATGGCAATCTGGTTGCTCATGGTTCCGGTAGGGCAGTACAACGCTGCTTCCTTTCCAAACAATGCTGCAGCCTTTTGCTCCAGCCTGTTCACTGACGGATCTTCACGAAATACATCATCGCCCACCTCCGCCTCCATCATAGCTGTTAACATGCCGGGGGTTGGTTTAGTAAAAGTATCGGAACGGAAATCAATCATCATAGATCAAATTGTATAGGCGAATATATGTTCAAAAAAATAATTAATGTATAAGATGCAATGAACGCCCGCTGTACAAAGTCGCTGACTTTGTACCTTTATGTTCTTTCCAGGCTCCAACACGGTAGCGTTTACATTACCGGCATCTTGCGGGAACAGTGGACTTAGATCCGGCGATAGGTCTGTCACGGGAAACCGGATCTTGTTTTTCCGCTGTCTGAAACAGTGGTAATTAATTTATTTCACCTGATTAACATACTCAACATTCCTTCGTATCTTAAGACCGGTAATGATTTATCCTAATTGCATTATGAAGTACCAGCTCTTATCCGAAGTATCAACAAAAGCACTCAGCTCCTGCCTGTGGCTGCTTTGTTTTTTTATGACAGTCTCATCGCTACAAGCTCAAAATCTTGTTTATGCAAAAGGCCTTCCAAATGTACTTCCTTTGGCAGGTACGGTGTTAAGCAGGAGCATCCAGGTAGATAAACTGGGCAATACTTACGTTACCGGGAATTTCACAGGCACCGCCGATTTTGATCCAGGCGTAGACACGGCAAATCTGACCAGTGCCGGCAGTAATGAGATATTTATTGCCAAATATAACGCTTCGGGCGGTTACGTTTTTGCAAAATCGATAGCAGGTACAGGTAGTGACGACGGATATGGGATCGCTATTGACCGAATGAACAATATTTATGTTACCGGTTATTTTGTTGGCACTGCTGATTTTGACCCGGGTGCTGGCATAGCCAATTTAAACAGTGCCGGCAGTTATGATATTTTCGTAGCTAAATATGATTCTTCAGGCAAATATATCTATGCGAAATCTGTAGGAGGTTCAAATAATGATTTCGGTTACGGAATTGCCGTTGACAGCTCCGGTAATGTTCACGTGACCGGTTCTTTTACCGGGACAGTGGATGTTGATCCTGGGCCGGGAGTAATTCTTACGAACAGTGAAGGGAGCACCGACTTCTTTGTTGCCAAGTATGATTCTGCCGGGAATTATATTTACAACAGGGCTTTTGGTAGCACAGGAATTGACGCCGGTTATGGTATAGCCGTTGATCGGCTGGGAAATGTATACGTTACCGGTAATTTTACCGGGACTGTAGACTTTGATCCCGGGGCCGGTTTTGAATATAGAACCAGTGCGGGCAATCTCGACATATTTGTCGCCAGGTATGATACTTCGGGCAACTATCTATACGCGTTAGCCATGGGAGGTAGAGGTATTGATGTCGCCAACGGCATTGCTGTCGACATCATTGGCTATGCATATATCACCGGCTCGTTTGTTGACACCGCAGATTTTGATCCGGGCTCCGGCTCAGTCATATTGAACGGCGATGGCAGCAACGACATTTTTGTCGCCAGGTACGACCCAAACGGTATTTACTCATATGCAAAAGCGATAGGAGGTACAAGCAACGATATTGGTAACAGCATTGCTGTGGATGTTGCAGGAAATGCATCTGTTACCGGTTACTTTAACATGACCGCGGATTTCGATCCGGACATCGGTAGCATCGCCAACCTCGTCAGCGCGGGGGGCAATGATGTGTTTGTTGCCAGATACGACATCTTTGGCAACTACGTTTATGCAAAAAGGCTGGGAGGTATATTCAGTGATGAGGGTTATGGTATTGCCGTAGACAATTCAGGAAACACGTATACTACCGGTTCATTTCGGGGCACGGCTGACTTTGATCCGGGCGCTGCTATAGAAAACCTGAGTATTGCAGGAACAGGAACGAATGCTTTTGTTCTCAGGCTTGACAGCCCGGGCAATTATGTTTGGGCCAGGAAACTGGGGAGCTATCCGAATGTTGTCTTATCTGACGCCGGCAGAAGTGTGGTTGTTGACGCCTTGGGCAATACCTATATTGCCGGATATTTTTATGGAACAGTAGATTTCGATCCAGGGACCGGTGCAGCCAACCTGACCAGTGCCGGAGCCAATGACATCTTTTTAGCCAAATATGACGCTTCGGGAAATTATATATATGCTAAAGCGATGGGAAGTTTCAGTGCGGATGCCGCCTATGGCATTGCTGTAGACGGCTCCGGTAGTGTGTACCTTACCGGTAGTTTTGCAGGAACAGTAGATTTTGATCCTGGTCCTGGTATAGGTAATCTAACCAGTATCTTAGGAAACGAAGACATATTTCTAGCCAGTTACGACGCTTCGGGAAATTATGTTTACGCGAAAGCGCTGGGCGGTGAAAATTATGAACAGGGCAGTAGCATTGTTGCAGATGGTTCAGGTAATGTATATATTACCGGTTTCTTTGCCGGAACGGCCGATTTCGATCCTGGTCCTGGTATAGCGAACCTGGTTAGCGTGCCTGGCAGCTTCGACATATTTGTTGCGAAATATGCCGCTGGCGGCAATTATGTGTATGCCAGGGCTATTGGTGGTGCCAATTTAGACAACGGTAACGACGTTGCAGTGGACGGTTTTGGCAATGCTTATATCACCGGTTTTTTTGATGGCACGGTGGATTTCGACCCGAGCCCCGGAATAGCCAATTTAACCAGTGCAGGCATGGAAGACATATTTATGGCGAAGTATGACGCTTTGGGCAACTATGTGTATGCGAAGGCCATTGGTGGTAACGGTATGGATTTAGGTAGCGGCATTGCTGTTGATGGATCAGGCAATGCGTATGTTACCGGTTCATTCAGTGCCACAGCCGATTTTGATCCGGGCACCGCCACAACCACGCTGACCAGTGCAGGCAGGCTTGATATTTTCCTTGCCAGGTATGATGCTTCCGGCAACTATGTATATGCGAAAGCATCGGGAGGTAAAGACAATGATTATGGAAATAATGTTGCGCTGGACGGCTCGAACAATACCTATATAAACGGTTACTTTTCGGATACCGCTGACTTTAATCCGGGGCCTGGTATAGACAGCCGGATCAGTGCAGGTAGTTTCGACATTTTTATCGCGAAATATGACGCTTCCGGCAACTATGTATCTGCAAAAGCTATTGGAGGTACAAATGGCGACTATGGCTATGGCATTGCGGTAGACGGTTCGGGCAATCTGCATATTACGGGTTCTTTTGCTGAAACGGTGGACTTCAACCCGGGCGGAAATACGCCCAATTCCATGATCACGGCCTCTAACGGCGATGATATTTATTTTGCCAGGTACAGTCAGTCAGGCGGCCTGCCGGTGGAACTGATCAGCTTCGATGCAAAGGCAGTAAGGGGCGGGGATGCCGTACAGGTTAATTGGAGCACTGCTTCTGAAGCAAACAATGCATTCTTTGAGGTCGAGCGCAGTATAAACGGGGTGCAGTTTACGACCGTCGGTCGAAGGCCGGGCTGCAATACCTGCCCTGGTTCTCAGCAATATGAATTGTTTGATAATAATCCATATACCGGCCTTTCATACTATCGCTTAAGGCAGGTAGACCTTGATCTTACATTTTTTTACAGCCCTACAGTAGTTGTAAATATTTCATCAGGTGCAAATACAAGCGTACGTGTATATCCAAACATAACCACTGGTGCCTGTGAACTAATGATAAATACCCTTGATAAAAAACAGGTGGTGGTGCGTTTGCTGGATGCAGGTGGAAGGTTGGTAAAACAACAACAGGTATGGTTAAACGCAGGAAACAACAGGTTCGATTATAGTTTGTCAGATCAGGCGAAGGGCGTTTACTACTTCAGCGTGACGGATAACCAAGGCAAAATAAGTATTACGGTCAGGGTCATAAAAAAATAACAATAACTTCTTATTCAGTCAATGAGTATCAACAAAACCCTGCAGGTGCAGGGTTTTGTGTTTGGCGTTTGGCTGTGCAGTGTATAATTCGATTCAAATTATTAGTAACTTGATAATCAGAACGCTCTTAAATCGCAAGTATGAAACACGTATTATCCCTTCAGGTTTCAAAAAAAGCATTCTTCTGCCTTGTGTGGCTGCTTTGTTTTCTTAGTTTAAGCTCATCATTATCAGCGCAGGATTTAATCTACGCAAAAGGGTTTCTAAGTTCCTCTTTTACAGGTACTGTTACAAGTAGAAGTATTGAAGCTGATGCATCGGGTAACACCTATGTTACCGGGTATTTTACCGGTACTGTTGATTTTGATCCCGGTGCAGGTAGTGCAAATAAAACCAGCACTGGAAGCCAGGACATTTTTATAGCTAAGTACGACGCTTTAAGCAATTATCTTTTTGCCAAAGCCATAGGGAGTTCAGGAAATGACATGGGCTATGATATCGGGGTTGACGGCGCGGGGCATATTTTCGTTACGGGTAGTTTTACCGGCATCGCTGATTTTGATCCGGGCGCCGGCGTTTCGAATTTAATCAGTGCAGGTAGTCAGGATATTTTTGTTGCCAGGTATGACGTTTCCGGTAATTATGTGTACGCAAAGTCTATGGGAGGTGCAGGGAACGATTTAAGTAATGGTGTTAGTGTGGACAATTCAGGTGACGTTTATGTTTCAGGAGCATTTACAGGCACAGTGGATTTTGATCCGGGTTCCGGCATTGAAAATTTAACCAGTGCAAACATCCAGGACATGTTCATTGCGCGATATGACGTTTCCGGCAACTATGTTTATGCCAGGAATATAAGCGCTATAGGCAACGGCTTAACTATTGATGGAAACGGTAACGCGTATGTCACTGGTCAGTTTTCCGGAACAGTTGATTTCGACCCCGGCCCTGGACAAGCAAACGTCACCAGTGTTTTCGGCTCTGACATTTTCATTGCCAGGTATGATGCCTCGGGTAATTACGTATATGCATACAGTATTGGAGGCTTTGCTTCTGACCGCGGCACGGGCATCGCCCTGGACGACTCCGGGAACGTGTACATTACCGGTGTCTTTGTTGGAAGAATGGATGTTGACCCTGGTTCTGAAATAACCTACTTGTTCGGTACTTTCAGCGAAGACATTTTTATAGCCAAGTATAGCCTTTCGGGCAACTACATTTACGCAAAAGCCCTCGGAGGCCCAACGCCGGATTATCCTACCGGCATTGTCGTGGACGGCCTGGCTAATGTGTACGTTACCGGCTATTTTACGGGCACTGCCGATTTTGATCCGGGAGCCGGTGTCACTAATCTGGTAAGCGCAGGAAGTGATGACATTTTTGTGGCAAAATATGATGCTGCCGGTGATTATGTATATGCTAAACAATTTGGAAGTCCGCAAAGTGAAATAGCGTACGGCATCGCCCTCGATGGTTTAGGTAATACACATGTTACCGGAATATTCCGGGGTACGGTTGATTTCGATCCGGGCGCCGGTGTGGCAAACCTGACTATTTTAGGATCAGGACCAGACGCATTTATCTCCGGTCTCAACAGTCAGGGGAATTATAAAAATGCCATTCAATTAGGTAATTATCCGGTTACCAACATAGATGACCTGGGTAAAAGCATCGCTGTTGACGCATTGGGGAATACTTATATTACAGGTTATTTTGCCGGGACAGCCGATTTTGATCCGGGCGATAGTGTAGCGAATTTAACCAGTAAGTTCAGCAGCCGTGATATTTTTATTGCCAGTTACGATGCTTCAGGAAATTATAGATATGCCATAGCCATCGGAAGTATAAATGAAGAAATGGCTAACAGCATTGCCGTGGACGGTTCAGGCAACGTATATGTTACCGGTTATTTTTCTGGAAGCGTAGATTTTGATCCTGGCGCTGGCGAATCCAATCTTACCAGTACGGGAAGTATCGACATTTTTCTTGCAAAATACGACGCCTCCGGCAACTATGTTTTTGCCAAAGCAATCGGAAGTACAGGTAATGATGCCGGCAATGGCATTACTATTACCGAATCGGGCAATGTATATATTACCGGTTATTTTAGCGGAACGGTAGATTTCGATCCAGGTGCAGGCGTCACTAATCTGGCCAATGCAGGCAGCCTGGACATTTTTGTGGTCAGGTATAATGCTTTTGGTGAATTTATGGACGGAATTTCCGTGGGCGGTCCGGGTGTAGATATGGGCAATGACCTGGCTGTAGACGGCTCCGGAAACATGTACGTTTGCGGTCTCTTTACCGGTATCGCTGATTTTGATCCGGGACCTGGCGTTGCCAATTTAACTACAAGTGGCATGTTTGTAGCCAGGTATGATGCTTCCGGCAACTATGGGTATGCTAAATCCAGTTCATCGTCGGGTTTCAGGTCTCAATATGCTTTTAGAATTGCTGTAGACGGTTCAGGCAACGCCAATGTTATCGGTTCCACGAATGTAGGTCCGGGCAGCATTACCTGGGATATTATTTTTGTCGCGAGGTATGATGCTTCCGGCAATAACGTGTTTACCAAAACCATCGGAGTTTTCGCCGAGCATTGTTTTGCTTATGGAATTGATCTCGACAGTTCAGGCAACATGCTTGTCACCGGTTCTTTCACAGGAAGAATCGATTTTGATCCCGGCGCCGGCACCGCTCATTTATTCAGCCATGGTACTAGTGACATTTTTATTGCCAAATACGACGCTGCTGGCAACTATCTATATGCCAAAGGAATAGGAGGTGTATTTTTCGATGGCGGTCATGCTATCGCTGTAGACGGTTTGGGCAATGTGTATGTTACCGGTTCTTTTGGTGACACAGTAGACTTCGATCCAGGGAACGGAACCGCTAACTTAACTGCGGGCTATAATTATAATGACATCTTTATTGCCAAATACGGTCCATCAGGGAGTCTGCCCGTTGACCTGCTTAGTTTTAGCGCAAAAACAATCAGCAACGGAGCCGCTATACAAATCAACTGGAGCACAGCTTCGGAGACAAACAATGCCTATTTTGAAGTTGAGCGCAGCAAAGACGGCGTGCACTTCGAAGCCATCGGCCGCAAACCGGGATGTTCTTCCTGCGCGGGGCTTCAACGATATGAATTATACGATAATAGTCCCTACAGCGGACTCTCTTATTATCGCCTAAAGCAGGTGGACCATGATGCGAAATTTTCTTACAGCTCGACAGAACGGGTTAACATTTTAAACAGAGACATTACAACCGTACATGTATACCCAAACATTACAGATGGTGCTTATCAAGTGATCATAAAAAATAATTCAATTAGAAAACAGTTTATGATCCGGTTGCTTAGTGCTGCAGGGGCCCTGATCAAACAACAACAGGTATGGCTAAACGAAGGAAACAGCAAATTAAGTTACAGTTTGGCTGACCAGGCTAGCGGTGTTTATTACATCAGCATTGTAGATAAGCAAGGCAAAGCAGTTTCCACGCTTAAGATTGTCAAGAAATAACATTACATTTAATTCAGAAGTCTTAACTCATCACATTATGAAACACCCAATAACAGCCGCAGTTTTAAAAGTGCAGATCTGCTATCTGGTACTGCTTTGTTTCTTTGGTTCAAGCTCATGGCTCCATGCCCAAAATTTCATTTATGCAAAAGGCCTGAATAATACCTTACCTGAAGGGGGTAACGTTTTAAGCAGGGGTATCCAGGTGGATAATCTGGGCAATACATATGTAGCCGGTTATTTTACCGCCACCGCCGATTTTGATCCGGGTGCCGGTACTGCCAATTTAACCAGCGCAGGCAGCAATGACATTTTTGTTGCCAAATATGACGCGTCGGGACATTATGTATATGCGAATGCCATAGGAGGTTCAGGTAATGATAATTGCTTAGGGATAGCGATCAACGGCCAGGGACAGATATATATTACCGGTCAATTTATTGGTACCGTCGATTTCGATCCGGGCGCTGGTGTAGCCAACCTGACCAGTGCAGGCAACGGTGATATTTTTTTTGCCAGCTATGATGCTTCCGGAAATTATGTGTATGCAAAAGCATTGGGAGGTCCGTTTGGTGACCAGGGCGGCGGCATTGCTGTTGATGCGTCGGGTAATGTTTATATAACGGGTTTTTTTAATGGACCTGCCGATTTTGATCCGGGCCCTGGTGTAGCCACCCTGAACAGTTCAAATTACGAAGACATTTTTGTCGCCAAATATGACGCTTCCGGCAACTATGTGTATGCATCAGCCAGGATAGGTTGTATAGATCAGGGCTATAGTATTGCTGTGGATGGGTCGGGCAATGCATATATTACCGGCGTGGTCAGCCGTCAAGCTTCCACCAGCATATGCATTAATGACATTATTATAGCCAAATATGATACTTCTGGTAATAATGTGTATACGAAGTTACTAGGAGGTACCGGTAGTGACGCTGGCAGGAGCATTGCAATCGACGGTTCGGGCAACGTGTATGCTACCGGGACTTTTGCGGGCACCGCCGTTTTTGCTCCGGGTGCCAATCTGACCAGTTCAGGTGGTACTGACATTTTTGTAGCAAAGTATGACCCTTCCGGTAATTACGTGTATGCAAAGGCGATAGGAGGCACAGGCAATGACAGGGGCAATGGAATAACTGTAGATGGGTCGGGCAATGCTTATGTAACCGGCTATTTTAATGGCACCGCCGATTTTGACCCGGGTGCTGGTATCGCCAATTTAACCAGTGCAGGCAGCGATGACATTTTTGTGGCCAGGTATGATGCTTCCGGCAACTATATATATGCAAAAGCTATGGGAGGAGCAGGTAGTGATGTTGGTTATGGCATTGCTCTTAACGGTTCCGGTAATCCAAATATTACTGGTACGTTTATGCTCACCGCTGATTTTGATCCTGGAATTGGTGTGATAAACCTAAGTATTGGAGGAGGATACGTAACGAATGCGTTTGTCACCAGCCAAAGCAATGCCGGTAGTTTTTTATGGGCAAGCCAGTTAGGCAATTATACCAGGACCGACAAGTCTGACCAGGGCCGAAGCATTGCTGTTGACGCTTTTGGAAACACGCATATTACCGGTTATTTTTCGGGAACCGTGGATTTCGATCCGGGACCGGGTGAAGCCAGGCTGACCAGTATTGCCAGCGAAGACATTTTTTTAGCCAAGTATGACGCCTCGGGCAACTATGTGTATGCAAAATCGATGGGAGGATATGTAGGTAATGCTGATATTGGCAACGGTATTGCCGTAGACGGTTCGGGCAATGTGTATATCACCGGTTCCTTTGTTGGAACGGCGGATTTTGACCCGGGCCCAGGTGTTGCCAATCTAACCAGTGTAAGATTCATTGATGCTTTTATTGCCAAGTATGATGCTTTGGGCAATTATGTGTATGCAATTGATATTGGCTCAAATGATGACGATTATGGCAATGGTATTGCAGTAGACATTCAGGGCAATGTAACTGTAATAGGAGGACTTTTTGATACTGCCGATTTCGATCCGGGCCCTGGTGTGTTCAATCTATATGCCCGCGGTACTTTTATTGCCCGGTACGACGCTTCAGGAAATTTTGTGTTTGCCAAAGCCTTGCAAAGTACGCTTAGTGTAATGGGCAAAGCCATTGCAGTTGACGACCTGGGTAATGCATATATTACAGGGGATTTTAGGGATACCGTCGATTTTGATCCTGGACCCGGGGTAGCCAAATTGATCAGTGTGCGTAATGGCTCTCATGATATATTTGTTGCCAAATATGATGCTTCCGGTAATTATGTCTATGCCAAAAGCATGGGAAGTGAAGATGATGACTATGGCTATGGCATCACCGTGGATGGGCCGGGCAATGTTTATGTTACCGGTTTTTTTAGCGGGACCGCCGATTTCGATCCAAATGCCAGTGAAGCCAATCTCGCCAGTAATGGCGGCAGAGATGTATTTATTGCCAGGTATGACGCTTCGGGCAATTACGTATATGCCAAAGCGATAGGAGATGCCGGTAATGATGAAGGTTATGGAATTGCTGTAGACGGCGCCGGCCACGCATATATCACGGGTTCATTATCCGGAACGGTGGATTTCGACCCGGGACCAGGCATCGCCAACTTGAGCAGTGCCGGTGATCTTGACATATTTCTGGCCAGGTACGACGCTTCCGGAAATTATGTGTACGCAAAAGCGATGGGAGGCACGGGTGCGGATATTGGTTACAGTATTGCGCTGGACAGTTCTAACTATTCACATCTTACCGGTTCTTTTGGTGGAACAGCTGATTTTGATCCTGGTGGTGTTTCCATTAATTCCATTATTACAGCCACAACTTTTAATGATATCTTTATTGCCAAATACGGTTCCTCAACCGGTCTGCCGGTAGACCTGATCAGCTTTACTGCCAAACCAACAAACAACGGAGCCGCTGTACAAGTCAACTGGACCACAGCTTCTGAAACAAACAACGCCTTCTTTGAAGTGGAGCGCAGCAGGGACGGTGTATATTTTGAAGCCATTGGCCGAAGGCCGGGATGTTCTACCTGTACCCGCATTCAACAATATGAATTTATGGATAATACCCCTTACAGCGGACTTTCTTACTATCGTCTAAAGCAGGTAGATTATGATAATTCCTTTTCTTACAGCTCTATAGCACCCGTTAATCTAATAACAAGTGTAAACACAACCATACAGGTATTTCCGACTATAACGAATGGCGCATACGAAATAAGGATAAAAAATAATCCCTTTAAGAAACAGGTGGTGATCCGGTTGCTTAATGCTGCAGGAAGTTTAATAAAACAACAAGCAGTATGGCTAAACGTGGGAGACAACAGATTCAATTATACCCTGGCGGATCAGGCAAGGGGTGTTTACTATATCAGTGTCGGGGATATAAATGGAAAACTGGTATCTACAGTCAGCATTATTAGAAAATAAAGTCTGATCGGTTATTGGCTTAGTCGAAAAAACTTAGCATATTTTTTAATTTTTGGTATAATTTCATGGCAAATGCGGTCACCTCACCTGCATTAGCTTAATTACTTGCCATGCAAAAAATATCCTTCTATCTTTTAACGGTCCTCCTGATTGGAATGCTATCCGGTTGTAATAAACGCAGCGGTAAACCACGGATCCTGGTATTCTCAAAAACCAGTGGGTTTTATCATACGTCAATCCCCAAAGGACTGCAAGCCATTCAAAAGCTGGGGGCCGAAAACGGCTTTGATGTGGATACTACGGTAAATGCTGCCTGGTTTACCGATGATACCCTGAAAAAATACGCTACGGTTGTTTTTTTAAACACCACGGGAAATGTGTTAGACAATAAACAGGAAATTGCTTTTGAACGATACATACAGTCCGGTGGAAATTTTGTTGGCATCCATTCCGCTACCGACACCGAATACGACTGGGGATGGTACGGCAACCTGGTGGGCGCCTATTTCAACGGACACCCAAAAACTCAGCAGGCAACGCTGGACATTAAAGATAACCAGCATGTTTCTACCAAACACCTTCCTGCAAAATGGACAAGAACAGACGAATGGTACAACTTCAAAAAGCTCAAACAGGATGTTCACGTCTTGATAACCATAGACGAAAAATCCTATGAAGGTGGAACTAATGATAACAATCACCCGATGGCCTGGTACCACGAATACGATGGGGGACGGTCTTTCTATACTGAATTGGGGCACACTGATGAATCGTACACCGATACCGCCTATCTGAAACATATTCTGGGAGGCATTCAATACGCTATTGGCAAAAACAGGCAGATAGATTTCGGTTCCGCCAAAAGCGTTTATCCACCGGATGAGGACCGGTTTGCTAAAACGACGTTAACGCAGGGAACCTTGTATGAACCAACGGAATTGACCGTACTTCCAAACCTTGATATACTGATTTCCCAGCGGAGGGGCGAGATCCTGTTATATAAAAATGATACTAAAGAAGTGAAGCCTGCCGGTTTGCTTAATGTATTCTTTAAGAAAACGGAGGAAACGAGTCCGGGAGGTGCGGAAGAAGGCCTGCTGGGCATACAGGCAGACCCCGATTTCAAAAAAAATAGCTGGGTATACGTTTTTTACAGTCCGGCCGACACTCCCGTAAATCGCCTGTCGAGGTTTGAATTTAAGAACGATGCCATTGACATGAAATCGGAAAAGGTCATTCTGCAGTTCTATTCACAAAGAAATATTTGTTGTCATACAGGTGGTTCCATTGCCTTTGGTCCTGACAGAACCGTATTTATTTCTACCGGTGACAACTCAACGCCGTTTAATGAGCCCAACAAAAATTATGTAAGCCGGGGGTTTGCCCCATTGGACGACCGGCCCGGCCATATCCAGTATGATTCGCGCCGTTCGGCCGGCAATACAAATGATCTAAGGGGTAAGATCATCCGCATCAAGATCAACGATGATGCTACCTATACCATTCCGGACGGAAACCTGTTTCCCAAAGGTGAAGCCAATGCCAGGCCTGAAATTTATGTCATGGGAAACAGGAACCCTTACCGTATTTCTGTGGATGCTAAAACAGGATTTTTATATTGGGGAGAAGTGGGGCCCGATTCTAATGTGGATAGTATGGATACCAGGGGCCCCATGGGATACGATGAGATAAACCAGGCCAGGAAAGCAGGTTTTTTCGGATGGCCCTTATTTGTCGGTAATAATATCGCTTACCGCGAATATGACTATAATACCGGTGTTTCGGGAGCCGCCTTTGACCCGGCAAAACCGATGAATAGTTCTAAAAACAACACCGGTTTAAAGGAGTTGCCGCCCGCACAGCCGGCGTTTATCTGGTATTCATATTCGAGTTCCAATGACTTTCCACAGATAGGAGCCGGAGGAAGAACGGCAATGGCAGGACCCGTTTATTATACGGAGTTCTTTCCCAAGGATACCAGGTACAATGATTATTACAATGGAAAATTGTTTATATATGAATGGATCCGCGACTGGATCAAGGTGGTGACCTTAAAACCCAACGGTGATTTTGATAAGATGGAACCGTTTATGGAGCATACGCGGTTTGCCGCCCCTATAGATATGGAGGTGGGTCCTGATGGTAAACTGTATGTACTGGAGTATGGAAAGGGTTGGTTTTCAAAAAATCCAGACGCAGGAATATCCAGGATCGATTTCAATAGTGGGAACCGGGCTCCAAAAATAGCCGGTTTAACCGTTGACAAAACATCCGGCTCTTTGCCATTTAAGATACGGGCCACCGTAAAAGCCGATGATCCGGAAAAAGATAAGCTGAAATATGCCTGGAGCCTGGGAAACGGAATCACAAAGGAAACTACGGAACCAACGGTTGAGTTTACCTATGATAAAACCGGTGATTATGCTATATCTGTAGAAGTGAGCGATGATAAAAAAGCATCTTCAAAAAGTGCTACGGTGGCCGTTTATGCCGGAAACGAAGAACCTATGGTAGACATTCAGCTTACGGGCAACAAGTCGTTTTATTTTCCTGGCAGTCCTGTGAAATATAATGTTATGGTTCAGGATAAGGACGACCCTTCATCAACCGATCTGTCAAATCTGAGGGTAATGGCTGACTATGTGGAAGGGGTTGATAAAGCGGCTGTTCCCCCGGGACACCTTTCTGTGACGGAAACAGAAATTGGAAAGAATTTAATGTTATCGAGTGATTGCAAAGCCTGCCACCAGACATCGGAAAAATCTGTTGGTCCTGCTTATACACAGGTTGCGGTAAAGTACAAAAAAGATCCGAAGGCATCTGCCTATCTTGTCGACAAGATAAAAAAAGGCGGGGCCGGCGTTTGGGGTGAAGTGGCCATGCCTGCACATCCTGACCTTCCGAATGGCGACGTGCAGCAGATCGTCAAATGGATCCTTTCACTGAGTAACGAAGGTGAAAAGAAGAGTTCGCTGCCCGCAGCCGGAGCGGTAAAGCCGGGTGCAGGAAACAAAGGCTTTTTGTATCTCACCGCAAGTTATACAGATAAGGGAGGGGCTGGTGGCGGCAAACCGTTAACCGCTAAAAAAACCCTTGTATTCAGAAACAGCCTGTTCTCCATGAAAGAGGTAAAAAACGCCAGGGGGTTTACGTCCTTCGACTCGGCCGGTACAAGCTATCTGGTAACGCCGAAAGGAGAGGGGAGTTTTGTGCTCGACAGTATTGATCTGTCTGGCATTAGTGAAGTTGCGCTGTCTGTTCTTTCGAACAAGCCGATTCAATACGGGTATACTTTTGAACTGCGTCTGGATGGATTAACCGGCAGAAAACTGGGTGAGGCGGTTTTGGAGCCTTCTGCCGGTAAGAAAGTCGTTTTGTTGAAAATACCAATGGAAGCTGTAAATGATGCAAAATTTCACAATCTTTACCTCGTTAGCCGGGTAAAAGATGCCAAAGAGCCGAATACGGTCAGGTTGCAGTCTTTACGGTTTGCCGCCCCGTGATTTGGCTTTTTAGTCTGTTACGCAGGTAAAAAAAATTGATCAATAGAACGGTGATTATTATAATGAGCCCGAAAAATTCCCGGGTATCTTCAATCCATGGCCGGGTGGCCTTCATGGTTTGGGCTATATTTTCTGACTGGTGTTGGTTGATCCAGTCAAGCACTCCATCTTGTGTAAAAAACAAATAACCTGCATAAACAAGATAGAAGAGCAATCCGGTGAGGTATGCCACCGGGTTAAACGTATATTTTACAGCAAGCGCGCAGAGCACGGCTGCGTATAAATATATGGGCATCCATAAATATGGGTCAGGGTCATTATATTGAAAGGCGGCAAACAAAATAAAAACCAGGCAGAACAGGACGTTGAATAGTTTAAAAAGCATTTTTAAAGTTATTATTATTTATTGCACGAATATAGTTGGAAACTATAAAGAATATAGCTGTTCAAGGTCGGAGACCTCAAACAGCGAAAATACCTCGAACAGCTTAAAGTTCCCCCTTTTTCAAGGCTACTGTTAGGACACATCTTTCAAATACGTATATGGTGATGTTAAATCATTTCCTGCCAGTGCATTTTTACCCCTGTCAGGGGTAAAACGTTTGTAGAAATGTAATCATCTCCACCAATTGCCCCAGCGGGGCAACCCTTGATATGTCGTGCTAAGCAAAATTTATGTATTATTACTTGTTGAAAAGGGTAGCCCCTAGCCGGGGCATAAATAATGCATGCTCAAGTGCTACAAACCGGTTGCCCCTAGCCGGGGCATAAAATAATGCATGCTCAAGTGCTACAAACCGGTGGCCCCTAGCCGGGGCATGAATCCTTTTTTAATTTCTAAAAAGATGTGTCCTAACGGTAGCCTTTTCAAGGGGCAGGTTTGCGCAGCAAACCGCGCCTGCCAAAGCCTTGGCGTCGGGCAAGGCCGGGGTGGTTACAGGGATTTTCGCAAATCAAGATTATGAAAGTAAAACACCCTGAATACATGGGTTGTCCTGTACGAATTCCCGGAAGCCAATTGCTGAAAAAGGTTCATATACCCCAACTGAAGGTTTATCATGTGCATTGGTATGATAACTGAAGCCGGCAAAAAAACGGTTCTGGTCAAAATAGTTATAAACGATCTGCTTGCCGAAATTTATATGCACTTCGTCATTGAATACCAATGACCAGCTTTTCGGAACTATGCCCTTGGGATTCAGTGGCACATTCATCAGGAAGTTATACCGAAGCCTGAAATTAAAATTGTAACCGTCTCCCAACTCATCGTTGTTTTTTATCTTACGGCGGTACCTTTCTTCCAGCCTTAACCATTGCATGGTTCTAAGCTTAGTGTACCGGGTATGCCATTGAAGCTGTTGCCAGGGGCGATGTTCCGGCTGTGAAACATTGTTGTGATTGTCTGCTGGAAAATGGTTGACGTATGCATAACCTGCCGTCAGTTTTGTGTTATCAGCCAGGTAATAAGTCAGTCCAAGCCTCAGGATAGCCTGGGAGAAATTGGTGGCAAAATCTTCTTTCGTTCGCAGGTGTATGTCAGTCCAGCTACCCCATTTGTTCGAAAACCGTGTTTGATTATTGTAGGCAGTCCAAACTTGCTGAACCGAACTGGTTTTCTTAATAGGTTGCGCATATACGAGAGCATGCGCAAAAAGGCCGATAGCAATTAGTATTTCCTTTCTTTTCATTGATTTAGTTTTTCCCGGGAAGCAAAACTAAATGAATTTCCCATAACAGGGCACGCTAGTGGCCTGATCTCATTGTGTGTAATTAGTGAGAAACTAGTGCGCCTGTCAACGATGCCTGCTCATGTTCTGTTCTTCCAAAAAGCTATATTTACGGTTATCAGGTTCAAGGTTTAAACCTTCCTCTTCACAGTGATCAATCACATTAGTCAAATTGATGTAGGTTTGTCGCTAAAAAAATCGAACTGTGCGTTTAAAGAGTTTGGAAATTAAGGGTTTCAAGAGTTTTGCGGATAAAACGATCGTACATTTTGACGAGAGCATCACAGGCATCGTGGGTCCTAACGGATGTGGAAAAAGTAACATAGTCGATAGCATCCGGTGGGTTATCGGCGAGCAGAAGATCAGTCATTTACGAAGTGAAAACCTGGAAAGCCTGGTCTTTAACGGTTCTAAATCGAGGAGCGCCAGCGGGCTTGCAGAAGTAAGTTTGACGTTCGACAATACCCGCAACCTGTTGCCCACCGAATTCAACACGGTTACCGTCACCCGTAAATTTTACAAAAGCGGCGAAAGCGAGTATCGCCTGAATGATGTCAGCTGCCGGCTTAAAGACATCCAGAACCTTTTTATGGATACCGGAATTTCCACAGACAGTTATGCCATAATAGAACTGGGCATGGTGGATGACATCATCAAAGACAAGGAAAACAGCCGCAGGCGCATGCTCGAGCAGGCGGCAGGCATTTCCATCTACAAAACGAGAAAAAAAGAAGCCAGGCAAAAGCTCGATGCGACAGAACAAGACCTGGCCCGTATTGAAGACCTGTTGTTTGAAATAAATAACCAATTGAAGTCGCTGGAGAACCAGGCAAAAAAGGCTGAAAAATATTACGAGATCAAAAAAGAATACCGCGAACTGAGTATTGAACTGGCAAAAGCGTCCCTGGAAGGCTTTAATATCACTTACCGGGAGCTTAATGAACAAACGGAAACGGAGACAAATCACAAACTACAACTTGAATCAGCCATCGCCCTTGAAGAGGCTGCGTTGGAAAAGAACAAACTCGCGTTTATTGAAAAAGAAAAAGCGCTGCAAACCAAGCAGCATTCGTTTAACGAACTGGTGCAGCAACTAAGAAGCAGTGAAAACGATAAAAACCTTGCTTCACAGCGTTTGGATTTCTTACAAGAA
This sequence comes from Chitinophagaceae bacterium, assembly GCA_037718865.1. GTDB lineage: Bacteria > Bacteroidota > Bacteroidia > Chitinophagales > Chitinophagaceae > JADCRZ01. The sequence goes on along the minus strand of JBBJMP010000019.1, from coordinate 16,473 downwards.
AAAGAAAGCAGCTTACAGGAATTTCTGGCAAAAACCAGGGTTCAGCTGACGCACCTGCAGGAGAATATCAGTTTCACTGATAAGCAGGCGAAGGAAGAAGCAGTTAAGCTTAAAGATTTGCAGAAAGTTCTCGACGAAAAAAAAGCCGTTTGCCAGGAAAAGCGCCATGTGTTTGACGAAAAACGAAATGCTGTTGATGGATTACGGGCAGAAAATATCCGCACCCAGCGGTTGCAGTTTGAAGCTGAAAAGAAATGTGCCGTGGCCGATACATCTATTTTAAACCTGCAACAAGCCGTCGGCCAGCTTGAAGAAGAAGGGATGATGCGGGAAAGCCAGGTCAAACAGCTGGAAGAACAGAAGCTAACCAGGGAACTGGAACTTGAAACAAAGAAAACAGATCTCGAACAGCTTCAGGAACATCATGAAAGAACCAAAGAACAGATCTTTCATGCTCAGGAGGAGCTGGAAAAATTACGGCAGGAGTTAGCGGAAGAGAACAGGAAGCTGGATTCCAAAAAAAATGAACATGCCCTGCTTAAAAGCCTGATCGATTCAATGGAAGGTTACCCCGAAAGCGTAAAGTTCCTGCATAAAAATCCACACTGGAATCACACTGCTCCTATACTCACCGACATTATTTATGTACAGGAAGAATACCGTGCTGCGGTTGAAAATGTGCTGGAACCTTACCTGAATTATTATATAGTCAATAACCTGGAGGAAGGGTTGCAGGCCGTGCATTTATTGAATGAAAACAAGAAAGGCAAGGCGAATTTCTTCTTACTCGATAAGGTAAACGCGTTTGAATCCAACAATGAGCATCCCATGCCGGCAATGTCTGATAACATCCCTGCCATGGAAGTTATTGAAGTGGATGAAAAGTACCGTAAACTGGCTGAAAACCTGTTAGGGAATGTATTTATAGCGGATAATGAGGACGCACTGGCTAACAGTAACGGACAGGTGCTGTTGGAAAAACATGGCAGATATGTGAAAGGCAAGTATTCGCTCACCGGCGGCAGTGTAGGTATATTCGAAGGCAAAAAGATCGGGCGGGCCAAGAACCTTGAAAAATTATATGAGGAAATCGTTTCACAGGAATTAACCGTCAGCAAGCTCAACCGGGTGATCCAAGGCAAACACAATGAAGTGATCGGTTACAACCAGCAGCTTAAAGAAAACAGTATCAGGCAAACCGAAGCCGATATCAATACCTTATCGAATCAGATATCTTCCATCCAGAACAAGATCGAAAACCTGCATGCCCAGCAGGGAAGTTCGGTTAAACGGATGAAAGAAATGCAGGAAAGCCTGAAACAAACACAGGTTTCCATAGAAGGAACCCGGCATGATTTGTCAGGCCTCCTACAACTGATCGCGACAACCGCAGAAAAGTTGAAAGGCTTGGAAGGGGATTATAAAAATGCCGAGATGGAATACAACAGTGCAAATGCACAGTACAACGAATTTAACCTGCATTTCACCAGGCAGCAGAGCAGGATCAATGCACTGCAACAGGAACTGGATTTTAAGAACAAGCAAGGTAACGAGCTCCGGGGGCAGATTCAGCATAATGAATCTCAGTTAAAGCAGGCATATGAAAATATTTCAGAAAATACATTGCTCCTGGGCACGGTTGAAGAAGCGATGGCAGGCTTGATGCACCGCAAAGATGAAGAGGAAAAGAAGTTAAATTTGGCGGACCAAGAGTACTACAACCTTCGCACCATTTTAAGTGACAAGGAAAGTGAATTACGTCAACGGGTAAAGGCCAGGGAACATGTCGAACACCTGCTTGCGGAAATAAAAGACCAAACCAATGAGCTGAAACTTCAATTAGCCGGCATGAAAGAACGCTTGAATGTGGAGTTCAGGATCAACCTCAACGACATCATTGACCAACCAAGAACCGGAGCAGTGATGGTGGAAGACCTGCAGGAAAAATGCGACCGCATGAAAAAACGCCTGGAAAATCTGGGCGAAATAAATCCGACCGCCATTGAGGCTTTCCAGGAAATGAAAAAGCGTTACGACTTTATCCTTGAACAAAAAAACGACCTGGTATCAGCAAAGGAAAGCTTACTGCAAACCATTGCTGAAGTGGAAACTACGGCCAACAAACAATTCCTTGATACCTTTAATAAGGTGAGAGATAATTTTCAAAAGGTCTTTAAGGCCCTCTTTTCAGAAGAAGATACCGCAGACATGATACTGGAAAGTCCTGAAAATCTGGCCGAGACCAATATTGAAATCATTGCAAAACCCAAGGGTAAGCGGCCTTCTTCCATTACGCAATTAAGTGGTGGAGAAAAAACATTAACGGCAACGGCTTTACTCTTTGCTATCTACCTGATAAAGCCGGCACCTTTCTGCATATTGGATGAGGTTGATGCTCCGCTGGATGATGCTAACGTGGGCAAGTTCACGAACATGATCCGGAAATTCAGCAATGAAAGCCAATTCATTATTGTTACGCATAATAAGATGACCATGAGCAGCGTAGACGTAATTTACGGAGTAACTATGCAGGAAGCCGGGGTGAGCAAGTTGGTACCTGTAGATTTCCGGGGGCTGAATTGATCAATCAATGTTGCGGAATCTGATAATATTTCTGCTTTGGGGCACCGACGGCCATCGCTTTAATCTTCTCAAAAACATCAGGGTAGGCATCGCTTTTCTCAAAATCCTTGATATACTCATCGTTCTTCCAGATGGTACAGGAAATATATTCGTCATCCGAATGTCCGGGCACCAACAACATTACATCTATAATTCCCATTTGTTGCCTGATAACGGGAGCAACATCATCATAATAAACGGTTTTCAAATCATCGGCTTTTTCAGGTGGTATATTAAAGTAAGTTAATCTGACGTACATAAGGTAAATTTATATTTTAAGAGAATAATGATCCGGTTATAAGCTGCTTAACAATGGTAATCAAAGATTATATTTATTTATTAGATTAAATACAAAAGGGATTTATTTTAGCTCCAGCCGGCAGATTTTTCCGTTAGCCCCTGCCAGGTAAACCGCTTTGCCTTCCTTCGCTTTGCGGCATACATGAAAACCCTCACCTGAGATCAATTTCCAGTTCCTGCCTCCATCGGTTGAAATATCCACGCCTGAAGTGCCGCAGCATACCAGTTTTTGTTTTGTAATGAATTCAACGCAGGAGCGATAGCCGTGGGGTGGGGAAGCCGGGGCTATCCAGGTCCTTCCCCCATTTTTCGTAATAAAACAATTTCGGCCGGTTGCTGTGTCCGCAGCAAAATCGCCGCCGACCACCACCAGGTATTTACTGCCTTTCCGCCTCTTGTCGTCGCGAACAGCGATCGAATTGGCCCCGGTAGATGCAGTGCCCTGCACAAGAGGCAAGTCAACAGGCTTTCCCTTTGAGATCAGGCGTGAACGTTTGCCTCCGCTTACAAAGCAGGCTTCATCCGTGTCAAGCTTGCGGATGTTTGTACCGCTCGAAGCAAAACAAGCCTCACCGCTGTCAGCGAGGGGCAATTTGTCAAAGGGTAGTTCCCTCCAGCTGCTTCCTTCATCGAAGGTCCTGGCAATAAAAAATCTTCCGTTAATAGGGTCTCCCAAAACGATTCCGCTATGCTGGTTCCAGAATTCCATGGCATCAAGGAACATTCCGGGTGTGTTGTTCTGGTAGACCAGTTTCCAGGTTTCTCCTCCATTCGTGGTTTTTAACAGGCAGGCCGGTTCTGCAATGGCCATGATGATCGCTGTGGCGGCATCAAACGCTTCAATATCACGAAAATCCCTTTTCTCAAACCCTTTTACCGTAAACCATTTCCAGTTTTTTCCACCATCGATCGACCGTCCAACGGTTCCATTGCTTCCGCTGACCCAGATCACCCTGTCGGTCACCACGCTCAATCCGCGCAGGGAGGTTTTTGTTCCGCTGGTTACCGGAACGATTTGCTGTGCGGTGAGTCTTCCCACTAACATCACCAGAATTAACTCCAGAAGAATACGGCGTTTCATAGATGCAAGTTAATGTGCATTTTTGCAAATGTGCGAATGTGCAGATGTAAGATGTTAAATGCTAAGATTAATGTAATCTTGTTTGCTCTTATAATTTGCACATTTGCACACCTGCACATTTGCACATCTTCCATAAATTCTTTGCGTTATTATCGAAAAACTGTTTTAAATTAGAAGTAACAATCCGCCCCGCAAAAAAGGCAATTCCATTCATTCACTAAAATCTCTCCCAATGGTTACTACAGACATCTCACAGCTCACCGCCGAATGCAACACATGGAGAACCAACCTGCGCCAGTATCGAGAAGAATTTACTCATAGTAAGCAGAGCCTGCTGGAAGTTGCATCACGGCAAAACGCCAAAAACACGCTTCAGGAAATCGAACATTACCACAACCAGTTCCACATCCAGCTTATTAATATCCATGATGTTAAGCAGGCGATCAAAGAACACGAACGTATTGCAAGTTGGGAATTAAAGTCAACCAGTACCATAAGTGATGGTGTATGGGCAAAACATGAAGACCTTTATGAGAAATATCAGAGCCTTGACCACACCCTTAAGGAGTTAAAAGAAGATTTTAGCCGGTTCCTGCAAAAGAATACCAGCTAAACATATAGCGTTACTTATTCATACCGGCTTTGTACTTTTTATACTTTGCATATTTTATATCAGCATTGACTTCCTGTCATGCTGAAGACTGATGATGGAATTCGACAGATCCTCAACTTAAAACGCTTGTCATGCCAGACTTTGATACCGCCCATGTTAAAAATGTAGTTTTTCTTGGCCACGCCGGTTCTGGTAAAACAACCCTGGCGGAGTGTATGTTATTTGAAGCAGGTATGATTACCCGCCGGGGAACAATCGAAGAAAAAAATACCGTCAGCGATTTTCACGATATCGAGAAAGAAAGAGGTAACTCGATCTTCTGCAAATTACTCCATACCAGGTGGCGGGGATACAAAATCAATATCATGGATACTCCGGGTTATGATGATTTTTCAGGTGAGGTAGTATCCGCACTGCGGGTAGCCGATACAGGTGTCATGTTACTAAATGCCGAAATGGGAGTGGAAGTAGGCACGGATATCATTTGGGAGTATACTGAAAAGTTTAAGACACCTACGCTTTTTGCCGTAAACAAGCTGGATTCTGACAAGGCCGATTTTGAAAAAACGGTACGTGAAGTAAAGCAACATTTTGGAAACAATGTTCTGGTGGTCCAGTATCCGTTGAACCAGGGTCCTGAATTTAATGCCATTGTCGATGTGTTGAGAATGGTCATGTATCGGTTTCCAAAAAGTGGTGGCAAACCGGAAAAATTGCCCATTCCGGAAGAGGAAAAAACAAAAGCGGATTTTTTGCATAAGGAACTAATTGAAGCCATTGCCGGCAATGATGAAATGCTGATGGATCGATACTTTGAAAAGGGCGAATTGGATGAAGATGAGATGAAATCAGGTTTAAAGAAAGCGTTGATCAATCATGAGTTGTTTCCCCTTTTCTGCTTGTCCGCGCAAAGAAATATGGGCAGCGGACGATTAATGGGTTTTATCGATAATGTTTGTCCCAGCGCTAATGAAATGCCACCCCAGACAACCAAAACGGGCGATAAGATAGATTGCAATGCCGTTGGCCGGGTATGCGGGTTTGTGTTTAAAACCATTTCAGAATCACATGTTGGTGAACTGTCGTTGTTTAAGGTTTACTCTGGGACGGTTAAGACAGGCATGGAGCTCGTTAACGAAAATACCGGTGTCTCGGAGAGGATTAACCAGCTGTATATAGTGGAAGGCAACAACCGGATCAATGTGAATGAACTGGTTGCCGGAGACATAGGGGCCACCATTAAGCTAAGAAATACGCATGTGAATAACACCTTGCACGAGAAAGGAAAAAATGTAGACCTGCCGCCCATCATTTTTCCTGAACCGACTATGAGTATAGCTATCGAGCCGGCAAAGAAAGGAGACGAGGAAAAGCTTGCCCTTGCCTTGCACCAGTTGAAGGAAGATGATCCTACTATACGGGTGGAGATCTCGTCCGAATTAAAACAAACGCTCATTCACTGCCAGGGCGAATTGCACCTCACCATCATCAAATGGAAAATCGAGCATCATTATAAAGTGGATGTGAAATTTGTGAAACCGCGCATTCCTTACCGGGAAACAATACGTAAAGTAGCTGAATCGAATTACCGCCATAAAAAACAAAGCGGTGGTAACGGCCAGTTCGGTGAGGTATTCATGCGGGTAGAGCCCTGGTATGAAGGTATGCCCGACCCTGCTGGTTTGAATGTGCGGGGAAGGGAACAGTTTAATTTACCCTGGGGTGGTACGTTGGTCTATTTGAATTGTATTGTAGGTGGTGCCATTGATCAGCGGTTCATGCCATCCATTCTCAAAGGGGTCATGGAAAAAATGCAGGAAGGCCCTTTAACGGGATCGTATGTAAGGGATGTAAGGGTAAGCGTATTTGATGGCAAAATGCATCCCGTGGATAGCAACGATATATCTTTCAAGATAGCCGGACTTAAGGCTTTCAAACAGGCATTCCGGCAGGCAGATCCCCAGATCCTCGAACCCATTTATAGCATAGATGTATTGTGTCCGGATGACCTGACAGGCGCAGTGATCAGTGACCTGCAAAGCCGCCGTGCCATGCTTGAAGGGATGGATACGGAGAGTCATTTTACCAAGATCCTTGCCAAGGTTCCGTTGGCTGAATTGCATGATTATTCTTCTTCTCTGCGTTCTATTTCACAGGGACGTGCCAAATTTAAAATGGCAATCGATGAGTATGCTGTCGTTCCGGGAGACACTCAACGGAAACTGATTGATGAATATAGCAGGATGGCGAAAGAAGAAGCATAGTTATAAATTTGTTACTTAATTTCATTAAAATATTACATATGACAATTAACCTTATTGAAAGTATTCAGAAAAACCTTGGTTATCCGGAATTGCAAAAAATCGATCCAAATACACAGGATGTAAAACACGAATCATCTACACAGGGTCATGGCAATCTGGCCCAGGCAGCCATACCAGCTGTGTTGACCGGCTTGTATAAGTACGGCAATACCGAACAAGGATCTGAACATATCTTACGGGGAGAAAGGTCTGCAGACTGGCTGAGCATATTTTTTGGAGATAATAAGCAGACGGCTGTTCAAAAGGTTTCATCTTACTCCGATGAAGCTGTCGAGTCTACCGGACAAAAAATGGAGGAAATTGCCAGTGAAGCCGTCCGGCTGATCCGCGAAAACACGGCTTCTTCAGCGACTTTCAGCGATGTCAAAGCTTTCGTCGCCCAACAGCGCACGAACATTTTAGTGTATCTCCCTGCAGAATTACAACTGGGTTCACTGATCGACGATAATACGCTCGACGATCAAACGAATAAAATGGAAGGGCCAATGTCGAGCCACATGCATTTTTTTGAAAAACTTTTCTCTGGCTCTACCACCGAAAAGAATGAGCGTCCAGATCCTGAGTAAATCGAATCCGCCATTTACCGGAACCTGTGCCGGTAACGATCTTACCATAAATTACCATCTTGAACGGCGCCTGCGGCAAAAATCGCCAGGTGCCCTTATTTTTAACCAGGTACAAACAATTTTGTAGAAATACCGGCGTTTAATTATCAATCTGATCCCTTTACCTTATTAATCATCCGAACGCTATGAAAAACGCTATTCCGAATAAACAAGACTTGTTGGCCGAACAATTTCACATTAACGATATTCACATCAGCCAGAGCAGTTACGAAGCCGTGCTTAAAATTAAAAGATGGAAATTTATCTCCCGGATACCCGGCATCGGCAAACGAATAAAAAATGAGGCTGATGGAAATTTGAAACGAACACTTCTTACATATATTCCAAACACCTGCGTGCTCATTGAAGAAGGCTACTTTTTTTCACCATACGAAAATTAGCAGGGCTTTAAGCCGGTTAGTGGTTTAAGATGCCTGACCTCCGGGCGACTTCTTTTTTAAAAATGGCATTTGATATCTTCCGGGCTTCCCTGCCTATTTCCCGAAGCATGCCTAACGGTGACGTGTAAAAGCCGCAAAAATACAAATTCTCACAGGCAGACATTGTTCCGCTGTTCAGAGGGCTTCCCGTTTCATTGGTTAGTTTAAGTTCCCTGGGTAAAATGTCATTCAAGGCCGGACTGTAACCTGTGCCCAGGATCACTGCATCGAACTTCACTTCGTGACCGTTAGTAAATTGCACACCATCCCTGGTAAATCGTGCTATTCCGGGAAAAACTGGGATAACTCCATCGTTAATCAACTTCATAGTGCCTATATCTAAAAGCGGAACCCGCTTGTGTTTTACAATCTGCACATTCGGCCCATAAGGTAATTTTCGCAATCCAACCTTCGTAATATCACCGAACCGCCATCTCAGGAAAGGGGCAGTAAGACTATCCACCAACACGGGCGCCTTTTTTGCCACCCAGGCAAAACAGTTTGCTAAAGCGGTTAGCGGACCGCCATTTCCTCTGGGGATGACATTTACGGGGTCTTTAACCGACAAAACTGGAAATGCACCATGCTCATGCAAACAGATGCTGATCTCACAGGAAGAATTTCCAAAACCAACCACTAAAACCTTTTTGCCTATGTAAGACTTACCATTTTTATAAGATGAACTATGGATAATACTTCCAGTAAAATCCTCCATTCCTTCCCAATACGGGGTACACGGCCGCCTGTTGTTACCGGTTGCTATGATAATATTCTCTGCTTTATATTGAAGTTTTGCCGTGGTCACCGTCCACCACCTGCCCGTTTGACGAACGGAAGTCACCTCCTGATTAAACAGTGGCTTAATGTCGAATGTGCGCGCGTATTTTTCCAGGTAAAGCACTACTTCATCACGTGATACGAAATTCGGTGAATCGGCTGGGAAGGAAAGATATGGTAACGAAGAAGATCCTTTTTCCGTATTCAGGTGAAGCCGGTCGTAATGGTTCCGCCAGGCATGGGCGACATAAGAGTATTGCTCTAATAACAAATAAGGAATGCCCGATTTATTCAGGCAGGCAGCACAGGCCAACCCGGCTGCACTTGCACCGACAATAATCGTATTTGTTTGTTTTTCATCCATCCGATATGGCTTAACTGTTGTTTGAACCTAATTGTTTAAAAACTATGCCATAATTGCGTGCAGTTACTTGTACAAATTGCGAACACTCGGCAACCGATACGTGGAATCTGGCACCGGAGTTGCTTGTGTAGTTCCAACATAAAATAGTTTTAAGACTGGCGAACATTCCGTTCAGCAATGTGTTTAAAGCTGCACAAACCTTATTATGCCCATTTTGATCTTTTTTGTTTCTCACTGGTACCTTTCCCTTTTTTCGCAGACTTTCTTCCAGCACCGTTATGCTGCACATGGCGCATTTTCCATGAATAAGGTGTGGGAACGCGTTTTTTACCTTTTTACCTTTATTACCCAGGGATCGTCATTTATCAGTCCAAGAGGTTATGCCATTATGCATCGTATGCATCATGCGTATACCGATACAGATAAAGATCCGCATTCCCCTCAGTATGATTCCAACCTATTTGCCATGATGTGGCGTACGAAAAACATCTATCAAAGCATACTGAAAGATACTAATGAGGTCGAGGCTCGTTTCCTGAAGAACCTGCCTAATTGGCCGGCCCTGGAGAGGCTGGGTGATTCCTGGATAATCCGTTTGCTTTGGGTTTTGCTGTATACATTGTTCTATTTTTATTTCGCAAGTTCTTACTGGATGTTCCTTTTGCTTCCTGTTCATATATTGATGGGACCTATTCATGGTGCGATCATAAATTGGTTTGCCCACAAATACCAGTATGTTAATTTCAAAGTAAATAATACGTCCAAAAATTTGTTCCCCGTAGATCTCTTAATGATGGGAGAAGCTTACCACAATAACCATCACAAATTTCCATCAAATATTAATTTCGGTTTCAGGTGGCATGAGGTAGACCCTACGTACCCGGTTATTCTGTTTCTCCAATGGCTGCGGATCGTTAAGGTAAAGAAGTTAGCTGCTCATTCCCCTGTAACTGCTCAACCCCAATTAACGGAGTAGATTGCTAAATTGACTGCAGAAGTGCCTGCCCGAATCTTCAAAGTTGATTATATTCGGCTTTTAATCAGCGCATGCAATACATCATTGGCATTGATATCGGAACCACACACACCAAAGCGATTCAGGTCACAACCGCGGGAAATGTATTACAGGATGAGAAGGCTGGTTACCCAACCCTGCAGCCATCCCCCGGATATAGCGAACAAGATCCTGATGAGATCTTCCGGGCTGTGCAATATGTATTGAACATAGTTCTCCAAAAGATTCCGGATAAGCACAATATTGCCGGCATCAGTTTTAGCTCGGCTATGCATGGCATTATGGCCATAGACTTTCAGGCCCGGCCGCTGACCGCAATGCTTACCTGGGCCGATACACGGAGTACTACATATGCTGCTGTCTTGAAGAAAACAAAACAGGCGCAGGAGATCGCTGCTGAAACAGGCACCCCCATCCATCCCATGTCGCCCCTATGTAAAATTGCATGGATCAAAAATGAATTGCCCTCCATTTTTGAACAAACGTTTAAATTTATTTCTGTTAAAGAATACATCTTTTACCAATTATTCGGTGTTTTTGTCGTTGACTATTCTATAGCGTCTGCGACCGGGCTGTTTGACATTCACCAGTTATCCTGGAACAGCAAAGCCATGCAATTTGCGGGCATTTCGCTCGACCATCTGTCCCGCCCTGTTTCTCCATTGCACCGTGAAACTGCTTTAAAAGAATCGTTTAAAGATCAGTTTGGATTCACTACTTCGGTTCCGTTTGTTATTGGCTCGAGCGACGGTTGCCTGGCCATACTGGGAAGCGGAGTTACGAGGCCGGATGAAGCTGCACTAACCATCGGCACCAGCGCTGCAGTGAGGAAGATCAATGATCAACCCATCAATGACCTGCATGGGCGGTTGTTTAACTACTTGCTCATGGAGAAATGGTATGTAAGCGGCGGAGCATCCAATAATGGCGGTAATGTGTTGAAATGGTTCTCCGAAAGTTTGCTCGATCAGCCGTTTGCATCAGAACAAGCTTTCCAGGCATTTATACAGTCGGCCTTTAACGCTCCAGCAGGTTCCGGGGGATTGGTCTTTTTGCCCTATATACATGGAGAAAGAGCCCCGGTTTGGGATGCGGAAGCAAAGGGAATTTATATTGGTATAAGCAGCACTCAGACCAAACACCATTTTATGCGGGCTGTGCTTGAAGGCATTTGTTTTTCCCTTTCCCAGGTTGTCAAAGCATTGGAAGAAAACGGAACTACGGTTGACACCATTTATGCCAGTGGTGGCTTTATACAGTCCGATAAATGGGTGCAGATGTTATCGGATATATTGAACAAGAGGGTTGTTATTTCACATGCTGCTGACGCTTCGGCGATGGGGGCTGTATTTATGGCTTTATATGCGTTAGGACTGATAAAAGAATGGAATGAAGTAAAGAACATGGTGGTTACAAGTGCCGTTTTTCAACCTGACCAAAATGCCTCCCGGTCATACCTTCATAATTACCGGATATTTGAAAACCTATACGATACCTGGAAAGATAGTAAGATCTCCATTTCGCATACAGCAGAATAAAATATTTCAAACCTTTCTTATCCGGACTGAAAACGCGTTAGCGGGATTGTGGATGAAAATGCGGTTAATTTCTTCCCCGGTCAAACCTGCATCACGAAGGGCAGGAATGAATTCCGAAAAAATAAAGTCATAACCGTTATAGTTTCCGCCATTTTTTTCACCAACATGATACCAGCCTGAGTCCTGCGAAATAAGAACATGATCGAGTAACCGGGCATTTTTCATGTCGACAACAAAATCAATATGTTGCTGTTTGCTTTTAGCGTTTACGTTATCATATTCCACCCATGCACCTTCCCGTGCCGCCCTGATATGAAACTCCCGGTCTTTTTCATTTTGCGCATGGATCCATATCCATGCATTCGCTGAAACACCCTGTCGTTTTATAATCTGCAATTCTTCCATAGCTGCAGCTCCATTGCCCGTGTGAATACCAATAGTTAATCCTGTGGCCAAATGCGTAATGGCTGCGGCCTCTATCACCTTTTGCTGTGCGGCCGTCAGGGGAAACGTGTCCACGCCGGTTTTAATGAAACCCGGTTTCACCCCTGTTCCATCGATGCCCGTTGACCATTCGTGTATCCATCGCTGTGCCAGTTCTTTCGCTGTTTCCTTATATACGTGCGCCGGAAAGTATTTTTCTGCCGCCGCACCGTAATATCCTGTATTGGTGATCAGGTGCAAATTACTAGCCGCTGAAAGCCTCTTCAATAAATCCACGTCGCGCCCGAGGTAGGCAGGTGTGCATTCAAACAATGATTTGCATCCTGCCCGTCTTGCACTAATCAGCTTCGGTAGAGCCGCATTGAAAACCTCTTCTGCCTCATACCTGGACCGGGATACCGCACCAGAGCCGATGAAATCCACCATGATGTGTTCATGAGACAACGCTAATCCAAGATCAGATGATGGTATCGGGCCATTTACCGTCATCACCTTGCCGCCGGCTTTGATCCGATCCGGCACAAGCGGAGAACCGGCCAGAACACCGGCTTGCTGAATAAATTTCCTTCGGTTAATTAATTTCATGTTTTTTAGGCTGTAATTTCTAACTGATGTTTTTGGAATTAAGTAACTTTCGGAAAACAAACTTATCATGACTACACGTGGGCTACTAAATATATTAAAAAAATCTGTTGTAATAATGATTGCTACTCTCGGTGTCATACATGGAATGGGTCAGCAAATCGGCAGTTTTGAACGATTACATCCGGACATGGCAAAAATAGTTTCACCAAATGCCAAGATAGAAATCATAGCGGAAGGCCTGGATTGGAGCGAAGGCCCTTTGTGGATAGAAGATAAAAAGATGTTGCTTTTTTCGGACATTCCGCCCAATGTGATCTATAAGTGGACGCCTCAGAAGGGGAAGGAGATTTATTTGAAGCCTTCCGGCTATACAGGTTCAACACCGCGTGTAGGGGAACCAGGTTCAAACGGGCTGATCCTTAACAGGAAAGGCCAGCTTGTACTTTGCCAACATGGAGACAGGAGGATGGCGCTGATGGATGCACCTATCGGTGATCCTAAACCGAAGTTTATAACACTGGCGGACAATTACCAGGGAAAAAAATTTGACAGTCCTAACGATGCCGTCTACAATGCAAAGGGCGACTTGTATTTTACGGATCCTCCTTATGGGCTGGAAAAGAACGTAAACGATCCGGCTAAAGAAGCGCCTTACCAGGGTGTGTATAAATTAGCGGCAGACGGCAAAATTAGCTTACTAACTGATACCATAAGCCGCCCGAATGGCATTGCTTTTATGCCTGGTGAGAAAACCATCCTGATAGCCAATTCCGACGGTAAAAAACCATACTGGTATGCCTATGACCTTGATGAAAACGGTCTATTTATAAATGGACGGATCTTTTATGCCAGGGAAAGCGGCGGCGGAGATGGATTGAAGGTCGATAAGAAGGGAAACATTTTTGCTACTGGTCCCGGTGGCGTCTGGATCTTGAATAAAACGGGTACTGTCCTGGGCAAAATCAATATAAAATCACAAACGTCAAACTGTGCTTTGGCCGACGATGATAAAACGCTTTATGTAACGGCTGACATGTACGTGTTAAAGATTACGCTTCGGAAATAGGAGGGAGGAGGTCATTTTTTTTCAATGCTCTTATCAATCGCATGACCGATTAGTGCGCCTGCAACTGCTCCAACTGCGGTGCTTCCGGCCATCCACATCATGTTGGCCGCGCTGGAAAAAGCGGCTATTGTCAGTCCTACCAGTCCAATAAAAATGGCCATCAGCAACGCGGCGTTTCGTTTTCTTTTAGGCTTGCCGGAAGGATGATAATGCTGAGGCTGGGTTTTTGGCTTATGAGCAGTCTTGGGCATGTCAAATTTTTCTATAAGTTACTGCGTAATTTACATCTCTTCTTTCACATTCGCATATTCGCATATCGCACATTTGTTATATTGTCATTTGTATGTCATTCATGTAAAATGATGCAGCACTATAAAAGAGAGCCTTGTCCTGATTTAAACCAGCAACAATGTCAACGTATATTCCTGGCATTATTCTCCTCGTCTTTTTGGTTTCCTGCACTCCATCCAACTCCGACCCTACAGAAGGCCAGGTTGATGGTTATGCACCCGTTTATGCGTTTGCAACCGATGTAACGAACATTTCCCTGGAGGCTTCCAGGACAACCGGATCTGCCGGAAAGATCTATGCGTTTGGCAATTTCCTGTTGCAAAACGATTTGTACCAGGGAATTCATATCATAGATAATTCAAACCGGTCGCAGCCAACAAAAACCGCATTTTTAAAGGTGCCCTTCAGCACGGAAATCGCCATAAAGGGAAAGTATCTTTATACCAATAACCTGAATGACCTGGTGGTTTTCGATGTCAGTAATATGAGCCGTCCGCAATTGATAAAAAGGGTAGAAAATGTTTTTCCCCTGGTTGAACAAACACATCCACCCTTTTTAAGTACCCAATTTGAGTGTGTTGACCCTGCCAAGGGAATGGTGGTAAGATGGGAAAGAAAACGGATTACAAACCCTAAATGCCGTCGTTAACCCTTAACTATTTAACATGAGACAAGCCTTAAATCTGATTATCGTCATAGCAATTTGTTCCTTGCAATGCAGTAAAAATGCTGCGTCACCGGCATCTGCGTATGCATCTCCATCTACGTCCGGACAAGGCGGTTCATTGGCCAGGTTTACCATAGTAGGAAACTACCTGTACACAGTGGATGATCAGAAACTGAATGTTTTTGATTTAACCAATGGTGCCAGCCCGGAACTCCGGAATACTGTTGCAGTAGGTTTTGAAATCGAAACCATCTTTCCTTTTAAAGACCGGTTGTTTATCGGTTCAACAAGTGTAGTACATATTTTTTCAATCAGCGACCCATTGAACCCGAAAAAATTAAGCGAAGCAATTTCACCGCAAATGCTGCGCCGGTGCGACCCGGTAGTGGCTAAAGATACCGTGGCTTTTGCTACTTTACGTTCCAGTGGCCCATGCGGGGGCATACAAAGTATTTTGGCAGTATATGACATTAAAGACATTACCAGGCCCGTGCAAAAAGCGTTTTACCCGGTTAACGAACCCTATGGACTGGGCTATTGGAATGATGTATTATATGTGTGTGACAGATCTGGTTTACTGGTATTCGATATCAGCCAGCCTTATAAGCCGCTATTATTGAAAACGATTACGGGTGGTTCTTATGTTGATGTAATACCCTATTCGGATATGCTAATCTGCTGGGTGAGGGACGGGATTGTTCTTTATGATATCACCAATAATCAGGAACCGGTATTACTCGCAAAAATAATCTGATGAGATACCTGCTTAGCTTCCTACTTTGCCTGTTGGTCAGCGAATCGGTGTTTGCACAATCCACAAGCGGGCAAACTGACGTTCCAAACAAATGGACGTTTCGCTTTAATGTATTGGGCCTAGCCGATCCCTTGGATGGAAACATATCGGTGGGAGGGGAGTATTCTCTTCATCCTAATTGGTCATTGACTACCGATCTGTCTTACCTGTTTTATTCATCCTATATTTCTCAGAATAAAGGTACAAGTGGATTTATCGTAAAACCTGCCATCAGGTATTATACATCAAAAAAGCGTGACCGTTTTTTAGAAGCGACTGTTTTTTACAAACAGGCCAACTACAAAATGGAAGACTGGCTGAGTAAGGATGTCGTAAACAGCATTCCTGCCTATGATGAGTACAAGTCATTTGTTTATCAGAAAGAGGTGGCTGGCTTAAATATTCAGGCCGGTCTGCGTACTGATCTATCAAAAGACGGGTTTTTAGGATTGGAAGTTTATGCAGGGCTGGGTGTCCGGTTTAGATGGCAGGGACTCAAGAATGATCCCAATGCGCATTATCAGCGGGATCGTTTATTTTTCAACCCGCTTAAACAGGCTTATTCTGTTAGTCCAAGTGCACCCTTTGCGCTGAGGCTGGTTTATTGCATCAGGTAACAGGCTGATGTTACCCCTTGCATTATCACATCTGAGCTAGTTACTAAACTAACAAATAAGGTGTTTTTACCGTAAATTTTCTTCTTAGAAGAAATAAGTTGCAGGTAATAGTTTCAAGCCTCTTTAGGATAAATAGATTTTTATGCTACCAGGAACATACCCCGGCAGGGGCTACCGGTTTGCAGCAAGATGATTTATCGAAAAAGAATTGCTTCGAAACGGTAAATCCATCTAATACGAAAAATAATTAATAACGGCATACCCCGGCAGGGGTTACCGTTTGTAGCATTGGTTACCTATCCCGTTTTGCCCCGGCAGGGGCTACCGGTTT
>JBBJMP010000018.1:0-118786 GCA_037718865.1 Chitinophagaceae bacterium | reverse complement strand
CATAAATGGTAATAAAAACCACTACTGCCACTCCATCATTAAACAGGCTTTCTCCCGATATTTTCATTTCGAGTGTTGGTGGTATTTTGGCTTTCTTTAAAATTCCTAAAACGGCGATGGGATCTGTAGGAGAAATTAATGCACCAAACAATAAACAGTAAACAAAGTCTATAGGTATACCGAACCATCCAGTTACGACAAACATTGAAGCTGCAATGATAACAGTGGATACTAATACTCCTATTGTGGAGAAGGTGATGATTGCTGCACTCTCTTCTTTTAATTGTTTTACATCAATATGAATGGCTCCTGCAAACAATAAAAAAGCCAGCATCACCTTCATTAATGCAGTGTTGAAATCAATGGTTTTTGTTATGTCTGTAATCTTTATAAAGAAGCCAGGATATATGTAACCTGTAGCAATAACCAAAAGTGATACTATCAGTGACAAAAGCATAATTCCGATAGTAGCAGGTAACCTAATAAAACGAAAATTGATATAACCGAAGATTGCGGTTAACACAATAATGACGGTAATAAGATTGTATATCTGCAAAGTATTTGTTTTTTATTGTGTTGTATTTAATTTTTCGACCGGCGTTTCCGTTGCTGTTTCTTCTTTATGAAAATCTTGGATGTATTGGTGCTTTAAATGATCGTACATTGTGCCTGTCCGTCATTTCCAACACCAATATTGCAGAAGTAAAAGGCGAACGTGTTACGGCCTGTTAAAAAAGCAACCATACCTGCAAGCACCATTATATTAGTATTGGTAGATGTAAGCTCAAACCAATGAGCTACTAATGAACCAACCGTAGCACCCGCACTTAACGATGGTGCAAATATTCCACCGGATGCACCTGTAGTAAATGAAAGCATAGGACCAATAATTCTTATTCCCGGTGTTATCCATCCTGCATATTTGTGTTGTGCGAATAACAAGGATGACATTTCTTCTTTACCCGAACCTAAAATAGCATTGCTTATAAAATACGCCATAACGGCAACAACCATTGCACATGAAAGCACATAAACTATTTCTGAAGCATTGTTTTTAAAAGCCGACTTCCATTTTAAAACAGTCAATATTATTTTACTCATAACCGCACCCAGCAAACCTGCAATAGCAGCCACTAAAATGACACCTAAAAAAATAAACGGAGACAGATTACTTACATCAGGAAAACCTAAATAAAGGTATAGACCTAAAATGCCTTGTGCTGTTAAACCTGCAATGATCACTGCGGAAAGAATGGCTATTTTAGAATAACTGATGTGCGTTTTTGTAAGTTCCTCCACTGCAAAAACAATCCCACCCAACGGAGTATTAAACGCTGTTGCAAGCCCGGCTGCCGCACCAGTCATTATCATATTTCGCGTGGATATTTTGGTGAAAGATTTTGGCATTAGCTGGTTTACTTTTCTAAAAATGCAACCAGCTATTTGTATAGTTGGACCTTCCCTGCCTATGGCTCCGCCGCCAACCATCATTAAAAGGCTTGAAACAATTTTTACAACCATTACTTTTATACTAAGCAGCCTGTCCACTCTATGGTCGTACTTAGGATTTGCAAATTCAACCGCAGCCATTACCTGCGGAATGCCACTTCCTTTTGCATACACTGCAAACTTTTTTACTATCCACCATGCAGTTACAAAACATACAGGTGTTACTATGAAGATTAACCATTCATGCAAGTGAAACAAGTAAAATGAAAGCCTTTCACCCAGCCCGAACAGTTTGGTATAGGCAACTGCCACCAAACCGGTTAACAGCGAAGCAATCCAATAGGGAAGCGGTAAAAGAATATTGGCATTAGCCCTGGCTCCCCTCTCTCTTAATCTGTCGTTTAATGAACTATCCACGAAGTTTACTTTATTCGTTCTAAAAAATAAAAAGGCTGTTGTTGAGCCTTTTACTGAAAGCAAAAGTACTTACCATTTTTTATTATGGCTTTAAAGAGTTAGTAGTGAATATGTGTAAGAGGCACAAAAAAGCCGATGAAGGGCTTAAAAGGGTAAACACTGAAAATAATAAGTACGCTGCCCTGGCTGAATGGAACAACCAATGCAGCTACCGAAAAGAGATTTGAACTGCTGTAAAGTAATGGAAAGAAATATAACGCCATTGGAAGCAGAAGCTGTAAGGTAAATGCTAAACGTTTATCCTGCACTAACGCCCTTTACTATCAGCCTTTTAGGCATGATAACGAGACCTGCTGCAATTATACATTATCAAAGAAAGGATCTTAAAGCTGTTGCATTTAATTCTTTGATCTTATTGATTTGCGCATTTATTATATTATGGCTGCCCCTACAAATCAATCAGCGCATACACCTTATCATTCATATACGGCCCTCCCGGATGGCGGGCCGTATAATCCAGGTTCAGCCAGTAATTGCCTTCGTTTTCATGATAGTGAAATTCCTTGATGTCGACCTCGGTAAATAAATGGCTGATGGCCTGTTGCATGAGTTCAAATTCTTTCTTATCGCCACAATAAAGTTCGGGATAAGCATGCCCTTCTACAAGCACGATCCTGCAACGTGCACCGATCGATTGAAGGCATGACACCATCAATATGCTATGATCATCACAATCTCCGCCAAGTCCATTCAATATCGTTTCACGAGGTGATGCAAAATATTCATCCCGGCGATTATCCAGCACATAATTGAAGTTTTTATTGATGTGCCTGAACAGGGAAAGGTGCCTGACCACCGGCCCGTATTTATTGAAATAGTCCTGGAAATACTCGGTCGAGTGCCGTACCGAATAATTGCGGACCAGGGAATCCTTGGAATTGATCCTGGAGCGGATCCCTCTTACGGTCTTATCACGATAATTTTGAAAAAATCCAGGGTCAATATTCAGGAGGTCGGGTTGCTTGGTATCTTTTGTTCCCCAGTTGTTCAGTACCACACTCTGGTAATCCTGAAAAATATTATTAAACGTATAACCGTTATTGAAAAAATTGTATCCAAAGAAACCCAGTACCAGCACCAGGGCCGGGATGATCAGCGGTTTGAACAACCGCAGGATCAGACGCGTTACCAGGAAAGCAACGATGATGGAAACCGCCAGGTCAAGATTCCACTCGCCTATAAGGATGGGAGGAATGTACCGGTTTATAAACGGAGCAAGAGGAATGATAGTTAAGAAACCCGCAATTTCAAGCAACACATTTTCTGTTGCGGTATAATGCTTCGAATTGATCATATCAGTGCAGACATTAAAATACAGTCCACAAAATAGATAATGCTTTAAGAAATAATTGTTAAGACTGAAGGAAACAAATCTGTCGGCCACTCGGGATGTACTTTCCGTCCACAGAAGTGGCCTGACAAAAAAAAGCCTGGAAATCCTCCCAGGCTGGTAAATCGATTGGTCTTAGCCCATGCAACTGCTTCGATAAGTACAGGTCTTTTCAGATTTAACCGGCTTTTTAACTTTCTTTTCGTTTGTTGAAGTCTTTGCCAGGCTAGCGAATGCAACGGCAAAAATGGCGATCAGCGCAAAAATCACCAGGAGTCTTTTCATATCAATAATTTAATGCTAAAAAGTTACAACATTTTCCTTAAGCTTATTATTTGCCGGCAATATTTATTTTCAACCTAATGGTTTATATATCCTTCCCAACCGCTGATTCGCACATCCGCACACTCGCACATTTGCATCATCCATTGATCAGCTTATACAGCTCGTCAAGCTTGGGCGTTAGAATGATTTCCGTTCTACGGTTCCGTGACCTTCCGTCCGCACTCGAGTTACTATCTACCGGATCATACTGGCTGTGACCGGAAGCCATCACCCTTACCGGGTCAACCTTGTAATCTTTTGTGAGTATACGCACGATTGAGGAGGCCCTTGCCGTACTTAACGCCCAGTTGTCCTCGAATCGGGTGCGGATGGGAATAGAATCAGTATGGCCTTCTATATTTACGTTGATGTCAGTATTTGCATTGAGCACTTCAGCCAGTTTACCCAATGCTTCTTTTCCCTTGGGGTTTACCTGCGCACTGCCTGATGGGAAAAGCAGGTTTTCCTGCAAACTCACGTACACTTTTCCGTTTTTTACCGTCACGGTCAACTCATTGGAATTAAATTTTACCAGGGCATCCGCCATCTTTTGACGGAGGGCATCCGCATTTTTCTTTTGTTGCTCCAAAAGTCCCTGCAGGGCTTCCAGCTTCTGTTGCTGATCAGCCAGGTCTTCCTTGCTCTTATTCAACAAAGACTGCTGTGAGGCTATCTTGCCAGCCGCGTCTTTCGACGTATTCTCCAGCTGCTGTTTAAGATTACTAATATCGCTTTGTAATGTAGCACCGCTTTGGTTGAGGTCCGCAATCTGTTTGTTCAATTCGAGCATTTTATTAGCCAGCCGGTTACTGTCTGTCCGGACGTTCTGCAGTTCTGATTGCAAAGCCATGTATTTATTTTTCGCCACACAACTGGTTATCAGCAGGGGTATGAATATGCTCATCAAAGCGTATAACATGTACTTGTTTTTCATAAAATTGATTTTGAAGGTTACTAAATTAAAACACTTACTATCGGTAGATTAGCCTTGGCAAACATACTCATTTCCCCTCGAATGCGTGCCTGCATTACTTATGCACACCAGTGTATAAGTATCACAGTCATTCTGTAGACACGTTTCCATATATTTGCAATCAGCGGATTACTAAAACTTTTAGTTACTCAAAACAGTCTATGGGGGAAACGAATTTATTTGATTACACAGAAGAAAGTATTAAAAGTCTTGACTGGCGCGAGCACATACGTCTTCGGCCGGGTATGTATATCGGCAAATTGGGCGATGGAAGCAGTCCTGACGATGGTATTTACGTGATGTTGAAAGAGGTGCTTGATAACTGCGTAGATGAACATACCATGGGTTACGGTAGGCATATCGATATTAAAATTGAAGGGAAATCTGTTACTGTGCGCGATTACGGACGAGGGATTCCCCTGGGTAAAGTGGTGGATGTGGTGAGTAAGATAAATACAGGTGCCAAATACGACAGCAAGGTGTTCCAGAAAAGCGTTGGTTTGAACGGTGTAGGTACCAAGGCGGTAAATGCACTGAGTCATTATTTTAAAGTCACTGCATTCAGGGACGGTAAAGAAAAAACCGCCGAATTTGAGAAAGGTATTTTGTTGAAGGAACACAAGGAAGTTAAAAGCAGTGAGGAAAACGGAACCCTGGTAACCTTCATCCCTGATGAAACCGTATTCAAAAACTTTCATTACATCAACGAATACCTTGACAGCCAATTGTGGAATTATTGTTACCTGAATGCAGGTTTGGTCATCAACCTGAACAGCAAGCGGTATATCAGTAAAAACGGACTGCTCGACCTGTTGCTCCGCAAGACGAATGCAGACGAGATCCGGTACCCGGTCATTCACCTGAAGGGTGAAGACATCGAAGTAGCCATTACCCATGAACACCAGTACGGTGAAGAATATTACAGTTTTGTGAACGGGCAGTATACCACGCAGGGAGGCACTCATCTTTCCGCTTTCCGTGAGGCCTTTGTAAAAACCGTCCGGGATTTTTTTAAAAAAGATTATGATGCCGCCGATATCCGCTCCAGCATTTGTTCCGCTATTTCGGTGCGCGTTCAGGAGCCCGTTTTTGAAAGCCAGACAAAAACCAAACTTGGATCACAGGTCATGTCTGAGGGTGGCCCTTCCGTGCGGAACTTTATCGGAGATTTCCTGGCCAGGGAATTAAATAACTATCTCCACCGCAACCCTTCTGCCGCCGATGCGTTAAAAAGGCGTATAGAGCAAAGTGAAAGGGAACGCAAGGAATTGTCAGGTATAAAAAAACTGGCTAACGAAAGAGCCAAAAAAGCAAACCTGCATAACAAGAAATTACGTGATTGCCGGTTTCATTACAATGACGAACCAAGCGGGAAGGACAAGGATAAGATCGTGGAAAAGCAAAAGGAAAGTACCATTTTTATCACCGAGGGCGATTCCGCGAGCGGTTCCATCACGAAAGCCAGAAATGTAGAGACCCAGGCCGTATTCAGCTTGCGCGGAAAGCCTTTGAACTGTTTTGGATTGACGAAAAAGATCGTTTATGAAAACGAAGAATTTAACCTGCTGCAGCATGCCTTGAATATCGAGGAAGGTTACGAGGGCCTGCGTTACAATAATATCATCATTGCCACGGATGCTGATGTAGATGGCATGCACATCCGGTTATTGATGATGACCTTTTACCTGCAGTTTTTTCCTGACCTCGTTAAGAATGGTCATGTCTACATCCTGGAGACGCCTTTGTTTAGGGTAAGGAACAAGCAGGAGACTATCTATTGCTATGACGAAAGCGAGAAACAGGCCGCTATAAAAAAATTAGGCTCAAAGCCGGAGATCACCCGCTTTAAGGGACTTGGAGAGATCAGTCCTGACGAATTTGGCCGGTTTATCGGTCCTGATATGCGCGTACAACCGGTGATCATGATGCCCGAAACGCATATCCAGCAGTTGCTTGAATATTATATGGGTAAAAATACCCCACAGCGCCAGGACTTCATCATTGAAAACCTGAAAGTGGAAGTTGATCTGGTAAATGAGGTGGCCGGTTTGAATCCCAATTAAGAAGTAACGAAATAATCATTAACAACAGGATGATACCAATGCTATGATTCATATTGTTTTCCAGGAAGCAGATATCCAGGCCCTGCAAAAAAGTTTTGCGCTTGATGAAACCCTTCAAGGCACCATTCTACAGATCAAAGACGATTTTGCTGTCGGGCCTTTGGCCGGTATTTACACTGCCGAAGGAATCGAAGCGCGTAAACAATGGTGGCGCGAGGTATTGTCCGGCGGTGACTACGAAGGCTTGGTTGATAACGGAACGATTGATGATAACAAAAGCGTAGCTGAGTTGATACAAGCCTTAGAGCATAATCCAGCTGAAGTGATCTGGATTTGGGCGGCCCAAAATAAACACGATGTAAGCGGCTACTTTTGGTTGATGAGCCAGTTACAGGATTTTCAGGGACGTGTTTTTATCCTGTACCTGAACAACCTGCCATTTATAAACGAAAAAGGACACATATTTTATCCGGTGAACCTGTTCTCTATTCCCCCTAAAGAATTTGTAAAAGCCAGGAAGCTGGCAAGATTGATTACCCTTAGCGAGTTCGAAGTTGACCCGGATGAATGGAACAAATTAAGTGAGGAAAACAAAGGCGTCCGTCTCCTGGAGGGCGGTAAAAAACTGGCCCAGTACGATTATGACTTTTATGATGAAGAGCTGGTCAATCTTATTACCAATGATTGGATTAAAGCCAGCAAACTCATTCACATTTATTTAAGCAAAGCCAGGCATACGACGGGCGACGCCTACCTTTTATGGCGGCTGAAAAAACTGATTGAAGCCGGAAGGCTCGACGTACAGGGAGAGATAAAAAATATGAAAGACTTTGAAGTAAAGGCCAAAGCAGCATTTATCCATCAAGTAGCTACTAAATAGCTTTAATGAAAAAAATTGTTACCATCCTGTTTGCCTGTCTCCTTCAGGCAATAGCGTCTTCGCAAACCGTAACCACCAAATTGGACGAATTTCTTACTACATGTTCAACACAAAACAAATTCAATGGCACAGCCCTCGTAGCACAAAAAGGAAAGGTCCTGCTGCAAAAAGGATACGGCATTAAAGACGCAGGCACGAGTGCGTTGAACAATACAACTACCATTTACCAGGTAGGGTCTGTGACGAAGCAGTTTACCTCCGCGATCATCCTGCGTTTGCAGGAACAGCATAAACTATCGGTGAAGGATAAGTTAAGTAAATATTTCCCTGAATACCCTGATGGAGACAAGATAATTATTGAAAATTTATTAACGCATACTTCAGGAATATACAGCTATACCAGTGATAGTAAATTCATGGCAACGGAAATTACTAAAGCCTATACCCGGGAAAAAATGATGGCCTTATTTAAGGATAAGCCTTTGGAATTTGAACCTGGCACAAAGTGGAGCTATAGCAATTCCGGTTACTCAATGCTTGGGTATGTTATCGAGAAAGTTACTGGCAAACCGTATGAAAAAGTAATGCGCGAAATGATTCTGGAACCCCTGCAAATGAATCATTCAGGGTTCGATTTCGCTCATCTTAAAAGCCCTGATAAAGCTACCGGGTATATAACCCTGAATGAAAACGCAAAAGCAGCTGCTCCCATTGTCGATTCATCCGTATCCTATGCTGCAGGTTCGCTTTACTCATCAGTAGAAGATCTGTATAAATGGGAAAGGGCTATTTCTGCCAATAAGATCTTAAGCCCCGGTTCCTGGAAAATGGCCTTTACCCCATTCAGAAATAAATACGGATATGGGTGGTTTATCGATACAATGTATGCTAAGCTTATCACTGCCCATGGTGGCGGAATTCATGGATTTAATGCCAACCTGTTACGGATACCCCAGGAGGAAATAGCCATAATTTTACTTAACAATAAAGGTAACCCGCATCTGGATGAAATCACCAGAGGAATTGCAGCCATTTTGCTTGGTGAGAAATACGACCTTCCTAAAGAACGCGTACAAATAAAAGTGGCGGATTCCATTTTACAGCAATACGTTGGAGAGTATGATTTAAGTCCTGCTTTTAAAATTACCGTTTGGACAACAAACGGAATGTTGAAAGCACAAGCCACAGGCCAACCTGAATTTGAACTTTTTGCGGAGAAGGAGCATTTTTTCTTCCTGAAAGTAGTAGATGCACAGGTTGAGTTTATAAAAGGAGCGGATGGAAAGATTGAAAAAATGATTCTCTTCCAAAACGGGATGCAATTACCTGGAAAAAAGATAAAATAATTTCTGGTTTGAGGTACACCTGTAAACGGGAAATCTCAAAGCAGCGTATCAACTTTAAAACCTGAACTTTGAATTTTGAATTATGAGTGAGCAGGCTTTTACCGATAACACATCAGGCGTAAACGGACAGTACAGGAACTGGTTCCTGGAATATGCTTCTTATGTAATCCTGGAGCGTGCCGTACCTGCCGTTGAAGATGGATTGAAACCGGTACAACGCCGCATCCTGCATGCCATGAAAGAGATGGATGACGGCCGCTTAAATAAAGTGGCCAATATTATCGGGCAGTCCATGCAATACCATCCTCATGGCGATGTAAGCATCGGGGATGCGCTCGTAAACCTTGGACAAAAAAACCTGTTAATCGATACCCAGGGTAACTGGGGTGATGTAAGAACAGGCGCCGAAGCATCCGCTTTTCGTTATATTGAAGCCAGGCCATCGAAATTTGCCCTGGAAGTTGCATTTAATGCAAAGACTACGGAATGGGCCCTGAGTTATGATGGCCGGAAAAATGAGCCCGTCACGCTGCCCATGAAGTTTCCCTTGTTACTGGCTCAGGGTGCCGAAGGAATAGCTGTAGGACTGGCAACCAAGATCCTTCCACATAATTTTTGCGAGCTTATCGGGGCGTCCATAAAATACCTTCGCGGAAAAAGATTTGAATTTTATCCCGATTTTGATACGGGTGGAATGATTGATGCTACCAATTACAACGAAGGAAAACGAGGGGGAAAAGTTAGGGTCAGAGCCCATATCGAAGAATTAGATAAAAAAACCCTGATCATAAAAGACGTGCCTTACGGCGTAACCACCGTTCAGCTCATCGATAGCATCGTAAAAGCCTACGACCAGGGAAAGATAAAAATTAAAAAAGTTACAGATAATACGGCGGCAGAAGTAGAGATACAAATAGACCTTGCGCCCGGTATCTCTCCTGATATCACCATTGATGCACTATACGCCTTCACCGATTGTGAAGTAAGCATTTCACCCAATACATGTGTGATCGTTGGCGACAAACCCCGGTTTATGGGTGTGTACGAGCTGTTGGAAATTTCGGCCAACAACACTACCGCGTTATTGAAGCGTGAACTAGAGATCAAACTGGCAGAGTTACAGGAGAAATGGCATTTTACTTCGCTGGAAAAAATATTCTTTGAAGAGAAGATCTATAAGGAACTGGAAAAAAAACATGAAACCTGGGAAAAAGTGCTGGAAGCCATCAACAAAGCATTTGATCCATATAAAAAATTATTGAAAAGAGAGATCGCCAGGGAAGACATCATCAAACTAACGGAGAAACCGGTACGGCGAATTTATAAGCTCGACATCAACGAACTGAATGAACAGATCAAGAGCCTTGAATCGGATATAAGACAGGTGAAACACGACCTCGCCAACCTGGTGGATTTTGTTGTTGCCTATTACGAAAACCTGCTGAAAAAGTATGGTAAAGGACGGGAGCGAAAAACAGAGATCAGGTTATTCGATACGATTCAGGCCAGGCACGTTGCCATGGCAAATGTAAAATTATATGTGAACAGGTCAGACGGTTTTATTGGAACAGGGTTGAAAAAAGACGAGTTCGTGGCAGATTGTTCAGACATGGATGATGTAGTTGCTTTCACCAAAGCAGGCAAGATGAAAGTGATGAAAGTGGCTGAAAAATCGTTTATAGGGAAAGACATTATTCATGTGGCGGTATTTGAAAAAAACGACGAGCGTACCACCTATAATATGATCTACCTTGACGGTGAATCCGGTATAAGTTACGGAAAACGTTTTAACGTAACCGGTATTACCAGGGATAAAGAATACGACCTGACACGCGGAACGGATAAAAGCAAGGTTCATTATCTAAGCGTTAATCCCAATGGAGAAGCAGAGCTGGTTAAAATTATATTAAGTCCCAATTGCGCGGCACGTAATAAGGAACTGGATTTTTACTTTGAAGAGTTGGACATAAAAGGCCGGGGGAGCATGGGTAACCAGATCACCAAATACCCAATCAGGATGGTGAAATTCAAAGAGGCCGGCCGTTCAACGCTTAGTGGCAGAAAACTTTGGTTTGACGACCAGTTCGGGCGGTTAAGCACGGAAGAAAAAGGCGATTACCTGGGTATGTTTGAGGGTGACGACAAGATCCTGGTGATATATATTGATGGCAACTATGAGATCACTGATCAGGAACTGACACAACGTTTCGAAGCAGACAAGATCCTGCTGATAGAAAAGTTCAATCCCGAAAAATTAGTAACTGCCATCTATTACGACCATGATAAATTACAATTGAACATAAAGCGCTTTAAGATTGAGACAACAACGCTGCACAATAAATTTCTCTTCATAAAAGAAGGTCCTGACAATTATCTTGAGGCAGTGACAACAGATCCAGAGCCTTCGCTGGTCATCAGAAGCGGGAGAGGAGCTCAACTAAGGGAACAGAAAATGAAAGTGGTTAATCTTGTTGAAGTGACCGGATGGAAAGCGGTAGGAAGCAAACTGGTCGATTTTACAAAAAGTACGGA
Organism: Chitinophagaceae bacterium; assembly: GCA_037718865.1. Lineage (GTDB taxonomy): Bacteria > Bacteroidota > Bacteroidia > Chitinophagales > Chitinophagaceae > JADCRZ01. The sequence continues at coordinate 107,412 of JBBJMP010000018.1, read as the reverse complement.
AGTGGAATGGCTAACGAAAGCCGGAGATGAAAAACAGCAGACAACATTGTTCTGAAGATTTGTTTCTCAAAACTTTTTACTACTAATGCGTTATTAACAGGGATTTTCGGGGGCTAGGACAAATCATTTTAATAGGTATAATGTGATGTTAAATCAATTCAAAAGATGTGTCTAACGGTAGCCTAGAAAAGAGGGGAGCTGTTATTTCTTACTTCGTCTAAGCCTGACCGAGGCATTCTGGCTTAGGCTGCTTGAAAGATACACCTCATGACGCTGTTCGCCGTCGCTGACCGTCATCAATGCTGTGTTTGGCGGATATACTCCAAGGTTCTCAGCATACATGGTGATCTCGTTTACGTCACGGGCAGCATCCAATTTTATATATATGTTCATGGCTTCAGCTGTAAGCGCCTGGTTAACAAGTATTGGTTTCTTATTGAGGAATACGCTGATGCTGTCGCCATCAATATCCCCGTTGTCGTAAAAACTGATGCGGACAGAATCTGATTTTATTTCTATGTCCTTGCTTAAAACGGTCTGCCGCTTTTCCATTAACTCCAGCAGGTGCTGAAACAATGGCTGGTCCTGCGTGACCATGTCAGGGGTGGGGGCAGACGGCTTTTCTCCGCTTGCCTGAGTTTGCTTGGGATTAGTGGTGTTCGTAGTGTTGATAACCACATCATTTTGCTGCGGTTGCCAGAGTTTACGCGATATGCTGTTCCTGATCAGGCTATCCTGATTTTTTTCCGTAAAATCAAGTGTATAGTTTGCGCTTATTCCCGGACAGGTATACCGGTATCTGGGATCTGTAACAAAAACTCCTTTTATGGTAGTGTGCACTTTGGATATCATAACCGTTCCGTAAAAATCCATCATACAATCCACTCCGTCAACAGACAGCGCCCTGAAATAAGTAAGTGGTATTTTTTGCACATCCAATTTTCTGGATTTCTTATTATACTTTCCCCTGATAAATAAACTCTTGTAACCGTCCCGAAAATAATAACCGAAGATCCCTTCGATGTCGTCGCCTTTTTGCTTGATCACAAGCTCGGTCAGGTAATTATTATAGTGGCCGTTTAAACTGACATTTGCCTTGCCATACCAGCTACCGGTTAAAGACTGACTATTAGATGAATGGCAGAGGAGAAGGATCAAGGATACGATAACAGGTCTCATGGTATGAAGGTAGCAGATATTTTACGGATCAAAGCTCATGATCGTTACTTCAAATAACGTTTCATTTCTCTTTCCGTATCCCTTTTTTTGATGGTCTCCCTTTTGTCATGCAGTTTTTTTCCTTTGCCCAGGCCGATCTCAATTTTAGCGAGGTTCTTTTCGTTAAAGAAAATCTTTAGCGGAACAATGGTATAACCCTTTTCGGTCATCCTGGCTTCCAGTTTCTTAAGCTCTTTTTTTTTAAGCAGTAGTTTTCGTTCCTGCAAGGGCTCATGATTTTGGGAAGTGCCAAACGCATACTCGGAAATGTGGAGACTTTTAATATATAACTCACCTTTGTCAAAAATACAATAGCTGTCATTAAAGCTTGCCTTGCCGGCCCGTAAGGCCTTCACCTCAGTACCCACCAACACCATTCCGGCAACGTAGCTGTCTTCTATAAAAAATTCATGGAAAGCCGACCTGTTCCTGATTTCAGTCATGGTATTTGATTGGACTTTTTACTATGTTTCAACCACATCAGGTTTAAGTAAATAAAACACCCTCGCCAGTTTGTCCTTCATCACTTTACGATCAACGATAAAATCAAGAAAGCCATGCTCCAGTAAAAATTCGCTTCGCTGAAATCCTTCAGGGAGATCGCGCTTGATCGTTTCCTTGATCACACGTGGACCCGCAAAACCAATTAATGCGCCGGGTTCGGCAATGTTCAGATCGCCCAGCATGCCGAAACTTGCCGATATGCCGCCGAACGAAGGATCGGTCAGTAAAGAAATATAGGGAATTCTGGCATCGGTCAGTTGGGATAATTTACCGGATACTTTTGCCAGTTGCATTAGTGAGAAAGCACTTTCCATCATACGCGCTCCACCGCTTTTACAAATGATCAGCAGGGGTGATTTGTGGTCAATGCAGTGATCTATGGCCCGCGATATCCGTTCGCCCATCACACTTCCCAGGGAACCGCCAATAAATTCAAAATCCATGCAACCGATCACTACCGGTAATTCATGTATGGTGCCGCTAGCAATACGGATCGAATCGGTGATATCTGTTTTCTTCCAGGTCTCTTCAAGTCGTTTCTTGTACGACTTGAGATCAGTGAATTGGAGGAAGTCGTGCGAGCGGATATTTTCGAACATCACTGTATAGTCATCATCAAACAAAATGTCAAAATACTCATCGCTTCCGATGCGGTGATGATAATTGCATTTCGGACATACGAATAATTGCTCCCGCAAATCAGAAACGGTACATATATAGTTACATTGCGGGCATTTGGTCCAGAGCCCTTCAGGTGTTTCTTTTTTTTCTGCCGTGCTTGTTGTAATACCTTTTTTAATGCGTTTAAACCAACTGGTTTTTGATTCTTCAGCCGGGCCGTCTTCACCAGCCAGGTTAGCATCAAAGTCCTCTTCTTGTTTCATCTTCAATCAGTTTAGACGGCTAAGGTAGCAAAGTGCATAGAGATAAAGCTTAAAAAAATTGCCCGAAAAAAACTTTGGAAGCAATCCTGTGTTATTTTTGTACGGCTCACAAACAAAGACATTAACGTTTACTGGCATAACGTTATTAGCGGTAATCAGAGCTGTATGAGTTCCAGCCTGCCAGCGGATTATGCGGTTTATAGCACCTAAAATCAGAAACAATGAAATGGTCTCAATTCTTTACTTCTTCCGTAGGCAAAAAATTGGTCATGAGTTTAACGGGAATATTTCTCATCACTTTTCTAGTAGTTCATGTGGGACTGAATGCCTGTATCTGGGCTATGGATAACGGTGAAATGTTTAATAAATCAGCGCATTTTATGGGTACTACCGTTGTAATACGGATCATAGAGGTCGGCTTGTTTGCAGGAATCATTTTGCATATCATCCAGGGTTATGTGCTGGAGGCCAAAAACATGAGCCGCAGGGGCAGGGGTTATGCTATCAACCCGGGTAACAAATCAAGTCGTTGGTATACCAGGACAATGGGTTTGCTGGGCACCTTGATATTTCTGTTCCTCATCCTGCATGTGTACACCTTCTGGGTGCCTTCGCGTTTTGGTGGCGTAGGGAACATACCACCTTTGTCTGAAGTGGATTATAACGGCAAAACATACCATAACCTGTTTGCCAAAATGCAGGAGGTTTTTCAAAACCCTGTTATAGTGATCGTGTATGTATTGGGATGCATTTCCCTGGCCTATCATCTCATGCACGGATTCCATAGCGCTTTTCGCACCTTGGGAGTGCATAATAATCGTTACCTGAAAATGCTTCGATCCGTAGGTGTAGGATTTTCGGTTATCATTTGCCTGACCTTTGCTATGATGCCGGTGTCGTTTTATTTAGGATGGGTGCATTAAGAGTCGGAAGTCCGATGCCCGTGGTTGGTGTTTTCACCAACCACCATCCAGGAGTTTGAAACCAACGCTGATAAATTATTAACCAGAAACAGAATATCAACATGCTCAATTCAAAAACGCCGGCGGGCCCTTTAGATAAAATGTGGAGCGATTACAAAGGGCATGTGAAGCTGGTGAATCCGGCCAATAAACGGAGCCTGGAGATCATTGTAGTGGGAACGGGATTAGCTGGCGCATCGGCTGCCGCTGCATTGGGAGAACTGGGATATAAGGTTAAGGCCTTTAGCTTTCATGATTCACCTCGCCGTGCTCATAGTATTGCTGCCCAGGGTGGAATAAACGCTGCCAAAAATTATCAGAACGATGGCGATTCGGTATTCCGCTTATTTTACGATACCATTAAAGGGGGTGATTACCGCGCCAGGGAAAGTAATGTTCATCGTCTGGCGGAAGTAAGCGTAAATATCATTGATCAGTGTGTGGCCCAGGGAGTGCCCTTTGCCAGGGAGTACGGCGGTTTATTAAGCAACCGTTCTTTTGGCGGAACCCAGGTTCAACGAACATTTTATGCAGCCGGACAAACGGGCCAGCAGTTGCTGATCGGGGCTTACCAGGCCCTGGAAAGGCAGGTGGCTTTGGGGAATGTAAGAATGTACACCCGTCACGAAATGCTTGACGTGGTAACCATCGATGATAAAGCCCGTGGCATCATTTGCCGCAACCTGATCACTGGTGAACTTGAGCGGTATTTCGGGCATGCGGTCCTGCTTTGCACGGGCGGTTATGGCAACGTATTTTATTTAAGTACGAATGCCATGGCCTGTAATGTAACCGCTGCCTGGAAGGCTCATAAAAAGGGCGCTTTTTTTGCCAATCCCTGCTTTACACAAATCCACCCTACCTGTATTCCTGTGAGTGGTGACCATCAGAGTAAACTGACCCTCATGTCTGAATCATTACGCAATGATGGCAGGATCTGGGTTCCCAAACAAAAAGACGACAACCGTAAAGCCGTTGACATACCCGAAGAAGAAAGAGACTATTACCTGGAAAGAAGATATCCTGCATTCGGCAACCTCGTACCCCGTGACGTGGCAAGCCGCGCGGCAAAAGAAAGATGTGATGCAGGATATGGCGTAGGTGGCTCTAAAATGGCCGTATACCTTGATTATAAATATGCCATTGACCGCTATGGAAAGGGTGAGGTCAATAAACAGGGTTTGGCTAACGCAAACGAAGATGAAATCAAAAACTTGGGGAAGGAAGTGGTTAAGGAAAAATATGGCAACCTGTTCGAGATGTATGAAAAGATCACCGGTGAAAATCCTTATGAAATGCCCATGCGTATTTACCCGGCTGTGCACTATACCATGGGCGGACTTTGGGTGGATTATGAATTGAGGACGACTGTGCCGGGCTTATACTCGCTTGGAGAGGCCAATTTCAGCGACCACGGTGCTAACCGTTTGGGGGCTTCGGCTCTAATGCAGGGACTGGCAGACGGGTATTTTGTGATCCCATACACTATTGGCAACTACCTCGCTGATGAGATCCGCACGCCATCTATTCCGGTTACCCATCCTGAATTTGAAAAAACGGAAAACGAAGTAAGAAGCCGGATAGAAAATCTAATGAATATTAAAGGCTCAACCAGTGTGGAACAATTTCATAAACGGTTGGGTAAGATCATGTGGGATAAATGTGGTATGGCCCGCAACGAAGTAGGATTGAAACAGGCCATCACTGAAATCCGGGAATTAAAAAAAGAATTTTGGAAAGATGTAAGAATACCTGGCGATATTAAAGAAATGAATCCTGAACTTGACAAGGCCAACCGGGTAGCGGACTTTATTGAATTGGGTGAGCTCATGTGCATTGATGCCATGCACCGCAAGGAAAGCTGCGGGGGGCATTTCCGCGAAGAAATGCAGACAGAAGAAGGTGAGGCCAGGCGTGACGATGAAAACTTTGCTTATGTCGCGGCCTGGGAATCCAAAGGTGAAAACACCTGGCAGTTGCATAAGGAAGAATTGAACTTTGAAGTGGCCAAGCCAACCCAGAGAAGCTATAAATAAATAAGCCGGATGCTTAAATATGTAGAACTTCCGGAGCATATTATTTGTTTGTATACGGAACTTACATGGGAGGCATGGCGAAATTTAACGGATTATGTATAAGGTAAGAATTTGTCATAGGGATTATCTAATTTATCTAAAGAAAAACAATAGGCATTAGTATGGAACATTACAACATGAATCTTACCCTGAAGGTTTGGAGGCAAAAGAATAATAAAGCAGCAGGTAATTTTGAGATCTATCCTGTGACGGATATTTCATCAGAGATGTCTTTCCTGGAAATGTTCGATGTGCTGAACGAAAAGCTGATTGTCGATGGAAGAGACCCGATAGCATTTGATCATGATTGCAGGGAGGGAATATGCGGTAGCTGTTCCATGCACATCAACGGACTGCCCCACGGTCCCTGGGAAGGCACAGCCACCTGCCAGTTGCACATGAGGGCTTTTAAGAATGGCGACACTATCGTAGTGGAGCCCTGGAGGTCCACTGCATTTCCCCTTATTAAAGACCTGATGGTTGACCGCAGTGCTTTTGACCGTATCATACAGGCTGGCGGATACATTTCCGTAAATACCGGCAATGCGGTGGATGCAAATGCCATTCCCGTAGAAAAAGACAAAGCCGACCTCTCTTTCGCCAATGCTGCCTGCATAAGCTGCGGAGCCTGCGTTGCCGCCTGCAAAAACAGTTCTGCAATGTTGTTTCTTTCCGCCAAAGTTTCTCACCTGGCATTGCTACCTCAGGGGAGGCCTGAGCGAAGGACCAGGGTAATGAATATGGTTGCCCAAATGGACAAAGAAGGATTTGGCAGCTGCACCAACACAGGGGCCTGCGAAGCCGTTTGTCCGAAAGAAATCTCTATTAATAACATTGCCAGGCTAAACGGAGAATATCTTTCTGCTGGCTTGTCTGTTGAAGCTTAAATAGTCAACAAATAGCCGTGATTATTTATGGATAAATACCAGATACCCGCTAATACACGGATAGGCCATGTGCACTTAAAAGTGTCTGACCTCGACAAGGCTAAACGGTTCTATTGCGACCTGCTGGGCTTTGAAATCACCCAGGGCTATGGTGACCGTGCCTTATTTATCTCCGCAGGCGGTTATCACCATCATATCGGCCTGAACACCTGGCTTAGTAAAAATGCTCCCCGCGCTCCTGATAACGCTCCCGGACTCTTTCATACAGCCATTTTATATCCAACCCGTAAAGACCTGGCTGTTGCGGTTAAACGCTTGATTGATGCCAGGTATCCTATAACAGGTGCTTCCGACCATGGTGTGTCAGAAGCCATCTATCTGGATGATCCGGATGGGAATGGCGTAGAGTTATACTGGGATCGTCCAAGGACGGAATGGCCCCAGGATGCCGGCGGGAATTTAATAATGCGTACCGACCCGTTAGATATGAATGATTTGTTGGCAGAAGACAAGTGAGGCGCAGATCGGCATACTAAAATCAGTAAGAGATTGAAAAACAAAGGCACTCATCACTCATAACCCATTCTTTCCTACCTTTGCGCCTTCAAAAACGAACCTGCACCGGTTACAACGAGTGCAGCGCGTAAATATGCTTTTCTATGATTATAGTGAATAATGTAACCCTGTCATTCGGAAAACGGGTACTTTTTGATGAAGTAAAGCTTGGCTTTAATAAGGGTAACTGTTATGGCGTGATAGGCGCTAACGGAGCCGGCAAATCTACCTTCCTGAAGATATTATCGGGTGAAATCGAACCCAACAAAGGTTCCATAGAAATTACCCCGGGCGAACGCATGGCTGTATTAAGCCAGAACCATTTTGAGTTTGATGAATTTTCCGTATTAGATACCGTCATGATGGGCCACAAAAAAATGTGGGAGATCATGAAAGAAAGGGATTCCATTTATGCCCTTGCCGACTTTACCGAAGAAGACGGCATGCGTGCGGGTGAACTGGAAGCTGAGTTTGGGGAAATGGGTGGTTACACAGCTGAGAGTGATGCCGCTACCTTGTTAAACGAGTTGGGAGTCATCGAAGAACTTCATCAAACGCCATTGAAAGAGCTGCATGGCCCTATGAAAGTGCGTGTATTGCTGGCGCAGGCACTCTTCGGTAATCCTGACATTCTCATTCTTGATGAACCTACCAATGACCTTGACGTAGAGACCATCAACTGGCTGGAAAATTTTTTGGCCGATTTTGAGAATATTGTCATCGTGGTTTCCCACGACCGGCACTTTTTGGATGCCGTTTGTACCCATGTTGCAGACGTTGACCGTCAGAAGATCCGCATTTATACCGGTAACTATTCCTTCTGGTACGAAAGCAGCCAGCTTGCTGCCCGTCAAATGACAGACAAGAATAAGAAGACAGAAGATAAGCGGAAAGACCTGCTTGAATTTATTGCCCGCTTCAGTGCCAATGCATCAAAATCCAAACAGGCAACAGCGCGTAAGAAAGCCCTGGAAAAACTGGTGATTGAAGATATACAGCCTTCCAACCGGAAATATCCCGGTATCATATTTAAGCAGGACCGTGAAGTAGGAAACCAGATATTAAATATAGAAAAGCTGCACAAAACAATAGAAGGCAAAACGCTTTTCAAAAATGTCAGCTTTTCTGTAAATAAAAATGATAAAATCGCTTTCTTTTCAAGAGATCATTTTGCCTTAACCACTTTTTTTGACATTATTAATGGTGAGGTCAACGCCGATAGCGGTAAATACGAGTGGGGAACCACTATAACAAAAGCTTACCTGCCCAATGATAACTCGGCCTTTTTTACAGATCCGAATGTTAACCTGATGGACTGGCTACGCCAATACGTACCACCTACGGTTACCGATGTCGATGAACCCTTCCTCAGAGGCTTCCTGGGAAAAATGCTTTTTAGTGGTGATGAGACCTTTAAAAAAGTGGGAGTTCTAAGCGGTGGCGAAAAGGTGAGATGTATGATCAGCCGCATGATGTTACAGAATCCCAATCTTATCATATTAAATGAACCAACCAATCACCTGGACCTCGAGAGTATCCAGGCCTTCAACGAAAGTATGGTAAACTTCAAAGGTGTTGTTCTGCTGACTTCGCATGACCACACCTTTATGCAGACGGTTGCCAACCGGGTCATCGAACTTACACCTAAAGGCCTTATTGACCGCCTCATGACCTTTGATGAATACCTGGCTGATGAAAGGGTGAAGCTAATGCGTGAAGACATGTATGCCTGATAAATGCTTTGGATTAATGGACGCAGATTCGCAGATTTATCTACCGGATTTTGAATCTGCGAATCTGCGGCTTTACACTTACCTCCAGATTCTTATAAAAAGGCTATTTTGCATAAATGTGGCGGGTGGTGATTATATATTGTATGTGTGGCTTTTTATCCGGCCCTGCCTGGGGGCAACTACCAGGAAAAAACCAACCTGCATCTAACCTCCGTAAAAAGTTCATTTCTGCGCGGACAGACCTGGTTCAGCTCGATACCCTGAGTATTATCCCAAACACCCTTTTTATAGTTGGTATAAGCGATACCGCCTACCAGCTCGACCTTGTAAATGCCACACTCACCTGGAAAAACAAACCGCCGCTGGATAGTGTGTCAATATCCTACCGGGTTTTCCATTATAAGTTGAATGCGATCACCAAACGATTCAGCTTCGATAGTATTCAAAACAATTTCCTCATGAAAACGGCAGTAGATAACCGGCTTCAGCAGGACGACCGTTTTTTTAACTTCGGCAACCTCAGCTACAATGGTAGCTTTGGAAGAGGGATCTCATTCGGCAATAGCCAGGATGCTGTAGTTACCTCCAATTTAAATCTTCAGCTGAACGGATTTCTGGCGGATAGCATTGAAATGTCCGCGGCCATTACGGATAACAACATTCCCATTCAGCCCGATGGCACTACGCAGCAACTCAATGAATTTGACCGTATATTCCTGCAATTCAAAAAGCGCTCCTGGCAGCTGAGCCTGGGCGACATAGACATCCGGCAGAATAAAAGCTATTTCCTTAATTTTTATAAGCGGTTACAAGGTGCGGCTTTCGAAACAACCAGCAGGATTGGCCCGAAATCAACAAACACATCAGTGATCAGCGGCTCCATAGCCAAAGGAAAATTTACAAGGAACATTTTCCAGGGACAGGAAGGCAACCAGGGCCCTTACCGTTTAACCGGAGCCAATAATGAGCTTTTTTTTGTAGTACTGGCTAACACGGAAAGAGTGTATATAGACGGCGAATTATTGCAAAGAGGAGAAGACCAGGACTATGTAATCAATTACAATACGGCTGAAGTCAGCTTCACCCCAAAGCGGATGATTACCAAAGACAGCCGTATTCAGATCGAATTCGAATACGCAGACAGGAATTACTTAAATACAAACCTGTATTTTGCCAATGAAACAATTATAAACGACCGTGTAAAGATCCGTCTCGGCGCTTTTAATAACGGTGATGCAAAGAATTCACCGATAAATCAGACTCTTGATCAACCCCAGAAACGGTTTTTGAATAATATAGGCGACAGTGTCCAAAAAGCTTTTTATCCGGTAGCTGCTTTGGATACCTTCTCTGCCGAAACCATTCTTTATAAAAAGGTTGATACGTTAATCAGCAGCTCAGGACAAAGCGACTCCATATATATTTACTCCCTTAATCCCGACAGTGCACGGTATAATTTATCTTTTATTGATGTCGGACAAGGGAATGGAGATTACCTTCCCGACCTTAGCGGGGCCAACGGCAAAGTGTATAAATGGATAGCCCCTGTTAATGCAGTCAGGCAGGGAAGATACGCTCCGGCTACTTTTCTGGTAGCGCCAAAAAAACAGCAGGTGATGAGCCTGGGATTGGATTATGCATTAGGTAAAAGCACAACTATAACTAGTGAACTCGGCTATAGCAATTATAACGTAAATACATTCTCGCATAAAGATAAGAATAACGATCAGGGGTATGCCACAAAGCTTCAGGTTACAAATACAAAACGGGTTAGAACTTCGCAGAAAGATTTACGGTTGATCACCGGGGCAGGGTTCGAATACGTCGATGCCAGGTTCAGGCCATTGGAGAGATTGCGTAACGTTGAATTTACGCGCGACTGGGGATTGCCCTATATCGTTCGCCCTGAACATGAAAGTATTATAAACGCAGGTGCCCAGTTACTGGATGAACAGAAGAATATCCTGAAATACCAATTCACCAGTTATAAGAGAGGCAGCCGGTTTATGGGCTATCGGAACAGTATATTTCACACTCACCTTATTAAGGGCTGGAGGTTCAATAATCAGTTTAATCTTACTAATACCACCACCAGCGACGAAAAGGGATATTTTCTTCGTCCATCTGTTGACATTTCAAAGGAATTGACCAGACTTAAAAGTCATACACTTGGCATGGCATTTTCCGTTGAACATAATGAACTACGCAGTAAGCGTTCAGATAGTGTTTCAATAAATAGTTTCGCTTTTCAAACACTGCAAGTCTATTTGAGGTCACCTCAAAAAAACCTGAACCGGTGGGGTATAACCTGGTTTACCCGAACAGATAAATATCCTTCAGGCAAAGAACTGGTCAAATCAGACCGGAGCCAGAACATTAATTTAGTTACGGAACTACTGAAGAACGAACGTCATCAATTCAGGCTTAACCTGACATACCGCGATCTTGCTGTAATTCAACAATCGCTCGCCCGTCAAAAAGCCGATCAATCCCTGCTGGCCCGGGGGGAATTCCTAATGAATGAATGGAAGGGTCTAATGACCGGAAATATTTTATATGAAGTGGGGGCAGGACAGGAACAAAAAAGAGATTTTACCTTCCTGGAAGTGCCCGCAGGTCAGGGTCAGTATCTTTGGATCGACTATGATGGCAACAGGATACAAAGCCTGAATGAATTCGAACTGGCCCAATTTCAGGACCAGGCCAGATATATCCGCATCTATACGCCAACAAATGATTATATTAAGGCTGATTACAATACCTTTAACTATAGCATCAATATAAATCCACGTGCGGTTATAGATGTATACAAAGCAACGCGGTTTAAAAAAATCCTTTCAAAACTAAACCTGCAATCTTCAATGCAGGTATTCAAAAAAGAAATTGCTTCAGGCTTCACACGCTTTAACCCTTTTATTAAGGCGTTAAATGATACCTCTCTTATTTCCCTGAATGCTATTTTTATCAATTCATTCTCGTTTAACCGTTTCAATACCGGCTGGGGTATTGACCTGAACAATTCGCGAAATAACGGCAAATCGTTGCTTACTTACGGTTATGAAACCCGGAGGTTTGAAGAATGGATCCTGAGAGGCAGGCTAAACCTGATGAAACCGCTTTCTGTCGACATCAATTTAAGGAATGCAACTAATGGATTAACGACCTCAAACAGTAAATTTGGCAATCGAAATTATTCACTCAACATATATTCGGTGGAACCGCGCCTGATTTACACGCAAGGGGCCAATTTCCGGTTAATCACCGGTTACCGGTATACTGATAAAAAAAACCAGGTAAACGATAAGGAATGGTACACATCGCATGCACTGAACGCAGAAGCAAAATATAATATTTTGCAAAGCAGTTCATTATTAGCCAAATTTACCTACAGCGAGATTTCATTTAGCAGCCGGAAAAATCAGCTGGTGAATACCAATACCACGGTAAGTTATATCATGCTCGACGGATTGGTGCCAGGAAAAAACTTTTTATGGAACCTGGATCTTACCAGGCGCCTGTCTAATAACTTGGAAATAAACATCCAATATGAAGGGCGCAAACCAGGTTCTTCAAAGGCAGTGCATACTGGCAGGGCTTCATTAAGAGCTTTACTTTAAATCCTCGATATTGAGGACCTAAAAAAAAGCCGGAAGCAAAACTTCCGGCGGGTGATTTATTGTTGAATACGGATATTGTAATAATAAAGTCAGCGGCTTGTGATTAATTATCCAAAAAGGCCACCTTTCTTTAACTGTTTTGTTCCTTCTCCGATCTTGAAACCATTATGATAAATTTCAATTTTATAACTTCCTCTTTGAAAATCACTGTTTTGCTTCCAGGCAAATTCAACTTTTTTACTTTGGCCTGCAGTTATATCAACAGGAACTTTGGTTGTATAAAATTTGTCACCTTCATCACGTGTGGTAAAAGTACCTGAACCTAAAGCAGCAACAGATACGGGGTTACCATCCGGAGCTGTGATACTTACAAAAACATCTGTTTGTCCAGCCTGGGCAATCCGGTTATTCACGTCAAAAGATATGACCAGCTTATCTACCCGCTTAGCTGTAGAAGTCACTTTTTCTTTACCATTTCTTTTTTCGTTAACCGGTGTAATGTTAATGTTATTGGCATTAAGTGTAGAGGCAACATCAACCTTTTTTTCCAAGTCTTGTTTGGCTACGTTGGTAGTTTGTAGATCCGTGGTCAATTGTTCTTTTTCCTGAGTCAACACTGTTTTTTCAACAGTAAGGGTTTGGTTTTCCTGAGTAAGCTTGGCCACTTCCTCTTCAAGTCCGTTTAATTTGTCATTTAATTCGGCTATAAGTTTTTTTGCACGATTAAGTTCTTCTGCCGTTGCATTCCTTTTATTTAGGATGCTCCGTATTTCCACTTTCAATTTGGAAATTTCACTTGATCGCTCCGATAATTTACTTTGTAACTCGTTGTTATTACCACTGATGGAATCTAAACGAACTAACGTAGCATCGAAATTTTTCTGCAGGTCGCTTTTTTCATCTGACACTTTAGCAATCTGTTGCTGGTCGGTTTGGTGCACCTGTGTCTGTTTGTTGTTGTTCCACAATAAATAACCCCAGGTGCCTAACAGGCCCACCACTAATATACCAATGATAAGACCCCGAAAATCCTTTCTTGGGGCCTGATTTGGAGAAGAAGCTGATGGATAATTAGTTGTACTCATTTTGAAATTGTTTTTCGGATTGTTTAAAAATTATACTATAAATTTTGAGTGAATTTGTGTCATATTGAACCGTTTGACCAAAACCATGCCAAAAAGAAAGTCGTTATTTAGCAACACCCTTTTCTCTTTTTCTTAACAATGTTACTGCTTAGTTCGGATAAATATATTTCATCACATTGCCATTTTAATATATTGCAGCATTATAAATCACTATGTCGGTAGAACAGATTATTCATGATTGGAAAAGCAGGGTATACAAACCCGTATATTGGCTTGAAGGCGAGGAGGAGTATTACATTGATAAGGTAGTAAGATATGCTGAACAGCATCTCTTAACCGAGGCGGAAGCGGGATTTAATCTGACCGTGTTTTACGGTCGGGATGCCAGCTGGCCTGATGTGGTAAATGCGTGCTGTCGATATCCCATGTTTGCAGACAGGCAGGTGGTCATGCTAAAAGAGGCGCAACACATGAAGGATATCGATAAGCTGGAAAATTATATCGGCCAGCCGCTTCAGTCAACCATTTTTATCGTTGCCTACAAAGAAAAGAAGCTTGATGGCAAAACCCGTTTGGCGAAACTGCTGAAGCAAAAAGGATATACGATCACCACAAAACGTCTGTACGATAGCCAGCTGCCTGAATGGACCAGTGAATTAGTAAAGGCGAAGGGATACTCCATAGCACAAAAAGCATTAATGTTACTGGTTGATCATATAGGTAACGATCTTAACCGTATTGAAAACGAGATAGAGAAGCTGCTGGTTAATTTGGGCGAACGTAAGAATATATCGGAAGATGATATTGAACGATATGTTGGCATCAGTAAAGAGTATAATGTGTTTGAACTTCAGGACGCCTTCGGGAAAAGGGATCTGGTAAAGGCCATTCGCATCATTCAATACTTTGAAAGTAATCCGAAAGCAGGACCGATACAATTAATACTGCCATTTTTATATAACTTCTTTAGTAAAACCTATATGGCGTTTAGCGCCCTGGGAAAAGATGAGAAAGCCATTGCCATAGCCATTGGTGTAAACCCGTTTTTTGTTAAAGATTACCACGCAGCCATCAAGCTCTATGCCTTTGAAGGCATTGAAAGAGCATTACTGGTACTGCATGAATATAATCTGCGAAGTGTAGGAATAAACGATACGGGTACCCCCGACGCTTCGCTGCTGAAGGAAATGGCAGTAAAGATTATCGCATAACCGCAAAGTTAATTTTATAATAAAGCATTTCCTGAAGATAATAATCTGATTGTTTCTGACCTGTCGATGCTTAGTTGCTCCTTCAATGCATCCAGGCCATTGAATTTTTGTTCCTTTCTTAAGAAATACCTAAGGTGTACCTGCAGCTCCAATCCATAGATGTCTTCGTTAAAATCAAAAATATGAATTTCAATAACCTTCTTTTTTCCATCAATAGTTGGACGAACTCCGATATTCATCATGCCTTTTAAACGGTTGGGGGAACCAATCTCACGATTTTTTAAGATCTCCAGTTCAACCGCATACACTCCATTGCCTGGAATTAATTTCTCCTTGTCCTTAATTTCAAGATTTGCAGTAGGAAAGCCCAGCGACCTGCCTAGCTTATTTCCTTCAATGACGGTTCCTTTGAAAAAGTATGAATACCCCAACAATTCATTGGCATCTTCAATATCTCCTTTGAGCAGGTTTTCCCTGATGCGGGTCGAACTAATGGCGGATTGATGCAGGAGATGCTGTGCAATCTCAATTAAATTAAATCCCTGCCTGGCGGCATAATCTTCCAGCAGTTTATAATTCCCTTCCCTTCCTTTACCAAAATGGTGGTCATAACCTATGATCAGCGTATGCGGATGAAATTTCCTGATAAGAAAATCTTCCACATACCCGGTTGCGCTTTGACTAGCGAATGCTTCGGTAAAAGGAACTATAACAAGGTGGTCAATGCTTAAATTTTTCAGCAGATCAGTCTTTTCTTCAGTGGTGTTAATGAGGTAAAGGTTGGATAGGTCTGAGCCAACTATTTTTCTGGGATGAGGATGAAAAGTAATGACGACCGTTTCGCCATTTATTGATCCGGCTTTTTCTATAAGTTGTTTTATGATCTGTCGATGTCCCACATGAACGCCATCGAATGTGCCGATGGTCACAACAGCATTTCTGAAGACGGGAAGATGGTGTATATCTGAATGAATCTTCATTAGGGGTTTAACAGGATCAGCGGCTTTAGAGGACTAAAAAGACATAAAACCTTACATATCTGAATTTTTGATATTGTTATCTGGTTAAAGTGGTGCAAAAGTACTTTAAAAACTGATTCCTCATTTTATCATCTGCCAGTAGTATTTTTGTTATAATCGGAAGAAAATAGATGTTGAAAACAACACAAACCAATTCAAACCAAAACCTGTTATGTCTCTTTACTCCCAACGCGGTGTTTCTTCACAGAAAGAAGATGTTCATAAGGCCACGGAACACTTAGATAAAGGGTTATTTCCCTATGCTTTCTGCAAACTCTACGAAGATCATCTTGGAGGCGACGCCGGTTGGGTTAATATTATGCATGCAGATGGTGCAGGTACCAAAAGCATTCTTGCCTATTTATACTGGAAGGAAACGGGCGACCTTTCAGTGTGGAAAGGAATTGCCCAGGATGCGATTACCATGAATTTAGACGATCTTATTTGTGTAGGTATCTATGACAATATTTTATTTTCTTCCACCATTGACAGAAACAAAAAGTTAATACCAGGAGAAATACTGGAAGAAATTATTAATGGTTCACAAGCGTTTCTTGATGGGTTAAAACGTTATGGGGTGAACATTCAATACCTGGGCGGAGAAACGGCAGATGTGGGTGATGTGGTAAGAACTATCACTGTAAACGGAACCATGGCCGCCCGTTCACCCAAAAATAAATTGATCACTAACGAAAAAATCCGGGAAGGTGATGTAATAGTCGGCTTAGCCAGCGATGGACAATCAATTTATGAAACCAATTACAACAGCGGCATTGGCAGTAACGGGCTTACCAGTGCCAGGCACGACATTCTTCAAAAAGGATATAGCACCAGGTACCCTGAAACTTTTGAAGCTTCCCTCGATGATCATGTTGTTTATATCGGTTCATTTAAAATGACTGATGAAATTATTCTGCCGGCTGCAAATGGCGAACAGCCTTCCCGGGGGGCCACGATTACAATAGGACAATTAATATTGAGCCCAACCCGGACTTATGCCCCGGTTTTAAAAGTTTTACTGGATTCCCATTTCGACGATATTCATGGATTGATCCACTGCAGCGGAGGGGGTCAAACCAAATGTATGAAATACCTGCACACTAATTTTCGGGTAGTGAAAGATCAATTGTTTACACCGCCGCCCATCTTTGATCTTATTCAAAAGGCTTCAGGTTCAGACGACCGCGAAATGTACCAGGTGTTTAATATGGGGCACCGGCTGGAGATCTTCGCCGATGAATCAAATGCCGGTATGATTATTGACATCACAAGGGCTTTTAATATTGATGCACAGGTTGTCGGCAGAGTTGAAAAAAGTTCTAAAAAAGAATTGGTGATCGTAACAACACAAGAAGAAATTATATATTCCTATTAAAAACTAGATATTTTTTTTTTTAATACGTACGCATTTGATTCGCAGAAGAATTAAATACCTGTTTACGGCTTCTCTTTGCTAAATATTTCTAAAAACTATGCATTCTCAATTTTAGGACGTAATTTTACAATTGTTTAGGCAGAGGCCTTGTTAATTAACATAAAATTTGCAACCTTTAATACATATTCTTTGTCTTCCGAACGTATCTCTTACTAAATCAGACAGGCATGAGGCAACTTAAAATTGCTACACAGATTACCAACCGCGATTCGCAGGCGGTTGAAAAATATTTACAGGAAATATCTAAAATTTCCATGATTACTCCTGAAGAGGAAACCGTTCTGGCCCAGCGTATTAAAATGGGTGACCAACGGGCATTAGATAAACTGGTTCAGGCTAATTTACGTTTTGTTGTTTCTGTAGCAAAACAATATCAGCATCAGGGTTTATCCTTAAGTGATTTGATAAATGAGGGTAACCTTGGGTTAATAAAAGCCGCTCAGCGCTTCGACGAGACGAAAGGATTTAAATTTATTTCGTATGCTGTTTGGTGGATTCGTCAATCTATTTTACAGGCATTGGCCGAACAGGGTCGCCTGGTTCGTCTTCCCCAGAACAAGATCGGTACTTACAATAAGGCTAATAAGGCTTACATGGCCTTCGAACAGGAACACGAAAGAGAGCCATCCACAGAAGAACTCGCCGAGATACTGGAAATGAGCGAAACCGAAATCAACAATATTTTTCAGAGCAATACCCGCCACAGTTCTTTAGATGCTCCTGTCCACGAAGCCGAAGACGTAGCCATGGGTGATCTACTGGAAGGTGGGGACGAAACAGATGAAGATGTGATGCAGGATTCCTTACGAAATGAAATCCGCCGTGTATTAAAGTCTCTTTCTCCACGTGAGGCTGAAATTGTAAATGCTTATTTCGGACTTGATGGCGAAAACGGAGTCACTATCGAGCAGATCGGACAAAAATACGATCTGACAAAAGAGCGAATCCGCCAGATAAAAGAAAGAGCGATCAAGCGTCTGCAAAAAGCAAGGTATAGTAACGCACTTAAGGCGTACTTAGGTTAACATATAGTTTCCTTTTAATATTTTTAAAGCCGGTGAAAATTCGCCGGCTTTTTATTATGTATTTTCCGTCAGAACAATCAACAAGGGCCGCAGATTCTCAGATTAATGATTTAGATAGCTAATCTGTGAATCTGCGGCATCAGTTAAGTAAACGTTATTTGTGACTTGATGGCAACCATCAGAATGCCTGTTTGTTATCTTTAAAAATCGCCTTTTATCTGACAATAATGAAAAATCCGGTTATTTATTTATTCTTGGTACTACTACTTGCAAGATGCGAAAAGTCGGTTTCATTTGATCTCAACAATAGTGTACCTGGATTGGTTGTTGAGGCGGTTATTGAAAATAATCAGCCACCTTTAGTTATATTATCAACCAGTTTGGATTACTTCAGCCGGATAACCCCTGAACTTCTTCTGAATTCCTTTGTGCACGACGCTGAGGTCAGTATTTCAAATGGTGTACAATCGCAACGATTAAAAGAATACTCTTACAAAACAACAGCAAATATTAGTATATACTATTACTCTATTGACTCTTCCAACCTGTCAAACGTGTTTGTTGGCGAGTTTAACCATGACTATTCTCTTGAAGTCAAAGTAAATGGGAAAGCATATCACTCAAAGACTTCTATACCTGCGCTGACTAAGAAGTTGGATTCATTGTGGTGGGTCAAATCGGTTAATAATCCGGACACAAACAAAGTAGTTTTGATGACTAAAGTAACGGACCCTCCGGGATACGGTAATTACATTCGGTTTTTTACTAAAGTAGACAATGGTCCCTTTCTGCCGGGAATCAATTCGGTATTTGACGATCAGATAATAAATGGCAGCACCTATGAAATTGAAGTGGAAAAAGGAATTGACAGAAATGAAAAAATAAATCTTGATGATTATTCTTTCTTTCAAAAGGGAGATACGGTAACAGTCAAATTTTGTAATATCGATAAGGCAACGTTTGATTTCTGGAGGACGATGGAATATAGCTATGCAAGTATTGGAAATCCCTTTTCAACACCAACAAAGGTTTTAGGAAATATTCAAGGTGGAGCACTGGGATACTTTGGGGGTTACGCTGTACAATATATTTCTTTGATCATTCCCAGGTAAACTCATTACAGCGGACCGGGCAGGTTGAAAAGGGTGCATTTAAAATTGTCGCATAAAAAAATGGCTAAATTTGGCAAACCAAATCTACCAACCCATGACGGAAGCCAATTTCATTGCCTTAGCGCAAAAGCGGTATGCAGAATTACAAGCCTTAAATAAAATTGATAATTTTTACGACTACGAAAAAGAGTTTGAGAAAATATGGCGGGACCTGGGCAGGTCAGTCTTGGAAGCAAATATAAGTGACGTACCGGCCGACAGGCGTAAAAAAAAACACTCACCAAATTTGGGAAAGTCAGTATAAATAAAACCCATAGTTTTAGTAATGGTGCGAATGGTTTTCAAATAAGTCCTCATTTGCAGGAACTATTGGTGTATGCTGGCCAGATGGATTGTTATCAAAGATGCAATGAGGTGCTGGAAAAATTTATAGATATACAAGTGAGTACCTCCCAGGTTTATCTGGTAACAGATTGCTACGGCAAGTTAGCTGAAAAGGAAGTAAATGTTTGCCGGTCGTTAGAACCGGTAAAGAAAGGCGAAGTGTTGTATGTGGAAGCAGACGGCTCTATGCTGTTAACCCGGGATGAAGGTTGGAAGGAAGTAAAAGTGGGCAGGATGTTTACGAGCGACTCTTGCATTGACCCTAACGGGAACTCAAGCTGGATAAGGCATTCACAATACGTAGCCCACCTGGGAAACCATAAGGATTTTACCAGCCATATGGATACGTTAATAGAGTCGTATGGCAGATTGGGGAAGCGATTGGTATTTATTGCTGATGGGGGAACATGGATAAAAAACTGGATAGAAGATGCCTATCCGCTAGCCGTATCCATACTGGACTATTATCATGTTTGTGAACACCTGCATCAATTTGCCAATACTATTTTTACTGATGAAGCGAAGCTGAAAAAATGGACAGAAAAACAAAAAGAACTGTTATTACAAAGTAAAGTGACAGCGGTTATCAAAAACATAAAACGAAAAGATAGTGAAAGCCGGGACGCACTATCACTGATTAATTATTATACCAGCAATGCTTATAGAATGGATTACCAATGCTATAAAAATACAGGTGCCGGTATAATAGGGTCGGGTGCAATAGAATCAGCACACAGAACAGTAGTGCAAAAGCGGATGAAACAATCGGGGCAAAGATGGACTAACAACGGCGCTCAAAATATGCTAAATCTAAGAGTGTTATCAATGAATAAACAGTGGGGGAAAGTAGTAGAATTGATTAAAGAGGCCGCTTAAACGGATAGCGACAATTTTAAATGCACCCGTTGAAAAGCCGATCCTATTGTTTATAAATTAAGCTTTAATTTTGTGCACTTTTGGATGGCAGACGTTAACACAAAAAAATGGATTCAAAGATTATGTATGGAAAATAATACGATTGAAAAAGTTCATTGTCTGATCATTGGCTCCGGGCCGGCTGGCTATTCTGCAGCGATATATGCATCACGCGCAAACATAAGGCCGGTTCTCTACCAGGGCATACAACCGGGGGGCCAATTAACTATTACAACTGAAGTAGAAAACTATCCGGGGTATGCAAATGGCGTACAGGGACCGGAAATGATGGTTGATTTTGAAAAGCAGGCCGTAAGAATGGGTACCGATGTAAGGTACGGGCTGGCCACCAAAGTTGATTTTTCCCAGCCGCCGTTCAAGGTTTGGATTGATGAAGAAAAATTGATTGAGGCTGATGCAGTGATCATCGCTACAGGTGCCGCAGCCAAATGGTTGGGCATTGAAAGTGAGCAGCGTTTAAACGGTTTTGGCGTCAGCGCGTGCGCTGTTTGCGATGGATTTTTCTTCCGTGGCAAGGAGGTAGCTATAATTGGAGCAGGAGACACAGCAGCAGAAGAAGCATTATACCTCAGTAAGCTTTGTTCTACCGTTCATATGTTGATCCGAAAAAACGAAATGAAGGCTTCCAAGGTAATGCAGGAAAGGGTGAAAAAGACTGCAAATATTAGGATGTACTTTAACACGGAAACCGATGAAATCCTGGGTGAAAACAGAGTCGAGTCGGTACGGGTCATCAATAACATAACGGGGGAGAAGCAGGTAATTCCGATCAGCGGATTTTTCGTCGCTATCGGCCATACGCCCAATTCAGATATCTTTAAAGGCTGGATAGACATGGATGAGGCCGGATATATAAAAACAATCCCAGGAACTTCAAAGTCAAATATAGAAGGCGTTTTTGCAAGTGGTGATGTGCAGGACAAGATTTACAGGCAGGCTGTAACCGCTGCAGGAAGCGGATGTATGGCAGCGCTTGATGCGGAACGTTATTTGTCGGAGAAAGGATTTGTCTGATAGATAGCTGCCCCATATAACTGTTTCAGTATATCGATAATTACCTGATACTTAAAACTGGTTTATGCTTAGTGTACAACTAAATGATCTTTCTTTTCACGCTTTTCACGGGATATATGGAGGGGAAGCCCGGGTAGGCAACGAGTACCTGGTGGATCTTACTGTTAAATATGATGAGTCGAAGGTAAAATTAGACAGCCTGTCAGAAGTAATCAATTATGAAGAGCTGTATGATATAATAAAAAAAAGGATGGCCATATCCAGCCCGCTGCTGGAGGAGGTAGCCGAGGCAATAGTGAGGAAGATCAGGCACCAGTACTCTAATGCCAGGGAGGTCATCATTTCCATATATAAAATAAACCCCGCCATCGAAAATTTTCAGGGCAAGGTAGGTATCACCTTAGAGAAAAAATTTGACGATTAAGCGCGACATATTAACCCTTATCTTATCCGTTTTACTGGCACTGCCTTTTGATAGCCTTTGCCAGGATGTAGCGGTTCTATTAAAGGAAGCTGAAGTATTAGAACATTCGAGGAAAGAAAACGAAGCATTTAAAAAATATCTGGATGTCATAAAAAAAAAGCCAGGGCATCTGGCAGCGCTTTGTAAGGCCAGTGAATTGAGCAGTTTAATAGGCAACCGTCAACCAACTAAGTCATTAAAGCTTGAACACTTCAAAGAAGCACGCCGTTATGCTGAGACTGCTCTTCAGATAAACCCCAATTACGCTGAGGCCAATTTTGTTATGGCAATGGCCGTAGGCAGGATGGCACTGTTGCTGAGCGGACGTGAAAAGGTAATGGCGGTAATTGATATAAAAAAGTATGCGGAAATTGCTGTTCGCAATGACACAAAAAACTTTAAAGCTTATCATGTTTTGGGTAAATGGCATTATGAAGTCAGCAGCCTGAGCGGTTTCGAACGCATAGCGGCTAAAGTTCTTTTTGGAGGGCTGCCGGCTTCTTCCTTTGCAGAGTCGGTAAAATTTTATGAGAAAAGCTGTTCACTTAAGCCTGACCTGGCAATTAACTATCTTGAAGTAGCTAAAGCATATCAAAAAAATGATCAAAAGGAAAGGGCAATCGACGTATTAAAGCAATTACAAACCATACCGGTGCAGGCTGCAGATGATCCCAGGATCAAGCGAGAGGGTAATGAGTTTCTAAAGCAATTGCAAAGTAGGTGAGATGTGAGTCTCACCCTCTCAAATAATCTTGTTTTTCCATTTTCCGCTCCGTATGTATAACCAGGAAAGTGTAAACAGGATTATCCAATATAGCCACTCCGACAGCCAGCCTGCAAGGATACCCAGGTTCAACACTTCAAGTACGACAAATACATAGATTGAATAAGCCACAATAGCTACGATTTCAATGCCCAGGTTTATTTTGGCATTTCCTGTGCCTATGATGGCGTTCAGCCAGACGACGGCAAAAGACATGATTACCAACGCTGATGACACAATCCGCAGCACAGGTGTGGCAGCTGTGATAAAATCATTGCTCTGCCCGAAAACAGACAGGAATAAACGCGGGAATGTATTTAACAGCACGCAAAAGAACAAACCGGTGCTAGTGCTGATAATCGCTATTTTTTTTATCAGGCCGGGTACCTTATCCTGTAGTCCCTGACCGATGATGTTACTAACCATTGTATTGGTAGTTGCGGCAAATGCCCAGGTAAATACGCCAAACATGCCAAAGATATTACGCATAGTGTTGGAGATGGCCAATGCCCTTGAACCATAATGTTCGATCAGTATATAAAATAACTGCCAGCTTACAATACTGATTGCATACTGAAATATGAGCGGCAGTGACTGGGTAAGTATAAGTTTGGCGGTTACAGGATCCCAATGAAAATGTTTGAACAGATTAAAGCGTTTACCGATACTATTGAGATGAATGGTTAAAAATACGACGATCATGCCGGTAAATTCGGCAATGATTGAGGCATAGGCTGCACCATTAAATCCTATGCGAGGCAAGCCGAATTTGCCGTAAATAAAGCCATAATCAAAGAATATATTAGCTACCGTTTCTGCCAGTGCACCACCTATTAAATATTTGCTTTGGTTAGTGCCTACAAGCAGGGCATTGCGCATTTGGTATATAAATAAGAATGGAAGTCCCCAGATGCGAATGCGTAGAAATTCAGTGGATTGGGCATGAATTTTCTCCGATTGGAGTGCCCATTTCAATATGGATGGTGCTGCAAAATAGGTGACGAGGATGCCAAACAAGGCTATTGCCAAAGAAATGCGAACGCTTTGTGCAAATAACCGCCCGATCTCTTCCGCCCTGTTTTCTCCTGCGCGCCTGGAAATCAACGACTGTAGGCCGTTGTTAAGTCCAAGACCGATTACTGCAAAGATCAGGTAGTAGACTCCGGTTATACCTGCGGCTGCGAGTGAGCCTTCTCCCAGTCCCCCCAGAAAGATATTGTTAGTAACAAAGTTTATTTGGGGAACAAGAATCGAAAAGCTGATAGGCAAAGCAATCTTTAGTATCTGCCGGTTAGAAATCTGCAGCCTTAAGTCAGGTATATAAGCAGCGTTTGCCATAGAAGAGCCGCAAACCTAGTGAAAAGAGTTATGAATTATTAGTTATGAGTGATGAATTATGTGTTAGGTGCTAGTCGTTCTGACGCCGGATATCGAAAGCTTCACAGGTATGAAATACCCGACTAAACCCACTACTCCTCAGTTTGAACTTATTATAGTATTATTGCAGCCTGTAGGAAATATGATTGAGCCAGTTATCAATATTGCTTCGCCAGGGATGGCTTCTGTGGAATGGAACCAATGCCGCCTGGTCATAGAGATGAGCCAGCATTATTTTCATTATATCGTTGTCAGGAAAGATGGAACAGTGGTGGTACTGAAATTTTACCAGTTCACATCTAAAAGCACCGCTGAGACGATGGAGCTTTTGGAAAAGATATTACAGCATGATACGATCCTGAAAGAATCGATGGAAGAATCGGTAATCGTTTATAACTGGCCGGAAAATTGTCTGGTGCCCGAAAAATATTTCCATGTCGATCTTATAGCAGAGCTGCTTACCCTGATCCATGGTGATCTGAATAGGGGAGTAGTATTCAGTGAAAAGGTTTCGGGATGGGACATGTATAACGTCTTCCGGGTACCAACTGAAATGCATGATCTGTTTCAACGGAGTATGGCGGCCGGTAAATTTAGACATCATCATAGTTTATGGCTGGAGTGCCAGCAAAAAGCCATAAATCACATCCGGGACAGGGTTTATGTGATCTTTCATCCAAATGAGATATTGGTCACCGTTATCGAAGCACAACGATTGCAGCTTGTGCAAAGGCTGGAATATCAGACAGCCGAGGACGTTGCCTATTATTTGCTGAACATATGCGAGCGCTTTCATATCAGTCCAAAAGATACGGCGGTACAGTTAAGCGGAATGATTGACCTTAAATCTGCCATGTATGAAGAGTTATTAAAATATTTCGATATTATAGAAACGGCAACGGTTACATCAGGAGTTGATTTTACCATGGATTTTACGGCGTTTCCGGAACATTTCTTTTCACCCATACTGAACATGGCCGTATGCGTATCATAGGAGGAAATATGGGGGGAAGAAAAATCAACCCTCCGGCAAAGATGCCTCATACCCGTCCCACTACAGACATGGCCAGGGAAGGGCTTTTTAATATCCTGCAAAACAATTTTGAGTTAGACACGATAAAGACCCTTGATCTGTTTGGGGGAACAGGCAGCATCTCCTATGAGCTGGCTTCGCGCGGAGCACCCGATCTGACCATCGTTGAAAAAGATACAGCCATGTATGATTTTATAAAGCGAACTATTGCTTTGTTCAGCTTCCACAATATTAAGGCAGTAAGGATGGATGTCTTTTCTTATCTTAACCAATGTACAGAAACTTTTGATTTCATTTTTGCGGGCCCTCCCTATGCGTTACAAACGATCGATGACTTGCCCGCTCTGGTTATCCAAAAACAATTGCTCAATCCTGATGGCTGGTTTGTATTGGAGCATACGGTAAAAAACAGTTATCAGGGTTATCCTATGTATGTCACTACAAGGAACTACGGAACAACCCTCTTCTCCATTTTTGTAAACAAGGCTAACGCTTAGCGTGTATGACTAAGAAAGCCTTAAGAAGACGCTTTAGGGATGAGCGTGCCCGCCTTTCCATCAATGAGGTTACGCGTTTGGATGATCTGCTGCTCATCCGCTTTCAGCAATGGCCGGTAGACGATATTCGTATACTATTAAGTTACTGGCCAATACCTGAAAAAGCAGAAGTAAATACCCATTTGATGGTGGATTATTTATCATTTAGGATTTCTGGTTTGCAACTGGCTTTTCCTGTAATAGATATCAGCACACATCAATTGATGTGTCATGCAGTACAATCAGATACCCTTTACAGGAATAACCAGTTAGCCATAACGGAGCCGGTCAATGGAGAACAGATTCCCGTTGAAGAGATCGATGCGGTATTTGTTCCATTGCTTGCTTTTGATAAAAGAGGCTTTCGGGTTGGTTACGGAAAGGGGTTTTATGACAGGTTTTTAAGTAGCTGCCGGGAAGATGTTTTGAAGATAGGTTTTTCTTACTTTGAGCCTGTTGATGTCATTGATGACATCAATGATTTTGATGTACCTTTAAGCGTGTGCATCACACCGAATAAGATTTATGAATTCTAATTTTCCTATCCCGGGACCTGTAAGGATGCTACTATTTCCTTTATCCTTGATGTATTATTTTGGAATCTGGGTCAGGAATAAGTTATACGATAAAAAGTTCTTTACATCCGTTCATTTTAATATCCCCATTATCTGCGTAGGCAATCTTTCGGTGGGAGGTACAGGCAAATCGCCCATGGTGGAGTATCTGGTCAGGCTATTACAACATGAATTTGCCGTAGCTACATTAAGCCGGGGTTACAAGCGAAAAACCAAAGGTTATGCACTGGCAAATCAAGACAGTACAGCCCTGGAAATAGGAGATGAGCCTATGCTGTTTTACAATAAATTTCCAGGCGTAGCCGTATCGGTAGGAGAAAAACGGCAGGAGGCTATTCCCCAGCTCCTGTATGACCGGCCGGATACACGGGTAATCATTATGGACGATGCTTTTCAACACCGGGCGGTGAAGTCGGGGTATAACATCTTGCTGGTCGATTCCAATAACTTGTTTACCCGTGATTGGTATTTGCCCACCGGCGACCTTCGTGACGAAAAAAAAAGTTACCGGCGCGCTGATCTTATCGTGGTTACCAAGTGCAACCCTGAACTTACCCCGGATCAAAAAGAAAATATCTCCGGCGAAATAGAACCGTTGCTCCACCAGCATTTGTTCTTTTCGACTATACGTTACGGAATGCCTTATCATATTGTTTCAAAAAGCACTTACGTGATCACTGCCCAGGTGGAAGTTTTGCTGGTCACCGGCATCGCTGATCCATCGCCGTTAAAAGAATTTCTGCAGCAACATGCAGGCACCTACTACCAGATCTCCTTCCATGATCACCAGGTATACACTATTGATGACCTGGATGATATCGTTAAAAAATTTGAAAGTATTTCATGTGAAGCCAAGATAATCCTTACTACGGAAAAGGATGCCGTACGGCTTACTAAATTTGAAAACGTAGTAAAAGACTTACCTCTGTACATTATACCTATTCAGCATGAATTTCTATTCAATGAGGGCGAGCGTTTTAACGAGCTGATCAGGAGGTTCATACATACCTTTAAACAATCTTTAAATTAAACTATGGGAAAAGATAACAAGAAGAAGGGCAAATCTGAAGGGGCAGGAAAGTATAAGGGCGTTCTTGATATAACCCGGTCCGGAATGGGTTATGTGGTGGTTGAGAACCTCGACAAAGACATTCTCATCCGCCCTAACGATTTTAATACAGCGATGCATGGCGACACCGTGAGCATCAGGATAATCAGCGAATCGTTAAAGAGCGGAAGGATGCAGGGGCAGGTTGCCGGAATCATTCAAAGGAAGCAGATGGAATTTGTCGGACGAGTAGAGTTAAACCGGAACTTTGCTTTTTTTATAGCGGAAACGGAAAGGCAGATGCCCGACATTTACATACCGGAAGATAAATTGAACGGGGCCACCGAACAAGACAGGGTGTTGGTTAAGATCGTTGAATGGGAGCCGAAGAAAAAACCTCAGGGAGAAGTGGTAAAGGTTATGGAAGCCAGCGATTTTAACGACCAGGCCATGAAAGAGTTGATCCTGGGAAGTGGGTTCCCTATTGCGTTTCCGGAAGATGTTATCGAAGAGTCCGAACGTTTGCCGGACATACTACCCCAGGAAGAAATTGCACATCGGAAAGATTTTCGTGACGTGCTCACATTTACCATTGACCCGGTTGATGCTAAAGACTTTGACGATGCCATTTCATTCCGGTCTGTTAAGAACGGGCTTTATGAAATCGGCGTGCACATAGCCGATGTGAGCTATTATGTGGAGCCCGATACCGGGCTCGACAAATCGGCTTATGAAAGGGCAACCTCCGTTTACCTGCCGGACAGGGTTAATCCAATGCTGCCCGAGCGGATCTCAAATGAGTTGTGTTCGCTGCGGCCGCTGGAAGATAAGTTTACGTTCTCGGCCGTCTTCCAGATAACACCATCAGGAGAAATAAAAAATAACTGGCTTGGTAAAACAATCATTCATTCAAACCACCGCTTTACTTACGAAGAAGTACAGGAGATCATCGAAAAGCAAGACGGGTTGCATAAAGACGAAATCGTGACACTTAATGAGCTAGCTCAAAAATTCCGGAAAGAACGTTTCGGAAAAGGGGCCATTAACTTCTCATCCACCGAAGTGAAATTCAAGCTTGACCCGCAGGGAAAGCCGGTTGGAATCATGATCAAAGAAAGTAAGGAAGCACATCAGCTCATTGAAGAATTTATGTTGCTGGCTAACAGGATCGTAGCTGAAAATATTGCAAAGGTGAAGGTGAATAAAAAGCCGGTTCCGGTTCCTTACCGGGTTCACGACACGCCAGACGAAGAAAAGTTGCTTCCCTTTGTAGAATTCGCTAAAAAATACGGCCATACTTTTGAGACTAAAACCCCTGCCGGTATCGCAGCGTCTTTTAACCTGATGCTGGAAGAGGTCAAGGGTAAACCGGAACAGCATGTATTGGAACAACTGGGTATTCGCACCATGGCTAAAGCCGTGTATACATCCGAGAACATCGGTCACTATGGCCTGGGTTTCGAACATTATACACATTTCACTTCTCCAATTCGAAGATACCCTGACATTTTAGTGCACCGCGTGCTTGACCAGGTGCTTAACAAAAGGGTTGAAGCAGACAAAAAAATGGAGGTCAAATGCAAGCACTGCAGCGACCGTGAGCGGGCGGCCATGGAAACGGAAAGGGCAGCCAATAAATACAAACAGGTAGAGTATATGCAGAACTACCTGGGAGAAGAATTTGAAGGAGTGATCAGCGGCGTCTCTTCCTTTGGCTTCTGGGTGGAAACCGTGGAGCACAAGTGTGAAGGGCTGGTAAGTATTCACAGTTTGTCTGATTATGATGATTTCCGTCATATCGAAACAGATTATTGCCTGGCAGGAAAGAGAAGCGGACGAACGTTCCGTATGGGAGACAAGATCCGCATAAAGGTGATCTCAGCTAACCTGACCAAACGGCAATTGGATTATGAATGGGTTTTGACAAGCGCACTGGCCGCGGAAAAAGGGAAAGAGACAACAAACACCGTCAAAAAAGAAGTAAAAGACAAACGCCAGCCCAGAAGCAGGAATAAAAAGATATCTTAACGCCAGCCATTGCAACCTTAAACCTTATACTTTAAACCCGAACTTTTAAAAATATGCATTCCTTTGAAGAGATATCAGCGCTGTTTAAAGAAAGATTTGAGGTAAAACAATTCCCGGAGTATCCCGCCAGTTTGTATGAGCCGGGTGAATACTTTCTAACGCTGGCCGGTAAGCGCCTGAGACCGGCGATGTGTTTAATGGGTAATGAGCTGTTCGATGCCATAAACCCAGATGCCTATCACATGGCCGCTGCGGTTGAGCTCTTCCACAATTTTACCTTGATCCATGATGACATTATGGACAAGGCCCCTTTACGGCGGGGCAAACCTACCGTTCATGCAAAATTTGGAGAGCCCACCGCACTATTGGCGGGCGACGTCATGCTGGTGCTGGCTTATGATTACCTGAACAAAATAAAAACGGATTACCTGCACCGGATCATCCAACTCTTTAACCGTACAGCCCGGCAGGTTTGCGAAGGGCAGCAACTTGATATGGATTTTGAACGGCTTGACGAGGTAAAGCTGGATGACTATGTAAAAATGGTAGAATTAAAAACATCTGTCCTGCTGGCCGCAAGCCTGCACCTGGGTGCAATTTTGGGAGGGGCGGGTAAGGGTAACCAGCAGCACCTGTTCGAGTTCGGGCGAAACCTGGGTATCGCTTTTCAGGTACAGGACGACTACCTGGACGCTTTTGGTGATCCCGAAAAGTTTGGTAAACAGCTGGGAGGCGATATCCTGTCAAATAAAAAAACATTTCTGCTGATCAAAGCCTTGGAGGTAGCCAATAAAGAACAAAACGACGAATTAAGAGAACTGCTGGCCGGGAATGTGGACAGCAAAGTAGAAAGGGTGTTGAAGATCTATAAAGATTGTGGTGTAAATGAATGGGCCATGTCGTTCAAGGAGCAATATATAACCAGTGCGCTTCGGCATCTGGAAGATATAGCGGTCATATCTACCCGCAAAACTCCGCTCAGCGAGTTAGCCATGTACTTTGGCAACAGGGAGTTCTAGTTCGTAATTCAAAGTTCGAAGTTTGCCATGCACTTTTACGAATTATTAGTAATTTCCCTGAAACCAACGCTAACATGTCGAGATCCTTGTTTCGGAAGAAGTCGATTGAAAAGATATTGAAAGATGCAGAAGACGGGTTGCACGACAGCCATGGCTCGGAAGGATTAAAAAAGATCCTTAATGTAAGGGACCTTACCTTAATGGGTATTGCTGCAGTAGTAGGCGCCGGAATTTTTTCCACTATTGGTACAGCGGCGTTTAACGGGGGGCCCGGCATATCATTACTGTTTGTTATTACAGCCGTAACATGTGGGTTTTCCGCCTTATGTTATGCGGCCTTTGCAAGCAGGGTACCCATTGCCGGCAGCGCTTATACGTATGCGTATGTATCTTTCGGCGAGCTAGTGGCCTGGATTATCGGATGGGCGCTCATCCTTGAATATGCTATTGGAAATATCGTAGTGGCCATATCCTGGAGCGGTTACTTCAGTAATTTGCTGGAAGGCTTCGGATTGCATCTGCCTGCCTGGCTAACCACCGATCCAAATACGGCTAACCTGGCTTACCAGTCGGCACAGTCAGCCTCCGTGAGGGGCGAGCCTTTAAATGAAAGCCTGCAATTTGCGGTTAATGCCTGGAATAGCGCTCCGGTAATTTTTGGAAAACACATTTTTATAAACCTGCCTGCATTCATCATCGTATGCCTGATAAGCATGCTGACCTATGTCGGTATCAGGGAAAGCAAGAAGATGACCAATTTCATGGTGATGTTCAAAATACTGGTAATCATCTTCGTTATCATTATGGGATTTTTCTTCGTAGAACCTGGTAACTGGAACCCTTTTCTTCCCAACGGATTTGAAGGTGTCTTAAAAGGCGTATCGGCTGTGTTCTATGCTTATATCGGCTTCGATGCAATCTCTACCACTGCCGAGGAATGTAAAAATCCCCGTCGCGACCTGCCACGTGGCATGATCTATTCATTGCTTATTTGTACGGTATTATACATACTGATTGCCCTCGTACTGACGGGAATGGTAAATTACAACGAACTAAAAGTGCCTGATCCGCTGGCTTTCGTTTTCGACAGGGTAGGACAAAAATGGATCGGATATATTGTTTCTATCAGCGCAGTAGTGGCTACTACCAGTGTATTGCTGGTTTTTCAACTGGGGCAACCACGGATCTGGATGAGCATGAGCCGCGATGGTTTAATGCCAAAGGCATTCGCCAAAATTCATCCCCGGTACCAGACTCCCTGGTTTGCTACCATTGTTACCGGAATTATCGTAGCTGTTCCCACTTTATTTATGGAAAGCGCATTGATGACCGACCTGACCAGCATCGGCACCCTGTTTGCTTTTGTAATTGTATCCGGTGGTGTGTTAATGCTGCCCAGGATAGCAAATACCGGCAGCAGGTTTGAGCTTCCTTACATTAACGGCCGGTTTATCGTACCGGTCTTTTTTGTATTATTTGTTTATTTTTTGAGGGATCGTATAACCGCCAATGTTCAGCATCCGGATCAGGTAAACCTACAGGAACTGCTCTTCCTGTTATTTATCATACTGGCTGCCATTTTATCCATATTAACTTTTTTACGCAGTTATTCATTGATTCCTATCCTGGGTGTGCTGTTCTGTTCGTACCTGCTGATCGAAATTCCGGCCGTTTCCTGGAAATACTTTTTGGTTTGGATGGCCATAGGGCTCATCCTGTATTTTATGTACGGTTACCGGAAGAGCAAACTGGCGGTTAGGAACCAGGATTACCCCAGGTAAAAATATTTAGCCTTAGCGGTGGCCTACACATAGGAGGAACTATCCTAATGAACATCTTCCTGCTATTATGGTAACTTTGCCTTAGTTAATCATTTAAATTACAGGGGTGCATGAAATTTCAAATCGGCGATAAGGTAGTGGTATTGCATTCAAACGAGGAGGGAGAGGTAATAGATATTATTAATGATAAGATGGTAATGGTTGAAATAAGGGGCGTGAAATTCCCTGCTTACAACGACCAGCTTGACTTTCCCTACTTCAAACGGTTCACAGAAAAAAAACTGTTTCCATCAACGGATGCTCCGGACCAGGAAAAGAAAAAAGCTAAAACTTATATCGATCAGGTTCCGCGCGACAAAGTAACCAGGTCCACCAAACAAGCTAGTGGAGTCTGGCTAATGTTCATACCAAAATTCGGAACAGACGAATTTGGCGATGAAGTGGTGGATTTGCTTAAGATTCATCTGGTAAATGGAACAGATAAGGGATACAATTTTGATTATACCGTGAATTTTCTAAACCAGCCGGAGTTCGAATTAAAAAACCAGGTGTTTAACAACCAGGACTTTTACCTGCACGATGTTCTGTTTGAAAAATTTAATGACAGTCCTACTTTTCATGGTGAGTTTTCCCTGATATCGCCTGATAAAAAGAAGGCGGATTATTACGAAACGGTATTAAAACTGCGTCCAAAACAGGTGTTTACAAAAATTGAAGAACTGAAAGCCAAAAATGAGCCCTCTTTTTCCTTTAAACTCTTTGATGATTATCCTGATAAACCCCTGGAAGAAACAATATCTTCCGGTAAAATGAATACGGGATTGCAGAAACCTTATGAAGCCTCTAAGGTCCGTCAGCACCTGGAAGCGCCAAGGCATGCTATTGACCTGCATATGGAAAAGATCACAGATGATTGGAAAAGCCTGAGCAATTTTGAGATCCTCAGTCTACAACTGCAGCATTTTGAAAAGTACTATGATCTTGCCGTGGCCCACCGTCAACCATCCTTGATCGTCATTCATGGTTTAGGCAGTGGCCGGTTGCGTGATGAAGTGCATGAATTGCTGCGTCATAAAAAAGAGGTAAAGACTTTTATTAATCAGTATCATGCTTCCTATGGTTATGGGGCTACCGAGATATATTTTCAGTACTGAAGGTGGGTGAAGCCTGCTTTAAATTGTAACTACAAACCGAACTATCGAGCCGAATTATCGGTTAGGAAAGTCCGGACAGCACAGAGCAATGTACCGGTGAATAGCCGGGCCGGCCGTTCTGGGTAACCAGGCAGGCCTGACAGACAGTGCCACAGAAAATGACCGCCTAATGTTAATCTGAACAATTGACATAAAGGTAAGGGTGAAAACGTAGGGTAAGAGCCTACGCGTGTATGGAGCGATCCGTACACGGGGTAAACCTTGCACGCTGAAATGCCATGTATATCGACGTTTGAGGGCTGCTCGTCCAATGTCGAAGGGTAGGCAGAAAGAGGTGCTGAGTAATCAGCATCCCAGATAAATGATAGTTTAGAAACAGAATCCGGCTTATGAGTTTGTAGTTATTTTTTTATGATGAGCTCGCTGTTCAAAATTATTTTGATCTCAGCACATGACCAAGGTAACCGCCGATTTCCATCATCCAGGCTATGCCCAGATGAACTATCAGCCCGCCCATAATCGATCGGGTTTGGTAAACGATCAAACCGAGTAACAATCCGCCGAAAAATGACGAAATGCATTCAGCCAGTGGTTTTCCAAAATGGATACTGCAGTAGAAAACGGCCATTGGAAGAATGGCTTCCGGTCCGGCAAAACGAAGGAAGGCCAGCACAAGAAACCCCCTGAAAAATAATTCAATCGTTATAAAATCAATGCCATAAGCAATTTCAAACATCAGGTTATAAAGCCATGGATTTCTGGTGTGATCGCCTATAAATCTTACCTGTTTAAGTTTCGGATAGGTATGTAAGAAATCAGGTTGCGTAGCCGCCCATGCAATAAGGGGAATCATAATTAACAGCATCAGCAGGTACGGGCTCCATTCAAATTGTTTTACGGTCAATCCAAAAAAAGGTTGACCGTAACGTCCTGCACGCCATACAATATAAAGAGGCAGTAAAACAACCAGCAGCTTTGAAGGAAGATTGGCAACAATGGCCGCATATCTACCCCAAATCCCGGAAGAATGGTCCTGGATAATCTGGCTGATACCGACGAAAGATACTTTTAAAGCAAAAATACCGGGAGCTACCAGGACCAGCAATAACAATGATTTCCATTCCGTCACCTTGCCTTTAACGGCAAACAACACCAGGTAAGGAATGGCAAAAGCGGTAAGATAAACAAGATAAAAGCAGAGAAAACGATACAACCGGTTAGGGATATTATTTACTACCCGGGGTTCAATGGCATAACGGTAATTCAGAAAAACGAGTAGAGCTGCAAAACCAAAACAAAACAATGTTAACCCGGGATGAATGGTCCGGATGAATTCGCGGATATAAGAAAGAAAAGCATTCATCAGTTTAAAAAACCAGACGGTTAATAACTATCGTACGCCATAATCATATTCCTGTTAATTACTGGTAAAGGAGACTTTCATTTTTTCAAGTAAGGCGGTATCGATCATTTTCACGGCCAGGTGGATCATATTCTTGAACGCCTTGGCATGTGAAATGCCATGCCCGATGATCACAGGCTTTGAAACGCCTAAAACCGGTGTGCCCCCGTAATTCTCAAAATCGAAACGTTGAAAATATTCGTGAATGATGTTTTTACGGCTGGTGATCTCGAACAATGATTCAGCCATTTTTAAGATAATGTTGCCGGTGAACCCTTCACAAACCATAACATCGGCCTTATTCATTAAAACATCACGGCCTTCGAGGTTTCCGATGAAGTTTATCTGTTCGTTTTTTTTCAACAACGGAAAAGTGGCCTGTGCCAGTAAATTACCTTTTCCTTCTTCTTCTCCTATATTGATCAATCCGACCCTGGGATCCTCTATGCC
The DNA here is from genome assembly GCA_037718865.1 of Chitinophagaceae bacterium. Taxonomy (GTDB): domain Bacteria; phylum Bacteroidota; class Bacteroidia; order Chitinophagales; family Chitinophagaceae; genus JADCRZ01. Next base: position 72,127 of record JBBJMP010000018.1, on the reverse strand, counting down.
TAAAATGTATCGGGCATATAAAGAACCAAGTATGGCAAACTGGTTTAAATTTTCCGGTTTGCAATCAGCGTTGAGCCCGACATCCAGGATTACTCCCGTTTCACCGTTTTCTTTTGGAACAATAGTAGCTACTGTGGGTCGCAATATTCCTTCAATGACTTTTATACTGAACAGTGCACCAACCATCATGGCACCTGTGTTGCCTGCGCTGATAAACGCATCTATGTCGCCTGATGCAAGATAATTATACCCTAAGGCAATAGACGAATGTTTTTTTTCTTTTAATGCCCTGGTGGGATGTTCATGCATGTGTATGACCTGTGTGGCATGCACAATCTTATATACACTTTCAGCGATGGAAAACTCCTGCAGCAAAGATTTTAGCTCAATTTCCTCACCGAATAAATAAACGGTTATAGGCGCTGGGTGCTCTTCAATGAACAATGACAGGCCTTTAACTGCTTCTTTCGGGGCATAGTCCCCGCCCATCATGTCTAACCCTATATTCATGGTAACTTTCTCCAAAAAAAATGAGGGGTCTAACAATAAAAAATTCCAAATCTAAAGGTACCCGTACTTAAGTTACCTATGGATTTTGGAATTCATTGGAAGCAACAGCATTATTTGTTGACAGGCGCTTTATCCGCGACAAGGTTTCCTTTATAATACAATTTACCTTCGCTGAGGTGTGCACGATGACGTACATGTAATTCGCCGGTGGTGCTGTCTGTACTTAAGGTAGCACTTGTTGCCTTATAATGGGTTCTTCTCTTTTTACTGCGTTGTTGTGAATGTCTCCGCTTGGGATTAGGCATAGCTCAACAATTTTATAGTGATAAAATATTTGCCGACTTACATCAGCTATCCAGATCTTTAAATTTTTCAAGTCCTTTCCAAACCGGGTTAATCTCTTTGTGATCTTCACTATCCATTCTTTTCAGCATCTCCAGCACTTCCTGATTACAGTACGGACCACCGATATCTTCCAGCTTACACATTTTTTGCATAGGAATGCTAAGGTTGATGAATTCATATATCCAATCTGCAATGTGCAGGTGGCTTTCCCCCCTTGAGATATAGTAAACGTCCGGATCTTCTTCCTGCTCATTCATTACATCGGGGTCATCAACCAGTTTCACTACTATATTGAATTCATCCCAAAGATCTAAAGGCAGGCTGTTCCCACACCGGTCACAGCTGACTTCGATATTTCCTCCAATCTCAAATTTCAACAGCAGGAAGCCGGTTTTTTTATCCAGTGAAAGCCTGACAGGAGCATTGCAATTGCTGAAGTCCTGTTCGTTATAGGCTGTAAAGAACTTATCTGTAATGAGGTATTCGTATTTGTGAATTCCCGGCTTTAACCCCACAAACGGTATTTCAAATTCCCTCTTGCTGCTCATGAGTCTCTCTTTTAAAGAGTTTGCAAAAGTATGAAGAATTTGGTAAATCGTTACATTCCTTTTAAAATATGTTTGCAGGCGGGAGGTGACATTATTGCATTTCGGCTCAAATCATCACCGTCTTTAACACTTTATTATTATCTTCAGGTTCAAAACCCTGAATCCTCACATGCCGGCTAAACTATCCTTAAACCGGAAAATTGTGCAGCGAATTTACAAGTTACCTAAACAGCCTGAAAGCATGAAACAGTACTGTATGGCCCTTGATCTTAAGGATGATACTGACCTGATAGCAGAATACGATCAATGGCACAAACAGATCTGGCCTGAAGTAAAAGCGAGCATGATTGAGTCAGGGATCACCAATATGATAATCTACCGGTTAGGGATCCGGCTGTTTATGATTATGGAAACCAGTGATGATTTTAGTTTCGACAAAAAAGCTTCTATTGAAGCAGCTGATCCAAAGGTGCAGGAGTGGGAAAAACGCATGGGTGCATATCAGCAGCTTTTACCGCAGGCAAAGCCGGGTGAGAAATGGGTGTTGATGAATAAAATTTTTGAATTAAAAGATTTTCTTTGAATACATTTAAGTGTTCAACATACAATAAAACCAGTAAGTTATATTTAATACCATCTCACGAATGTTCAATATACAGGGAAAGAACGCCGTGGTAACAGGCGGCGGAAGCGGAATCGGTAAAGCAATTGCCAGTCTGTTCGCCAGGAGGGGAGCTATCCTTCATATTATTGAGCTTACTGAGGATTCGGTTAAACAGGTAATGGACGAGATTGCCCTTGAAAACGGTAAGGCTTATGCTTATTCGTGTGATGTAAGTAACCAGCAACAGGTAATGGAGGTGTTTGGACGGATCAATGAAATAGATATTTTAATAAATAATGCCGGTATTGCCCATATTGGAAAAGCGGATACCACCACTGAAGAAGATTTCGATAAAATTTTCCGCGTAAATGTAAAAGGCGCTTATAACTGTTTGTACGCCGCCATCCCCAAAATGAAAGCAAAAGGAGGTGGTGTGATCGTTAACATGGCTTCCATTGCTGCTATCCTGGGATTGTCTGAACGGTTCGCCTATTCCATGAGCAAAGGTGCTGTATTTGCCATGACCTTGTCTGTTGCCAGAGACTACCTGCATGAGAACATCCGTTGCAACAGCATTTCACCAGCCCGGGTGCACACGCCATTTGTAGATGGTTTTATAGCAAAGAACTATGCGGGGCGGGAAAAAGAGATTTTTGATAAGTTGTCCCGCAGCCAGCCCATCGGGCGCATGGGAAAACCAGAAGAAGTGGCGGCACTGGCTTTATACCTTTGTTCTGAAGAAGCAGGCTTTATTACAGGATGCGATTATCCGATCGACGGAGGGTTCGTTAAACTGAATAATTAATAAGTTTAAGGTTTAAAGTTTAAGGTTTAATGTTTGTCTTTAAGCAATATGCATATCATAAAGAAATACTCCTATTGCAGAAATCAGCCTATTTTTATTAAACCGGTAAAACCATAAAGAACCTTAAACATTAAACATACAGTACACATGAAACTAATACGACACGGTGCAGTTGAAGAAGAAAAGACAGGCGTTATTATCAACGATATTATGTATGATACTTCAGCCTTCGGCGAAGATTACCATGAGACATTCTTCAGAACGGAAGGACTTCGGCGTCTGCAGGCATTTATAACCGATCAGCAGGAAAACCTTCCGGAGCTCGAAAATGGAACGAGGTTGGGGCCGCCGGTGGCCCGGCCCTCAAAAATCGTATGTATCGGCCTGAACTACGCAGATCATGCCCGGGAGACCAAGGCAGCCATTCCTCTGGAACCTATCCTGTTTTTCAAGTCGACTACTGCCCTGTGCGGCCCTTATGATAATATTATCCTGCCTAAGAATTCAAAAAAAACCGACTGGGAAGTTGAGCTGGCAGTAGTAATAGGCAGGAAAGCCAGTTATATCATGGAAGAGGAAGCGGAACATTACATTGCCGGCTATTGCCTGCATAACGATATTTCGGAAAGAGAATTTCAACTGGAAAGGGGCGGAACCTGGGATAAGGGTAAGGGTTGTGATAGCTTTGCACCGATGGGGCCTTACTTGGCTACAACGGATGAGATTCCTGACATCAACAACCTGAGGTTGTGGCTGAAAGTAAATGATGAAATCAGGCAGGATGGTAATACCAGCAACCTGATATTTCGTATTCCTCATATTATTGCTTATGTAAGCCAGTTTATGACCCTCCTGCCAGGCGACATTATATCTACAGGAACTCCGGCAGGGGTAGGACTGGGATCTAATCCTCCTGTCTTCTTAAAGGAGGGTGACAGGGTCGAGCTCGGCATTGATGGTTTAGGCGTTTCTAAACAACAAGTCCGGGCCTATGCTTCGCATTGATGCGCACCAGCACTTCTGGGAGTTCAACCCCGGGCGTGATACCTGGATTACTGGCGATATGAAGGTCATTCAACAGGATTTTATGCCAACCGACCTTGAAGCCCTGCTTGTCACCAATGGCCTGGATGGATGCGTGGCCGTTCAATCTGACCAATCCGAAGAACACAACCAGTTCCTGCTTTCATTAGCCGGTAAATATGATTTTATAAAAGGAGTGGTTGGCTGGGTCGACCTTCAATCTGAACAGGTAAAAGACCGGTTAGATTATTACAGCCAGTTCGAAAAATGCAAAGGATTCAGGCATGTTTTACAGGCAGAACAAGACGAGGCTTTTATGCTGCGAAAAGATTTTCTTCGCGGAATAGCTGCTTTGCAGCCATATGGATTTACGTATGATATTCTTATCTTTCCCAATCACATCAGTTATGCAGCACAGTTAGTATCCTCATTTCCGGATCAGCGCTTTGTGATTGATCATGTGGCAAAACCGTATATTAAAGACAAGCGGATTGATGAATGGAAAAGAGACATAACGGCCATAGCCGGAAATGAAAACGTTTGGTGCAAAATTTCCGGAATGGTTACTGAAGCCGACTGGAAGTTTTGGACACTGGATGATCTCCGGCCTTACCTTGACATAGTGATGGAAGCTTTCGGGCCAGGAAGGCTCATGTTCGGCTCCGACTGGCCGGTTTGTCTGTTGGCTGCCACATACAACCAATGGGTTGATGCGTTTAACCAATATGCATCCGAATTTTCTGCGGGAGAACAATCGGCGCTCTGGGGTGGTAATGCAGCTCATTTTTATCAACTTACATAAATCTGATTCATGGACCTTCAACTGTCGGGAAAAATAATTATCGTTACAGGTGGGGCAAAAGGTATTGGTGAAGCCATATCTTTTGTGTTAGCCTGTGAAGGTGCGATACCGGTTATTATAGGGAGGAACGAAATAGACAATCTTAAAGCAGTGGCTGCCATTGAAGCCAGAGGCGGTGCCGCGTTTCAGGTCGTTGCCGAATTAACAAAACCGGAAGATTGTGCCAAAGCGGTAAAAGAAACGTTAAGCCGGTTTAATAAGATCGACGGATTGGTCAACAATGCGGGAGTGAATGATGGCGTCAGCCTGAAAGAAGGCAATTATGAACGCTTCATGGAAAGCCTTCATAAAAACCTGGTTCATTATTACCTGATGGCTCATCACGCCTTACCTGAACTGATCCGGTCTAAAGGAGCCATCGTTAATATCGGATCTAAAACGGCGGAAACCGGGCAAGGTGGTACTTCTGCATATGCCGCTGCCAATGGCGGCCGCAATGCGCTTACCCGTGAATGGGCAGTTGAATTGTTACCGGTAGGTATTCGGGTTAATTCAGTGATCGTTGCCGAATGCTGGACTCCGTTATACGAATGGTGGGTGAACCAGCAACCGGATCCTCAACAAAAAGTAAAAGACATTATCAGTAAAATTCCGTTGGAGAACCGCATGACAACGGCAGAAGAAGTTGCCAACGCCGTGGCTTTTCTGCTTTCCGGTAGATCAAGCCATACCACCGGGCAGCTGATTCATGTGGACGGGGGTTATGTGCACCTCGACAGGGCAATCAGTTAGTCATCCTGAAGAAGGAAGCTCTTTCCGCCTCCCAGGCGGGCGGGCAATAAAGCACGAATACAATAACCAACCAAGATCACAGGTGCAACCTGGCACCAGGTGACTTCGCCAACTCTATGGAGTAACCGGGCAATATGCACTTAATCACTCTATACTTCCCGGTTTTGCACCATCCGCCCTTGGGAATCCTGATCTTCGATGGGAGAAAAATATCACCAGTAATGTCGGACTTGACCTGGCTTTTTTTAATAATAAACTGCAATTAACTATTGATGCTTACAAAAATTCTGCAAATGATCTTTTATTGGCAGTTCAAATTCCACCAACAATTGGTTATACAACTCAGGTACAGAATATCGGTGCAACTTCAAACAGGGGAGTAGAGTTTCAGGTCAATGCTACCCCTGTTCAGCATAAAAACTTTTCATGGAATTCCAATTTCAATATTGCTTTCAACGAAAATCGGGTAGAAAACCTTGGCTGGCCTGCTCAAATTACCCGCAACTCCGGATGGCAAGGTTCTGATGGAGTCGACGACTATTTAGTGAAAGTAGGTCAACCCGTTGGCTTGATGTATGGATTTGTAACTGACGGATTTTATCCAATTAGCGATTTTGATTATAATGCCACTACAGGTGTTTATACCATAAGGTCAGGTATTGCTGCCAATAGTGTTTACGGAACCCCCCAGCCGGGCATGCTTAAATGGAAAGATATCGGCGGTCCCCAGGGCAAACCTGATGGAGTAATTACTGCAGATTTTGACTGAACGGTGATTGGCAATGCTAATCCGGATTTTACCGGTGGATGGAACAATCAATTTACTTATAAAAATTTTGATGCAAGTGTTTTCGTGAACTTCGTTGTCGGCAACGATATTTATAATGCTAATAAATTGGAATGGACAGATGGAGCCTTCTCCAATCTGAACATGTTGAACATCATGAAAGATCGGTTTACTTATATTAATGCAACTGGCAGACGGGTAACTGATCCTGCCGAGTTAGCTGCCCTGAATACCAATGCAAAAATCTGGACACCAGTCAGGGTTCAACGTTGGTGGTTGCACTCATGGGCGGTTGAAGACGGCTCTTACCTTCGCTTAAACAATATTACCCTGGGTTATACCCTCCCTAAACAGGTTACATCAAAAGCAAAGATTACAAATTTGAGAGTATTTGGCACTGTAAATAATCTGGGTACTATCACAAATTATTCGGGCTTCGATCCTGATGTTACAGCGCGACGTAGTGACCCGTTAACACCAGGTGTAGACTTTGCCGCTTATCCCCGTTCAAGAACCTGGGTATTTGGTATAAACCTTACTTTCTAATCAATTAAACTGAAAGCTATAATGAAACATAAATTCTCAAATTTTTCGATCGTTGCTATCTGTTTAATTGCATTAGCTTTTATTCTCCAAGGCTGTAAAAAATGGACCGAAGTAGAATCGGGATCTCAATATACCATCTCAGAGGTTTTTTCCGATGTATCCAATGCTACATCTGCACTCATAGGAGTGTACGATGAATTGCAGGGAGATAATGGATATGGTATCCGTATAAATCTCTATTATCCCTACGACTCGGATGAGGGAATTGTTAGTGGTGGTATAGACAATGGCCGCCGTGGAGTCGGACGATACCAACTATTGTTAACGAATTCAGAAGTATCGAATCCCTTTCGACAGTTATACCGGGGTATCGAAAAGGCAAACCTTTGCATCGAACAAATTCCGTTAATGTCATTGTATACTGAGGGAAAAGATGTTCAGAAAAAAGAATTACGCCGTTTGTATGCGGAAGCGTTAACCCTCCGGGCACAATTTTATCAGGAATTGATTCGTAACTGGGGGGATGTACCTGCGCCCATGATACCGGCTTCCAGGCAAACAGAATTATTTATCAGACAGACAGGCAGGGACTCAACTTATGACAGGCTCTTAGCCGACTTATCCATTGCCAAAGATTTATTGCCCTGGCGCACGGAAGTTGTGAGAAACGAACGCATTACCAGAGGTGCTGCAATGGCACTACGTGCCAGAATTGCTTTATACCGAGGGGGCTATTCGTTGCGGCGCAACGGCCAGATAGAAAGAAGAGCCGATTACCTGAAATATTATACTATTGCCCGGGAGGAATGTGCAGAGTTAATGACAAAAAGCAATGAACATACGCTGAATCCAAATTTCCAAAATATCTGGAGAAGTGTAACCTCCTTTACGTATGACCCACAAGGAGAAATTTTATTTGAAGTAGGTGCAGGTGGAGGCAATGGTAACAGTGATAGCCGCATGGGAAACTACGATGGCCCTAATTTGAATGCTGCATCCCGCTATGGTCAGGGTGGAGGCGGAATTGTCATGTTACCTAATTATTTTTATGCCTTCGATTCAGCAGATACACGTCGTGACGTAACCGTTACTTCATACCAGGTTCCCTCTGCCACAAATCTTAAATCTCAACGGCGCCTTGGTGAATTAAATACGGGCAAGTATCGCCGTGACCGGCGGGTTCCGCTGTTACCTGGAAATGTGCTGAATGTAGGCTATAATTGGGTACTGATTCGTTTTTCTGATGTCTTGTTAATGTTTGCCGAAGCGGTGAATGAAATTAACGGAGGTCCGACTCCCGCTGCTACTGCAGCATTTGAAGAAGTACGCAAAAGAGCATTTAGAGGTAATGAAAGCGCAATGGGTGTAACACCTTCAACCAAAACGGCATTTTTTGAGGCGATCATAAATGAACGTTATTTGGAATTCGGACATGAAGGGATACGCAAATATGATCTACTTCGTTGGAACCTGCTGGCGACAAAGCTTGCTGAGACAAGAACAAAGATTCAGCAAATTCGTGACCGTACCGGGCCGTACAGCTTTGTTCCCCAATATATTTACTGGAGGAATAGCGGAGAAGAGATTCAATATTTCGCGGGAAGTAATACAGCTGCATCAGCAGTTCCATGGTACAGACCCACTCAGGAGCCAAGTGTGGTCACAGGATGGACAAGAGTCGATTGGGCACAGCACCTTACTGCAACGAATTCAATAGACAATTTACCCCTTTGGCAAGGCATAGCCCGGTTTTTTGTAACAGGCAAAAGTGAGTTGTTCCCATACGACCAGGCTACAATAAGTGCATACCAGGACCGGCTTCCGCAAAATCCGGGCTACTAGTTTTATTATATTATTTAAATATGGCTGCGAATGCAGCCATATTTTTTTCAACCCAATGTTTACATGATGAAAAGTGCTGTCCCCGTTGTTATTCTTTGTTTTCTTGCTACTCTTTCCGGATATACTCAAACAAAAAATAGGCAAGCTGCCTCTGCAGGTAGTCCCATCGCTTTCCCTGGTGCTGAAGGATTTGGTAAACATGCAACGGGCGGACGCGGAGGAAAAGTTTTAGTTGTAACGAATCTGAATGATGATGGACCTGGAAGTTTGCGGCAGGCGGTGAAAGAAAAAGGATCAAGAATGATTGTATTTACCATATCCGGAACCATTCATTTAGAGTCTCCAATGGAGATCAAAAATGGTAACGTTACTATTTCAGGCCAGTCTGCCCCTGGGGATGGCATTTGTTTGGCTGATCATCCTGTAGGAGTAAGGGCAAATAACGTCATCATAAGATATATGCGTTTTCGCATGGGCGATAAGAACCAGAATCTTGGCCAGGTTAATGGAAGTGGTCATGATGATGCATTTAGCAGCACGAGAAACTCCAATCTTATTGTAGATCATTGTTCCATGAGTTGGAGTACTGATGAAGTTTGCTCGGTATACGCGGGCGATAGTACTACTTTACAATGGAACATTATCTCTGAGCCCCTTAATTATTCGTATCACTTTGAAACAGGGGATAAGGATTTTGAGAACCATGGCTACGGTGGCATTATGGGAGGCATACATACTTCTTTTCATCACAACCTTTACGCGCATTGCATTAGTCGAACTCCCAGGTTTAACGGAGTAAGACACACCCCGACAGAGTTTGTTGACTTCAAAAACAATGTAATCTACAATTGGGTTTCAAATAATGTTTACGGTGGAGAAGGTGGTACTTACAACATTGAAAACAATTATTATAAATACGGCCCTTCAACAAAGGAAAATGCAAAGTCAAGAGTCGCAAATCCGTATAAGTCCAATACAATACCTTTTGGAAAGTGGTATATATACGGAAATGAAGTAGATGGTTCAACTGCTGTTACAAATAATAACTGGCTTGGTGTTTTAATGAATGATGGTACAGGTGCAGATGCAGAGAAGTCCAGGGTATCAATTCCTTTTCCTGCAGAAAAAGTAGGTTCGCTACCAGCAGCACAAGCCTATAAACTTGTTTTGGAAAGCGCTGGTGCAAGTTTTAAAAGGGATACTATGGATGCCCGTATAATAGATGATGTCAGAAACAGGACAGGGCGTATCATTGATGTACAGGGAGGTTTCCCTCACGGAACTCCTTATGCTCAAACGATTAATGTATGGCCAGCACTAAAATCAACAACCGCCCCCGAAGATTCAGACAAAGACGGTATGCCCAATGATTGGGAAAGCAGGAAAGGCCTGAATATAAAAAATGCAGCAGATGCTTCTGCTTATACGCTTAACAAGCACTTTACAAATATTGAAGTATACCTGAATAGCGTGGTCAAGTAATTTTGCGAGAAAAATTGCCAGTTGGTTTTGGCAGAAATTAAAAGCCTGAAACTTACGCTTGCAGATGTATAAAGAAAAGCTAGTATTGGCTGAATGTAAGACCCTGGTAACCTTTATTAGAGAAAGTGTGGAGAAAACCATCCTTAGCTATGACGACTACAATCAAAAGAAAAACTGGTTTGGCGAAGAAAAGGGCACTTCCGGATCGGCAGGAGTTTACATTTACGGAACAGATTTTTCCGCTGAAAATACCGGCGAAGGCGCAAACACCACTGGAAGAGTAACCTGGTCACACCAGTTAACCGATGCAGAAGCAACATATATTCAGTACAAAATATATTTACGGACTGGGATCCGTTTTTCCGCTGAGTGTGGAACAGCTGATCTGCCCGTGGTGTTTACCCGTGGTTGGTGTTTTCACCAACCACCACCTTTCAAACGCAAACAAATCTTTCAACTGACGATCAAAAATATTTACATGGAAAGAACAATACCCTTTTACTTCCTTGTATTCTTCCCTTGCTTGCTGATTTCCCCCTGGCTCTCCGCCCAACAGCCCGCTTTTCCAGGTGCAGAAGGCGCGGGAAGATTTACAACCGGTGGAAGGGGAACGGCTTTGTCTCCAACTACCGTTTTCGAGGTAACCAGCCTTACTGATGACAATAACCCCGGGAGTCTGCGTTATGCTTTAACACAAGCGGCTGCTTACAGAACGGTTGTATTCAGGGTATCAGGTACCATCCACCTGAACACCCCGCTCCGGATTTTAAGGGCTAATACTACCATAGCCGGACAAACAGCCCCAGGAGACGGGATCTGCATTGCCGATCACCCCGTAAGTATCAATGCCAATAATGTGATTGTCCGGTATATTAGATTTCGGATGGGTGATAAAAACCAGAATATGGGGATAGTGAATGGAAGTGGTGGTGACGATACCTTTGGGGCAATTGGTTACAAGAACATAATGGTAGACCACTGCAGCATGAGCTGGTCAAGTGATGAAGTATGCACCATTTACAGGGGTGACAGTACTACTTTACAATGGAACATTATCAGCGAGCCCTTAAATTATTCGTACCATTTTGAAACAGGGGATACCGATTTTGAAAGTCATGGATATGACGGAATCTGGGGTGGAAGGACGGCAAGCTTTCACCACAACCTCATCGCACATTGCCTGGGCCGCACACCCCGGTTCGACGGAAGCAGAAATCTACCCCCCAACACTCCGGGACAGGAGAATGCCGATTTCAGGAATAATGTTATATACAATTGGGGCTCTTACAATGTGAATGGGGGAGAAGGGGGAAATTATAATATCGTTAATAACTATTACAAATCAGGACCTTCAACATCATCAGGCTCTTCTTCGGGTGTCCCTATACGATATGAGGTCATAAACCCTGGCAGATCTGCGTCTGCACCTGTACTTCCGTATGGAAAATATTATGCAACCGGAAATTATGTGGACGGGTCGGTGCTGCATACGGATAATAACTGGAGGGGTGCTGCAATGAGCGGAGGCACACTTGCTGACACGGTCTTATCAAAAGTTGAAACTCCCTTTGACATTGGCCCGGTAACCACACAAAGCGCCCAGGAAGCCTATGACCTGGTATTACAAAACGCCGGGGTAGTATTGCCGAAAAGAGATACGCTTGATGAGCGTATAGTTAATGACGTCAGGAACCGCACCGGCCGTATCATCGATGTGCAGGGAGGTTACCCGCACGGCACTCCCTACGAACAAACGGTAAATGCCTGGCCTGCGCTAAGTTCCACCCTTCCGCCGGCAGATGACGACCATAATGGGATGCCCAATGGTTGGGAGATATCACAGGGATTGAATCCCAACGATGCGGGTGACCGCAACGGATATAACGCTGACGGTTATACGAATCTGGAACGGTATCTTAACACCATTACCCGTTCCGGCTCAAATCCTGCACCACCACCCGGAACGTCTGTTATTGTTGCACAGGATGGTTCCGGTGATTATACTACCATTCAGGCTGCCATAAATGCGGCACCGACAGGAGGGACGACGCCTTATATCATCTTTATCCGCAACGGAAAGTATAAGGAAAAGATATTCATACCATCCAACAAACCGTTCCTTCAACTTATCGGCGAATCCGTCGCAAATACCATACTTACCTATAACGATGGAGCCAGCACACCACTCCCGGGTGGCGGAACGGTAGGCACCTTTAATTCATACAGTGTCTATGTAAACGCCAACGACTTTACTGCCATAAACATCACCTTTGAAAATTCCTTCGGCGATGGTTCACAGGCCGTTGCCGTTCATGTCAATGCCGACAGGGCAGCGTTTAAGAACTGCCGTTTCCTCGGCAACCAGGATACCTTACTCACCAATGGGAACGCCGGGCTAAGGCAATATTTTAAGAACTGTTATATTGACGGGAATGTAGATTTTATCTTTGGCAGTGTCCGGGCTATTTTTGACTCGTGCATCATCTACGCCAAAACCCGCACGGCCGCCGGCAATTCGTTCATCACTGCTGCGAATACCCAGGCAGGTCAGCCTTATGGATATGTTTTTCGGAATTGTATTATCCCGGCTAATACCGGCGGAACGGCCTACTTCCTGGGAAGACCCTGGCAAAATTCTTCGGGCAGTTCTCCTGTTGCTAATAATAAAGTGGTATTTCTGAATACCAGGATGGGGTACACCATAAGGCCTGAAGGATGGACTACCTGGGATGCCGGAACAAATACGAGCCTGATCTATTATGGTGAATATAAAAGCAGAAATATAGATGGAAGTCTGGCTGATGTTAGTCAACGGGTTCCCTGGTCTTATCAGTTAACCGATGCTGAAGCGGCAACGTATACGAATGACAATTTATTCGGAAACTGGGACCCCTGTGGGGTGAGTCCTGATTTTTGCATAGGTGCTACACCCGACATTGCCATAGCGAATTTCAGGGGGATAAAAGGCCCGGCAAATGCACAGTTCATCTGGAATGTCAGTTGGCCCATGCAGGGTATCAGATATCAGTTATTTCGCTCCACAGATAAGATATTCTTTTCACCATTGGCGGAAGTTACTGCTGCAAACGATACAAACGTCAATTTCCAGTTAACCGATCCGATTCCTCCGCCTGGTTCAACCTATTACTACATTTTGGTGGCATCCAAACAAGGGTTTGCCAGCCATACTTCAGACACAATTTCTATCTCAAGTACCCCTACCATAAATGCCCCGGGTACTTTGGGCAATTTTATTCAGGGGGTAGGTTTGCCTTCTGCCGTCCAGGCTTATACCGTGTCCGGTGAAAACCTGGGTGCAAATGTTGTGATCACACCGCCGCCCGGTTACGAGGTTTCCCCGGATGGAGGAACAACCTGGTACGATAACTCATCGCTGCTTACTCTTCATCCCATCAATACCACCCTCGCTGCTGTAACAATAACCGTAAGACTTAATGCAGGCGTTCCCGGCAGTTATGCCGGAAACATTGTTCATACCAGTACTGGTGCCGTAACCATATCCGTTGCAGTTAACGGAACCGTACAGAGCGATCCGCTGCCCGTTTCCAATGTGCTGGTATTATGGCCGTTCTCTATTAAGGATAGTGATAGTGCTGCAGTGAGGTCACCGGGTGTATCAACAGCCGCGCCTACGCTGAGCAGGTTGTATCTGTCGAACGGTCAAAGTGGAGTGCCTCCCTATTCTTCAACGCAGGGGCAGGGGTTAAGCGCAAGTGCAAATGGCGACGGAACCTGGACCACTGCCAGCGGAGGACCTGGAGGTAACTTAAGCCGGACCTTGTATGAAAAGTTTACCGTGACTGCTCTTTCCGGTTATTCGATCAAGGTTGACTCTCTCATCCTGAACGCTTCCTTTTACCTTACCTTATCCAATACGAAATTAGCCGTGGTTTATTCGCTAAGCGGATTTGCAAATGATTCTACCGATATCACTGGCGGTTCCGGACTGGGTAATCCTTTGATGAGCGGGGCCAACGGAGCATTCGCCACACCTATACTGCTGCTCAATGAAAATGGACCAACCACCCACAATTACAGGCTTGCCTTAAACAGTTCGGCAGGGGTGATGGTTGGTGCGGGACAAACACTGACCGTACGTGTATATTTTAGCTGTGGCAGCGGAAGCGCCGGCCGGTATGCCAAACTAAAAGACGTGCACTTTAAAGGGCTTGCTTCGCAGTCGTTACCGCTATCGCTGCTTTCATTCCGGGGGTCATACGACAATCCTTCCGCGAGGCTCTGGTGGAGCACATCCCAGGAAATAAATACCCGGCATTTCATCGTTCAAAAAAGCCTGGATGCGCAACACTTTACCACTATAGGAAAAGTGCCTTCCAAAAATACGGTGGGTATAAACCAGTATTCGTTTGCTGATCCTGCAGTCCTGGCCGGACCGGTTTATTACCGTTTACAAATGGTTGACCTTGACGGGAAGTTTACTTTCAGTGACGTAATTGTTCTCCATAGCTCGGTAACGAATCTGATGGTCTATCCTAATCCGGCACAAGCCAGTATAACGATCCTCCATGCAAAAGCAGACGGGGCAGCCATTGCTATTTATAATGCCAAGGGCGCGAAACTGGTCTCGCTGAACCCCGTGCCTGGGACAAGCAGTACCATATTGAACATTTCAGTCCTGGCTAAAGGGCACTACACAGTCATTTATAGCAATAATAGCGGAACGGCAAAGATTAGTTTTATTAAACAGTAAGACGGCGTGTTATGATCTCCAGATACATTATATTTAAATGTACAGATCCAGATATTAAAACAATACTATGAAATCCTGGAATACCGATGCGAATACGATTCAGTTAAATGAAATCAATATACAGGACCTTAACAACCTTATGGTGATCACTAAGGATATAAAAGAGTTTCTTAGTAACGATACTCGAAAAATGTTTATAGTTGCGCCAAAAGGCTTTGGGAAAACGTACCTATTAAAAGTTAAAAGTCAGATTTTCAGAGATAAGGCAAAAGGGTATAAATTTTTGCCAGAGAAGCTTTTATGTGAAAGATTCACTGATATGAAAGTGACTTTTTCGAAAGAAGACATCATCAAATTTAACAACCTGGTTGTATGGCAAAAAACGTGGGAACTGTGTTTATATTCACTGATTTTACGATGTTATAAAGTGGATTCGATTCCGCCTGGCATTAAAGAGATTATTGGGAAAGATGCAAATTCGTTAGCCACTATTTTTGCAATGTTTCTTTTCAACAGGGAAAAAATTGACCGGATATATGAAGCTGAAATAGTAAGCTTAATTAAAGCGGTACAGGATCTAAATGAAAATTCCCATGTTAACCAACTTGCCATATTCGTGGATAACATTGACGAAGCGCTGGATCTCTATGTAGGAATAAACAAAGAAAATATTTCTGAAAAGATTTGGATAAATGCACAAATGGCTTTATTACTGGTATCGAATGACCTGTGCTCCAGGAATAACCATATAAAGTTCTATTTAACGATACGAAGTGAAGCATATAATCAGTATGAAAGCGCAATGAAAATGCAATTGGACAGCCTTTGCATTTTTTTAAATTATACAAAAGCGGAAATAAAAGAAATCTTTATCAAGAATATTCAAATGATGCCAGGTGAAGACCTGGTAAAGCCTAAAAGCACTAATCCCATTGAAGCTTTCCTGGGAAGAAAGTATATAACGCATAAAATTGTGCTCGATGACAACGGAAAATTTCAGGAGGAAGACATTTTCGACTTTATTTACCGGCACACGTATAAAAGACCCCGGGAAATTGTTGAAATGGGAAAATCTCTTGAAAAGTTGGATGTACAAGGAAGATCTGATCAAGGTACGCTGGGTTCTGAAATAAACAGGATAAGCTATTTTTTATTTGATCAGTTGAAAAGGGAAATCATACCGGCATTCAGGGAGGATTTATTCCAAACCTTTTGTTCTAAAGTAAGCAGTAATATCATTAGTTACGAAGACGCAGTACGGATATCTGGCGAGATCAAGAAGGAGGTTGACCCTGATAGCGAACCATTTGATTATTTTTACATATTGGGATTGATAGGAACGTCGGAAAGTGAAATGAACAGGAAAGGCGGCTATATGAAGCAATCCTTTTTAAATGTGGGTGAATACACGCTGTCAAAGCATAAAATTCCGACAACCAAATATTTTGTGACACATCCTTCTTTAAACAAGAAACTAAAAAGCATTCACGATAATAAATTTTATGATCAATTCAATATTATTGGATATGATTTGCCTTTAGATATGAAGAGAAAGAGGCTGATGGAGAACCACGTGCATTTTGGACTTGACAGGGAAACATTAACTGTACTCATTCCGGAGATCATTCATGCAAAGTCCATGGCTATTGTTGTTCCGCATTCTTCCGATTGGCATCAACTGGAACATTCAAAAAATTTTACAGTAAACTTGAATGCAAAAGAGAACGAATTTTCATTTAGAGTGTATAATGACAGTTTAAGTGAGATAGAAAAAGAAAAAATCCTGAACGATTGGAATGAAAAAACATATTCCATATTAATATACAGCGACGACATGGCACCTGTCGGGTATTGTCTTAAATACGCACAAGCCATTTCTGTTTGTTATATGACGGAAAAAATAAAAGAAACGCTTAGTTTCCTCCTTCCGAGAATTCTTTTTAAGCAGGAGCTGTATTTTTATCTATGTTACAGGGAATATCTTGAATCGGAGTTTACCAAATGGAGGGATTATTTCTTTAACCTTAACATTTACTTGAAATATCAACCAGTCATTCTCGATCGGTTTCAGTTTAACAATGAGATCATATATGATCCGGAAGGTAAGGTCTTAAGATGTGATATCCACTCTGAATCATATGCAAGCCTGATATGCTTTGACAAGCACAACGCTTCGCTGAGAAATTCTAAAAAAGTCCATCGGGTTCAAAGCAACATTGAATTTAACTACTATACCAACAGGCACAATTACATAGTGGAAGGACTTTACCAGTATTTAAAAGTATTGCTATATGATGGCATTGATAAAAAAACCGAGTTAGAAAATGTGATTAATGAATTTTTACGCATTCAGATAAAGCGGATTGTTTTGTCTCTGGAAGAATATGATATATATCAGCTATTTTATGGAAAGACAAGAAGCGATCTGGAATCCGACTTAATCGAATTTGCTGCCGAAACTAAAAAAAGGATTTTTAATTTAACCAACCACCACAGTATCGCTACTAATGATAAAACAAAAACGATCATAACAAACAAACAAAAGAGAATTTTTCCCCGGGACGAAGAGATGTATGAGTTGATTCGCCTAAGTCCTATATTTTATGAAAAGAGATTTCAAAACATATTTTTTATATTACGTACAACGTTAAATGTGAACTCTCTGGCAGGCAAAAGGAGTCTATTTATCTCCTATAGTACTTTAGATCTGCATTTTTCAGAAATAATATACGGACGCCTGCTGTTAATGGGGTATAACGTAACTATTTATAGTAAAGAAGGTATGTCGGGGTCAATAAAGACATTTGAAACAAATGGCATAAAGGATAAAGATCAAATGGTATTTATTGCTTCTGAACATTCGCTTAAAAGTGATTCCTGTCATAGAGAACTGGAAATATGCCTGGAAATGATCCGAAAAACTAATGATCCGAAGAAGCTGGCAGTGATTGGAATAGATAAGTACATCTTTAATGTAAATCCGGAAGATGATATTATTGATCCGAAGAGAATACAGAATATCAAAACCCTGTTGAACAATCATATTAATGTGAATGACTTTAGTCCATTTTTAAATGATGAGGACTTTAAAAGAATTGATCACGCTTTGTTGGCTGTTTTCTAGCATCTTTCGTTATATAAATAATGCAGAGGCGCAGGGATCACCAGGTAACATTACTATCCGGTTGAAATCTACCGTCCAGTATTTTGCCTTAACTTGTTAATCATTGTCAAATCTGTAAGGGTCTTGTAGGGTATGCTTTTTTTGCTCCGGGGGAGCTCCGTGTTTATAGAAGATAATGGCAGGAAGATTCCAGCTCCGGAGGAGCTACGTGTAGCGGCAATAATAGGCTGCTGATTTTATTAACATGTATTCGTCTTTCCATTTGATTTACGGGGCTCCTGTGGAGCCTGATAATTAAAATCAATCGCCTACTATAAACACGACGCTCCTAATGGGGTTGCGCAGCAAAAGCCGCACAATGGCCTCTATTGCCAACTTAAGGGGGCATGCTAGACAAACTAACAAAATGGAACACTGGAAATATACTATCCATCTTAATTTAAATCAACATCATAATTTTAACCAGACAACCACTAAATAGGCTAATACCAGTAAGATTAAAACAAACGCATCATGAAACTGATATGGGTCATCTTTGTAATCTTTATCCTTCAGGCCTGCAAAACAAAAAACGATCAGGGGCCACCAGGAACACCGGGAATGGTAGGCGGAGGTTGTGAAGGTTGTGAATTATATGCTGAAGGCATGCCTGCTGCACTGAGCTGGCAGACAATTATCAGTAGCACCTCGGAGCCGGGCGAAGGCCTGGTAATTAGTGGCACCATCTACAAAAAAGACGGACGAACGCCTGCTGGCGGCGTCATCATGTATCTATATCAGACCGATAACAATGGTTACTACTCGCCGGCTCCCGGGCAAACAGCAGCGTCACGGCATGGGCATCTGCGGGGTTGGGTGAAAACAGGAACTGACGGGCGTTATCTTTTTAAAACCATCAAACCGGCATCCTACCCCAATTCAACGATCCCTGCGCATATTCATCCTACTATTAAAGAGCCTGGCATCAATGACTATTATATCGATGATTATGAATTTAATGATGATCCTTTTTTGACAGCAACCGAAAGGGGACGGAGACCGAACCGGGGGTGGCGCAGGAGTTCTTTCCTTAACGCGAAATCCGGAAGGTATCTGGATGGGAAGCAGGGACATTACCCTGGGTCTGCATACCCCGAACTACCCTTAATTTAAAGGTGACAAATGGCTAAAGTAATCATCATCGGAGGTGGCATCATCGGTTTAAGCAGTGCATGGTTTTTACAAAAAAGCGGCCACCAGGTTACAGTCATAGACAAATCAGACATGGTGGACGGTTGTTCCTACGGCAATGCCGGATATGTATGTCCCAGTCATTTTGTTCCTATGGCGAGCCCCGGCATAGTGAAACAGGGCTTGAAATGGATGCTTAATGCAAAGAGCCCGTTTTATATTCAGCCAAGGCCAAGTTTAAGCCTGATAGACTGGGGTCTGAAATTCATGAAACACGCCACTGCAAATCATGTAAACAACAGTGCCGTTCCGCTCCGTGACATAGCGCTGTTAAGCCAGGGCATGTATGAAAACTGGGCACGGCAGCCCCAATTCGATTTTTCTTACCAGCACAAAGGGTTGCTTGAAATCTTTCAGACTGAAGCTAACACAACACATGCTGCAGGAGCTGTGGACAAAGCCAGGGAACTGGGACTGGATGTATCGCTCTTCGATATGGCGGAACTGCAAAACCTGGAACCCGGAACCAGGATCAACGCGAAAGGAGCAATATTATTCAAATGCGACGCTCACCTGAACCCTAATAGGCTGATGCACGATCTGAAAGCCGGACTGCAACAAAAAGGCGTAAACTTTATCCTCAACGAAGAGATAGACCGGTTTGAGATGAAAGCCGGAAAGATACATCACGTCGGCAATGCCAGGCATCAGTTTGAAGCTGATTACGTGGTGGTAGCCACAGGTTCCTGGAGCCGGAACCTGGTCGCGAGGTTAAACCTCAGGCTTCCTTTAATGCCAGGCCGCGGCTACTCTGTTACGTTAGATGATACTGAGCACCGTTTAAATTACCCGGCCATTCTCGTTGAAGGCAGGGTTGCCATCACGCCGTTGTCCCCAACCCGGATGCGATACGGTGGTACAATGGAAATAACAACAACAAATGCGCGTCCGGATATGAACCGGGTAAAAGGCCTGCTAAAAACGGTAAAAGATTTTTTTCCTGATTTTGATATTCCGCTCCCACCCATAGAAAAAGTGTGGTGGGGCTACCGGCCATGCTCTGCAGATGGGTTGCCATATATCGGTAAACTGCGGTCACCTGCCAACTGCATCATTGCCACCGGTCACTCCATGCTGGGATTAAGTCTGGGTGCAGGCACCGGCAAAGTGGTTGACGAGTTGGTCAACGAACAAAATACAAGCGTAGATATTTCGGCTTTTGATCCGGAGCGGTTTAATTGAGAGGGGCGGTTTCCCGTTGAAGATAATCTGCGAATCTACGGCGGATCGGTTGCCGCAGATTGGAGGATTAGATTCTTCCTATAATGTTAACTATTGGCATAGAAAGGCAATAGATAAAATGGGCGATTTTAGAAAGAGTATGCTGGCAAAGAAAGAAAAGACGTATGCCAGGGTTCAACGGTTTGGGAGGAGCAAGCCTTTATGTTTAGAAAGTTGGGGCAATTTATATCCTCCGCTCCGGCTAACAAATGCTCAACGTTGATTTTTTGCTCAAATATATTCCAAATGATCAATATAGTTTCGTCCGCTTGAACTATAGCTCAATAAAGATCCACAGCTCAATCACGGCTTACGTCTGCCCCAATTTTTTAAATGCAAGGTTATGGGCCGCCATTTGACCTGAAGGTATTTTGCCCATCTATTAAAAACAAAACATTTTCAAGTCGTTTAAATGAAGACTATTGAAAAAACAAAAGCATCGAAATGTTTTTTCCTGTTAGTCTATTGCACTTTTTAAGGAGCAGATATTTATTCTTTTGTAGAAGCCGCCCAATTGAAGCTGATTGGAAAACAAATGTATCGGAGTGGGCACACTGTCAAACTTATTATGGTTACATTGCTGGAACCGGTACAAATTTATTCGTTCGCTCAAGCCGCTCAACTGATGCGGATGGAAAAACCAGTGCGTCTCATTGGGCACAATGCCAACCGTTTTGCCAATCAGCTTTTGCCCTTAAGGAATGCCGAAAAATGGTGGCTGAAGCCTGATAAAAAAATAAATGTATTGGAATGGGCTTTCAGTATGCACCGATAAAGAAGTATATATATGGCCTTTCGTTTAAGCCACCCACCCGAAGCTGATTGAAGAAAAAATGAACGGGTGTGGGATCGCTCATTCTCCCTTACATATCTAGGGTGGATGAGATAGCTGAGTTATTATATTAGCCAGGACAGTGCGTATCGGCGGATCAGGGGGAAAAACATTAACCTGGAAGAGATTCAAAAGCTTGCACAACAGTATAAAGTGTCAGTCATCACCTTCGAAATCATTTCAGTCAGCAATTAGGTACAAGCCGTCCTCGGTAGGCATAGTATAACAACTGGGAAGTGGTGCTTTCCCCGATTTTCGGGTGAGCCATTTGCTTTAAGCTCTGAGACTCGAACTCCAAAAAGACCTTTGTTACACTGCCTATGCCAATGAGCCTGATAAGATGAAAATTACCACAATATGGGTATTGCCGCTTCGTTGGGTTTGACATAAATTTGTTGCAGACACAATAGCTCAACAGAAAGAAGATGAATGATCATTCCACCCTTCCGAAATAGGCAATTGAAATTTATAATAATTAACCAAAAATCGCTAACCAACTGAAGCAGCTAAAAGGGCACAAAGTACCCGCTTCAATATTCCTGGCCATTAAGCTTAATTTATTCTTTACTCAATTTAAGTCTCAAATTTATGAAATATACTATTAAGCAATCGGATATGCTAAGCATATTGCTTTGCCTGACAATCAGCTTTCTTTTTAGTTGTAAAAAAGAAAAGGAGGAAGCTATTCTCCAGCCGCTTATAGAAGAAACAATCAACATAAAAAGCAGTCCCCTTGTGGCCGAATCGCCTGCACTTGGTGAGAAAGTTGAGGAAACTAGCGCCTCGCTTTTTCCAAACAAAGCTCTTGCAAGCGCAAGCACCGCCGCAATAGGAACTACCGACTTCGTAGACTTTAATGATGAGATGGCACTCACGATTATACCTGACTATGCGGCTTCCACGTTTGCCACTGCACCTTTCTACATCCAGCAGGTGGGCAGCGCCTGGGTGCATGTGAAAGAGAATAACAGTGGTAATTATAAGCTGGCCTTTAAGTCGAATTATGGACACTATCACCTAAGCTACCAGAATTTTGTACCTTGTATTACTCAAAATGGGCAGTTTGGCAAACCAGTTGGAGGGGGATGTGCTGGTATTAATCCGGTAAAAGAGCCAAGGATATTAGATACACACGATGGCTATCAGTGGATCAAGATTTATGCCTATGATTACAGCAACCCAAGTAGAGTTTTTGACCTGCTCGGTATCAAGGTAACAAAAGGGCCTATTCAGCTGTGGTTTAAAAAAAGCAATGGAGATTGGTACCATTGGTCGAGTATAGGAGTGGGTACCTGGAATCTTTCAGCCTATTCCACCTCAATTAAAGAAGTGCTCATCTCCAGCACAGGCAATAACGGTCCCGTTGGCTTCGATAATGTAAAAGTACTGGTGCCTGACTTTTGATACTTTAAACAGTTCGACAGAGAACATATTTTATATGAAGCTAGTGTAGTAATTACTAAATAATATTAATACTAAACCTTTAGTGGTTTGCCTGTATACGTCCATGAAAAGGGCTTAGCTCTTTCGTTATTGTAAACGGCAACATAATCCATCAATGATCGACTAATTGTTTCTTTGATTTCCAAACCCCTCCTTTTAATACATCCCTGGTTAGCATGTTGAACCATATTTCAATTTGAATTAGCCAGGAAGAATAAGTTGGCGTAAAATGCATCGTTATCCTTTTCTTTGAATTTATCCACTCAGTCACACTCTTATGTAACTTTCCTTGTTGAAAAAAACATTGAGCAACATTATCTTCAAATACGTTTGGGTCTAATGGGATTTTTGCATTTTGGATTATGATAAATTACTACTCCCTCGGTCCAAGTTTCTATGCTATTTTCGCCTACCTCGTACATAACAAATCTAGGTTTGTCGGCATTCGGAGTATGGTCATGAAAACTTCCCATACGAATTAGCTTGCTTTTTTCACCCGAGTTTGACAGTTAAAAAATGTAATTAATTTATTATCAATAGCCTAATAGGCACACTAAGCGTTTGTGCCACTACATTTGGGGTGTTTTTTGTAATAATTTAGGCGGTATTCTCATTCCAATTGCCTTGATTAAGGTTTGTGCATTGGGTGGTATATCGGTACGTATCCAATAAGTATGATTTTTAATAGTGACGGGAACAGCCATCACCTGGGCTAGTTCTTGCATCGCCTGCACAACCGTTAAAGGCCTTTGTGAGATGATTTTATTTTCTATTGATTTGGATTGTAATTGTTCAGAGCTTTTTCGTAATGCTTTTGTGAGTGTAGCTTCGCAATAGTAAGCTAAAAAGTATAGCACCAAATGACCCACAATACGCCTGTCCGGTCTCTTCTACCATCTGGCAGTCACTTGTAGAATCAATTTTAGGCAAATGATGCTTTTGGCGTACCCATGACACAAAGTTAAAAACTGTCTTAGGAGAAGCATAAGGGAAGTCAGCAAAATGCTCCTTAAGCCAGTCATGCATTTGAGATGAGGAAGTATCCCTGTGGTGTTCAAGCTTTGATTTTACAAAGCTCTCATAAGGTTGTAGAAGTTTGTTTTTGGCGGAGGCGTTTTGTAAGAGTCGCTCATAATCACGGTCATCTTCGATGGTAAGAAGATGCTTGACGGTACGCCAGTTCAAGCCTAAAAATTTACTTATGTAAGAAATAGAAAATCCCTCTCGGGTCAGCTGATGTACCTGGTGATAGATCATAACTTTTGTTAAGTAAGGGTTCATAATTGCCGGAATTTTTTGTCCGGCAAAACTCCACTTTTCTCTGCCCGCGGCATGCCCCGGACAGAGAAAGTTCTGCATTCCTTGTTACCAATTTCTCTGCACCCTTGTTACCAAAAGTTCTGTACTCTTGTTACCAATTATTGTGTATTCTTATTTACGAAAAGTTGTGTATTCCTATTTACCGATTACAAAGCCATGTACTTCGCCATAGTCTTGTTAAACAATTGCTGGATAATGGTCGCACTCTTCCGGTTATCACCGAAGTACTTGGCCATAAAAGTCAGGAATCGACCAGGCATTATATTCGCATAGACCTAGAGTCTTTGCGTAAATGTGCATTAGATGTCATGCCTGTCAACCCACAGTTCTACCACCAGGGTAAGCACAACTATTTTTACCTCTAAAGCCCCTTTTTTTATGAGCAAGAAAACATTCTGCAGTGTAAATGCTATTCATTTTACTGCATTCTTACAACTTAAACGAAGCCTGGGATATAAATATATTATGGAAGAAACAACGCTTTTAACCTTTGACCTTTTTTTGCTACTACAAGATCAGTCCTGTACGGCCTTATCAAGGGAAACCGTGGAAGCATGGTGTGCAAAGCGAAATCATGAATCTGACATTACCAGGTATGGCCGGATGATTTGTCTTATTCAGTTTTTGTACTACTTGAGTGATTGTGGTTTTAAAGTCCCCATTCCACCATTGCCAAAGTATCCCAAGTCTACCTTCATTCCTTACATCTACTCATATGATGAAATAGCTGCTATCTTCTATGGCTGTGATCAGGTTACACTCGCCTGTAAAAACATGTATTCAAGTTTATTCGTGATGCCTTGTCTGCTTCGAATGCTTTATGCTACTGGTATTCGAATTGGAGAGGCCCTGTCATTAAAGAATGAAAATGTAAATCTCATAGAGAAGCATCTTACTCTAAAAGCCACTAAGAATACTAAAGATAGGTTAGTTCCATTTACCGATACACTTGCTGCTGTATGCACCGATTACCAGCAACATCGCAATGCACTTCCGGTTAGTGGAATCGATGATCCCGGCAGACCTTTTTTTGTGTCGTTAATAGGGGATCCTTGTAAAAATGGAAACATTGAGCGATGGTTCCGTAAAGTACTTATTAAGGCAAAAATCCAATTTAACAGCAAGGGAAATGGACCCAGGCTGCACGATATCCGCCACAGTTTTTCTTGTCATTCTTTCACAAAACTTGCCAATGATGGAATGGATTTATATTTCTCCTGGCCGTATCTATCAACTTATCTGGGGCATCAATCACTAAGGGCAACAGAACAGTACATCAGATTGACCGAACAATTACATCCCGAATTGGTCAAAGATGCAGAAAGAATGTATATGGACATCCTGCCAAATATGATTAATAACCCAACTCAACCATCATGAAAAACCCTACCGACTTCTCAAAATACCTGTCAGATTTTTTAGGAAATTATCTGCCAAACGAACGAGGGGTAAGCATAAATACGATAAAATCATATAGTCATACATTTATTCTACTGTTAACTTACTTAAATGATGTAAAAAATATCAGGATCGAAAAAGTGGCATTCAAGCATTTTACAAGACCACTTGTTGTTGATTTTTTAGACTGGCTGCAAGCGGAAAGAGGTTGCAGTAATACTACCCGAAACCAACGATTATCAGCCATATCCTCTTTTATTAAGTTTGCAGCGTATAAGGTCCCTGATAGCTTGCACGAAAATCAGCAAATACTATCTATTCCTTTAAAAAAAACAGAAAAGCATACTATTAGCTATTTAACAACAGAAGGGATGAAGCTAATACTTAAACAACCTGATATCTCCAAGACAAAAGGAATGAGAGATCTTGCGCTTCTATCACTAATGTATGAAAGTGCGGCAAGGGTTCAGGAATTAATCGACCTTACCCCTTCATCGCTATTTGTTAATAGTAAACCTTATAGAGTTGAGCTTCATGGAAAGGGAAATAAATACAGAACCGTTCCACTTCCTGAAAGCGAAGTGCAGATACTACTAAGATACATGGATCAATATGGATTGCTAAAAAGAGAAAATGCGCAAAAGCCTTTATTCCATAATGCATGGGGCCAAAAAATGACACGCAACGCAATCAACAATGTATTAGTTAAACATGCAGCTTCAGCAAGGTCAGAGAACGAAAGCCTGATAACAAAAGGCATAAGTTGTCATGGACTCCGTCATTCAAAAGTAATGGGTTTATTAGACGCTAACGTACAATTGATACATATACGGGACTTCTTAGGACACAAATCAGTATTAACAACAGAAATCTATGCGCGGGTAAATCCCAAATATACATTTGAGGCTATAAAAGCCGCATATAAAAATATTACGGTCGATGAAATACCGCTGTGGGAGAGCAATACTCAAATTATTTCTATGCTGAAAGGATTTACAAAATGATGATAAATATTATGCGAAGTAATCAAGCGCGAAAACTGGTTTTACAGATAAGACTTGTTGATTACTTCGCATAATCAAAACCTTCAGATAATTATCTATCTCAAGCATCCCGTCACTTACATATACGCGCAGTTCTTTAAACCGGTTCAGTGCATAGCCAATGGCCTTATGGATCGGCGTGCCAGGGATTACTTTAGGCAACTCCTCTTGTAACCACGCATAAAAATTATCCAGCACCAGTCTAGATTCCTGTTGGCGTTTTTCTGTAATCTCATCATAAGTGAGACCTTTGGCTTTCGATTGTCGTTCTATTTGATATAACGGTGCAAAGAAGTGTTCCAGCGCGTAATCTGATCTTTTCAGGTCGTGACTTCTCGATTCACAAAAATAGCGACGTGTGTGCGCCATACATTGAAGGTGTATAACACCAGACTGTTTACCATAGTTGGTATAACCGCCATAGCCATCGGTCTGCAAATACCCGGTATAACCTTTTAAAATATGCGCCACCTCTTTTTTGCCGCGGCCCTTCTGGTAGCTAAAAGCAAGGATTTTTTGTATGGGATTGCTGCAGGCCCACAGGTAACCCATATGAGATTTTTTACCTTTCGCCTTTTCATTGTCAAGCACCCGGTAGGTAGTCTCATCCATCATAAGATACCCACTGATGGTAAGTTCCCGCAGTAAAATGGTATATAATGGTTCCAGCACATCGGCAATCCGGTTGATCCAGTTAGAGAGCGTATTATATTTAAGCTCTATGCCATATTGTTTAAAGCGTTGCTGCTGGCGCCAGGTAGGAAGGTGATAGATAAATTTATCAATGATCAGCTTTACCAGGATACTGATATCAGCCTTGCATTTAGCGATCGGATGAGCAGGCAGTGGAGCGATAAGCTGTTTAAAGTTTCCCTCTTCGCTGCAAGGAGCCATATAAATGGCACGCCTCAACACCTTTATGTGAAACCTCATGTCGGTGCAGGCCAGTTTCCGGGTATCCTCATAGCGCAGGAATATGGCACCAACCGGCTTATCATGCACATCCATTATGATCACCTCTTCCTCCAATCCATCCGGCAACTCATGACGGCCGGGATGAGGTTTCTTATCTATTATTTCTGTCGTTAGCCCTACGTGTTCGGGTATCAGTTTAGTGTTCTTAATGCAACGAATGGCCACCAGGTCCACTTTCAAAGAAAACCTCCACCGTATCGGTATCATAGTTTACCGCTACCTTTTTACCAATATACTTGCAGGGAACGCTGTAATGGTGACCGTCTTCGCAGAGTGTGATATGATAGTCCATTTTAACCTTGCACTCGGCTTTATAGCGAATAACAAAAGGAGTTGATGGAAGGGGTTGCAATAACCCTTTTTCCAGTTCCAGGAACTGTTCCAGGCGACTGATCGCCTTTTTTTGAAAATCGGCTTGATGATGTAGTTCCAATTGCTTTTGGAAAGCGGCATTGATCTGTTCGAGGCTAAAGAACTCTGTGTCGCGTAAGGGGGCATACAGACGTTGATAAGTGAGCAAGACTTCCTTCTCTACTGGCGCTTTATCCTTAGGCTTGTATGGCCTTGCAGCGAACAGTGCCATGTTATTATGAAGGGCCCATTGCTCAAACACTTCTGTGAATATCGGCTCATACCTGCAGCTCTTTATTACAGCTGTACGCATATTATCGCATTTGATACTAAAAGGCGCCCCTCCAAAATAAGCAAGGCTTGCGTTAAGGGCTTTAATAACGCTTGGCATCGTTTCATTTGCAAGAGCAATCGCGTAGCTATAACCGCTATATGGCAGTATGCTCACAAAAACGCAGCACTCAACCAGTGCTCCTGTAGATCTGTCGATGTAGCTTATTTTGTCCCCGGCAAAATCCACCATCATCATCGCTGCCGGCTCATATTGCACATGAAAACTGGCCTGCTGTGGTAACATTAACTCTGCCAGCAACTCACAGAATTTCGAGTATTGATAACCTTCAGGATGTTCCCTTATGTATTCCTGCCATAACAACATCCGGGTTACACCCGGACGCTGCAGTTCCGCAAAATAATACTCCCTACGGTTCACTATAAACGCATTACGCGTATTCTGCTGGACGTTTCTGAAGGGGAAATGAGCAATCTCGGCCAGGACCGCATCGTCCATATTCAACAACTCTTCCAGGCTTTTAGGGCAGCTAGCCAGTCTTTCCTTGTATCGGTTTACTGTTGCCCTTGCTATTTTTAATTCCCGGGCTATCTGTCTTTCCGATAGCCCCCGCTGTAAGAGCAGGATCATTTTACGTACCACTTTCATTTCAATCAATTTTTTGGACATGCCTTATGAAGTTTAGTGTAGTATTAAACCCACGAAGCAATGTCAATTGGTTTTATAAATTGACGATCTGAAAAAGGATGATTTATAACAAACAGCTCATTCAAGCAAAGCCAAAGACCTGGCTCTTATCCTGTGGAATTTTTGGTATCATATCTGCGGAATGTCCGAATTTATATACCGGAAAATTAAGTGGCTCTTATCTGCGGAATGGTGGCTCTTATCCTGTGGAACAGGTGGCTCTTATGGCGTGGAATTTTTGGTATCTTATCCGGTGGAACGATGGCTCTTATCTTGCGGAATAGTGGCTTTTATAGTGTGGAATACTCAATTTTCAAATGAGCCTTAGCCCAAGTCACTCTATTATAGAAAACTGTTTGATTTCGACTTGGAAGTATTTCCTGACGTTGTTCCTCCGTCAAACTGAATTTATCTGCTAAATGGCTCAAGGTCTCTTTGGTGGTATGCTCTTGCCCATCGGAAAGATAGGTAAGTAAAGGAAGCATGAGGCTCTGAAAATCTGGTATCGTCATATGAAAAGCACTATTATGGTGTCTGCCCAAAGGTTCTGACTAACGTAGGCTGTTACTGTTGATTGTTAAGAAGTTACAAAACCGACGTCTTCCGGTTTCAGTTCAAATTTAGCTATGTTTCTTTTGATTGCCTGTACCAGTTTAAGCTTTCTTTTTTGATCAAGGAACAGGTATTCTGTTGGTGCTTTATACGCTATTCTTTTAGAGATCATATTCCATAAAATTACAGCAAGCTTTCTTGCAGTGGCGCTTACAGCAGTAGCTCTTCCCTTTCTGTATGCAACCCTTTTAAAAAAGTCCGCAAGGTGGGTGTCTTTCAGATTTCCGATGGCATTGGCTGCATGGCGCAAAGCAATTTTTAGCCTATTGCTTCCTTTGGGTATCCTGTTGCTGAGTATTTTGCCTCCGGATATTTTATTGTTTGGCGCAAGCCTTAGCCAGGAAGTAAAATGCTTTGCGGTCTCAAATTTTGTAAAACCTTCCGGCCCCACCTCACTCATAATGGTTAAGATAGTGGAATGGCTTAATCCTTCTATCTTCATTAAATCAACTCCATTAAAGTATTGATAGGCTGCCTGGTTTAAATCTATTCCCTTAATGGCGTTTTTATTTATCCGTTTATGGGACTTGCTATCCGTTTGGAGATGCTTCTTGTCCGGATCGGTATTTATTTGAGTTTTTAGAAAAGCGTTGATCTGAACGTCACATGCCGCTATCTTTCTTTGAAAGAATAAATAACCCTCATGCTCTTGCTTCAATCCAAAAAGAAAGTCAGTCCTATTGTTGCCCTTTAGCGCTTTGGCGATCTCTTCTTTAGATTTTTTGCAATTGGTATGTCGGTGTTCTGATAATTTTTCAGGGTCAAGGTTTCCTTTGCAGATGTCAGCTATGATAGCAAGCCCTGTAAGGCCACAAATGTCTTTTACTACTACATCAAGACTAAAATTTAACAGCTTCAAATACTTTTGTATCTTATGTGAAGCCTCCGCTGCAAGGTCTATCCAGTTGGTTCTTTGACGGCAATAAGTTCTTAACTGTTCGGTTGTTTCATCAGGTAGAAAACTACCGGTAAGCAAACCTAATGCGTGAAGCTTTTGAATCCATCTGCAATCTTTTACATCTGTCTTTTTCCCTTTTGCATGCTTTGTAAATTTTCCGTTACAAAGCGTAACTTCCAAGCCATGTCTCTCCAATTCTACATAGAGATTTTGCCAGTAGTTCCCTGTGCTTTCCATAGCAACAGAAGTAATACCATACTCCTTCAAGTGCAAACAAATTGCAGTAAGATCATCAGCATATACGCCAAATTCTTTTACATCTTCAAGTGCTTGTCCTACGGCAATAAAGTGTGATTTGCTTCCAACATCTATCCCGGCACAATTGGGATTAACGATGTCAAGTTCCATTTTCTTTTTCGTCACTGAATTTGATTTATTATTAAAAAAAATGACTCTAAGGAAATGTAGTATGAATTAGAAAATTATTCTGAACGGGGTAGCTAAAGCTCCACCAATGAAATTATCAACTCCCGAAAATCGGGATTACATTTCAACCAGAATGACGCCCGGGATTTTTAATCACCAATGCTTAAGTCGGCCTTGCCTAGAGTCGCGACGAATGTACAACCAAGAGTCGTTAGCTGGAGAAATTAATTCTGATTTTTCGGAATGTGTGGAATAACGCACAACGTGTAAGTGTTTACGAAGGTTGGGCATTCCGTGATCCGTCCAGGTTAAAGATAGAAAGCGAAATTGAAAAACAAATGATGACTACTGTTCCTCCGCCCAACTTTCGTAAACATAATGTTGCCTGCAGTGCCACTTTTAGGATAGGAGCAAGATTGCCTTTAATTTTACATTTAATTCACTCAATTCACTACTGTCCAACTTTCCTATTATTCCAAGAGCTAACCTTTTATCAACGGTAGCTATCTTACTTAACCGTATTAATGACGATTTTTTGACACCGCTAGTAATTGATGGAATCAATTCCACATCGGTGGGCTCTTTCCATCTTAGCTGCGTTGTAATAAAGCAGACGGTTAAATCTAAGCTAGTCTCTATGAGCACAACGGCTGGTCGAAGCTTATTACCCGAAAGATCAGTAAACGGAAAAGGAATTAAAACAACATCACCTTTCATTGAATCGCTCCTTTAAGTCATTGATTGAATAAAGGTCTTCCTCCTCGGCTAAGAAACTAAATGCGTTACTATCTGAAACAATTTGTTGAATATTTTCAATAATGGTTTGTTCTTCATATCTCTTCAAAACAAAGGCCGCAAAATCAGATATCTCCACGGCCTTGTCTTGCGGAAGTTGATTTATGATTTGAATTGTCTGGTCAATAATAGCTTGCCGCTTCATTGTATGAAATTTGTCAAATCAAAGATATAAATTTAAGGCGATTGTTTGATTAAAAGGCATTGCAGGCAACGATTTCGCATTGGCGTCCGGCAGGGCGTTTTATTTACGTCTGCCCGGAACTGCCGCTTGATAAATATTCAAAAGTTCGTTGTTTGCCTTAATGGCCGGATTTATTGTCAAGCCCAACAACTGCTCAGCAATGAACCACCGCTCATTGCCCTAAGTCCTGCCCTGCTGGCACCAATGCAGCCGTTAGCAGCAGTTTTTATTTCTCATATCGTGTTGTGTCAATAGTTGCAACTTCATAACCTAACATTCCAAATGTCTCATTGTCTGGAGACATAGTATAATGTGTGCTGTTTATTTTTGCTGCATTAACCCGAAGTGCTGTTCTTATTTTATTTTCAATATTACCTGTCATATCAAATATATAGCAATTGTTTAAGTCGTAAATTACGTCTTGTTCTTTCCCTTTGATATTAATTCTGTTTAATAAATGTAAGTTAACTGAGGTGTGTCGATTTATCCGGACAGTAAAGTGTCTTAGTTTAGAATAATGTTTCAAATGTAATATTAATTGTTATCAAAGTAAATATGCTTTGATGCTGATGCCTCAGAAAACCTAATCATTAGATTCATGGGCGATAGCCCATTCCTTTTCTTCTTTCTTTTTTTGGTGCTTTTTTTCTTAAATTTTTCATCTGCTGATTCCTTTGAAATACTTATCCACATTGAGTTTCAACAGCATTTATTATTTTGTTATTGATGTTATTCATGATATATTTGTTTTGCCGGAATGAAGCAGAAACAGGCTCTGCAGAGGTGCAACCTGCCAGGAATAATTCCGGACATCGTAGGCATATTTTAAGCTCTTTGACAGTACTATTTTCAGGTGGGCTAAGGTTGGCAGCCAGACAGCGGTTAACGGGCTTGCCAGACGCCTTAGTACCGTTATTGATTGGCTTTACTTTCATGTTAATGCTAACTGGTTTTCAAAATTGTTAGGAGATAAATAGCCAATGGAAGAATGTAACCGTAAGGGGTTATAATACATTTCTATATAGTCGAAAATCTCGGTTTGGGAATCTTCAGCATCATGGAAGGCGCCACCTTCCATCAACTCTGCCTTGAACCTGCTGAATAAGGATTCTATATGCGCATTATCATATGGATTATCAGCATCACTCATGCTTTGTATCACGGTTCTCCTATGCAGCATTTGCCTGAATTTAGTCCCTGCATACTGCCCGCCACGATCGGAATGTATCATTAACCCAGGCGATACTTTTCGTGTCCTTATTGCCTTATTGAGAGAGGCTGTAACCAGCGATTCCTGCATGTGATCCTGCAGGTCCCATCCTACTATTTTCCTGGAACACAGGTCCATCCATACAGACAAATAGCGGAAAACTCCTGCAGCCATTGGTATGTAGGTAATATCACCTACCCACACCTGGTTGATAGCTACCGGAAAAGCCTTTGTCTTCAGGTGGTTGGGGCTGATTTGATAGGGATGCCTGCTGTTGGTTGTTTTAGGCACAAAGGATCGCGGCTGGATGGCTTTGAGCTCATTGGCAGAAAGGTACTTGCGGACCTTATAAGGGCTTACCCATACGTTTTGATGCTTAAGCTCGGCAACGATCCTTCTGAAGCCGTAACGGCGTTTATGTTCGCTGAAAACAGCAATCACCTTCTGTTCAATCATGGTGTTTTTAGCTTTGGGTTGATGGGTGGTTTTATTGTGCCATTCATAAAAACAACTTCGGTTGATCCCTAACACTTTACAGATCTGCTCAACAGGATGCTCATCGCGGATGGTATTGACAAAGCCATACACTATTGTCATATCCCGCGGCTGAAAATTCCCAAGGCTTTTTTTAAAATATCACGCTCCTGTTCGGTGCGTCTGAGTTCAGCTTTTAAGCGCTCATTTTCCCCAAATAAGCCGTTTTGTGATGTTGATGATACCCCTGTGATTTTACCTGGAATTGTGGAAACAGATTGAGCTGATTTGTACCACCGGTGAAGCAGCGATGCACTCACACCAAGTGCCTGAGATATCTCTGAAACGGGACGGCCTGAAGATATCATTTTAATCACATCCTCTTTGAATGATAAATCATACTTTCTATGAGTTCTTGTTACTTTTTTGACAGACATGGTTAGCGAATTTACGTCACTTTACTGTCCGGATTTATTGGTACATCTCAAACAACAGGTATTTGTACTTTTTGGGTATCCCAAATGAGTTTTACTTCGTCAATATTTTCGACACAGAATAGAATGGAATATTGACAATTCAAAGAAAGCATCCTTTCATAACATTTCATAATTGCGTCATTGTCAAAACTACCTGCCTTACATTCAAAATAGGCAAGGTTTGTATCTCTAAGTACAACTAAAGAATCAAAATCACCAGAGTCCGTTCCTGTTGAGTTTCTCATTATATCTCTAAATGTCACACCAAACGATGCAGAAAATGCAGCAAATTTGTTGACCATTAATTCTCCTGCGAACCATTCAAACGTGTTGTCAAACCGTTTGTATTCATTTACAAATTTTGGATGATTTAAAAGCTTAATAGTCTCATTAGATTTTGCTTTTGATTTTTTGTAGAGGAAATTTTTTAATTCTGTCCTAAGTTGAGTGTCATTATAAATATCGTAAAGAGTTAGCCAAATTTCATCGTATTGGTTTTCTTGTTTTCTTCAACTAGTAAAAGTTTTTCTACTGTATTGGTTTGAGTAACTTCAAAACCTCGAGATAAGAGAATTTGTCGAACTGAAAAAAGTTCTCTTGTATTTAGTTGTGTCGGCGATAATAATGTTCGTGGCATCTATAAAAAATTTGCTGCTAACGTTAGGGCTTTGCGTTCGGAGGGGCATTTGAAAAACATTCGGCCCGGAACTGAAGCCGATTAAAGATACAAAAGTTGAAAACATATTCTGCTGCTGATCATGTTACGTCAGCCGGATATGCAGCTGATGGTAGTACAAAAGATGAGGATTTATTCGTCACCCCCCGCTGACGCAAAACCTCGCTGTTGGCTGCTGTGTTTGTGCAGGCCGCCTAACGTATGGGTAATATTATATCATCAACATGTTACACACTTGCAATCGCTTCCCTAATAACTTTTAATACTTCTTCAGGTTTTGACATCATTGGTACGTGGCTCGTTTCAAGTTCCGCTATTTTTGCACCAATCCTCTTAGCCATGATGTCTTGAAGAACGGGGCTGATAGCTTGGTCATTTTTTGCAATAATATACCAACTGGATTTTTCTTTCCATGCAGGCTTGGTCATTTTTTCTCCTAACAACAAAGCAGCAGCGGGACCTTGGGTACAATGAATAAGCTCCCATTGTTTTTCTAAAAGGTCTGCCGCAAAATGTTTTTGTATTCCCTCCCTGGTCAACCATATATATCCATCCACAAATTCTAAGTGTTGAAGTATGGCAGTAGGATAATCTTGAGTAAGTTCTGAGAACGTTTCATTCTCGTCGGGCGCAAAAGCTGCTACATATACTAAGGCTTTCACTTTTGGGTTAATGCCAGCCGCTGTAATAACTATTTCTCCCCACGAATGTCCAACAAGGACTATGGGTGCTTCAAGTTTTGCAAAAGCTCTTTCGGTCGCAGCAACATCGTCTGCTAATGTTGATAAGGGGTTTTGCACAGAAATTACTTCGTGTCCTTCAGCAATAAGGGCTGGGGCTACTTCACTCCAACACGAGCCGTCTGCCCAAAGTCCGTGTACAAATACAATGCTTACTTTTTTCATGACTTTGCGTTTTTTGTTTATAATGATATATGGGTTTGTTTTGCAACATAGCAGCCAACGAGTACGCATTTAGAAAGTTGGGGCATTCCATTTTCGCCCGGCTAACAAATGCTCAACATTGATTTATTGTTCAAATCACTACTGTCCGGTAGATTTTCAGAATAAGAATTGCTGATTGCTAATAATATTAGTATTTTCCTTTTTGAACAAGCTTTTTATAGGCGTTTTCTCGAATAAGCTAATACTTAATATTTGCAATATCTGATTCATACTCGGCTTTAAATTTAATTTCTTTTTAAGAATCGCGATTATTAAATACTCACATACAGATCTGTACTTTTACTGCATTTTCGTTATTTCCGTAAAACTTTTTAATCCGTAAATTCTGCTTGATCCATTTAAAAAATAATTCAACACCCCATCTCTCCTTATACAACCTTGATATGGTGAAGGATTTAATATTAAGATCATTAGTTAAGAATACCAATTTTTGATTGCTCACTTTATCTGCATACTCAATTCTTCTGATTATCTTCGGATATCCCTTTTTTGCATAGTAGCCAGTTAGTTGAACTAATTCATCTTTTATAATTCCCGCTCTTACAGAAGTCCTTTTAATCTTTGTCACTTCATAAGCCATATTTTCTTTTGCTCTCGTTACAAAAAAAGCCTTTTCTACTTCGATTCTATATAATCTTTTGTAAGAGACATATCCCTTATCTAACAAGTAATACGCGCCTGGCTTATAATTCAGCTGATCTAAAATCTTCACATTATGAACGCTGCCATCAGTTATACTAATAAACTCAGGGATAGAACCATCAATGTTTAAAAGCACATGTAATTTCACTGCACTTTTTGTAGTTCGGAAATTAGCCCACCGGAAAAGCTCAAGGCACAAATCAATCGTTGTACTGTCGAAGGCATAAATCAAAGTTTGCAATTCTTCGCTTAATTTATTCTCACCTTTATATAACGGTACTGCCTGCTTGATTAAAATTTGAGCGTAATCGGCATATATTTTCCAGTCTCTATCTCTGTTGGCATCTGATAAAGTACTCTTTGTAATACGAGTTTTAATTCCGCAATGATATAATTTAGATCCTATACTTTCTAAACAATATTCTATATCTCTTAAACTTTCTCTATAGCTGAATTGAGCAAAGCTCATTACTAAAAATTGTTCCCAGCATGTAAAGCTTTTCACACCACTATTACCACGATATCGTTTTACACACAGATCAAAATCATACCAATAAATTATTTCAAATAACTGTGAGAAAATGTATTTGTCCTGATTCATTGCTAAATCTAATAGCAAAAAATCAACTTTAAGTTCAAATCGTCAAATAATTAAAATAGCCAAAAACCATTGTAGCATTACATTTCCCGTTTTTTTAATAAATTGTACCGGACAGTAGTGTGTTCAAATATATTCCAAATGCTCAACATTGTTCCGTCCGCCGGAACAATTGCCCAATAATGATCCACAGTTCAACCACGGCTTACGTCCGGCCCCAATTTTTTAAATGCAAGGTTATGCGCCGCCATTCAGCATTAAAAGTATTTTGCCAACCTGATAGGAGCATAGACATATTCTATCGTTCAAGCCGCCAACAGAAGCCAGTTGGAAAACCAATGTATCGGAGTGCGTACACTGTCGAACTTTTTATATTGCATTGCTGGAGCCGGTACAGATTTATTCGTCCGTCGAAGTCGCCCAACTGAAGCCAATTTGAAAACCAATGTATCGGAGTGGGCACACTGTCACACTTTTAATATTACATTGCTGGAACCGGTACAGACTTATTGGTTCCGCTGAAGCCGCCCAACTAAAGCCGATTGAAAAACCAATGTATCGGAGTGGGCTCACGGTCACACTTTTATGTTGCAACCTTGGAACGCGCAAAGATTTATTCGTCCGTCGAAGTCGCCCAACAGAAGCCAATTTGAAAACCAATGTATCGGAGTGGGCAAACTGTCACATTTATTATGCTACATTCTTGGAACCGGTACAAATTTATTCATCCGACGAAGCCACCCAAATAAGGATAATTTAAAAAACAATCTATCTGAGCCGGCACTCTGTTAGGGTTTGCCGTTCATGTCTAGCACCTGATGAATGTCGACAAAATGGTGGCGCATAACGTGTACGCATTTAGAAAGTTGGGGCATTTCATGTTCGTCGGCCCGGCTAACAAATGCTCAAAATTGATTTATTGCTCAAATATATTCCAAAAGTTCAAAATAATTCCGTCCGCTGGAACTATTGCTGAATAATGATCCAAAGCTCAATCACGGATTACGTCTGCCCCAATTTTTTAAATGCAGGGTTATGCGCCGCCATTCCTCGTTAAGTATTTTGCACAACCAGGGTAAAAAGATTTGGATTGATTTCTTTGTCCGGGTTTCGCAACAACGGAATGTAGAAATATTTAGTAAACTTATCAATTAATGGCTGTGATCAGTACGTACCTATTAATATCTGAATACCTGCCCAGCAAAATTCAACTGCTCAAGCCGCCCAACTAAAGCCGATTGAAAACAGATGTATCGGAGTGGGCAAACTGTCCCACTTTTTATGTTACATTTCTGGAACCGGTATAAATTTATTCCTCCGCCCAAGCCGCCCAACTAAAGCTGATTGGAAAACAAATGCATCGGAGTGGGCACACTGTCACACTTTTTATATTACATTTCTGGAACCGGTACAAATTTATTCCTCCGCCCAAGCCGCCCAACTAAAGCTGATTGGAAAACAAATGCATCGGAGTGGGCACACTGTCACACTTTTTATATTACATTATTTGGAGCCACTACAAAATTTATTCGACCGTTTAGGTCTCTCAACTAAAGCTGATTGGAAATGTATCGGAGTGAGTTTGTCCGCAGAATGTAGCATTGATAAAAATCCTACTCATTCATTTACTCATCTCTCCAATTAATTCAGATTTGAAAAAATTGATTCACGGGCACTCTGCTGTTTATCTTTGTCCCATAACCTCGCACCGAATGAATGATGCAAATATGGTGGCGCATAACGTGTCGGGTATTACCGAAGGCGGCCTAAAGTTATTTAAAATATCAGCGTGATACGCCGCTTTCGGTAATACCATGTTAACCGACGTTGACGCTGCTGATCAGGGTGCAAGCGGTTGTGTAAGGAAAAATAATTTCGCTAATTTCCGATTGGCGAAGTTATTTTTCCTGGTCAGGACGGACCACTTCATCTTGCACATAACTATGTTGCCGTTGGGTTGACTACGGGTTAAATCACCTTTCTTTTACGAGGTTAATACGGTACTCGAAAAATTGAATTTGCAAAAAATAGTGGGTAACTTCACCGGGTGAGCCGGGCGCTTCGGCTTTGATAAACAAGTTTCCCTCGCCTCCGCGCCCGGCTCACCTGAACTATCCTTTTCTTATGCTCTCTCATTTTACTCTGTGAATATTTTTATGCCAGTAGGCTTCACTTCGGCGTCCGGACTGAACACAACTGCGATCATTCACAGGGTGACTGCCAGCAGCGTCAATGTCGTGTTAACGGCTAGGTATTGCTGAAGGCGGGGAATTGGCATTCTAAAAGATGATTAATGAGCAATTGCTCCCCATTTTATCCGTCAGTTGATGATGTATAGTCCGCCCCACTTTCAGCAATGCCAGGTTGGGCGCTGGCTTGCTGCACTTCAGGGTCTAACAGATTATCCAGATAAGCACGTTCTTCCTCGAATGTCATGTCTTTTATTTCATTGCTTATCTCATCCCTAATTTGCCGCATTTTCTTAACCATGTTGTCAACCGGTTGAAAGGTTTGTGTTTTCATAATTAATTATTTCTTTTGGCGTTCGAATTTCTATCATGTTGTATCCTAACTGATAATTAATACCATTGTAGCCACGAATCTTGTCTAGGTTAACAATATGCTTGAAATTCCAGCTAACTAATACGTCCTTTAGATTTGTATTTAATAATAATTTAAAGATGTGGTACTATTACTACTTTTCTTTTTTTGTTACTTTTTTTCTTTTACAATCCACAATTTTGTGTGAATAAACCTAACCATCGGCAGTGGCGCATTAATCTTTCGTCAGGGTTAACTACCCATGGGCGGATATAATCCACTGCCGTTTTTTTCCCTTGGTGACCATATAACAATTAGGGCTCAATACCCATTATTAAGGACTAGGATCGATGGGGCAAAAATGGTTAGATTAATAACAATAGGGTTATCCAGATAGAGCGCAAAGCGAAGATAAGAAATAGACCTTAGCTAATAAATTTAGTATATTTGTACTAAATATTTGAGTATGTTTCAGGGAATCACCATTAGTGAGTTTAATAAGTTCTTTACAAGTGAAGATGATTGCAGGCAGTATCTGTTTGATTTAAAATGGAATGACGGTTATCGATGCCGCAATTGCAATGGGAAGAAAAGCTGCAAAGGCAAGACTCGGTTTCATTTGCGATGTACACAGTGCGGGTATGATGAATCTGTCACAGCACACACATTGTTTCACAAGATGAAGATCCCGCTGCTGAAGGCTTTTGGGATTAACTTTCGGATCTCTGTGCGCAAAAAAGGAATGTCAACCATAGAATTGGCTAATGAATACGGCATCAATCAAAAATCTTCCTGGTTGTTTAAACGAAAGGCACAGGAGGCAATGGCAAGCAGCGGCAAACATCTTCTTAGTGGTCATGTAGAAAATGGAATTCCTGAGAAAAGAGCTATTAAGCATCAGCAATGCCATTCGTAAGATGATGAGAGAGCAACGCTATAAAACCAACTACTATCTCTTAAGAACCATTCCCGGCAGCAGTACGAATATGGCATCGTAAAATAACCGGGAGCCTGACTACTAAACCTTGCATGTAAGTGAGATACTGTCGCTAAGGCTGTAGCAGGCTCCCTTTTTAATCAAGAAAATATTTTTTCAGCAACATACCATAAATAAAACGGCAGGTTGACTACTAAACAAAAGTTGTTATCGCAGCATAATCAAATGGCGAGAGATTTTCTTCGTCAAAGACTGTAGCAGCCTGTTTTACACCACTCCTCAACCATCGGGACTAAGTGTAAAAATCAACAAAAAGTAACAGAGAACTGTAGCACTTATTTTGCCTCACTACAAAATTATGTGACTACTCATAGGATGCTGGGTATGTTGATTTAAAAAAAATGAATATATTTGAAATAAGGAAAAAATACACTTGCGAAGGGGAAAGGTTTATTTAATATAAATCTTTCTCTTTCAAAAGAATTTATATCCAAAGCCTACCATATTAACTTGTCTCAATCACCCTAAGGTACATAGGATGCACGGTTGGGCGCTGGCGTGTCTTGCATGTAAAGCTTCCCGCGATTTTATTCCTCTGCTGTAATTAAGGCTTCCTTTTCAATGTCTTCAGTTAATCTAAAGTTCGTGGCTTTTATTTTGGCAATTAAGGGCTTTATTGAGGGAATAATTCCTTTGAGCTTCGCTTTTATTATCACTCCAATAGTGCCGGTGATATCAAGTCCTAGCTTTTCAGCCACTTTTCTTGCTTTGATGTCGTCAAGTATAACTGTACATCCAGGTGTCCCAATTGCTAATGCAATAGCACTGGATTCCCCTTTGTCAAGCTGCAATTCCAAAACCTGTTGCAGCTGGTAGTTTACTGCTCGCTCAATGATAACCCATTGTGGAAGGGTTTCGCCAAACTCATCTAATACTTCCGGCGTTGTCACAATTTGTGCGTAAACCTTTTGCAATAAATCAAGTTCACTAATATTTGTCAGAACAATAAAACAACTGGTGTCACATATAATAATTTTATGCATTGGAAACGTCTCGGGCAATGTCAGATGAGGGATAATTAAATATCGAAACATTGTAACGACCCAATAGTTCCGCAAAAGTCCGTTTGGTCAAGCCAACCAATTCTGCCGCCTGTCCAAGAGAAAGCTTGCCTTGATCATATAATTTGGTAGCGACAAGCATAGTAATTTCATTGCTGTCAACGTCGATATTGTCAGGTATGTTAAGCGTCACTGTTAGCATAATTCAAAAGTAAGAAATTATTCCTGTAGTAAAGGCGATAGGGTGCATTTAAAATTGTCGCATAAAAAAATGGCTAAATTTGGCAAACCAAATCTACCAACCCATGACGGAAGCCAATTTCATTGCCTTAGCGCAAAAGCGGTATGCAGAATTACAAGCCTTAAATAAAATTGATAATTTTTACGACTACGAAAAAGAGTTTGAGAAAATATGGCGGGACCTGGGCAGGTCAGTCTTGGAAGCAAATATAAGTGACGTACCGGCCGACAGGCGTAAAAAAAAACACTCACCAAATTTGGGAAAGTCAGTATAAATAAAACCCATAGTTTTAGTAATGGTGCGAATGGTTTTCAAATAAGTCCTCATTTGCAGGAACTATTGGTGTATGCTGGCCAGATGGATTGTTATCAAAGATGCAATGAGGTGCTGGAAAAATTTATAGATATACAAGTGAGTACCTCCCAGGTTTATCTGGTAACAGATTGCTACGGCAAGTTAGCTGAAAAGGAAGTAAATGTTTGCCGGTCGTTAGAACCGGTAAAGAAAGGCGAAGTGTTGTATGTGGAAGCAGACGGCTCTATGCTGTTAACCCGGGATGAAGGTTGGAAGGAAGTAAAAGTGGGCAGGATGTTTACGAGCGACTCTTGCATTGACCCTAACGGGAACTCAAGCTGGATAAGGCATTCAC
Organism: Chitinophagaceae bacterium; assembly: GCA_037718865.1. Lineage (GTDB taxonomy): Bacteria > Bacteroidota > Bacteroidia > Chitinophagales > Chitinophagaceae > JADCRZ01. Next base: position 30,008 of record JBBJMP010000018.1, on the reverse strand, counting down.
AATACGTAGCCCACCTGGGAAACCATAAGGATTTTACCAGCCATATGGATACGTTAATAGAGTCGTATGGCAGATTGGGGAAGCGATTGGTATTTATTGCTGATGGGGGAACATGGATAAAAAACTGGATAGAAGATGCCTATCCGCTAGCCGTATCCATACTGGACTATTATCATGTTTGTGAACACCTGCATCAATTTGCCAATACTATTTTTACTGATGAAGCGAAGCTGAAAAAATGGACAGAAAAACAAAAAGAACTGTTATTACAAAGTAAAGTGACAGCGGTTATCAAAAACATAAAACGAAAAGATAGTGAAAGCCGGGACGCACTATCACTGATTAATTATTATACCAGCAATGCTTATAGAATGGATTACCAATGCTATAAAAATACAGGTGCCGGTATAATAGGGTCGGGTGCAATAGAATCAGCACACAGAACAGTAGTGCAAAAGCGGATGAAACAATCGGGGCAAAGATGGACTAACAACGGCGCTCAAAATATGCTAAATCTAAGAGTGTTATCAATGAATAAACAGTGGGGGAAAGTAGTAGAATTGATTAAAGAGGCCGCTTAAACGGATAGCGACAATTTTAAATGCACCCAGACGATATGATATTTTGAACCGGCGAAACGCTTGCGCCCAACGTGGCGGAGGTATGGATGGCGCTGGTAAATGGATAAAAGAAAGGAGAGCCAATGGCCTTTTTTTGTTTCCCCGCAGAGCCATGGAAAAAATATACAAGGGCTATTTTTTAACTGCCCTAAGAAAGTATATAGCTAAGGGAAGTTTAAAATATACAGACAGCCAGGCAGTGGAAAACATACTTGCCACTGTAGGTCAAAAGAAGTGGAATGTGTATGCCAAAGCGACCTTTGGCGGGCCGGCACAAATAATAGAATATCTTGGCCGCTATACCCACAAGGTTGCCATTACCGCCCACAGGATATTGCAGATAGATAACAGCCACATCAGTTTTAGTTACAAAGATTATGCAGATGGCAATAAGCAAAACGTAATGGTGCTTACCCATCCGGAATTTTTGCGTCGCTTTGAGCAGCACATCTTACCCAAAGGTTTTGTAAAGATCCGGCATGCAGGCTACCTGCATGCTAAAAATAAAATGGAGCGTATAGCAGCAGTATGTGCCCAACTGCGCTTACCTGCACCTATGCCACGGATACACATACCGGCGGCATTACGATTGCTGCTGCAAACCGGCAAAGACATCTCACGCTGCCCCGATGTGGGCAAGGGCATATGGAGTTAATAAAAACATTGATTTATCACAATGGCTGCCTGGTAGATGTGGCAGATCTGCGTAACAGGGGTTCTCCCAAAATAAAAAGAAAATATGCTACTGTTAATAAGACCACATAACACTTACAAATTATTTTATTTCTCCAACAACAAAGTTCGTTTTTGGGTAGGGGATATTATGCAGAGCATGCAGCTAACTATAAGCAAAAATCCTGATTGGTAACCGTACATTCATATAGCAACCTTCCCAAAAACAATACAAAACACCTTACCCAAATCACAGACGTTATTATAGCCGGTGTCGCTGAACACCGTATTGCAAAAAGCCCCGAAGTATTAATTTCCAGGGCTCTTTTATTTTTTAAATCATTCTTTAAATCCGGGGGCTTTCTTCAATACGCTTAATGTTGTGCGGTTCGGGCTTTTTAGCCACCATTCATTTTTTCAATTGCTTGCCGTCTGCTTTTAACGTCCAAAATTTTGTAGATGTTGTTAATATGTGTTTTAACGGTTGATAAAGAGATGAATAGTTTGTCGGCTATTACCTTGTTACTCAATCCACTATTTATCAACTCTAACACTTCAATTTCTCTTTGCGATAACAGATTTTTAAAATCCGTATGTTCTTTGGTTTTAATACTACGTGTATATTCTAAAAGAATGTGTTGCCTTTGCTTTTCTACTTCAAGTTTTAGCCAATAACGAACAGCAATAAACACAAACAAAAGCAACAATATTGGAATAATGGGATACTTCTGCCAAAACCATAAAAAAGTAGTTCCTTCAAATGAAAACCCAATTGAACATAATGCTAGAAAAATGCTCAAAGCTATTAGTAATTCTTGTTTGCGTTTTGCTGTCATAAATTTTTCAATGGTTGGTCTTTTCTAAAATTTCGAAGTAACAAAAACAGCTTGCCAAACAATACACTTGCTATTGCCCAAGACAGAATTGAACTTGTGTAATTGTTCAAAATTAAAAAGGAAGCACCATTTGCGGTAAAAGTAAACGTAAATGGCACAAGCAGGTAAAGTGCTGTCAAGCCAATTAGTTGATTTTTGCTTATGTTCTGTTTTGTCAAGAGCAGCAGAAGCAGAATAATTGATTGACCACACCAAACTAAATACTTGAATGAGGTTTCAAGTAATAGTTGTGTTCCGTTTTGTGAAAACGTAAATGCTAATGGCACAAGTCCAATAAAAATTGTCAAGCCAAAAACAAGTCACGAAGTTGAAAAATTTTTGTTCATATCATTTTGAGTTTAAGTGAAACGATATGCAAATTTACTTTCAATAATGTCCACTGTTGAAGTTTTTGGGTTGGAACTATGGTTGATTACAGGGTGGAAAATTAAGTCCACCCATATTTTTTGGTTGTTTGTAGCCTGACCGCTAACGTTCAGGGCTTGCAGCAGGTGGGGAAATCCGTGTTCCGTCTGCCGATAACTGCTGCTAAATTTATAGCTAAAAGTTGATCGTTTGTTCATATGCCAAATTTATAATGTCCTGCCCAAACCACTGTACAATAGCGATTTGAAGATGATTGTTATTCCGTCCTGCCCCACTTGCTGCAAACCCAGGTTGTGCGTTCGCGCTATGGATTTCGATGAAAAGCTTTTATAAGTTCTTTGAGTTCCTTATCGCTAATGGTCGCGGTTTCTGCCTTGTCGTAAATGGTAATCAGATTCACTGTTACATCTTCCTCTTTTATATCTATTTTCCCAATCAAAGTGGTTTCCACTAATGAAATTATTCTTGCTCCGCCGCTTTTGCCTTTTCCTTTGCCTGAATTTTTAATCTGATTTTGTAAGAATTATGTCCGAGGGGGATTCCAAGTTTAGGATTGGATATTAATTCAGTCTCCAGTGAAAGTAAATCTTTAGAAAGTGAAGGATACTTTTTAAGAAGTGGTTTAACGGCCGCCTTGAAACTCTTGGTTATGCGAACCGTAACTGTCACTTGAGGAAATCTTTGAGAGTTTGCAATTTTTTTCCAGTGTTTTTTGTTTGTTTCACTTCATTAAAACCGTCACTGATGTTGTTTAGTATGTCCAGCTTTTTCTGCAGTCTCTGGTAATTAGCATTTAGGTCATCCCAAACTTTCACAGGCACTAGTACCGAAGTCTTGTGTCCACTGTCATCAACAATATATTTTAAAGTACTGGGCATGTCGTCATATTTCTACAAATTTAAGGAAACGTCGCCAAAGCGTGACGCACAACGTTTAGGGCTTGCAGCAGGTGGGGAATCGGTGTTCCGTCTGCCGATAACTGCTGCTAAATTTATAGCTAAAATCTGATCGTTTGTTCATATGCCAAATATATAATGTCCTGCCCAAACCACTGTAAAATAGCGATTTGAAGATGATTGTTATTCCGTCTGCCCCACTTGCTGCAAACCCAGGTTGGTAGCAGTTGTTCGCCTTTTAGGTTGACTCCTCTATTAGTGTTGCCTGTTGAATTAAATCATGCCTTTTCTTATGGTCATGCTCCGTCTTAAGCTTTTTCTGAATGTCAATATACTTTGTTGAAAGGGAAATAAAACTTTCCGTTGAAATGTAGCTATCCAACCAATCGCTAAATTCTGATAGCTCCCTCTGACTGCTTGAATACGGCAAGCATTCTGCAAATGCTGCAACTTCGAGATTGGAACCTTCCCATTTGTCAATCGGTATTATGGGTCTGCCAAAGTATTTGTCAAAGAGGTATGTATTTCTGCAAAAAGTCTGCAATGCCTTTTTTTCTGCCTCCTGAATTTTACCGGTTTTAAAGAGTATGATTGTCCACTCAAACAAAAAATCAGGAAAGCCGATATCGTCCGGAAAACTTTTGGCAAACCATTTAGTATATGTAAGTCCACCGGAATAATCACTTAACTGAATGAAATACTTTGTTGGCAGGTAACGAAGTCCGCGGCTGTCATCATAACCGCCAAACTTTCTTTTCTCTGAAGCATGAGGTGCACCAATAAATCCGGACAGTAAAGTTGCTTAAATTTGAGCAACAATGAGTTTATCTAAAAAGAGAACAAACAGGAAATATGATTAACTCAAGTTTCGCAGATAAAATTTAGATGGAAAGAAAAGAAAAATAAATAAAAAAAGCAGCATGAATTCTTGTGTAAGCTACTGAAATTCAGTAACTTAAAGGTACTAAACTTGTACAAGGTCATGCTGCAATCCAAAGATATTCAATCGGTAGAAGAGTTAAAAAAATATTTTTCCAATTCAACAAAAATGGTGGATTACCTCGTTAATCTACTTTCGTTCTTTGAATTTAAAAGGGTGTATGGTGTATTAAAGCCATTGAAGAAAAGAGGCTATCATATTATTGATGTATTTCCGGTGTTGATCATTTTGCCTTTTCTTAAACATGCCAGTATACATGCGCTATTTAAATCGCGTAGCAAAGATTTGTCCGGTGCTGACAAGGATGTGTATTACAGATTTAAGAACATGCAAACCATTCCATGGCGTAGGTTGCTGATGAGTTTTGTAAAACGATTCGTGGTCATTATTGAAAAGAAGGGGGAGGCTGAAACACAAGCCAAACGTTGTTTGATCATAGATGATTCCTTGTTGCATAAATCAGGGAGGGCTATAGAATTTACAGGCAAGCTTTGGGATCATGTGAACCATAGCTATCAGTTAGGGCTTCGTTTATTGCTGTTGTGTTATTATGATGGAAAAAGTAATCTGCCGCTGGATTTTTCATTGCACCGGGAAAAAGGCAAAAATGAACAAAAGCCTTATGGATTGACTAAAAAGCAATTAAAGCGGCAATATAAAGGATGTCGCCTTGAAGACAGTGAAAGTAATAAAAGAGCCAGGGAGGTAGACAGGAGTAAAACCGAGGTTGGGATAGAGATGATTAAAAGGGCGCTTCGATTGTTAAAAGTAGATTATGTGCTGATGGACAGTTGGTTTACTTCAGAACGGATGATCGAATGCGTAAGGAGTTATAGCAAACAAAACGTGCACCTGATCGGAATGATGAAAATGGGCAAAGCTAAATACTTGTACAAAGGAAAGTATTATAGTGCCACCGAATTGTTAACCAGGGTCAAACGCAATACAGGTATCAAACGTTGCAGTAAGCTTAGAGCAAGTTATTTGATAGTGGATGTCATGTACAAAGAATACCCGGTCAGATTATTTTTTAGCCGGTTTGGTCAAAAAGGTAAATGGCATTTGATTTTATCAACCGATACTGCTCTTTCTTATAGTAAAGTAATGGAGCAATATCAGGTACGGTGGACTATCGAGGTGTTCTTTAAAGAAAGCAAGCAATACCTGAATCTGGGAGGATGCCAATCTAAAAGCCTGGAAGCGCAGATAGCAGACACTACCATTACCATGATTCAATATATCCTGCTTACCTTAAGAAAACGCTTCGATGACTATGAAACCAGAGGAGAATTATTCAGAGCTACCGGTGAAGAAATGATGGAACAAAGGCTGCATATAAGGTTATGGGAACTATTAATAGTTATTATGAAAATCATTATCGAAACGTTAGATGTATTTGTGGAAGATATTGATATATGCATCAACAAGATTATCAACTCCGGTAAATTAAATGGAATATTGGAATTAATATCTCCAAAACATAAACAAATTCTAACGTAATTTAACTGCGAAACTTAAGTCATTCATTTTGCTTCGTGACAGCTCAGAACTTGGGAATGTGGCAAAAGCGGACTGGAAAAAAGAGCATATGATTTCAAAAAACATTTTGCGACTTGATTGGCACAAAGAGGATGAAAAAGAACATAATGCAGACCAGGCAAACTGGTAGACAATAAAACTTATTTAGATTGGATTATTGAGAAGATCTTCTAAGCCAAGGCACCAGGGGGTTGCCAAAATGGGCCGGACTAATATCTATTTCCGCAAAGTCGCCAGGCTCTAAAGAAATAAGAAGTGTTAAACATCCAGGCGTGTAGGCATGGCTATTGCAATCTTCATAATGCAAAATATTCGGTATAAACATTAAATGTACAACTATGAAAAAAAGAAATATAGCAGGCGTAGCAGTCTTGGGCGTAGTTGCTTTTGCAATCTTGCAATCCTGCAAAACCATTCCCAAAGGGGCCGTTGCTGTAAAACCATTCAACAGTAAAAAATACTTTGGCAAATGGTACGAGATTGCACGCCTGGATTTTCGCTTTGAAAAGAATTTAAAGAACACCACCGCAGATTATTCTCTCAATCCCGATGGCAGCATTAAAGTAGTGAACCGTGGCTACAACTATAAATCATTGGAATGGAAACAATCAACAGGAAAAGCAAAATTTGTGGGTGATAAAGACGAAGCCAAATTGAAGGTTTCTTTCTTCGGTCCGTTTTATGCCGGCTACAATGTAATTGCGCTTGATGCGGATTATAAATATGCATTGATAGCCGGTAAAAATTTGAATTACTTGTGGCTGCTCAGCCGGGAAAAAACAATGCCCGAAAACATAAAGCAGGATTACCTGCAAAAGGCTACGGCATTGGGCTACGATACCGGTAAATTGGTTTGGGTAGAACAGGATCAATAAAACGTTTGCGATAGAGGACAAAGGTTACTTTCTTAAAATCGCGATCCTTATTTTTCGTATCTGCCGTTCAGCTTGTAGTGCGACAGAATGGTTATATTACTTCCTAAAAATCGTTCTACTGAGCGGAGTTAAATCAATAGGAGAATTCTGATTATAGTTTGATTCAATGTTATTTACGCAGGTTGCATTGGTCGTAAAGCAATTGAATACCGCAGGTAAGAGTATGAAAAATTGATTCATCAGCCTGGAATATAAAACGAGGAACGGTTAAAACAAAAACAGTAAATATTCTCAAGTTTCGCAGATAAAATTTAGATGGAAAGAAAAGAAAAATAAATAAAAAAAGCAGCATGAATTCTTGTGTAAGCTACTGAAATTCAGTAACTTAAAGGTACTAAACTTGTACAAGGTCATGCTGCAATCCAAAGATATTCAATCGGTAGAAGAGTTAAAAAAATATTTTTCCAATTCAACAAAAATGGTGGATTACCTCGTTAATCTACTTTCGTTCTTTGAATTTAAAAGGGTGTATGGTGTATTAAAGCCATTGAAGAAAAGAGGCTATCATATTATTGATGTATTTCCGGTGTTGATCATTTTGCCTTTTCTTAAACATGCCAGTATACATGCGCTATTTAAATCGCGTAGCAAAGATTTGTCCGGTGCTGACAAGGATGTGTATTACAGATTTAAGAACATGCAAACCATTCCATGGCGTAGGTTGCTGATGAGTTTTGTAAAACGATTCGTGGTCATTATTGAAAAGAAGGGGGAGGCTGAAACACAAGCCAAACGTTGTTTGATCATAGATGATTCCTTGTTGCATAAATCAGGGAGGGCTATAGAATTTACAGGCAAGCTTTGGGATCATGTGAACCATAGCTATCAGTTAGGGCTTCGTTTATTGCTGTTGTGTTATTATGATGGAAAAAGTAATCTGCCGCTGGATTTTTCATTGCACCGGGAAAAAGGCAAAAATGAACAAAAGCCTTATGGATTGACTAAAAAGCAATTAAAGCGGCAATATAAAGGATGTCGCCTTGAAGACAGTGAAAGTAATAAAAGAGCCAGGGAGGTAGACAGGAGTAAAACCGAGGTTGGGATAGAGATGATTAAAAGGGCGCTTCGATTGTTAAAAGTAGATTATGTGCTGATGGACAGTTGGTTTACTTCAGAACGGATGATCGAATGCGTAAGGAGTTATAGCAAACAAAACGTGCACCTGATCGGAATGATGAAAATGGGCAAAGCTAAATACTTGTACAAAGGAAAGTATTATAGTGCCACCGAATTGTTAACCAGGGTCAAACGCAATACAGGTATCAAACGTTGCAGTAAGCTTAGAGCAAGTTATTTGATAGTGGATGTCATGTACAAAGAATACCCGGTCAGATTATTTTTTAGCCGGTTTGGTCAAAAAGGTAAATGGCATTTGATTTTATCAACCGATACTGCTCTTTCTTATAGTAAAGTAATGGAGCAATATCAGGTACGGTGGACTATCGAGGTGTTCTTTAAAGAAAGCAAGCAATACCTGAATCTGGGAGGATGCCAATCTAAAAGCCTGGAAGCGCAGATAGCAGACACTACCATTACCATGATTCAATATATCCTGCTTACCTTAAGAAAACGCTTCGATGACTATGAAACCAGAGGAGAATTATTCAGAGCTACCGGTGAAGAAATGATGGAACAAAGGCTGCATATAAGGTTATGGGAACTATTAATAGTTATTATGAAAATCATTATCGAAACGTTAGATGTATTTGTGGAAGATATTGATATATGCATCAACAAGATTATCAACTCCGGTAAATTAAATGGAATATTGGAATTAATATCTCCAAAACATAAACAAATTCTAACGTAATTTAACTGCGAAACTTAAGTGATTTAGCTTTTAAAGAAGATGTTATTAAAATGATTGCTGCCGGACGCCCTGTTTCGGAGTTGTCAATAGCCCTGGGTGTTAGTGGATCTTTGTTACGCCGTTGGTATAAAGCTTCTCAATTCACTTCCAGCAATTCAAATCAAAAGGGAACAAAATCATTTACATTCGATCACTCTTTGGAGGAAATTGAGCGTTTAAAAACCGAACTGCGGCGCACCGAACAGGAGCGTGATATTTTAAAAAAAGCCTTGGGAATTTTCAGCCGCGGGATATGACAATAGTGTACGCTTTTGTCAATAGCATCCGCGATGAGCATCCGCTTCGGTTAATATGCGAAGTGATGCAAATCAGCCGCAGCAGTTTCTACGAATGGAACAATAAAAGCACCTATCAAATCAAAGCCACAAACAGTTTTATGGAACAGAAGGTGATTGCCGTTTTCAAGGAACATAAGCGTCGATATGGCGTTAGGAGAATAGTGGCTGAACTTAGCCATCAAAAAGTGCATGTAAGCCGCTATAAGGTCCGCAAATATCTTGTCGGCAATGCGCTCAAAGCTATACAGCCGCGATCTTTTGTTCCCAAGACCACCGACAGCAGGCATCCTTATGCCATCAGCCCAAACCTTTTCAAGGACTTGGTCTTTCCTGAGGCAATCAACCAGGCGTGGGTAGGCGATATTACCTACATCCCCATGGTCGAAGGTGGCTTTCGTTATCTGTCTGTCCGGATGGATATCTGTTCCAGGAAAATAGTGGGGTGGGATTTGCAGGACCATATGCGTGAAGCATTGGTTACCGCCTCTTTGAGCAAGGCATTAAGGTCACGTAAAGTATTTCCCGGTTTAATGATTCATTCCGATCGTGGCGGCCAGTATGCAGGAAACAAGTTTAGAAAAATACTGGAAGACCGTACCCTTGCACAAAGCATGAGTGATGCCGATAATCCTTATGACAACGCGCATATGGAATCCTTTTTCAGCAGGTTTAAAGCAGAGCTTTTAGAGGGCGGCGCGTTCCTGAACGCTGATGATTCCCATAGCAAAATTTTTGAGTTTATTGAAATGTACTATAACCCCTCCAGGTTACATTCTTCAATTGGTTATTTATCTCCTAACAATTATGAAAAACAATTAGCTTCAACATGAAAGCAAAACAAGTAAAAAAATTTGCGCTTCCCGATCAGCTCATTGACCGCTGCCTGTCGGCCAACCTGAGTCCACCTGAACAGAAGATGTCAAAGAGCTGATGTATGCGTCGATGTCCGGAATTATTCCTGGCAGGTTGCACCTCTGCAGAGCCTGTTTCCGCTTGGTTCCGGCAAAACAAATATAGCCAGATTAATTTCAAAAACAGATATAATAAATACTGCTGAAAGCCAATGTGGATAAGTATTTCAAGGAATCGATTAATCAAAAACTAAAGAAAAAAAGAACCAAAAAAAGAAAGAAGAAATGGAATGGGCTATCGCCCATTAATCTTATGATTAGGTTTTATGAGGCATGGCATCAATGCATATACTTTGATAACAATAAACAATAATACTACATTTGAAACATTATTATTAACCTATGACACTTTACTGTCCGGCAAAATCAACACACCTCACCGTTATTGATTGGCTTTACTTTCATGTTAATGCTAACTGGTTTTCAAAATTGTTAGGAGATAAATAGCCAATGGAAGAATGTAACCGTAAGGGGTTATAATACATTTCTATATAGTCGAAAATCTCGGTTTGGGAATCTTCAGCATCATGGAAGGCGCCACCTTCCATCAACTCTGCCTTGAACCTGCTGAATAAGGATTCTATATGCGCATTATCATATGGATTATCAGCATCACTCATGCTTTGTATCACGGTTCTCCTATGCAGCATTTGCCTGAATTTAGTCCCTGCATACTGCCCGCCACGATCGGAATGTATCATTAACCCAGGCGATACTTTTCGTGTCCTTATTGCCTTATTGAGAGAGGCTGTAACCAGCGATTCCTGCATGTGATCCTGCAGGTCCCATCCTACTATTTTCCTGGAACACAGGTCCATCCATACAGACAAATAGCGGAAAACTCCTGCAGCCATTGGTATGTAGGTAATATCACCTACCCACACCTGGTTGATAGCTACCGGAAAAGCCTTTGTCTTCAGGTGGTTGGGGCTGATTTGATAGGGATGCCTGCTGTTGGTTGTTTTAGGCACAAAGGATCGCGGCTGGATGGCTTTGAGCTCATTGGCAGAAAGGTACTTGCGGACCTTATAAGGGCTTACCCATACGTTTTGATGCTTAAGCTCGGCAACGATCCTTCTGAAGCCGTAACGGCGTTTATGTTCGCTGAAAACAGCAATCACCTTCTGTTCAATCATGGTGTTTTTAGCTTTGGGTTGATGGGTGGTTTTATTGTGCCATTCATAAAAACAACTTCGGTTGATCCCTAACACTTTACAGATCTGCTCAACAGGATGCTCATCGCGGATGGTATTGACAAAGCCATACACTATTGTCATATCCCGCGGCTGAAAATTCCCAAGGCTTTTTTTAAAATATCACGCTCCTGTTCGGTGCGTCTGAGTTCAGCTTTTAAGCGCTCATTTTCCCCAAATAAGCCGTTTTGTGATGTTGATGATACCCCTGTGATTTTACCTGGAATTGTGGAAACAGATTGAGCTGATTTGTACCACCGGTGAAGCAGCGATGCACTCACACCAAGTGCCTGAGATATCTCTGAAACGGGACGGCCTGAAGATATCATTTTAATCACATCCTCTTTGAATGATAAATCATACTTTCTATGAGTTCTTGTTACTTTTTTGACAGACATGGTTAGCGAATTTACGTCACTTTACTGTCCGGATTTATTGGTACATCTCATTTATCCTACCCAACATTATGACGGAAGAGGAGATAGTTCATCTCTTTGCAGCGCCACTAAGTGTAAAAGAGTATTGTGTAATCGGTTTACTCTATGGTTGCGGCCTGCGCATAAGCGAAGTATGCCTGCTGCGCTTACAAGACATAGAGAGCGCTAATCAACGGCTAAAAGTTTTTCAGGGAAAGGGAGCCAAAGACCGCTACACCCTGCTGCCTGTAAAGTTGCTGGAGCAATTGCGCCTGCTGTACGTGCAGGAAGGGCGGCCGAAGCAATATTTATTTACCAGCAAGCAAACCAAAAGAGCCATGCATGTGCGCAGTTTGCAATTGGTGGTAAACAGCGCTATGGACAAAGCAGGATTTAAAACAAAGCCCTTTACAGCCCACACGCTGCGGCACAGCTTTGCCACGCACATGCTTAATTGTGGCAACAATATCCACGTGATAAAAACCTTGCTGGGCCACAGCAAGATCGAAACTACCATGGTGTACTTGCATTTGCAAAAACATACGCAGCTTGGCATTGTTTCTCCCTTAGATGCAGTAGTGTATGGAGCAGCCGCTAAATGAGAGAAGGCAACTGCTGCAATCAAAAATATTTGCCCACCCCATCACCACAAGTTTTAATAGTTACAGCCAGGCTGTATTAAGCAAACTAAGTCGCTGTCACACGGCTGCTATTGGTGTGCACCATTATCAATGCAGCAATGCAAGCTGCTCTCACTTGCATTACCAATACCATAGCTGTGGCAACAGGCATTGCCCCAGTTGTGGCGGTACAAGGCGTGCACAGTGGATAGAAGACAGAATGGGCGAGTTGCTCCCCACTACTTATTTTCACCTGGTATTTACCCTGCCACAGGAACTACGCAGGTTGTGCATGGGCAACAGGAAGCTGCTGTTTGGTTTACTCTTTGAAGCTGCACAGCATACCATTACCACACTGTCTAAAGACAAAAAATACCTAGGTGGTACACCGGGCATCGTAAGCATACTGCATACTCATGGACAAGACCTCAGCTTTCACCCACACACGCATAACATAGTAAGCGGCGGAGGTATGGATGGCGCTGGTAAATGGATAAAAGAAAGGAGAGCCAATGGCCTTTTTTTGTTTCCCCGCAGAGCCATGGAAAAAATATACAAGGGCTATTTTTTAACTGCCCTAAGAAAGTATATAGCTAAGGGAAGTTTAAAATATACAGACAGCCAGGCAGTGGAAAACATACTTGCCACTGTAGGTCAAAAGAAGTGGAATGTGTATGCCAAAGCGACCTTTGGCGGGCCGGCACAAATAATAGAATATCTTGGCCGCTATACCCACAAGGTTGCCATTACCGCCCACAGGATATTGCAGATAGATAACAGCCACATCAGTTTTAGTTACAAAGATTATGCAGATGGCAATAAGCAAAACGTAATGGTGCTTACCCATCCGGAATTTTTGCGTCGCTTTGAGCAGCACATCTTACCCAAAGGTTTTGTAAAGATCCGGCATGCAGGCTACCTGCATGCTAAAAATAAAATGGAGCGTATAGCAGCAGTATGTGCCCAACTGCGCTTACCTGCACCTATGCCACGGATACACATACCGGCGGCATTACGATTGCTGCTGCAAACCGGCAAAGACATCTCACGCTGCCCCGATGTGGGCAAGGGCATATGGAGTTAATAAAAACATTGATTTATCACAATGGCTGCCTGGTAGATGTGGCAGATCTGCGTAACAGGGGTTCTCCCAAAATAAAAAGAAAATATGCTACTGTTAATAAGACCACATAACACTTACAAATTATTTTATTTCTCCAACAACAAAGTTCGTTTTTGGGTAGGGGATATTATGCAGAGCATGCAGCTAACTATAAGCAAAAATCCTGATTGGTAACCGTACATTCATATAGCAACCTTCCCAAAAACAATACAAAACACCTTACCCAAATCACAGACGTTATTATAGCCGGTGTCGCTGAACACCGTATTGCAAAAAGCCCCGAAGTATTAATTTCCAGGGCTCTTTTATTTTTTAAATCATTCTTTAAATCCGGGGGCTTTCTTCAATACGCTTAATGTTGTGCGTTGTCATCTTAATAAAAATGCTCTAATTTTTGTGTTTAGAAACTGATTGTCTTCGGGATTTCTGCCTGATCCCGCAAAATGCCCCCAAATAGATGGAATGGGAACAAACTCGATATTAGGTATAAAGTCTTTTTCATATTCTGCATCCGTTAAAGGAAAATACAAGTCGGTTTGTGATGGCATATACAAAACTCTACATTTAATAGCTGCCAGAGCCTTTTCTATATTTCCATCAAAAGCTGTCGTTTGGGATATATCATGTTTCTGCCATGTTATGGCTTGCGAAATTCTGTCATTGGCGTCAATGCCTTCATCACCTGTTATACGGGCATGTAAGAAACTATCCAACGTCGGGAAACCCATTTGCTTATACATTTCCTTCCTATACCATTCCTGGGACAAAAACCAAGAAGCCCAATGCAACGACCATGCCTTCAATCCTTTCAGAGGCGGCTTTTGGTAATAGCCTTTGTTCCAGTCTTCATCGGCTTTGAGAGCACTGATAGCGCTTTCCAGTCGTACGAAACCATGCGGATATGTTTTTGCCGTACCGCAGTATGCAACGATACTCTGTACCACTTCAGGATAACTTACAGCCCATTGAAACGCTTGTTCTGCTCCCATCGAAAAGCCAATAACAGATTTAAGTGTAAACAATTGAAATTGTTTCGTGATAAGTGCATAGGTAGCGTTTACATTATCCCGTATAGAGATAAAAGGAAAAAGGGGTCCGTTGTAAGGTGCAGGGGTGTTGCTTGGAGAAGAAGAATGTCCGTTCGCAAAAAGTTCTGAAAGGATCAGGAAATATTTAGTTGTATCCAGTGCCTTTCCGTTTCCGATGATTGCATTATAGCCGCGGTAATCTGAGGTGAAAAAGGAAGGAAGTAAAATGCCATTGCTTTTCTCTTTATTGAGTGAACCATAAGTTACATACTTTATAAAAGCATTAGGGAGTGTAACACCACTTTCCAAATGAAAATTTCCTAACAAAAACGTTTTTTCATCGGCTGAATGGGTTGAGGGCTGGCTATAAGCATTTATGAAAGCCAAGTATAAAAAGCATGAAATAAATATCAATTTCATTTTCAATGTAGTGAGTTGGTTTTATAGTACCTCTTCAAGATAACGCACAACGTTAGACGGCTTGCAGCAGGTGGGGAATTTATGAAGTCCCGCCGGGGCCGAAGCCAAATTTATAATTAATAGCTCATTGTTTATTCTATTGCTGAATTATAACGTCCCGCGCGAACCAATGTACAATAGCAATTATAGCTGATTGTTACTCGTCAAGCCCCACCTTTAGCAAACCGAGGTTAGCGGAAGTTTTATTTATATGCAATGACTGCACTTTCAAAAATAAATTATAAAGTAATTTTATAGGCTATCGATTGATAGACCTATGAAAATTTATCTAAAAATTTATTTCCATTGACATGGTAATTGGCTCCAATACGGTGTGCTTGTCTTTTAATGCTTGATTTTTTGGGTCATTTATAATAGCACCAAGCAATTCTAAATTGGTAGTTTCAATTACCAAAACTACTGAATTGGGGTCATCCACATCCTGAAAAGCTTTGTAACTTGTCATGGCAGGAGCAAATATTTCTAACCGTTCCTGATGACCTTTTATCCAGGCATTAATGTCGCCAACTTTGTGACGGGTTATTACTGTTGCCATTTTTTTTTAATTTAGATTGTTTGTGCCTACTCTAATCGGTTTTCGGCTTACCCGTTTTAATTTTTTGTTTTATCAAAGTAAATTTCATGCAACCTGTTTCAATTGTATAGTGTCGTCCAAAAATTTCCGCTAACGAGTACGCATTGGCGATAGCAGGGCATTTGATGATGTCTTGCCCGGCACCACTGCTGGTTTGAAAAACTTATATATAATTATGAACAAATAGCCCCATCACTAACCTCCGGCCGGGACCAATGCTGATGAACGGACTGCGGCTGATTGCTCCAACGTCCCGCCCTGCTGGCGCTAAGTCTCCATGTAACCTTAAAAACTGTTGAGGCAGTTAAAAAAGTAGACAATATAAAACCGCTACAGTAACTTTTAATTTTATTATTAAAACCTCAACAGCTATGCATAAAATTACAGCAAATTTCGCAGGACAAACCATCTACGTGGGTATGGATGTTCATAAAGACAGTTGGAATTTAGGAATTCATTTGAATGACATGTTTATCAAAAACGTCCATCAGAAACCAAATCCAACTATCATGGCCGACTACTTAAAAAAGAACTATCCCAATGCTCATTATAAAGCCGCCTATGAGGCTGGTAAATTTGGGTTTTGGATTCAAAGGCAGCTAACCCGCCTTGGAATAGAATGCCTGGTGGTAAATCCTGCTGATATTCCAAAATCTCAGAAAGACACGCTGCAAAAGACTGACCCGCGTGATGCCCGCAATCTCGCTCTTCGCTTACAATCAGGCGTATTACACGGGATCTACATTCCTGATGAACAACAAGAAGCAGATCGCGTATTTTTCAGGCATCGCAAAAGGATCTGGAAAGATCTGTGTCGTTGCAAAAACCGGATCAAAGGTTGCCTGGCATTCAGTGGTATTGACATACCGGAACAGTACGATAATGCCAGCTGGAGCTATAACTTTATTAACTGGTTAAAGGCCATTGATTGTAAACAGGTGAGCAGAAGAACTGCAGTAAACTATATGATTCACCAAATGGAGTTCTTGCGCAAAGAACTGCTAAGCATCAGTACCGCGATTCGGAAAATGATGCGGGAAGAACGCTATAAAAAGAATTACTATTTACTACGTACTATTCCAGGAATTGGTCCATTGACTGCCGCCAGCATTCTGGTAGAAATTGGTGAGGTTAAACGGTTTGCTACTTTCTATCACCTGAACAGTTTTGTTGGCTTGTTGCCCATGGAGCAAAGTAGCGGCCAAAAAGAGAACAAGTTAACGCTGACCGTAAGAAAGCATCGCCAGCTACGCAGCGACCTGGTGGAAAGCGCCTGGACAGCCAAACGCACAGATCCTGCTATGGCGCTATATTTCCAGGAACAAGTCAAACGAAAAGATAGTAGTATTGTAATCATTAAGATAGCCAGGAAACTGCTGAACCGGATTCGCTATGTTCTTATCAACCAACAGTCTTATGAATACGGGCTGGTGAAATAATAAAGAATCCTGACTACTAAACCTTGCATGTGTATGCGAATACACGTCGCTAAGTCTGTAGCGGGGTTCTTTTAAAAGATGAAAATAAAAATATTTATACATCAACATATGAAAAAATAAAACCGCAGGTTGACTACTAAACAAAATTTGTTATCGCATGAATAATCAAAGAGCGAAGTATTTTCTTCGACTAAGAATGTAGCACCTGATTTGCGCCACCCCTACAAATTAGAGGGCTAAGCACAAATACTGAACAAAAATAAAAGAGACTTGTAGCGTTTATTTTGTTTCAACGAACAAAATTATTTGACTACTCATAGGATGCTAGGTGTGTTGATAAAAACATTAATTTTGATGAAGGAAAAAAATCTTGCGAAGGGGAAAGGTTAATCCAGGTATTAATCTTTCTCTTTCAAAAGAAATAATATAAATCCTACCATATTAACTGGTCTCAATCACCTAAGGTACATAGGATGCATGGTTAGCGGCTGTGCTTATGAAGATCAGGTAGACCGATTGTTTCAAATGCCTTCCTTGCTTTTTCCACTTTCTCAGGAAAAAGTGCCACATTGCTGTATTTGTTTAACGATTTGTCAATGCGGACAACCGGTAATTTTTTATCGTTTAATTCAAGGATGCTTTTCATTGTCCAAATTTAAGTTTTTTCGCTGAATAACGAATGCTTGATAATCCTTTCCTTTTATGTATCGTTCCCATTCACTTTGGGTCTGTCTGAATATTTCAAAGTCCGCCTGCACCGTGTCAAAATACTTGTTTATGCCCATCTTGTAAAGCCGAGTCCTGGCTGCCGAGCTGCCTGTGGCATAAATCCACACCTTAGGAAAGCGGTCACAAAAAGCATAGACCGCTGCCACAACACTGGCAAGCACTTTTTCGCTATCGCCATTGTCCGTAATTGTTTTGTCGTCAATTTCACCTGTCAATTGGTTTCGGTCACCAAAGGCAAGATTATAAAGATCTTCTCAATCTTCCCTTAGGTCCTTCGCTTAGAAATTCAAAAGTGGTAAGCTGATCGTCAGACTTTAATTCGTACCGATCAAGTTTCATGCTGTATTTATTTCGGCATGAAGATAGCGTTTTATGTCCTGCTGTCGTTCAAGGAATGTTTGCAAAAAGCATTGCCGCTAACGTTGAGTATTTGCGTATTCTAGGATACTTAAATTACCAAATTTGTTTTAAAATCAACATGCTTTTTTATAGTTATCCACATACATTTCCCCTTTTTTAACTACCGCAAACATTCTTAATATTAATTTGAATTTGATGTTGTTGAGTACTATCTTGTAGCATTTTGTTTGCAGCTTCCTTTGCCCGTAGCTGCTGATTTCTTTATCCCATTGCATTGCACTGCGTGCGGCCTGGTTTAGCTCCTGCTTCAATTCTTTATTAGCTATGTGACTCACTCTTTTCCTTCCCTTTATGCTCGTTCCGGAACTAAAGTCAAATGGAACTACACCAGCATAGACAGCATAACTTCTCGGATTATCAAAACTAGTGAAGTTTTCCGTATATGCTATTGTCATCAATCCGTTCACTTTCCCGATACCCCTTATACTCGTTATGAGCATATAGTTGGTACTAATCTTTTCATCCTTTGCCACAATTTTCATCATTGCCACTTCCACAACTTCAATACTTTTTATATTCGCTTTTTGTTTTTGTTCCAGGGTTTTTACAACGATATCTTTTTTGTTTGCACCGTACATATGCTCACGTTCTTTAATAGAGGATTGATACCCGGCATTCTCCCTGACCAATCTTTTTCTAAAGCTAAGTAACTCCTTAAGGCTTACTATCGCTGCATTTACCGGCTTTGAAGCTTTCAACAACTTATGTTTCTCTTCTCCATACTGAGCTATCCTGGCGGAATCCACTTTATCATTTTTACCTCTTGTAATGCCTAAAGACTTTTTGATTGCCAGACCGGGTATTCTTGTATACAGAATCTTTTGTGCTTCGCAAAATTGCAGCAGTTTATACTCGTAACCACCGGTATATTCCATTACCAGAAAACTCCTTCGCAGATCGATTTTTAAGTTCCTGCACCATTTTAAAAATAATACAAAGCCCTCTGTTCCATTGCGAATTTTAATGTGCTCATTAAGTTCAGAGCAACTAATATCCAGCGTATTTTTTGATACATCAACCCCTAATGTAAAATCCCATGCCTTCATAATTATATGATGATTAAATGTTATAAAAAAAACTTGCTCTTGTCAAAAACCTTTGATAGTTCAAAGAGATAATTCTAGCTGGACCCGGAGCAAGAAAAGTAAAAGCAGGGACTAATACGCAAACAAGTCCTCGAAGACTAGAAGGCAGGTAAGTTCACCCTGCTTTGTACTTTCAAAATTATTAACATAATTGGGAATTATTAACACCCCCTTGCAACCCCCATTATAATAGTAGTAATAGTATATGAATTATTCAAAGAAAAGTCCAAAGGAAGGCAGGGAATTCATTGAACGTCCTGCCCGGTACAAATGCCCAATTGAAAATATAAGGTTGATGTCAACAGCTAAAAGCCAAATTTATAAATGTCAGCCCGAACTACTGATGCCACATTGCTAATGCCGAAGGTTTCATTGTCCAGCCCTGCTTTAGCAAATACTTTTGTGTGTGTCCAGCGAAGCTGTTTTTGAGATGAGGGAAGGCCCCTCGGTGGGAGAAGCGGAGCAACCTTCACCATCAAACCGGTTGTATGCTGCATTGCTTTAAGAAGCAGGGTGGTGAACGATACAACAGGTGTGTCTGTAAGAGCCGAACGTACAGTGAAGTAGCTGTGAGGTCTCGATAATTGCTAAGTGATGCAAAAAGAAACGATGCACATGATTGTTTCGACGGGGTTAACATTCGTTATAAGTTGCCAGAAGTGTTAACTGCATCCGGGATAAAGCTACCGGGACTTACAGACAGGCTCAGGAACGGAACTGGAGAACCTGGGATTAGTTGAATATGTCTTAATAGGTAAACACGTCTGCAGGTTCGCCAGGACGTACGAAAGGGCATAGAGTATAAGGCAACAAACGGAGCACCCGTAAGTTGTAATAGTGCTTCATAAACTATCTCAGGGGCGGATGTATCCGTAGTAGCGATGAAGCGTATGAAAATATGCAGAGCAAAGGGGTACACAAGAGAACAAAAATTTGAATAACACAAAACAAGCGAAAGCGATGATTGAACTGTTTTCAAAACAAGGAGTAAGCGTACCCATCAGTACCTCAATGGTATGGGAGGCGTACAGCCGGGTAAAGCAAGGAGGAGAGGCAGCCGGAATAGATGGCATGACGTGGGAGTATTTACATGCTCACCGTAGCCAGCTATTATACCAGTTGTGGGTACGCCTTGCATCAGGCAGTTATTTTCCAAAAGCGATTAAAGCAGTAAGCATCCCCAAAAAGGATGGCAGCCTGCGCAAGTTGGGATTGCCTACCGTGTTAGACAGAATAGCCCAGCAGGTAGTACGGCAGTGTCTGGAGGCATACGTGGAGCCTCATTTTCATCAAAACTCATATGGGTACAGACCCGGCAAAAGTATGCACCATGCCATTACCAGGGCAGCGCATAACAGCCAGCAGTATCCATATGTGATCACCCTTGACATCAAAAGTTATTTTGATACCATACCGCATGATTTATTGTTAAAGGCTGTCTCATTCTACTGTAAAGAGAAATGGGTGGCCATGTACGTTATGAGGTGGTTAAAAGCAAGTGTGGTAAATGAAGATGGGAGTGTCACACAACCGCAAACAGGCACGCCACAAGGTGGTGTGATCAGTCCGTTGTTAGCCAATCTTTACCTGCATGTGGTGTTTGATGGCTGGATGCTGAAAAACTATCCGGGCATCCGTTTTGAACGCTACGCAGATGATATCATCATCCATGCCAGGCGCAAACAAATAGCTGAAAGCATTTTAGGCAAGTTATCAAAACGGTTCACGGACTGTGGCTTGACGATTCATCCCACTAAAACCAAAATTGTGTGTCTGGACCGAAGCCAATCCAACCCAAGAGAAGGGGAAACCCACACGTATGAAATGGGTGGTTTTGAATTTAAACCACAATGGGTGAAAGTGCGGGGTGAGCGCAAGTTGCTTATCCTTCCATCGCCATCAAGGCAGTCGAAGAAGGCAATAATGGATAAAGTACGCAGCCTTAAATTACATACCCGGACAGGCAGCATTTATGTAGTAGCTAACTTGCTAAACCCTTTGGTAAGGGGCTGGCAAAACTATTACTGTGCCTTAATTAAACGGGATTTAAACTGCATCTGGCGCTTTGTAAACAGACGACTGGAAAAGTGGTGCAAATGGAACAAGCGGATGAACCTGTACAAAAGCCGTAAGTGGCTAAACACCTTGTACAAGATGCAGCCCAGCCTGTTTGCCCATTGGAGTGTATGCCCAGCTTACTAATTGAAAACGTTTTCTTGAAGAGCCGTATGAATCAAGAGGTTCACGTACGGTTCTGTGAGGAGCAGGGGGTGAAATTCCCCTTGCTTACTCGACTGGCTGTCAGGGCTTTTTGTTATGCAGGTAGCTGTAAAATAATTTCCGCTGTTTTATCAGTGGTCACTTCCACATTCTTTGAATAGCTTATCATATTTCCTGCCTTTGTTGCCCTAATTAGAATTTTATGCGGGGCTATCGAAATATTCCTAAATATTGTTGATGTATCGCCATCCTTTAATTTATTAATTAGGGTTATCCATTTAAGTCGCATTTGCTTTATAGGCGTAGGGTTCATGTTGCATCATTCTCTCAATCAGCTTGTGCCAGATGGTTGGTAGAAAGTTTCTCCGGTTAAATCTGAAGAAGAATTCATCTAAATATCCGTTCATGAATCTTTCTGAACACTTATGATGTATACCTCTTAGCCATCCTTTCAAATTCATGATTAAATAATGCAATCCCATAAAGTTTTTCCCTTTACTTGAGGGCTTTTGCTTGATTTCAAATTCACTTTCCAGTGGCCAGTAACCCCTCCATTGATCCGTCTTAATCTGGGTGTTATCTTTGTCAATATATTTCTCGAAGAAAGGCTTAAAGCTTTCTGCACTGGCATCTTCAATCGTTTGTGCATAGGCTCGTCCTATTTTATCTCCTTGTACTTTTTCAACTGCCATCACTACCAGCTTCTTATCTCCCTTGCTTCTTCCGCGTTCGCCCTCATCTACTCCCCCAATCATCAATTCATCCACTTCTACATGACCACTAAGAAGATGTTTGCCGCTGCTTGCCATTGCCTCCTGTGCCTTTCGTTTAAACAACCAGGAAGATTTTTGATTGATGCCGTATTCATTAGCCAATTCTATGGTTGACATTCCTTTTTTGCGCACAGAGATCCGAAAGTTAATCCCAAAAGCCTTCAGCAGCGGGATCTTCATCTTGTGAAACAATGTGTGTGCTGTGACAGATTCATCATACCCGCACTGTGTACATCGCAAATGAAACCGAGTCTTGCCTTTGCAGCTTTTCTTCCCATTGCAATTGCGGCATCGATAACCGTCATTCCATTTTAAATCAAACAGATACTGCCTGCAATCATCTTCACTTGTAAAGAACTTATTAAACTCACTAATGGTGATTCCCTGAAACATACTCAAATATTTAGTACAAATATACTAAATTTATTAGCTAAGGTCTATTTCTTATCTTCGCTTTGCGCTCTATCTGGATAACCCTATTATTAATTATTCTGTCATCCAGAATAATCTCTATTTCAGAATAGGCGCTGTAGTTCTCCAGAATTACAGAAATATTTCCAGTGGCTGCTTTATATTCTGATTGCTTTTGTTTAAAAAGCTCATAAAGTTCACCTGTTTGTGTTTGAAATTCAGTTGCCCAAGCACCAGTTTCAACTTGAATGGTCGTAAAAACAGCTTGTCTAAATGCTTTAACTGTGTTTAATAGACCCACTATATTTTCCGTTGTTAACGGATTACTGGCTTTTGCAGATTCAATATCCCAATTCTCAATAAAATCTAAAGTGTTTTTTTGAATGTCAAGCTTGGCTATGTAAAATCTCACATAACCCGATGAAACACCTAAATATTTATCAATCAATAATAAAAGTCCACCTATTGCTAAGCTTATATATCCCCAGTTGAGTCCAATTTGATTTTTTTCATTTAATCCAATATTTAGAAGCGGACATAAAGTGCCAAATGCAAACAAAAGTATTGAGAAGAATCTTATTGACCTTGAAAAGAACGAGTGTCTTTTAGTATATTTTTCATACCAATCTTCTTCCTTTTTCATTGCTGTTAAAATATTTGCTTTGATTAATTCTAATGTTTCACTTGGTTTAGTCCAGTCGTATGCCATAATTATTATTTTACAAATTTTTTAGCTTTGCAGCAATACCTATTCTATAGACTTTTACTATATATGAATATTTAACGACCACCAATTTGTTTTTTTAAATCAGTTTTTATAATATAAATCAGTTTTTCAAAAGCGTTTTTCTTTTGCCCATTGTGTTCAATCAGTTGGTTAACATGATATTCGTTATACATTTCGTTACGTCTATAATTTATCAAGTCTAATTTTCCAACTTGATACTCTGAAAAACCTTTTATCAATTTTGTCAATTCTTTGTAGTGTTCTTCTTCAATAAATAATGATGCTTTTTCAATATCAGCTTTTGTAGTACGCAATTGTTTCGAAAATCTTTCAAGTCTTACAGGGTCTGCTTGCTCCCAAAGGTCATCAGCTAAAAGCTTTAAATCATATAAACTTGACCATAACTTACTATAATGCTCGAATTGCCTGTCTGAATATCTTAATGTAGTTTGTTTAAGAATGTCAAGTTGATTTTGATATGAATTAATTTCATTTTGAAATTTTACTTTTATTTTCTCTTCATATCTTTTTGCAAGCAGTTGACCAAAATAATTAGAAAATCCTAAGATTATAGCACTTCCACCTCCAAGTGCTACTATAACTCCTGATACAACTTTTAAAGTGTCTGTCCATGTCATGTTTTAAGAATTTTCAGGTTCAAGCCTTGCAGCCAACGGTACGGCTTTGCGTATTCTAGGATACTTAAATTACCAAATTTGTTTTAAAATCAACATGCTTTTTTATAGTTATCCACATACATTTCCCCTTTTTTAACTACCGCAAACATTCTTAATATTAATTTGAATTTGATGTTGTTGAGTACTATCTTGTAGCATTTTGTTTGCAGCTTCCTTTGCCCGTAGCTGCTGATTTCTTTATCCCATTGCATTGCACTGCGTGCGGCCTGGTTTAGCTCCTGCTTCAATTCTTTATTAGCTATGTGACTCACTCTTTTCCTTCCCTTTATGCTCGTTCCGGAACTAAAGTCAAATGGAACTACACCAGCATAGACAGCATAACTTCTCGGATTATCAAAACTAGTGAAGTTTTCCGTATATGCTATTGTCATCAATCCGTTCACTTTCCCGATACCCCTTATACTCGTTATGAGCATATAGTTGGTACTAATCTTTTCATCCTTTGCCACAATTTTCATCATTGCCACTTCCACAACTTCAATACTTTTTATATTCGCTTTTTGTTTTTGTTCCAGGGTTTTTACAACGATATCTTTTTTGTTTGCACCGTACATATGCTCACGTTCTTTAATAGAGGATTGATACCCGGCATTCTCCCTGACCAATCTTTTTCTAAAGCTAAGTAACTCCTTAAGGCTTACTATCGCTGCATTTACCGGCTTTGAAGCTTTCAACAACTTATGTTTCTCTTCTCCATACTGAGCTATCCTGGCGGAATCCACTTTATCATTTTTACCTCTTGTAATGCCTAAAGACTTTTTGATTGCCAGACCGGGTATTCTTGTATACAGAATCTTTTGTGCTTCGCAAAATTGCAGCAGTTTATACTCGTAACCACCGGTATATTCCATTACCAGAAAACTCCTTCGCAGATCGATTTTTAAGTTCCTGCACCATTTTAAAAATAATACAAAGCCCTCTGTTCCATTGCGAATTTTAATGTGCTCATTAAGTTCAGAGCAACTAATATCCAGCGTATTTTTTGATACATCAACCCCTAATGTAAAATCCCATGCCTTCATAATTATATGATGATTAAATGTTATAAAAAAAACTTGCTCTTGTCAAAAACCTTTGATAGTTCAAAGAGATAATTCTAGCTGGACCCGGAGCAAGAAAAGTAAAAGCAGGGACTAATACGCAAACAAGTCCTCGAAGACTAGAAGGCAGGTAAGTTCACCCTGCTTTGTACTTTCAAAATTATTAACATAATTGGGAATTATTAACACCCCCTTGCAACCCCCATTATAATAGTAGTAATAGTATATGAATTATTCAAAGAAAAGTCCAAAGGATGGCAGGGCATTTTATAATGTCCCGCCTGGAACCACTGCCGATTGAAAATCTATTGTTGAAGATACCTACAAAAGCTCAATAGTAAAAGTCCTGCCCGAACAACTGATCCCATACTGCTGAAGTCGATTGTTACCTCGTCAAGCCCTGCTATTGCAAAGCCGAGGTTGGTGGCAGGCTTGTCCTTTAGTCATCGCATTCAATTTCACATTCGCCCGTCAATCCTTTGTCAATTTGCCATTGTAATTGAGGGTCCCCATAAAGGTTATTTTTTTCAAAATTTAGTGTCAGCCAACTTATAAAATTATTGACTAACAAAGTGTCTCGATTAATAAGATGTCCTTGCTCGTTTTTTATTAAGTCATCCAAGTCATTTGGAATTTTTACAGTTTCATTTCCAAAATAATAGAAATGAGTCGACAATAAAGTGTATTTACCACTTAGGTCTCGCTTTTTATCTTTCTCTTTGTGTAACACTTTTCGTAATCGTGGAATGTCACCTTGGGAAAAATCATAAATACTGTCGCCTACAATTCTCCTCCAATCTTTTCTGTCAATAAAGGCAATCTTCTTTTCCAAATTGTCTTTGCAATATTTGTCATAGTCCGGCATGGTCATTTTCTTTGTGACTTTCATTGCATAAACAAGTCTTCCGGAATGATTTTTATAAGAACCATTTTTTTGTTTTACATTTTTAGAGCCTGTTCCGATTATCCAATCATCTACAATTGCAGATTGTCTAATTTTTGGTTTACACACATTTAATGTCAGCTCATTCCAAAATGGGTTCGGTGCAAGTCCATAATCTTTTGCGACAATGTATGAGTAAAGTTTCATGTTTTGTAGGGTGCCGTTAAGCTTGCCACCAACGTGTCGGGTATTACCGAAGGCGGCCTAAAGTTATTTAAAATATCAGCGTGATACGCCGCTTTCGGTAATACCATGTTAACCGACGTTGACGCTGCTGATCAGGGTGCAAGCGGTTGTGTAAGGAAAAATAATTTCGCTAATTTCCGATTGGCGAAGTTATTTTTCCTGGTCAGGACGGACCACTTCATCTTGCACATAACTATGTTGCCGTTGGGTTGACTACGGGTTAAATCACCTTTCTTTTACGAGGTTAATACGGTACTCGAAAAATTGAATTTGCAAAAAATAGTGGGTAACTTCACCGGGTGAGCCGGGCGCTTCGGCTTTGATAAACAAGTTTCCCTCGCCTCCGCGCCCGGCTCACCTGAACTATCCTTTTCTTATGCTCTCTCATTTTACTCTGTGAATATTTTTATGCCAGTAGGCTTCACTTCGGCGTCCGGACTGAACACAACTGCGATCATTCACAGGGTGACTGCCAGCAGCGTCAATGTCGTGTTAACGTGTCGGGTATTACCGAAGGCGGCCTAAAGTTATTTAAAATATCAGCGTGATACGCCGCTTTCGGTAATACCATGTTAACCGACGTTGACGCTGCTGATCAGGGTGCAAGCGGTTGTGTAAGGAAAAATAATTTCGCTAATTTCCGATTGGCGAAGTTATTTTTCCTGGTCAGGACGGACCACTTCATCTTGCACATAACTATGTTGCCGTTGGGTTGACTACGGGTTAAATCACCTTTCTTTTACGAGGTTAATACGGTACTCGAAAAATTGAATTTGCAAAAAATAGTGGGTAACTTCACCGGGTGAGCCGGGCGCTTCGGCTTTGATAAACAAGTTTCCCTCGCCTCCGCGCCCGGCTCACCTGAACTATCCTTTTCTTATGCTCTCTCATTTTACTCTGTGAATATTTTTATGCCAGTAGGCTTCACTTCGGCGTCCGGACTGAACACAACTGCGATCATTCACAGGGTGACTGCCAGCAGCGTCAATGTCGTGTTAACGGTACGGCTTGGCGATGTGGCGGTATTTGAAAATCGTCCGCCCGTAACCGAAGCTAAATTTATAAAAAAAGTTCATTGTTTATTCTATTGCTCGACGTTGCTCGTCTGCTGGAACTAAATCCGATTAGCGAACAAAAAGCTGAGCATATATTCGTCCCCCGACATATTGCTAAACCGATTGTTAGCAGCCGTATTACATCATTTACCGCTTGAATGTACTTGCAATTGTGCCTGCGTTAATTCACTTGTATTTCATCAACAGACATCCATGCATCATGGCCGGCATCTTGCTTACCTTCCGGTATTTTATTATATCTTTTACTTGCAACCACTTTTATATATCGGGCTGTAGTCGGAGAAAAGATAACTGTCATATTTCCCATATAAAGCTCATTTTTCACAACTTCCGTGCTTTTACCAGCAAGCGTAAAAGCATTGCCATCAGTTGAAACAAAAACTTCAATAGCTTGAGGGAAATAGTGTCTATTTACCTGACGAGTATGAAAATTCACTCTAGAAATCATTTGAGCCTTACCCAAATCAATAGTAGCCTCTATATCCTCACTTCTCCATCCTAACCATTGAGGTCTGTTTTCCTCAGAAAGCACTCCATCTACTAAACTAAATGCCCCTAAATTATAAGTATCTGATGATGGATTTTTAGCAAGCAAAATTTTCTTTCCGGTGGCTTTATTAAAATAAATATTTTTAGTTATTTCATTGCTTAACCTTTTATTACCAATCATAACCCACGCACGAACGTTGCTGTTGGCAGTAATTTTAATGGGTTTAGTGTAAATGCTATTTTTGTCTTGCTGTTTGTCTTTATCATTCCCCATAGTTTTCACCTGATATACAATGCGGGTATTTTTTATTGGACTTTCCAGTGCCAGGTAAACGCCATCACCGTTTTCGGTTGGCAATACATTCGTCTTTAAATCAAAGTACGCCTTACTGTAATTTGCTTTCCATAAATCGTACCTTTTAAATTGTGTAAGCAGTTTCTTTTCAAACTTGATCCAACTTCGGTTTTCTTTAAAGCTCCACAATACTTCACTCAACGCACTTAAACGAGGGAACATCATGTATTCAATCATCTTTGGATTATTCATGTATTCTGTCCACACCATACCTTGAGCGCCTAACAGAAGTTTAAGTTTACCAGCAGGAAAGTTTTCCGGAACAGGTTCATATCCATAAATCTTTTCCACGGATGTATATCGACCTATAGTAATAGAATCTTCTATCAAGGTTTGTGAATAGTTTAGAAACACATATTTTTCAGGAATCATAATTACTTGATGATTTTGATTAACTGCGTCAATTCCATATTGCTCATCCCTCCAGATGGCTACCGTGACGTTAGGCGGCAATCCGCCTTCCAAAATCTCATCTGCACCAATAAGTTGTTTACCTTTTGCATTAAGGTACTTTTCTATCCGCTTAATAAAATAACTTTGGAGCTCACCTTCATCTTTAAGATTATTGTCCTTTATCCGTTTTTGACATTTGAGGCATTTCTTCCAAAGGGTTTTAGAAACTTCATCACCGCCAATTGCAATATATTTACCAGGAAATAACTGAATGACTTCATTTAATACATCCTGTAAAAAAACAAACGTGCTATCATTGCCAGCACAATACACATCATCTGAGGTGCTCCAGGTTTCCTGTACTTTGTATGGACCACCTGTGCATCCTAAAGAGGGGTAGCTCGCCAATGCTGCCACCGAGTGTCCGGGCATTTCAATGGTAGGAATAATGGTTATATAACGATTTGCGGCATATTGCACCACTTCCTTGATTTGGTCCTGTGTAATAATAACCACAGTATTTGATGCTGTCGTTGCCTGTGCCAGGAAATTTTCCTATTAACGTACCATTCCTGCATGAACCAATCTCTGTTAGCTTTGGATATTTTTTAATTTCAATTCTCCAGCCCTGATCTTCCGTTAAATGCCAGCCAAAATAATTCATTTTATGCAAAACCATATAATCAATGAATTTTTTTATAAAATCAACAGGGAAGAAATGCCGACCCACGTCAAGTAGTAATCCACGATATTGAAACCGTGGATAATCTTCAATGACTACACAAGGAATTTTTAAGGTAGTGTAAGGTTGAACCGGTAATAGCTGTATCAGAGTTTGTATTCCATAAAAAGTTCCAGTATATGTATCACCGCTAATTGAAACACTGTTAGGAGTTACTGCTATAGAATACAGCCCTTCTTTTGAAATATCATTAAGGGCTTTGGTTGAAAGTCTGATGTAATTGGTATTAGCTTCTTTTGTGACCTTCAATGAAAATCCATAAAATTGTTTAAGGTATTCATTAAAAAAATCAGCAGAAGCTTTTTCAGCTTTATCACCTATCAACAGAACCGTGCTATTGCTAATGTTAAAGAACCCTGTTTGAATATCGGATTTTACGGGCTCAGGGATTATATGTAATTGTTGTGCAAATGAATACTTTGCGCATATAAAAAGGAAAAATAAAAAAAATGTTTTCATGATAGCTTTTAAATGATTGCATCCAAAATGAGACATTCTTTGAAGGTCGATCATCTGCTTAAATTATCCAAAATATGGCTGCTAACGGGGTAGCATTTAAGAAGTTGGGGCAATCGTTATTCGTCCCCGCTTGCCCAAAGCCGCCTGTTGAACTAAACCCCGCCTAAGGGCGTGGTAAGAGCAGTTCAGAATACCATGCTACTTTTATAGCTCATCAATTTTAAAAAGACAAATTATGAAAAAAAAACCATTTCGCTTCTACCACAGCATGTAGCTACATTAGAAAAGATCCGCCAGGTAATGAGTGCAGCTCATTACGCTTCCCGGAGCATTGAATTTTATGTTCGTGAACTCCGCTTTTTGTTCGAGTATTATCCTGAAATTCTTCCCGGCGATATTACAGAAGCACAGATTACCCAATACATGATTTATGTAAAAGATGTATTGCAATGCGGCAGGGATAAAT
>JBBJMP010000017.1:0-123956 GCA_037718865.1 Chitinophagaceae bacterium | reverse complement strand
GCCGAGGAGCATCAGTTGGTGGTGGAGTTTAATGCCAATGAGTCCTTGTATCCGAAGCACAGGGGTATTACAGATTTATTTGAGGAGCAGGTATCAAAGACACCGGCTGGGACAGCCGTGGTGTTTGAGGGGGAGCGGCTCTCGTATCTGCAATTGGATGAGCGTTCCAACCAGTTAGCGCATTACCTGCGAAGCCGGGGAGTGAAGGAAGAAACGCTTGTTCCCATATGTATAGAGCGTTCGTTGGAGATGATCATAGGGATACTGGGCATTCTGAAAGCTGGAGGAGCGTATGTTCCCATAGATGCCGGTTATCCTGAAGAAAGGATCAGCTACATGCTCAAAGATATTGGTTGTAAGCTTGTTGTGACCACCTCAGATTACGTGGGTGTATTTGAAAAGGAAAATGCGGAAGTGGTGTGTATGGACAGGCTGGGTGATGTGCTGAGAGCCTTTTCCAGGGACAAGGCAGTCAATGCGACAGGGCCGGATAGTTTAGCGTATGTCATGTATACATCCGGCTCAACGGGTAAACCCAAAGGGGTAATGGTGGAGCATAGGAATGTAGTTAGCTTGGTGAGGGGTATAGACTATGTGTCTTTGAGTAAGGAGGACATTTTACTATCAACGGGTTCTCCATCTTTTGATGCGACGACGTTCGAATACTGGTCAATGTTATTAAACGGGGGGCAATTGATTTTGTGCACCGAAAACAAGTTGCTGGATAGTGAGCTGCTCAAAGAGGAGATAGACAGCAGGGGAGTAACGAAGATGTGGTTTACGTCAAGCTGGTTTAATCAGTTGGTTGAAACGGACATCAGTGTTTTTGAAGGGTTAGGAACTATTTTAGTGGGAGGGGAGAAGTTAAGTGAACAACATATAAAGAAGCTAAGTCAGACTTACGGAGATGTAGAGATCATAAATGGCTATGGTCCTACGGAGAATACGACCTTTTCGTTAACCTGTAAGATCAGCGGTTTGCAGATAAGCGGTCCGATACCGATTGGCCGTCCGTTGAGTAACCGCAGGGTTTATGTGCTGGATGAGTGGCAACGGTTGGTTCCTGTTGGCGTGGCGGGGGAGCTCTACCTGGGGGGCGATGGTTTAGGAAGGGGTTATTTGAACAGACCTGAATTAACGGCGGAGAAGTTTATAGCCGACCCGTTCAACAAAGAACCCGGGGCAAGGTTGTATAAGACGGGGGACCTGGGTCGGTGGCTGGCTGATGGTAACATAGAGTACCTGGGAAGAATCGATGACCAGGTAAAGATCAGAGGTTACCGCATAGAACCGGGAGAGATAGAAAGTGTGCTGATGCAAAGTGGTCTGGTGAGCCAGGCGGTGGTGATGGCAAAAGAAGATAAAGAAGGCCGAAAGAGGCTGGTAGGATATATAGTGTTAGAGGGAGAATTTGATAAGGAAGTCATCACAGGTTATTTGAAAGGGAGGCTGCCTGAATACATGTTGCCTGCTTTATGGGTGCAGCTTGAGCAGTTGCCACTCACTCCCAACGGTAAATTAGACAAAAGGGCATTGCCTGATCCTGAAGCCGGTGAGGGGATAAGTACTGAGTATACAGCTCCGCGCAACGAGCTGGAAGCTAATCTTTCCCGGATCTGGCAGGAGCTGCTTGATGTTGAGCGTGTAGGTATATACGACAATTTTTTTGAGCTTGGGGGCGATTCATTGTTAGCTATCCGGTTGATATCGGCCATCCGCCGGGAGTTGGTAGTGGAGATGCCGATCAGCGATATATTTGAGTATTCGACGATAGCATCGTTGGCAGGCCGGGTATCGGATCAATCAGGGTCAACGATACTTCCCTCTATTGAGGTAGAGCCGAGAGTGGAACGTATTCCTTTATCTTTTAGTCAGGAACGGCTATGGTTTATTGACCGTCTGTCTGGTAGCCTGCAGTATCATATACCAGCGGTCTTACGTCTGAAAGGCAGGTTGAACACCGGTGCGTTGCAGTATGCTTTACAAACCATCGTGGATCGCCATGAGGTGCTGCGCACAGTGATCCGTGAGCAGGACGGAGAGGCCTGGCAATATATTAAAGCTAAGGATAACTGGCAGTTAGCGGTCATTGATGGTGATCGATACCGTGAGGATGTTGATGCTTTAGGGCGATACATCCAAGAGTTGGTGAGCAAGCCTTTTGATTTATCGCAGGATGACATGCTTCGAGCTACGCTGATCCTCCTTAATGAAGGGGAACAAGTGTTGGTAGTAACGATGCATCATATAGCCTCCGATGGGTGGTCGAGATCTATCCTGGTGAAAGAGGTAGTGGAATTATATGGGTCTTACGAGGAGGGCCGTCTGCCTGGCTTGCCAGTGCTAAGCATTCAATATGCCGATTATGCCATGTGGCAGAGGAAGTATTTGCGTGGAGCGTTGCTGGAGGGGAAGATAAGTTACTGGAAGGATAAGCTTAGAGGCGTTGAGCCGCTGGATCTGCCGTCGGATTATGCCAGGCCGGCTGTTGCGAGCACCAGAGGGGCACTGAGCGGTTTCTGGGTGGATAAAGAAATATCATCATTGCTGCAAGTGTTGAGTCAACGTGAGGGCACGACACTTTTTATGACCTTGCTGTCTGTCTTTAAAGTATTTCTATACAGGTACAGCGGTCAGCAGGATATCTGTGTAGGAACGTCGGTTGCCGGCCGTCAGCAACAGGAGACTGAAGGGTTAATGGGTTTTTTCATTAATACACTGGCTTTGCGCAGTGAACTCAGGGGCGATCATTCTTTTACCAGGTTATTGCAACAGGTGAAAGCGACGACGCTGGAGGCCTATGAGCACCAGGAGGTACCGTTTGAGAAAGTGGTGGATGCTGTGGTGCAGGAAAGAGACATGAGCAGGAATCCTTTGTTCCAGGTGTTGTTTGTATTGCAGAACACTCCGGAAGTTCCGGAGCTTCGCCTGGGTCAATTAACCTTATCATCGCAGAGCTATGTTCACTCGACAGCGCAGTTTGATTTAAACGTTAGTCTCACCGAGACGGCCCATGGTCTTTATGGGTCCATGGAGTACTCGACGGATTTGTATAGTGAGCAGACGATCGGGCGGATGATCAGTCATTTTAAGGAGTTGCTTGGCTCGGTGGTAAGAGAACCGGAGCAACAGATAGGCAAGTTGCCCATGCTGACAGGGGCCGAGAAGCATCAGCTGTTGGTGGAGTTCAATGATACGGTGTCGGCGTATAGCAAAGACAGGACGGTGATAGATTTGTTTGAGGAGCAGGTGTTAAGAACCCCCCAGGCAATGGCCTTGGTGTTTGAAGAAGAGCAGCTGAGCTATGGGAGGCTCAACGAGCGGTCTAACCGCCTGGCCCATTATCTAAGGAGCCGGGGGGTGAGGGAGGAGACGCTGGTACCGATATGTATAGAGCCGGGCATAGAGATGATAGTGGGTATACTGGGCATTTTAAAAGCGGGAGGGGCCTATGTGCCTATTGATGCTGATTATCCCTTGGAGCGAATAGGATACATCCTTGAGGATACGGGTGCTGGGATCGTTGTCAGCAGCAGGGAGAGTAAATCAAAACTGCCAACGGCAGCACCTCTTGAGATCATAGCATTAGAGGGGTGGTCAGCTTTTGAAAGTCAGCCGGTGGCCAATGTAAAAACGGCTCTTGGTTCTGGTAATCTGGCCTATGTGATCTATACGTCCGGTTCCACGGGTAAGCCCAAGGGAGTGATGATTGAACACAGGAGTTTATTGAATTATCTGTTGAATAGTAAGTCCAGGTATATGGATGATAAGGAAGGTGGTTCAGGAAGTTTTATCCACCTGTCTTATACCTTCGATGCCTCTCTTACGGGGATGATGATGCCGTTGTTGTTTGGCAAATCAATAGTCATCGGTTCAAAGCGATCCGTTGATGTGTTTGAAGACAGTAATCTGTTGAAGTATGCCCCTTATGATTTCATCAAGTTAACGCCTTCGCACCTGGAATTGCTGCAGGGTAAGATCAGGGGGGTGAATGGAGTGTTGCTAACCGGCAGGCTGGTGATAGGTGGAGAGGCCTTACAGGGGGGTCACTTTAATTATTTTATTGATAAAGGTGTGGATGTAGAGATCATCAATGAATATGGTCCTACGGAAGCAACGGTAGGGTGCAGCACCTATCGGTTTACTACGTTAGGGGATAAAGAAAAGCTGCAGCAAGGGATATCGATTGGCAAGCCGCTAGACAATGTACAATTATTCGTTTTGGATGAAGGAAACGGGATATTACCTGTAGGGGTAGTTGGGGAGATTTGTATAGGTGGGGATGGATTGGCGAGGGGTTATTTAAACGCTGTGGATCTGACGGGGGAGAAGTTTATGGTGAGCCCGTTTAGTAAAGAGGGTTCGGGGAGGTTGTATAAGACAGGGGATCTGGGTCGGTGGTCCGCTGATGGCAACCTTGAGTATGTGGGAAGAAGAGATGACCAGGTGAAGATCCGGGGTTACCGGATAGAGCCAGGAGAAATAGAAAGTGTGCTGCTGGGCAGTGAGCTGGTGAGCCAGGCAGTGGTGATGGCCAGGGATGGTAAGGAAGGCAGCAGAAGACTGGTGGGGTACGTGGTGGCATCCGGAGTATTTGATAAAGAAGCGATCAGCGCATACTTAAAGTCCAAACTGCCGGAGTATATGGTGCCGGCGCTGTGGGTAGAGCTGGACAGCGTGCCCTTGACGATCAACGGTAAGATAGACAGGAAAGCGTTGCCTGATCCCGATGCCACCGAGCTGTTGAATAATGAATATGTAGCGCCCCGAAACCAACTCGAAGCTACATTAGCAGAGATATGGCAGGAGTTGTTAGAGGTAGAGCAGGTAGGCATACACGATAATTTCTTTGAACTGGGAGGACATTCTTTGCTGGCAATACGATTGATATCCCTTATAAGAAAGAAGCTGGAAGTGGAGATGGCTATCAGTGATATATTTGACCATCCAACGATAGCACTGCTTACAGGGCAAATAGAAGGTCAATCAGGCCCAAGCATCCTTCCTCCGATTAAGGTAGAGCCAAGAGATGAAGACATTCCTCTGTCCTTCAGCCAGGAGCGATTGTGGTTTATTGATCGGTTACAGGGCAGTGTGAATTACCATATTCCAGCTATTTTAAGATTGAAAGGGGAATTGAAAAGCGAAGCTCTGAGCTATGCGTTAGAAGCGATGATAGGCCGGCATGAGGTACTTAGGACAGTGTTCCGGGAAGAAAATGGGAAGGCTTCACAATATGTTAAGGATAAGGAGGACAGATGGCAATTTGTGGTCGTTGACAAGCATGAGTATCGGCAGGATCCCGGGGGATTACAGACATATATCAAAGGATTGATTAACGAACGTTTTGATCTGTCGCAGGACTATATGCTGCG
This sequence comes from Chitinophagaceae bacterium, assembly GCA_037718865.1. Classification (GTDB taxonomy): domain Bacteria; phylum Bacteroidota; class Bacteroidia; order Chitinophagales; family Chitinophagaceae; genus JADCRZ01. The sequence continues at coordinate 118,581 of JBBJMP010000017.1, read as the reverse complement.
TGCTACGCTGATCACTCTTGATGATCTGGAGCATGTGCTGGTGGTAACAATGCATCACATCGCTTCCGATGCCTGGTCGACTTCCATTATTGTAAGGGAGGTGGTAGAGCTATATGAAGCTTATGTGGAAAATCGTCCGGTGCAATTGGCACACTTAGAAATACAGTATGCCGACTATTCTATCTGGCAGCGGCGGTATATGCAGGGAGAGGTATTGGACAAGAAGTTGGGTTATTGGAAGGAGAAGCTCCAAGGTGTAGCGCCGCTGCAGCTGCCTGCAGATTACGCCAGGCCCGCTATTCAAAGTATGAAAGGGGCTGTTGCCGGATTTAGAGTAGATAAAGAACTGAGTGAACAATTAGAACTGTTGGGCCAACAACAGGGTACCACCCTGTTTATGACTCTGCTTGCAGTCTTTAAGGTTTTGCTCTACCGATACAGTGGTCAGCAGGACATCTGTATAGGAACCCCTATAGCAGGCCGGCAGCAACAGGAAGTGGAAGGGTTGATTGGCTTTTTTATCAATACACTTGCCCTACGTAGTGAGGTGAATGGAAACGCATCGTTCACTGAGCTTTTGCAGATGGTAAGATCGACCACACTGGAGGCCTATGAGCACCAGGAGGTGCCTTTTGAAAAAGTGGTGGATGCGGTTGTCAGGGAACGAGACATGAGCAGAAGTCCTTTATTTCAGGTGATGTTCATGTTGGGCAATACACCGGACGTTCCCGAGCTGCGCCTGGGAGAATTGCAGTTATCCAGAGAAGAATATGAAGAAACAACAGCTAAATTCGATTTAATATTTAGTATCACAGAAACGGCCCAGGGACTGCTGGGATCAGTGCAGTATTCCGTTGAGCTATTTAGAGAACAGACGATAGGGAGGATGATGGGTCATTTTAAGGAGTTGCTTTCTTCTATTGTAAAACAGCCGGATCAAACAGTAGGGCTGCTGCCAATGCTTTTACAGGGTGAGAGGCATCAGTTACTCACGGAGTTCAATAATACTACCATAGAGTATCCATGGAACAACAGCATTATAGATTTATTTGAGGAGCAGGTGATAAAAACCCCGGATGCCATAGCAGTGGTGTTTGAAAATCAGCAGTTGACCTATAAAGAGTTTAATGAGCGGTCTAACCAGTTAGCCCATTACTTAAGGAGCAGGGGAGTAATACAGGAAACGCTGGTACCAATATGTATAGAGCGTTCCATTGAGATGATGATAGGAATTATGGGCATTTTAAAAGCTGGAGGGGCTTATGTACCCATTGACCCGGGCTATCCGGAAGAGCGCAGAAAATATATGCTTGAAGATATTGGTTACAGGTTGGTTGTTACCAGTACTGCTTACCGGGACCTTTTCAGTAATGGAGATCATACAGCAGAACTAGTTTGTGTGGATGGCATAAGTGATGCATGGTCTACACTTTCTAAAGATAAGTTAGCCGGCGCTTCAGGACCCAATAATCTAGCCTATGTGATTTATACCTCCGGCTCAACAGGTCAACCAAAAGGGGTAATGGTGGAGCATAGAAATGTAGTGAGCTTAGTGAAGGGAGCTAATTATGTATGTTTAACTAAGGAAGACATTTTACTATCAACAGGTTCTTCTTCCTTTGATGCAACGACCTTTGAATACTGGGGTATGTTATTGAATGGAGGGCAATTGATTTTGTGTACGGAAAACAGGTTATTGGATAGTGAACTTCTTAAGGAGGAGATTGAAAACAGGAAGGTAAATAAGATGTGGTTTACATCAAGCTGGTTCAATCAGCTTGTTGACACCGATATAACGGTTTTTGAAAGATTGAAAACCATCTTAGTGGGAGGTGAGAAACTATCAGAGCAGCATATTAGAAATGTAAGGCAGACTTATCCTGATATCAATATTGTGAATGGCTATGGGCCGACTGAGAATACCACCTTCTCTTTAACGCATACGATAACGGAAACAGCGCTAGACAAGTCTATTCCTATTGGTTGTCCTATCAGTAACCGAACTGCCTACATTACAGATCAAAGAGGAGAATTGGTACCGATAGGGGTTACAGGAGAGATCTGCCTGGGAGGAGCAGGCTTAACCAGAGGATATTTAAACAATGAAGCATTGACAAATCAAAAATTTGTCTCTAATATTTTTAGCAAAGAGCCAGGAGCCAGGATGTACAAAACAGGGGATTTAGGTTGTTGGCTGCCTGATGGCAACATCGAATATCTTGGAAGAATGGATGATCAGGTAAAGATAAGGGGCTACCGTATTGAGTTGGGAGAAGTGGAGAGTGTGCTGGGCCTGGCATCAGGTGTAAGACAGTGTGTTGTGGTGGCCAGAGAGGATCAACAAGGCAGCAGACGCCTGGTGGCTTATGTGGTACCTCAGGAATTATTTAACCGGGAGATTATTGAATCTTACCTCAGGGATAAGCTGCCGGCGTATATGGTGCCCGGATTATGGGTGGAGCTGGAGAGTTTACCGTTAACATCAAATGGAAAGGTAGACAGAAAGGCCTTACCTGACCCTGAAGCCGGTGACCTGTTAGGTAACGATTATGTAGCTCCGCGCAACGAGCTGGAAACTAAATTAACGGAAATGTGGCAAGAGCTACTGGGAGTGGAAAGGGTCGGCATCCAGGATAACTTCTTCGACCGGGGCGGCGATTCCATTATAACCATTCAGTTAGTAAGCCGGGCCAGACGATTGGGATACACCCTGCAGCCAAAAGACCTATTTCTTTATCAGACCATTGCAAAACTTTCCAAAGTAATAGCCGAGCGTTCTCACACAGGCGTAGTGGCTGAGCAAGGACTGCTTACAGGGATAAGTAAACTTTTGCCTATACAGCAATGGTATTTCGAAATGGCCCCGCCTGCTATATCTCATTTTAACCAGAGTGTATTATTAGCAATAGATAAGACTGTAACAGAGGCAGTATTGAAACCGGCTGTGGAACAAATTGTAAGTCAGCATGATGCCTTGCGATTTAAGTACCATCAAAAAGAGGGCCGGTGGCAGCAGGAGTACGGATCTCTTAAATCAGAAGTAATTACAGAAGACCTGCGCTTCGAACCACAAGATTCGATGGCTTCGTTGATTACTGAACTTTCAGATAAATATCAACGAAGTCTGGATATAGAGAAAGGGGAGATCTTACGGGTGGTGTGGATGCAAACACCAATTGCGGAATCTGCCAACCGGCTGCTGATTGTAATTCATCACCTGGCAGTAGATGGTGTATCCTGGAGGATATTGTTAGAAGAATTAGAGCGGTTGCTAACGGGTTTGATTAACAACGAAAAAACAGATCTTGAGTCTAAAAGCACTTCCTACCGCCAGTGGTGCGAGACCCTGGAGAAGTACGGGCAAACCAGTGGTTTATTGTCTCAAAGGAAATATTGGCAGCAGGTTGTAAACAGCTATCAGCCTTTAGCTGTGGATAAAGCGTATAACAGAGAGGTAAAAGCAAATGAAACAGGTAATTATGCTGTGAAACTTGGGGCAGAGCAGACAAGGTTGTTATTGCAGGAAGTCCCAAGGGCATACCGCACCGAAATCAATGATATTCTGCTAAGTGCACTTGCCATAACACTGTGTAGATGGAACAGAACAGAAAGAGTCGTTATAGGCCTTGAAGGGCATGGCAGGGAAGAAATTGCTGAAGGCATAGATACCAGCAGAACAGTAGGGTGGTTTACAAGCCATTTTCCTGTAGTGCTACAAGTAGATACAGAAAGAGGAGGGGAATCTGTAATTAAGTCGGTAAAGGAGCAGTTGAGACGTATCCCTGACAAAGGACTGGGTTATGGTGTTCTCAAATACATCAATAAGGAAGGAACTCTGCAAGGTAAAGAACCATGGGATATCGTATTTAACTATCTGGGACAGTTGGATAACATTGTAAAAGAAAATAAATGGTTGAAAGGAGTCAGAGAATCAGCAGGAGCTAACATAAGTGATTCTCAGGTAGTTAACGAGAAATTCTCGGTCAATAGCGTTGTCCAGGCAGGTGAACTGGTATTAAACTGGCAATACAGCACCAAACACTATAACGAACAAACAGTAAGAAACCTGGCAGCGGATTATCTATCCAACCTTGACTCATTAATAGCTCATTGTCTGGAGCAGGCAAAATATGGAGTAGTGTTTACATCTTCAGCAGGAGGTTTAGGCGATGATTTACAGCAACAAAAAAAGAAAGTATTACTGCCGAATATTGATACTAAATCTCTTATTACAGCACGGATTGGAGGGAGCAAAATGCCCTTGTATATAGTTTGTGGTGGTGGTGGAACTATTTTCAAATTTAAAAAATTTATTGAAATGCTGGACGCCGACCAGCCGGTATATGTATTACAACAACCGACAGATATAAAGGACATGGCAGATTTTCCGGTTGATGTTGAAGGTATTGCGTCAAGATATGTTGCTGAAATTATGGCACAAAATCCTGATGGGCCCTATGCATTGTCAGGACATTGCAGTGGTGGAATCGTCGCTTTTGAGATGGCCAAGCAGATTGAGTCGATTGGTAAAAAGGTAAACTTACTGGCCATGTTTGATACTGCTGTTCCGGAAAAAAAGGAGCGTCAACCAGGAACGTTTAAAAATTTATATCACCTGCCTGGTATGATAAAAATGTTTATTTCAAATATCTATTCAAAAATTCATTTCGAAGCGTTTCTATTAACAAAGCATACGAAGAATGCCATACAATATAAGATAGATGCTATAAAAGCTTTGATTAATAAAATTCATCCTATTAAACAGGAAGATATTGAATTCGAGATTTTCACCAAATTATCCGAATCTTTCGAAAAGGCGCATATTAACTACGAGATAACGCCGTATAACAAAGACATAATAGTGTTTTATGCAAGAGACCACTATTTTTTTTTCGACCGGGATAACAATATCAATTATAAGAAATATTATTTGAACGACAGAATTAAAAACGGATGGAAACAATATGTAAGATCGGCCACAATTTATGAAATTGACGGCGAACATTCAACCATGTTTGATCCGGTTCATAGTACGGAGTTTGTCAGGATTTTACAACACCATCTTAACCTGTCTGCAAAAGAGTGATCCTTCAATTGGGCGAGAAAACAATGGTAATATAATCTAACTCAAATAATCTCTTAAATAAAATCTATTAAATAATGAGGAAACTTTGAAAGTATTTTTTTGCTCAGGCAGTCCCTCGGTAAGAACAGTGGAGCGATTAAGCATTAAGGATCGACTATCTGCCTTTAAAATTTTTCCAGGTTTTTAAAGCTGATATGGCGAACCAGCTGCTCATTCAGGTACCAACACGATCGGTCCAAAATACGCGCATTCTGACCATTACTTGTTTAAATGTTTTAGGTTTCAGTTCACAGGCTTTTTTGGATGCTGATTTTTTTTCCTTAATTGAAGGGATTATTTTAGCTCTTAACAGGAAATCCTCAATCGAAGAATAAATCAAATAAGTAAGCAAGCCTAAAGCATAGATGACTAACCCAAAAATAGCTATTAACAGGTAGGTAAAAATCTTGAATATATATAAGATTTTTTTCATGAGTTCTCCGGACTGTATTGAAGATGATAAACATTGACATCATTCAATAGGTATCATAAAGTTAATTGAAATCCGCGGTTAGGTCTTTTAAAGAAATGTTTTAACAGGACATTAAAAATTACCTGGGACATGAGTTCCTAATATCCTTTTGAAAGAAGGAAGTGGTCCGGAAAGATTGTTTTGCAGAAATGATCCGGGTTTGGTGAGAAAATAAACTAATCCAAGTGAGGCATTCAATCTGACAGCTAATGTTTTATAACCGGTGTTATGATTTTGGAAGATCCGCTTTTATAACGAAGCAAATAAAAACCACTGGGTAAGAATTCGGTATCAATAAAAGTGCTCGAACTGCCGGTAGCAATGGTCCAGTTTTTTATCCTTTTTCCGTCCGCAGAAAATAATTCTATCGATCCTTTACCGGATAAAAGAGGGTGCTGCACAAGGGAAATGCTCTGGATGGGATTGGGATAGACGGAAATTTCAGGCGTTTTCACGTTTAAAATAACCGTGGCCGTTTCTTCTTTTATGGTATTTATTCCGCTTATTTTCCAACGATGGACGCCTCCATGATAGCTTTCATCGCAGTGGTATAAATAGATATCTCCGTTGTTGTCCTTTATAAATGTTCCGTTACGTGCGTTACCTGCCATTTCCGGAGCTGCTTCCAGGGGTGATTCTGTTCCATCTGCTCCAAACTGACCCAGAAAGAGACCGTTATCGTAATAATGATTGTATTTATTTACCTGCGTTCCTTTCCAGGCCTCCCCGTTATATCCCCAGAAAATATTACGATCAATGGCCTGATGAAAACTTCCGGCATACTGTACGTTATTGCCTATGTCAAAACCGCCGTCACCAGGGAAAGGGCCTTTATAATTAACAGGGGTTGCCATTGAAGTACGCCATAACCACTTATTCGTTCCTAACTTTACACCGCCTAAATGAAATCCCTTATGTCGACCCTGGTATTCTTTATCTGCACAAAAAGAAACTACAATATCGGTATTTGTCACTTCTCCGGGATTTTGGCGGCCGTCCATGGTCACAGGATCCATTACGGTTAATGGCGGGGTGCTGGCAATAGTTACCGGAGGATTCCATACTGGATTATTGCTACCATCAAACTCTTTAAGGGTCTGCTTTTTCCATTCGGTAGCAATACCTAAGTTGGAATTGATAATTGATCTTAGTGAACCATCCGCATATATCTTCTGGTTATGATCGATTTCTGTATTTGTTATCCGGGTTCCTGTTGAAGCTAATTCTATCAGGGCATATCGATTTGAACGGCGCAGTAATGCATATGTCCTGCCATTACCTAAGGTAACAACATGCCGCAGCCGGCTAAATTGATCGTCATATACCGGCGGGATACCGTAGCCCCAATTGTTGACAAGCGTCCAAGAACCATTGTTAGCTGCCAGTGGTTTTGTGTAATCGACACTGAACTCCAGGTAATTGGCAAACACCCTTGTGGGATTGTTTTGATCGACAAAACAACTATAGAAATAGCCCATATTCATTATGCGGTCAATATACACACGGCTGGATGAAAAATGTTGCATCCTGCAATTGCCTGTATCGCCTACCCAAAACGAACCGTCCGGTTGAAAAGCAATAAAGGTCAGTTCTGCGTCAGTCGAGTAAAGGATTTTCAGGTCATTAAAAAAAAATTTATCGTCTGCTACCGCAGGATTATTGGCATACCCTCCGGCCTGCCCATATATCCAGTCCAAGCTTCCGTCAGCATTATCAAACGCTTTAATTTGCTGGCTTGTTCCTCCATCAGCTACCACAACTGTAGCATTGTTCGGGGATACTGCCAGCGCTAAAGGTCTAACAAGACCGGCAAGAGTAATAGAAGGTGCTGCGAACGTGCCATTTGCATTTACGGTGTATTTCGCTACAGTTGTAGTTCCAGAGATCATCCAAAGGTTGTCGTTACCATCAACAGCTAACGCTCTTGGTGCAGTAACAGCAAGCGTTTGGACCAATGCCCCTGTAGTCTTGTCAAGAACATAAACCGTGTTTGATAGCTTACGGGAAACAAACAGGTAGTTGCCCGATTTTTGAACAGCCATGCCCGTAATGAATGAAGTTGAAACAGAGGAATTATTATTAACCACGTTAATAGCGCTTGAGTATTTAGGCCCAATTGTGGTTGATAATGGTGCTCCATTCGAAAAAGAAACTTCGGTGTCATCACTGACTTTGGTAGCGAATACAAATGAGCTTCTTATTACAGAATAAGGGTCGATGCCTGCCCAATATACATTTGTATCATCGGTAGCCACTTGAACGGTTGATTGTCCTTTTCCTCCGCCTTCAACCGGCCTGACATAAAATTTTACCTGGGGGTTAGCTGTGTTAAACATGGATTGAGCCGGAAAACCCTCATCATACTCCGTACAGAAAAAAGCCTTCGTTCCGCTGATTGCCATACCATACATGAACCCTTGCGTGAAATGATGCACTGAAGAACCAGTGAGACTGTCAGATGTATTACCTAACACACCCTCCCAGGTATACTTTATATTGTTTGAAAGCACGCGTATGTCATAATTGCCACCAGGAGCAAGTCTGCCCTCATCATCGGTTCCATCCCACAACTGACTATGACTTCCTGCATTGTATTTTATTCCACTCCATAGTGTCTTGATCAACGTTCCATCCCGTTTAAATACACCCGCACTTGTCGAGGCACTATTAGTCAGCGTAAATGAAAAAGGAACTTCTTCCTGACCTGGTACCAACTCAGGTACGGCACAACACAAAACCAGAACCAGGAGAAATAACTTTGTATTAATCATATGTTAGAATAATAGAAGTGGATCCCTCTAAGTTTTTAGTTCTAAAAAATACTTTAAAATTGAATTAGGTGTACAAATATTGGATTACGTGCATTTAAATATACATAATTCCGACGAAAATAGAAGCTAAAGAAATACACATTTACCCTTAGAGAAACGCCGCAGACGGTTACCTGGAGACTTCCTGGCTACACTAGGAAATGGTTTGGTATTGTATCGCCTTAATGACGCTTACTGCAACTTTGCATATTTTTTTTTCCATTTGTGGAAGTTCAAAACAATAACTCCTGCATGTCCTATAGTGATTTTAATTGCGGTAAAGATATCACTTGAAAAAAGCGATCTTTTGACTAATGACCAATAAACTACTGCCAAAGGTTTTAAAAGTCTTAAAAGATTAGAATCAATTCCATGTTTAGCGTTAAAGTAAATAGTCATTTCTGCGTATTTGCCCAATTTTATACCATCAACAACTTTTCTCCAGGGATGTATAACTTTTGCTTCGGTTACAAATAAAATTGTTTTTCCTGTTGCATCAATCCTTTCTTTAAGATCGAAATCCTCCATATGTGGATACTTAAAGTTCTCGTCAAATCCGTTCAATTTGTCGAACAGATCTTTGCGTATGCAAAAATTACAACTTAGTAAAACTCCACCTGTTATACCGTTACATGGGGCATAGTCAAAATGGCTCTTTCTTCTACCTTCCTGTTCAACCTTTCCTTCAAACACGTCTATACCACTATTCTTCTCTATGATGGCAATGTAGTTCTTTAAAATTTCTTTTACAGGCAAGCAATCATCGTCCAAAAAAACCAACCATTTTCCAACAGCGTGCCTTGCCCCATTGTTTCTGTTAGATGCCGGCCCTCTCTTGGGGCCTTCCACCCACTTTGCCCATGTATACTTTTCTTCGAACAAAGGTTTTGCACTATTATGTTTACTGTCATCTGTTACGATCACTTCATAACAATCAGGGTCAATTGTCTGGATGGGAGGGGCAATCGAATCCAGGCATCTTATTAAAAAATCGTTCCGGTTGCAGGTAGGTATAATTACAGAAATATCCATAATAATCGAACATTAATTTTCCAAAAGTCAGGCAAGTTTTTAGATATTGGGGAAAGAGAAAGCTAAGTTAAGTCAAATTAAAAAAAAATCGGGAATGACGGTAAGACAATAAGCAAAAATAAATACCAATAATAGTTTCTTTAAATTTTTAACCGGAATTCACAAGGGTTATCTTTGGGTGTAAACGCAAAGTATTAGTCGAATGCGAAATGTTCCTAGGGAAGTATTACGTGTTCAATTATAATTCAGACGAAAATCATGAAGCGGTATCAATATAACTTTTATATATTTCTTTTCATTTGGCTTATTTCGTCATTGTTCGCTTGCAGTGAATCGAATCCGGAAGCCGACGATATTATCAAGGATTTGGAAGTGGAAGCCGGAATAAATACATTTTCTCTTACAATTATACTCTCTGATAAATTAAATGGTGAAACCTTCCCGGCAGATATACAACATCTATGTTCCTTATCGAAATGGAAATGTAAGACACTTACAGTTGCCGGTTTATTGAGATTAGGGCCTAACAAGTATTATCCGTATAACTGTATTTCCGAATTAGACCTTTCCGGTTCATTTCAGAAAAGCGAAGCAATGCTGACTCAAATGGTTGACCGGCAGGTTACGGCTTATCTTTCAACCACAAAATTAACAGACTATCATTCATTGTTATTGCCAAACGATTCTACCTGGAATATAAAGGCGTTATCACAAACCTATATTGATAATACAACTGATAGTGTCTTTTTTTTCTCAAATTCATCAACACCGTCTGTGATTCAATCAGGTAGTAGAATGTATCCCGTTTATACCGATATTAAAGGATTAAGAAAAGAGATTGACGAGCTAATATGTAAAGGGTATGAAACCGTTTCGGTTTTTTATGATCATTCCTCTTTGAATTCATCTGGCAGCACAATCACTACAACCAATCCGACGCTAAAGGGCAAACATGCCGGCGATACTTGCATAAGGTATTCAAAATACGAAAAACTTCATGATGGGATGGGAGGCTTTATACGGGGAAATTTAATTGACTCAAATAGTGCAGATTGTGGTTATGTCTTTGCTGCACGACTTGCAGGCGACACATGTGTCAACGGTTCGAAATATCAAAAAGTTCACAATGGCAAAGGTGGTTTCAAAATTGGCCGTTTACTTGAACGGAACAGTAGAGGTTGTGGTTTTACATTTCCCGCCCGGGGAACATCAGCAGCCGGTTTTATATGTTACAAGGGATCAAAATTTGCAAAAATCCATAACGGAAAGGGAAGTTTTATACGAGGAAGGTTAATTGAAGCAAATAGTAGTGCTTGTGGGAGTGGCGGTACAGATATTCGCTGTTTTACCAAAAGTGAACCCAAATGCGAAAAAGACAGCAAAGGCAATTACACCGGGCGCAAGGTGCAATCCTGTTATAACAAAAGCGGACGGATGATACGAACAATTGTGCTGGCAAAATGCGATTTAGATTGTCGCTGTTTCGAGAATTAACGTAAAACATAAGAATTCTAAATTGTAAATGATGAAAATACTAATTACATTTTTCAGCTTGTTGATTGTTTATGACGCCGTTTCGTTTGGACAACCAAATATTGCTGTCCGTTTTATTAAAACAGGTAATACATACAGGGAGGCCAATCAATATAAGGAATCAGAACGCCTTTTATTGCTAGGTTTAAATTCGGTCCGTCAGCAAAATAATATAAGCCTTACAGACAGATACTGGGAGGCTGTTGCCTGCGAGAATTTAGGATTACTTTTCAGAGATATGGACGATAGTCTTCAGGCAATTCGTTACTTCGATACTGCTTCCAAGATTTACCAGCAGCTTAAGCATGAAGGAAGTAAACTTGCCCTCGATCAATTGCGTGAAAGTATAAGAAAAAGATCAGAGGGGTTTGCAGGAATAGATATTGGCTCCACAGGAGTAAAATTGAGCATAATACAGGTCACTTTAGGACGGGAAGGCCGTTACATATATAACACCACAAAGGATAGCGCAATAAATTCAAATTTTGCCGATTTGAATACAAGCGCATTTGAAGCAACGAAAAACGCTATCCGCGAATATCTTACTATTATAAGCAACAGAAAGATAACGCCCGATCGTATTTTTATTGCCTTCAGCAGCGGTGTTTTACAGGCCGTCTTAAACCGAAGGTTAAGTACGGATAGCATTTCAAAAGTATTTGTTGAGACTGCCCGGACTATCATTCCTTCTTATAAACATCCGATTGAATTCCTGAGCCCTGATATGGAAGCTAAATTCACCAATATTGGTATTGTTTTACCTAAATTAAAAGAAAAGAGTGTCAGTATTGATATCGGAGGTGGAAGCACCAAAGGCGGGTATTATAATAGTTCAGGAGATTTCGAATCTTTTTCATTGCCATTTGGCTCACGCTTTATGTCTATAACGCGGGAAGACAATATATTGCCCGAAGATATAAAAGCGGAATTAACCTTGTTCAGTCAGAAACCGGGTATTCAAAATAAAAAAGAAGTGTTTTTCCTGGGCGGAATTGTCTGGGCAATGGTTAACCTTTTACATCCGGAAAAAGCGCTTTCAGACTATGTTGAATTTACCTATCATGATGTGGTCAATTTCCAAAAATTTACATCCGGAGATTATGTAAGGCTAATTTATTATACTCAGAACAAAGTTGATAAAATTACAGACAGGGAAACTTCCGACAAAGCGAAGAAGAACCTCATTGATGTACAGAATGCGTTTACTGCCGAAAATTTAAGGCGCGGCGCTTTGCTATTCGCAGGTATAATGAACGAGTTAAATATACCGACCTTAAAGAAACGTTACTACTTCTTAACTAAAGGGGGCCACATAGCCTGGGTAACAGGTTATGTAGTGTCTAATATATCTAATAAATATAGAACTGCAACAGAATAACAGCCTTTCGAACGGTCGGCTGCAAGACGATGAGTGGCTTCTGAAAATTACTGACCTTTATTCGCCTTCCGTCAAACCTTGAAATCTAAACCCTGAGCCTGTTTCTGTGCTTTCAGTGCCAGCTCGGTAGCAAGGAAACAGTGTTCCTGAGTCATGGCGGTTTCTGTCCGGTTAACGATGTCATCTACCAGCCGTTCGCCGTAGGGCAGTGGCTCTTTACTGCAGTCGATGTAAACAGTCTCCTTCTGATTGACCAGGAAAAGATGGTTTCCTCCTTGCCGTCCGGCTATGTCAACATTTTTGCGGATCTCAATAAATCCTTCTGTGCCAAGGACTGTCAGGCGCCCGTCTCCCCATGATTTTAGCCCGTCAGGTGTAAACCAATCAACGCGGATATAACCGGTTCCCCCGTTACCACGCAGCATCACGTCGCCAAAATCCTCAAATGACGGATATTTCGGATGATTTACATTTCCCACCTGAGAAGCTACCACCTCTGCTTTAGTACTGCCGGTGAAGAAAAGGTATTGATCGAATTGATGTGAAGCGATGTCGGCTATGATGCCACCAAAGCGCTTGCGGTCAAAAAACCACTCAGGTCGTGTTTTTTCATTCATCCGGTGCGGGCCAAGGCCGATGGTTTGGATCACCTTGCCAATCGCCCCCGCTTTGACGAGTTCACCTGCTTTTACCGTTGCCTTGTTTTCAAATCGCTCGCTATACATGATGGAATAAATGCGACGGCTCTCTTTCTGAACCTTCCGCACTTCTGCCAGTTGTTCAAGGGTCGTAATTCCAGGCTTGTCTACCATGTAGTCTTTGCCGTGACGCATCACTTCTAAGCCAAGCGGTGCCCGTTCATCGGGGATGGCCGCACTAAGCACCAGATGGATGGATTTGTCTTCCAGGATCTCTTTCTGGCTTTTGACAGGTTTTGCCAGGGGGAACCGCTTGGAAAAGGCCGCGGCCAGCTCAAGCTCTTTGGCGTAAAAAGAAACGAACTCTCCACCTCCACGGGTAACCGCTTCCACCTGCGAGTTGATATGACCGTGGTTGATTCCAATTACCGAAAATTTTATGCGGGGTGCTGCAGCACGATCGGTACCAGAATTCAGGCTTCCCGGTAATGACTCCTCAGCATAGTGTTCAGGTGCTGAAAACGCATCTTTCGGCAGGGCGGAGAATACGGCTAGACCGGCCGCCGTACCGGCTGCTTCCCTGATAAATTTGCGCCGGTTGTATTCAGGATCTTTCATATAGCTTGCTATTTTTGCGTTACAATGCCAATTTAGTAATTATTCGTTGATTTCAAATCTGGAATATTTTCGCCTGACTGATTGTAGTTCGTAGAACCATTCACCAACATTAATTTTGTCCGTTAAGAGCAATAACGAAACTTTGCCCCCTATGTTAGGTAGTGCGGTATTATATGTTGTGTTTCCTTTTTGTCTGGCTTTAACAAGCTGTACCTGTAACGAAACCAGGTCTCCGGAGGCAGGGCGCTTTGCTGTTAAAGAAACAAGGATCGGGCTGGCATCCTTTTACAGTCATTCCTTTCAGGGCGGAAGAACAGCGAACGGGGAAACGTTTAATAATAAACACCTGGTGGCGGCACATCCCAGTTATCCATTCGGGACAGTCGTTCGCGTAACCCATATCAGGAAAGGGAGGGTAGTTAAGGTGCGTATTCTAGACCGCGGACCGACCAGGCGGAACCGGTCCGAAGGAGTGATCATTGACCTTTCCAGGGAAGCCGCTAAAAAATTGGGAATGGTAAAACAGGGACGGGCGAAGGTAAAGGTAGAAGTACTGGAGTGGGGGAAAAAGCAGCAGTAAAGCAACCTCATATACAATGAAGAGCTATGGCAGGACCTGTGGCGTTACCGACCCGTCAGATAATGTTTGGTGGATTACATCGGTTAAATGAGCCTGCATTTAGCCGCAGATTCGCAGATTATATTTCCTAACCAAAAAATCTGCGAATCTGCGGCTAAAAAATCACAGGTTTTTTACAAAGGTCTTCCTGTATTGAAGCGGCGAAATGTTCATTTTTGTTTTGAACATGCGGCTGAAGTGAGCCACGTCGTTAAATCCGCAATCGAAGCAAATTTCAGCCACCGATTTGTTGGTATGAATTAACTGGATGGTAGAATAATGCAGGCGGTATTCCACCACTACCTCTATAAAAGTTTTATGAGTTGTTTTTTTAAAATATTTACAAAAGGCATTCGGCGTCATGTTAGCCCGACTGGCTGCTTCATTCAATAAGATGCCGATCTTGAAATTATCAATGATATAACTGAACACGGTGTTAAGTCTTTCAAGGTCATTGCCATTCCGGGTGTAGATATGGTTCAAGCGGTTTAACTGGGTATAGTCGGAAGTGATAGAAAGCCGGTAAAGGATATCCAGTAAGTAAAGCAGTTGCTTAAACCTTACTTCTTCGCCGGCGAGGTTTTTTATTGCTTCGGAGATCGCTGCCCCCGCTGCCCCCTTAAACTGTATTCCACAACTGCTTCGTTTCAACAAGTTACTGATAACTGCAAGCTCCGGTTTATTAAAAAAGTCTGCACCCAGGAAATTTTCGGTGAACTGAATAACGATCGAGCCAGCATTGATTTCCCCTTTATGGATGGGATCAGTTTTCCAGCAGTGCGGTAAATTTGCGCCTAAAAATACAAGGTCACCTTCCTTGAAATGATCCATATGATTTCCCACATACCGCTTACCGCTTCCCCTGGTAATCAGCGTAAGTTCAAATTCGGGATGATAATGATACGGAGAAGTAAAGGCTTCTTCTTCAAATACTCTTACCAGGAAAGAATTTTCAGTCAGGGAATTGATTGCCTCGAAAGCAGGTTTGATCACGGCAATTTTAATTTATGATTGAAAGTAAATAATAATGTTGGATAAAAAACAACAAGAATTGACTAATTAAATCATTTTGTCCTGATACCATAACCATTTACTTTGACGCAAATTACGCATCATGTCAAGTTCGGCGTTAACGCTCCCCTCCTTAAGCGAATTTATTCGCGTTCCGAAAGAACAGATTGATGAATTTCAAAAGAATGGCCACACGCTTTTCCGGAATATTCTTTCTCCTGACGAGCTGGACGCTTTCAGGCCCGTAATACTCCGGGCCGCTGATCAGCAGAATACGGAGAAGAGAAAACTTGAAGACCGTGACACTTACGGCAAGGCCTTTTTGCAAATCATGAATTTGTGGGCAACCGACGAACAGGTAAAAAAATTTACCCTGGCAAAACGTTTTGGAAAAATGGCCGCTGATTTATTAGGCGTTGAGAATGTGCGCCTTTACCACGACCAGGCCTTGTTTAAGGAAGCCGGGGGTGGCCCGACCCCCTGGCACCAGGATCAATATTACTGGCCCCTGGATACCCATAAAACAATTACCATGTGGATGCCTTTGGTTGACATCAATGACGGTATGGGCATGCTGACATTCGCTTCCGGCTCACACAAATCAGGAAATGTATTTGATTTTGAGATATCAGATGAATCGGAACAGGAATTTAATGAATACGTGCAGGATAAGGGATATCCAATAAGCAGGCCCTCGCAGATGAAAGCAGGGGACGCAACATGGCATTACGGATTTACTATTCATAGCGCACCAGGTAACGAGTCGCAAAAAATGCGGGAAGTAATGACAATAATATACGTAGCCGATGGGGCAAGGATCGTTGATCCCAAAAATAAGTGGCAGGAAAATGACCTTAAAACCTGGTTGAATAGCCTGCCTGTAGGTTCACTTGTTTCCTCTCCCTTAAATCCACAGGTTTTATGAAAACAGTCAAGGCCGGAACAGGCGGTCATTGGGAAAGGTGGCGGCCATTAGCAAGAATGTATTATTGAATTTATGGTTTGATTTCATTCCGTGCTACGGCTTTTGGTACAAATGTGTTAAAATAAGTCAAAAATTGGATAATTATTGTATTGTTCTGACCTTCGACAACAGATAGATTTACAACATACATTTCCTCCACGCTAAAACGATGCTTTCTATGAATAAAACTGCTGCAGGGCTGTTCTTTGTCTGTCTTTTTTTATTTACTTCTCCTGTTTGGGCAAAGCATAACCCCCCGATTAATTTTTTTTTCGATAAGGTCGTTACCGGAACTATTGTGGAGTCAAAAACTGGTGAGCCCATGGCCGGCGTCTCTATCCTGTTAAAAGAAACTTCCATCGGAACCGTTACAGATGCAGCCGGCAAGTTCAGCCTTACTGTGCCGGATGCAGGAGGGGTACTCGTAATTTCCAATTCGGGTTATAGTACGCAGGAAGTAGCGATCGGCAACCAACAATCCTTGAATCTCGAGCTTGTGCGAACATCTTTAAACCTTGATGAAGTGGTGGTGATCGGCTATGGTACCCAAAAGAAAAAAGAGGTGACTGCTTCCGTGGCTTCGGTTAAATCGGAAAATTTCGTAAAAGGGGCGGTCAACGATGCAGGCCAGCTTTTGCAGGGAAAAGTCGCCGGCCTGTCTATTGGTACACCTACGGGCAGTCCGGTCAGTAATTCCCAGATCGTTCTTCGCGGAATTAATTCAATCAATGCCAGTTCCCAACCCTTAATTTTAGTGGATGGTATCCCGGGCACCTTGCGCACGGTAGCTCCGGAAGACATCGAATCAATTGATGTGTTGAAAGACGGAGCCGCTGCAGCTATCTACGGTACAAGGGGTACTAATGGGGTAATACTCATAACCACCCGTAAATCCAACGGCCGTATTCAGTCGGTTGAATACAGCGGTTATATCAGCACCCAAAGAATCGCACGCAAGCCCGACATGCTGAACGCCCAGGAATATCGCCAGAAAAAAGCCGAAGGGGTGACTGCTTTTGAAGACCAGGGGGCAAACACAGACTGGTTCGATGAAATAATACAAAATCCGATTTCACACGTCCACAACCTTAGTTACCGCGGAGGAAATGCGCAAACGAATTACCTGGTAAATTTAAATTACCGTTATTTTGAAGGCGTCATGCTGGAATCTGACAACCGGGCGCTTAGCGGCCGGTTTGACGTCAACCACTCGATGTTTAACGGGATATTAAAGGCAAATTTTAACCTGATCAATACAGATCAGCGGTACAATACTTCCGGCAACGGTTTCGACTTTAACGGAGAAACGTACCGGAATGCACTGATCCGTAACCCGACGAGCCCGGTTAAAAACCCGAATGGATCATGGCATGAGCAAACGGGCATTTATTTATATTCAAATCCTATAGCCCGAATAAAAGAAAGCGATGGTGAAAATACAAACCAGAATACACGCCTTGCCGGTACGTTAACATTAGCGCCGGCAAAGGGGTTAACCATAACCGGTTTATTTGCGCGCACCAGGTTTAACGAGTTAAGAGGTTATTCAGAATCCAAGCGACACATATCGACCGTACGCGACACCAGGAATGGATATGCTTCCAGGGGCTCTACCCAAACCCTCGAAAACCTCCTGGAATTAACGGCCAACTATCTCAAATCTTTCCATAATCATTCGTTCTCGGTGTTGGGAGGGTATTCTTACCAGGATAATACCTTTGAGAATTCCTATGCCGAAAACTGGGATTTCCCCACAGACTTATTCACGTATAATAATTTAGGCCAGGGAGATGCTCGTAGACGGGGTATCACTGACCTGAGCACCGATAAAAACCGCAGGAACCTGATTGGTTTCTTTGGCAGGGCCACTTACAGCTATATGGAAAAATATTTGTTGATGGCCAGTGTGCGACATGAAGCTACTTCCGCACTTGTGGGAGCCGACGAGCCATGGGGTACATTTCCGGCCGTTTCCGTAGGCTGGAGGATCAACAAGGAAAAATTTATGGAAGACATCACTGCCATCGAGGACCTGAAATTACGTGTAGGCTATGGAATAACCGGTACGCCTCCCCAATCTCTTTTTTTAGGAGTGGCCCGTTTGGGTTACAGTGGATATACGCTTTCCAACGGACGCTGGGTCCCTCAATTGGTTCCAACCAGTAACCCAAATCCTAATCTCCGCTGGGAAGAAAAAGCCGAATTTAACGCCGGTGTCGACTTCTCATTGTACAAGGGCAGAGTCAGCGGTTCATTCGATGCCTACAAACGCAAAGTAAATGGCCTGCTTTATCAATACCCCGTACCAACTCCTCCAAACCTGTTTGGCACAACCTGGGCAAATGTTGGCGTAATGGAAAATAAAGGCATTGAAGCCATAGTAAATGTTGTTCCCATCTCCAATAAAAATTTTGAATGGTCTTCCAGTATAAACTTTTCTACCAACAGTAATGAACTGGTTTCCCTTTCTAATCAGGATTATAAAACAACGAATGACTTTTTTAATGCGGGTGGAACAGGCGAGCCCATTCAGACTTATACACACAGGGTTAAGGTCGGCAGAGCTATCGGTGAATTTTACGGGTTTAAAGTTACGGGTGTAGATGATAAGGGAAGATGGATTTACCAGGGTAAAGATGGGAAACCTGTGGCCTTCCAGGATTTTAAAGCTGCAGACGAAGACAAAATGGTTTTGGGAAACGGGTTACCCAAATACTACGCCGGTTGGAATAATAATTTCCGCTACAAAAAATTCGATCTTGCCATCACCATGCGCGGCGCATTCGATTTCCAGCTTCTTAACTTCCAGCGCATGTATTACGAAAATACAGGGCGTACGCAATACAATCAGTTGAATTCCGCCTATGACAAAGTATTTGGTACGGCAGTCCTGGATAAGAACGTGCCTTTACAATACAATAGTTATTACATAGAGGACGGTGATTTCTGGAAGGTGGACAATATAACCCTTGGTTACGGCATAGGCAATATCAGAAACATTGTAAAAAATGCCCGCGTTTACGTAGCCATGCTGAACGCCATTGTAATAACAGATTATAAAGGAATTGATCCGGAACTGAACCGTATCGGTCTTACGCCAGGTAATGATGACAGGGATAAATATCCCAGTGCCCGGACTTTCACCGCAGGGATAAACGTTAGTTTCTAATTCATAAATATTTGAACATGCGATTCTATAAAAATATGATTTGGTCCACCATTGTAGCTTCCGTAGCGCTCTTCTTTATGGCCTGCACGAAACTGGCAGACAAGAACTATACAGAGATTGTATCCGACACGTTCACACCAGGTGCCAACGACCTGGTATCGCTGGTTGGGCCGGCTTACGGTGCCTGGAGAAATGTATTAGGTTTCGGTGGCAGCAATTTTTTTCGTACACAGGAGGTCACCGCGGATGAACTTGTTATAACAGCCCGGCCTTATGGATGGGTGGATGATGGAAGTTACCGCAGGCTCCATGAGCACGTCTGGACGAATACAGACGGCACCGGAGGAAACTGGACCGCAGCATATGGCGGAATAACCAACTGCAACCGGTTAATTTTTCAGATCGAATCGGGGTCTGTTCCTATCGCTTCAGGGAAGGATAGCGTGCTTGCCGAAATTCGCGCCCTGAGGGCTTCTTTTTATTATGTGTTATGCGATTTGTATGGTAACGTGCCCATAGTTACTCGTTTTGATGTAGAACCGGGCTTCCTTGCAGACCAGAACACCCGCCAGCAGGTAAATGATTTTATCATCAAAGAACTAACTGAAACCCTGCCTTTGTTAAACAGCCAGTCTAACCGTTTATACTATGGACGTTTTAACAAATGGGCCGCTTATGCTTTATTGGCAAAAATGTACCTTAATGCACAGGTGTATACGGGAACCCAGCAATGGGATAAGTGCATCGCGGCATGTGATGCCATTTTAACATCGGGCAGGTTTTCCCTAAGCCCTACGCAGCGGGCAGTGTTTGCAACGGAAAATGCTACGAATAGTGAAATTATTTTTGCTGTTCCCTACGATGAGATCTATGCCGGTGGCATGTCTATCCACATGGAAACGCTGCATCCGGAAAACCAGAAAACCTATAACCTGGCAACGTCGAGCTGGGGAGGCATTGCTGCCATTCCACAATTTATTGACACCTATGATCCTCAGGACTTGCGTTTAAAGGAAAACTGGATCCAGGGCCCGCAGGTATCTTCCACCGGGGTACAGTTGAAAGGCGGTTATGGGCCCTTTAGCGGCCAGCCGCTGACGTTTATCAATGAGATACCCGGTGTAGATTCTGCTCAGGAAGTGCATGGTTTTCATCTGGGGAAATATGAATACAAAACGGGTGCGCTCACCAACTTAAGCAATGACGTTCCGTTATTCAGGCTTACTGATGTTATGATGATGAAAGCGGAGTGCTTGTTACGTACCGGTAAAGCTGATGAAGCGGCAACCATTGTATCAACGATCCGCACGAGAAGCTTTCCCGCTAATCCGGCAAAAGCTTTGGTAGCAGGAGCTCAATTGCAGGCTGGCAGTGTGTACGATTACGGCAGGAGGGATTATAAAGGAACAACAGTGGAAGGAGGCGCCGATATTCAGTATGGTCGTTTCCTCGATGAGCTGGGTTGGGAATTTAACCAGGAAGCCCGCCGGCGCCAGGATATGATCCGTTTTGGCATTTTCACTACCAAGTCATGGCTTTCACACAGACCTAATGGCGATTACAGGAAATTAATGCCTATCCCTGCTGCCATCCTAAATACGAATCCTAAACTTAAGCAAAACCCGGGATACTAGGTTGATGTGCAAATGTGCGAATGCTCACAACCGGGAAGTATAATAGATTTGCGACCGGTTTGTAAAAATTAACGCATTTACATAAGTATAATCACAGACATTTGAGATCTTCCATACAATCGCACATTCGCACATTCGCACATCTGCACATTCTCCTTTTCTTTCTGGCATGCGCTTCACCGGATCGCAAAGAAAAGCTGAACACGCTGTTTACCCTGCTTCCTGCTGATTCGACCGGCATTGATTTTACTAACGAGGTTAAAGAAGATGAAAATGTTAATCCACTCCAATATGAGAACAGCTACAATGGAGGCGGCGTAGCTATAGGTGATTTAAATAACGACGGTTTGGATGACGTTTATTTTACCAGTAACAGGAATGGAAACCGGCTGTTCCTTAACCACGGAAATTTTACATTTGAAGATATTACGATCAAGGCCGGAGTGACAGGCCGGATCAGCTGGTCCACCGGCACAACCATGGCTGATGTCAATGGCGATGGTTTACTGGATATTTATGTTTGCCATTCGGGCAACTTACCTGGGCCTGAACGCGCTAATGAACTATTTATTAATAACGGTTCAAACGACAGGGGCATTCCTCATTTTTTAGAGCAGGCTCATTCTTTCGGACTGGCCGATTCGGCTTTTAGTAACCAGGCCGCTTTCTTTGACTATGATGTGGATGGAGACCTGGATATGGTTTTATTGAATCATAGTCCTGTAAGGTTTAATAACCTGGACGAAACAGCGATCAATCACCTGATGACAAAACCTGATTCGTTAACAGGTCTTAAACTATACCGGAATGACAAAAATCTTTTTAAAGAAGTTACCCGGCATGCCGGCATACGTAATGCGAGGTTAAATTTCAACCTGGGCGTTTCTGTCGCCGACATCAACAAAGACGGACTTCCTGATATATATGTGTCGAACGATTACCTGGCGCCGGACTTGCTGTTTATGAATAAAGGTAACGGTAGTTTTATAGACGAGTTAGAAGAAAGGATATCGGTTACCTCACAATTTTCTATGGGTAATGACATTGCCGATATAAATAATGATGGTTGGCCCGATATCTATACGCTCGATATGCTTCCTGAAGACAACCGGCGGCAGAAACTCTTATTCAGTAACGATAACTTTGAACTATTCGATCTCAGGCTTAAAACCGGCCTCCATGCGCAATACATGCGTAACATGTTGCACCTGAGTAACGGCAACGGTAGCTTCAGCGAGATCGGCCAGCTGGCAGGCGTTTCGAATACGGATTGGAGCTGGGCACCTCTTTTTGCAGACTTTGATAACGACGGATGGAAGGATCTTTTCGTTACAAATGGTTACCCGCGGGATTACACGAATATGGATTTTCAAAAATTCATGGGCGAATACCTGCGTGATAAACAGGGAAGGGTGCAAAAGGCAAACCTGCTTGAATTGGTTAAAAAAATGCCTGCCTCGGATGTGCGCAATTACAGCTTTCAAAACCGTGGTGGAATCACCTTTTCAGACAAGAGTGGGGAATGGGGGCTGAATGCTGTTTCAAATAGTAACGGTGCTGCCTATGCGGACCTTGACAATGACGGAGACCTCGACCTGGTTGTCAATAACATGAATAAAGCCGCCTATGTATACCGGAACAATGCACGACTGCAAAACGTTCACAACTTTCTGCGGATCAAACTTGCCGGAGAAGGAAAGAATCGTTTCGGTATCGGAGCAAAAGTGGAACTCTTTTATGAGAATCAGCACCAGGTGCAGGAGCAATTGATGAGCAGGGGATTTCAATCTAGTGTTTCCCCTGTATTATTGTTTGGAACCGGGGTAAACACCAGCATTGATTCCCTTGTGGTTACCTGGCTGGGGAAAAAAAGGCAGGTCATTAAACGGCTTGCCTGTAACCAGGATATTATTGTCAAGCAATCGGATGCGATCTTGCGGGAAACCGGGGGACCTGCTAAAACGCAAGCCGTCTTTACATCCCTTCCTTCTCCTGTCAATTATGTTCACCGGGAAAATCCGGTTAATGATTTTAAGCGGCAGCCCTTGCTGATCAACTCCCTTTCTTATGAAGGGCCCTGTATGGCAAAGGGTGATCTGAATGGCGATGGCAGGGATGACCTTTTTATAGGTGGTGCGGCGGGTTTTCCCGGTGCCGTTTTTTTGCAGGGGAAAAATACTACGTTTTATAAAATTGCTGAAACGGATCTTGAAAACGATGCTTTTCACGAAGATACGGATGCCGTTATTTTTGATGCCAATGATGATAGCTACCCTGACCTCTTTGTGGCGAGCGGGGGATACGATCATTTTATGGCGGGCGACGGCGCGCTACAAAGTCGGTTATACCTGAACGATGGTACAGGCAAGCTGAGTAGAAGTTCCACTGCCTTGCCTCAGCTATTAATTTCTGCGGGTGCAGTGGCCGCAGGAGATATGAATGGAGACGGGCACCCTGATTTATTTTTAGGTGGCCGTGTTATCCCCGGGAGATACCCTGAAACGCCTGCTTCTTTCATTCTGTTAAACGACGGCAAGGGAAAATTCAGGGAGGCCACCGGAGAGATTTGTCCGAAAATAGCTGCAGCCGGCATGTTTACCAGCGCGGTATTTGCCGACCTTGACGAAGATGGACAAGAAGAATTGTTAACCGTTGGAGAATGGATGCCGCTTCAGGTTTGGAAAACAATTGATGGGAAACTCGAAGATAAAACAGGAGCGTTTATAGATAAACCCGGTTATGGCTGGTGGAATTCCATGCAGGTAAAGGATTTAAATGGAGATGGAAAGCCGGATGTTGTTGCAGGTAACCAGGGCTTAAACTGCCAGTGGCGCGCAGGAGATAGGGAGCCGGTAGAAATTTATTACAAAGACTTTGATGACAATGGCGCTGTAGACCCTGTCTTTTGCTATTACATTCAAGGTAAATCCTATCCCTTCGCAGGCAGGGACGAACTCCTGGAACATATATCGATGATGCGTACACGATTTCCCGATTACGCTTCCTATGCAAATGCCCGGATTTCAGATATCTTCACACCTGCAGAATTAAACGACGCCGGAAGGTTATTTGCCAACAGGATGGCATCCACAGTATGGGTGAGTAACTCCTCCGGTAAATATGTGGAAAAGCCGCTGCCGGTGCAGGCTCAGTTTGCGCCTGTCTACGCCATTTCCATAGCCGATTTCAATAAAGACGGTAAAATGGACCTGCTGCTGGGTGGCAATGTGTATTACTGCCGGGTCAAAACGGGTATCAACAACAGTAACCAAGGACAATTATTCATTGGTGATGGTTCCGGTTCATTTCAATACGCGCCACAGGCAGCGTGCGGGCTGGAAATAAAGGGAGAAGTGCGTTCCTTCTGCCTATTTGATAACTTGCTTTTCGCAGGAATGAATGGAAAAGCCTTGCAGGCTTATCAATTCGGTAAAAGACAATACTGAGGATGCTATAATGAAAATAGTCTTTTGGGGAATTTTTATAACGATCGTTATCGTGCTGACCTTGATAGCATCCCAATATCTAAAGGAACCCGATGGCTTGTCCGGCTCTGCTGGTGAAATCGTGGAACTTACATTTGAGTTTGATAAAAAAACCGGGTTTGGTGAATATTACTTTGATCTGGCCAATGGAGAAGGCTCCACATATCCATTATGCTTCTGCCTGAAAGAAAGGAATATGTTTCCACCGGAATGTTCGGGGGACGTCAAATACATTTACTACAACACCCCGGGAACCATGTGTGTACCTTTGAATATTGCCAAGGGCCGTTGTTCGGTCAGCGTAATGAGCAGTTCGTCTTACGCTACAATATTTTTGATACCGCTGGAATATAAATGGACAAAGCCGGTTGAAAAAATTGTGATGGGTATCAGCATTCCAGGTATTGCGCCTGAAGGGGCGAGACTGGTTGTGCAGGTCGATTTTTTTAAAAGGGACGACTTGGGACAATTAAAGTTTTTTAAAAAATTAAGTCAGTCGATCCGCGTAAGGAACGCCGGGGACCATCAGGTGAATGACACGGTGATGGATACCATAAAAGAAAAAAATAAAAATAATTAAAATGGCTAAATGCCTGATGACGTGGATAGCTTTGATTATATTAACCGGATTATTTTCTTCCTGTTCTGACCAAAAGATTTACCCGGCTGGCGTAGATCAGGTAGCCGGCGTTGTGAATAATATGACTGATCTGATGATTCACGACGTAACCAATCCACCCCTCGCCGCCAGGTTCTTTGCGTATAGCATGCTGGCAGGATATGAAGTAGTCAGTAAAAATGATCCTTCCTTTAAGTCTTTCAAGAGCCGGCTGAATAACTATCCCGAAATATCCGAACCGGCCATCAAAGACTATTCATGGCCGTTAGCAGCGGTGTTTGCCATGCTGGAAACTTCAGCTGCGCTTCAGCCTTCAGGTAAATTACTTGAGTCCAGGATGCAGGCCATTATGGACTCCTGTTATGCATTGGGTATGGCACGGGAGACGGTAGGTAATTCAAGGGCCTATGGAAAGGCTGTTTCCATAGGCATCCTGGCCTATGCAAGGGAGGATGGTTACCGGAAGATCAGCAATTTCAGCCGTTATACACCCTCAGAGAAAGAGGGATTCTGGTTTCCTACGCCGCCGGGGTACTTTCCGGCGGTGGAACCTTACTTTAACCGGGTCAGGCCCTTTACGCTTGACTCCGCCTCGCAGTTTGTCCCTGAACCACCGGTTGCTTATAGTACAAAGCCAGGTTCGGAATTTTATCTGTTGGCTAAATCGGTGTATGAGGCTAACAATGTACTTACGGGTGTGCAAAGGGAAATAGCCGCTTTTTGGGATTGCAACCCATTTGCCCTCGAAGACAACGGCCATCTGCAGATAGGCATAAAAAAAATATCTCCCGGAGCACATTGGATGGGG
This sequence comes from Chitinophagaceae bacterium, assembly GCA_037718865.1. GTDB lineage: Bacteria > Bacteroidota > Bacteroidia > Chitinophagales > Chitinophagaceae > JADCRZ01. The sequence continues at coordinate 92,666 of JBBJMP010000017.1, read as the reverse complement.
ATCGCGGGGGTAGTCTGCAAAAAAAAGGATGTTTCCTTTTCAAGAGCTGTTGAGATCCATACTGCCCTGGCTGTTACCCTCATGGACGCTTTCATGTGTTGCTGGGATGAGAAGTTCCGTAGTAACAGGGTTAGGCCGGAGACGGTAATCCGTAAATTCCTGGATCCAGATTGGCGGCCGGTTTTGCAAACCCCGCCCTTCCCGGAATACCTGAGCGGCCATTCGGTCATCTCGACGGCAGCTTCCGAAGTGATGACACATTTTTTTGGCGACAATGTAAGTTTTACGGATACTGTTGAGCTGCCTTACGGGTTAGAGCCGCGAAAGTTCAATTCCTTTAGGGAGGCCGCAGACGAAGCTGCCATTTCCCGTTTTTACGGAGGTATTCATTTTATGGATGCCATAAAAGAGGGTCAGAAACAGGGCAGGAGAGTGGGTATTCACGCAATACAAAAAATGTATCTATGAGCTGGTCATTACACACGGCGCCAATATGAAAATAAACAACTTTAATTTATTTCCTGCGAGGGTATTGCTTGTCCTGGTATTGTTTTTTCTTTGGCAATACGCCAAAGCCCAAGAGTATTCCTTAAACAATGAACTCATTCATGTATCCTTTGGTGGCCAGGGGATTCGGTCGTTGACCGATAAACGATTGAACAAAACGTTTACTTTTACCAGTGACCGGTTCCTGGTTTCCCTGAACGGAAAGATGGCGGACAGCGCCCTCACAACATCTGAAGGGGTTACAGCGTCTCCGGATAAAATAATATATTCTTACAAGGTGACTGATTTCACCATCAGGGTGATTTACACGCTGGAAAAGTTAGGTTTCTTTATTTCCAAACACCTGGAGATCTATCCTGACAAAGACGAATCATTCAAGGTGGACCGATTACGCATATGGGATATACAGCCAGGAGAAAAATTAAGCTCCTATTACGTTCCACGTACAAAAAGACCCAACCTGAAAACTGGTGATTATGGCGCATTTGTACGCTTTTCCGATGCAACCGGTTTTGTGATGACAGTTCAAAACCCTTTTCTTTCGTTCAAAATAAACCGGGAAATGTTATCCCTGGAATACCAACCAGAAATGAACTGGAAAAAAGAATACGGACCTTTTAAGTCTGATATTGGTAACATCGGCGCGTATGCGCTTACCGGAAATCGCGTTCCTGCAAAACTGGTTCCTGAATGGAAGTGGACCAACGGCGTTATTGGCATTACGGATGAAGAACAGGACGAGGCAGAAGTGGAAGCTTTCACAAAAATCGTCTCTCAATATGTCTTACCACATTTAAAAACTTCCGTTAAAATGAATGTAGGCTGGTGCGAGAACGATTACCAGATCGACATCTCCAAACCGGCAGGGAGATCAGAGTATAAACGCATTATCGATCAGACCGCAGCAATGGGCATGGATCATGTTTTATTCACTCCTTCCAATGCTGCTTTGGGAAGCCGGGAAGAAGCAACAGACGATTGGGGCTGGGAGAATTTACTATGGCTGGGCCTGGGAATAAAAATAAGGAAAGGAGAATGGGATGTTGACAAGGATCCTGTTCCGGAATCGGTTCTGGAAATGCTGGATTATGCCAAATCGAAAAAAGTAAAATTAATATCTTACCTGTATCCGGTTCTTCCCTTTGCCGGCAATCCGGAATGGATTGTTGAAGGAAGCCCTTATCATCAAAAGAAAAAACACGCCAGTCTCGGCGTCAGAAGTTTTCAGGATTACCTGATCAGGGCGCTGGGCAGGTTTTATGAACGTACGGGCATTAGCGGGTACTCTTATGATTATACCTACTTATGGTATGAAGGCACAAGCCGTTACGAACAATGGTGGGGATGGTGCCGTGTAAAGGAAAGTCTTCGAAAAAAATATCCTGAAATGATCATTGACGGCCGGCAGCTGGATCAGCTTTATGGCCCCTGGAGCTGGTTGTCAAATACGTTTCCGCATCCTACTGCAGAAGACGAACAACCCGAAAGTTTTATTCCCTTCCCCGACCTGCATTTCGACCGGGTGTCCGCCAACCGCCAGCGCTACACGGCTTACCGGTATAGGGTAAATGATTACTGTCCGCCGGCTATTATGCCGGGTTTCATGTTTCATCAGACTTCCCGCAATGATGTAAGGGATGGCAAAGTAGTTCTTGCGCTGGAAGGTTTTCGCAGGCGGGATTGGGATTACCTTGGCTGGAAATATTCGCTGTTCTCCTCAATTGGTACAGGCGGACTTAATAACGTGGTGAATATGATACCTGCGCGTGACCCAGAGGAAATGCGGTATTTTTCAGAAGCAGATAAAAAGTTTGTTCGTGACTGGTTGACCTGGACTGACAAAAATCGGGAATACTTACTGGAGACAAAATTTATACTCGGGCAGCCAGCCTTCGGTAAGGTGGATGGCACAACAGCAATCAAAGGGAACAGGGGTTACATCTTTTTGTTTAATCCTAATGCCAGAAGGTTGAAGGCCGAATTTTTCCTGGATGCTTCAATCGGAATAACCAAAGCCGGAAATTTTCAGGTCAGTATGTTATATCCACAGGAGGGCTTGCAAGTAGGTCCCCAGGGCAACTCCGCGCATTGGCAACACGGCAACTTGTTTAGCCTTGACATGGATGGGGCATCTGTTGTTCTGCTATCAATCGCCCCGGCGCCGGAAAAAGCCGCAGAACCTACGTTATTTAATGTGTCGGGAAAAGCGAGGTTGGCAGGAAATTCCCTTCACCTCGACCAGGTAGTCGGTGAGATGGGCAGATCAGTAAGCTGGAAGGCAGGTTTGCCGGAAGGAAAGAAAGTGAAAAAGGTTTTTATAAATGGCAAACAAGCTGAGTTTATTCAAACAGGCAAATCAGTCACGGGTATGCTTACCTTCGAAGGTAAATCATTCTCCCCCATGCAGCAGGTTGGTGAATTTGATCCTCTTTCAACCGGGCGGGCGTTTTCAGGCTCATTCACCATTCCGCAATGGATAGTGGAACAACTAAAACAGAGAAAGAAAGATTGGCCGATTCCATGGAGTAAAGACGATTATCACACGACATGGCTTGCACCTGAGCGTCTGTTATTGTTTGTGCAGATAGCAGAGCCGGAAGATACGATGCAAGTGGAGATGCGCCTGAACGGTAAGAAGGTAGAACTGATCAAGGCTTATTCCACGGTGAGGCCTAACCGCGGATCATTGGTTGGATGGTATTGCGATATCAGCAACCTGGCACCTGAAACGCTTCACGCTGTAGATCTTTCGTTACCGGTGCTAAGGCCAGGCCAATTTCAAGGTTTATTTTTTGAAAACATAGAAAAAAAATACACGTCGACATTTACAGTACAGTAATGTAATCAGATGTTTTACAAAAATGGAATTACCGTTATTCGCTGCTTTCTCTATATTTTCTTTTTCTTTTCCTGTTCAGATAAGCAACCTCTGTTTACCTTACTGGATCCGCAATCTTCCCGCGTTGCATTCAACAACGAGCTTATCATAACGGATTCGCTCAACATCATGAATTACATATACCTCTATAACGGAGGAGGAGTAGCCAGCGGCGATATTAATAACGATGGACTGGACGATATTTATTTCACTTCAAACAAGGGCAGTAATAAGCTTTTCCTGAACAAAGGAAATTTGCAGTTTGAGGATATAACCGCCTCCGCCGGAGTAAAGGGCACGGGTAACTGGAAGACTGGCGTTACTATGGCTGACGTAAACGGTGACGGCTGGCTGGATATATACGTTTGTGCAGTTGGCGGTTTCGAGGGCATGAAGGGCAGGAATCAATTATACATTAACAACAAGAACCTTGGGTTTACAGATCAGGCAACTGAGTATGGATTGGACGAGGAAGGATTTAATACCCAGGCCGCATTTTTTGATTATGACAATGATGGGGACCTCGACGTTTACCTGGTTAAACATGCCGTACATTCATCCGCGCAACACATTGATACGTCTTCACGCCATATACCTGATGAAGTCAGCGGAGATAAATTGTTCAGGAACGAAATAAACACCGGAGAATTGACCTTTACAGATGTGACAGAGGACGCAGGTATTTTCAATGGCAGAACCGGCTATGGATTAAATGCAATCATTAACGACTTCAACAACGATGGATGGCCGGATATTTATGTGAGCAATGATTTTAACGAAGAAGACTATTACTACCTCAACGATGGAAATGGCCATTTTACCGAAATGAATAAGGAAGTGTTCGGGCATCAAAGCCGTTTTTCTATGGGTAGCGACGCAGCAGATATTAACAATGACGGATGGCCCGACCTGGTGACCCTTGACATGCTTGCAGAAGATGAAAAGATCCTGAAGTCCTCTATGTCGGATGATCCGTTTGAAATTTATCAATACAAGCTCGGTTTTGGTTACCAGGCACAATGTTCACGAAATTGTTTGCAATTAAATATGGGCAGTGGCAGACGGTTCAGTGATATCGGGCTTTTTGCAGGTATCGCCGCCACGGACTGGAGCTGGTCCCCACTATTGGCTGACTTTGACAATGATGGCATCTGCGATTTATTTATCACCAATGGCATCTACCGGCGCCCCAACGATCTTGATTTCATGAACTATTACGCACACACACCGGAAGCGTACGATGCAAAAAGAAAAAGATTAAATAATACTGCTTTCAACCTGATGCCTGAAGGAAAATTGAGCAATTACTTGTTTAAGGGTACCGAATCATTAAAGTTTTCCAGTATTGGCCATTCGGAAGGATTTACCAAACAAGGCTTCTCAAACGGAGCTGCCTATGCTGATCTGGATAATGATGGAGACCTTGACCTGGTGATCAATAATTTAAATGGTGCTGCAGACATATATCGAAATAACAGCAGCGGCAAAAGGGAAACAAATTACCTGGCTATTCGTCTTCAGGGGAACGGGTATAACAAGTCCGGACTTGGTGCTGCAATTTCCATTTCCGCAGGCGGCAGGAAATTTTATCGTTACAACACGGCTACCAGAGGATTTGAAAGTTGCTCGACGGGTGATGTTCATATAGGATTAGGAGATATTACGATAATCGATACGCTAAAAATTATCTGGCCGGATAGTTCCGGAAAGGTTCAGGAGATTTACCAGGTAAAAGCAAACCAGCAGATCACGCTCAGACAGGATCAGGCAATTCATAGGAACCACAAAGCAATTGTTTTAAACACCCTGTTTACCGGTATGCCTGAAGTAGAAGGCATCAACTTTGTTCATAAAGAAAATCACTTTAATGACTTTTCAGTGCAGCCCTTAATGCTGCATGGCGTCTCCACGGACGGCCCGAAACTGGCTGTAGGTGACGTAAATGGTGATGGATTGGACGATCTCTACGCTTGCGGTGCTGCAGGCCAGGCAGGATCATTATTTATTCAGGATCCCTCGGGAAATTTTACAGCCTCGAACCAGGCGCTACTGGCATTGGATTCATTATGCGAAGATGTCAATGCTGTTTTCTTTGACGCCGACAACGACAAAGACCTGGACCTGTATGTCGTTAGCGGTGGAAACGAATGGGAAGGAAATACGCCGCGCCTGTATGACAGGCTTTATTTGAATGACGGCAGTGGATTATTCCGCAAAGGAAATTTGCCCTTGTTTTACGGCAACAAATCCATTGCAGTACCCGCAGATGTTGATCGTGATGGTGATATGGACCTGTTTGTCGGCGGGCGTGTAATTGCTGCTAAGTATGGCGAAACTCCGTTGTCTTACTTTTTAGTTAACGACGGGAAAGCAAGGTTCTCCGTTCAGACCACCAGCATTTGTCCGGAACTGGAGAAAATCGGAATGGTAACCGGTGCAGTTTGGACAGATATAAATAAGGATGGGTGGGTAGACCTTACGGTAGTCGGAGAATGGATGCCTGTAAGCATTTTTATTAATGAAAAAGGGCATCTGAAAAACAAGACCAGAGAGTTTGGCCTGGAAAAATTTACCGGCTTGTGGACCAGCCTTAAAATGGCAGACGTAAATGGCGATGGCCATGAAGATCTACTGGTAGGGAACTGGGGCGAAAACTCAAAGTTGCACGCTTCAAGTAAATACCCCCTAATAATGTATGGAGGTGACCTGGACAATAATTCGTATGCCGAACAGATACTTGCCACCGAAAAAAGGGGCCGGTATTTCCCGTTTTTAGGCAAAGATGAACTGCAAAGGATAATACCCGGAATAATCAGGAAAAAATACCCCGACTATAAAAGTTTTGCCGGACAGACTGTAGAGGAAGTTTTTACGGGGAAGCTGGACCATCTAAAAAAATTTTCCGCTGCTACGTTGTCGACCATGGTACTGGTATACAATAAGGGTAAATATCAACCAATTCAATTGCCGGAAACTTTACAATGGGCTCCGGTGTTCAGTTGGTTAACAGGTGATTTCGACAGGGATGGCCTTTGCGATATTATTGCCGGAGGTAACTTTAAAAACGTACAGCCATACGAAGGAAGTTATGATGCAGGTTATGGAACGGTGCTTATGGGCAAGGGTAATCATGTATTTAGTACTGTCGATATGATGCGTTCAGGCATTGATATAAAAGGGGAGATACGGGATATGAAAAGCATTAAGATGGCAGGCGGTAAGATGGTGTTCGCCGTAGCTACAAACAGCGGCCCTATTCATTTTTTTCAATTGAACAAATAACGGTTACCCTTAGATATTATTTGCCGGTTGTCATGAACTTCTTTGATTCTTCGGGGTAAATTGAAATATAATGAGTTCGTACAAAGGCGGGGATTGGTTGTTTCCCATCCTGCGGCATCAGGGTAATTAGTTTGGAAGGTTTTGCCGGCATGTGACAATCTATGCAGTTACTCTCGATCTTGATTCCAGGGGAAGGCGCCATGCTGCAAAAATTATGACTGGATGTATTGTGGCAATTCATACACCGTTGTGAAAACAGCGCCATGTTCTCCCGTTCTGTTACATGCGTATTATGACAGGAAGAGCAATTCAATACATTGCTTTTTATAAAACACTGGCTTTTTGCAAGCAATTGAAATTGTTTGCCATGCACATCAATATCAATGGTGTTCACTGAAGAAGTATCAGGATATAGATAATTGGAAAGCATGGCGCCGGGTGCATAATCAAATGTCGGCCTATGGGTTTGCCTTGCCCCGGAATGACACATCGCACACATATCGACCTTTTCCACTCTTGACACCGCAGACATTATGGAGATATATGCAGGCTTTTTTACCTGGGGATTTTTTTCATGAAAGAAAACATGCTTTGCTGCAGGGCCATGACAACGTTCACAGTCGATACCATAAATAATTTGATTGCTGTCAAAATGATCAATTAACCTGTCTTCTGCAACCTCAACAAAGGTTTTCTTTATATATGAGCTGTGACATTCAAAACATCCAATGGGAATATTTCTATCGAACTTAACATGGTGGGGTGGAAAATTCGGGCTATTGACCCACGATTTTCCAGGCGCAAAATAGGAGACGGGAAGTTGGAAGGCATAATCTCCCAGCCAGTAAATATAGCTTTGCCCTTTTCGTCCGGAACCAAAGACAACATCAAAACGGCGTGCCTGCTTTTCGAGGTCATCAATATAGGCCACCTGGTAAAAGCCGCTATCCCTTTGCTCCATGGCAACCTTTAACGCCGGCCGGTAATGAAACACATTTGAACCGGGAGAGAAAGTGCCCTTTATTGCATCGCCTGATGCCGGCCGGCTACTTAAATAATGGGCGGTGCTTACGTAAGCATTGTATATACTTTTGTGACAGTTGATACATTTGTCTGATCCCTTATAAGCAACGCCCCGTGGATCCGGGAGTTTATTTTTTTCATCAAGGCAGGTCGACAGAATCATTACCAGTAAACTGATCACGGCTGAAATACCCAACGCACTTTTATGCCTTTTCAAACTGGTCTATTTGTTCGTTAATAATAAGCCCTATTCAAAGTTAATGAGACGGAATGATAAATTCAGGGGCAAAACAAAGCCGGAAATGTATCGCTCTACCAATTGCCTCCAGAAATCCTTTAACATTTTGTTTTATATATGACGGGTTACCATTGAACAAAACGTGTATTAATATGTAATTAGTACACATTAGCCTGATAGGCTTAGTGTAAAACCAGAAGAAGCTACATATTGTAGCAAAGAGGTAAATAAAATAAAGTGTTATGGAAAAGAATGTATTAAATCTTTCGTCAATGAAAGTAAATGTTAAAAGTTTAACATTGTTGGCTTTAATTATGGTGAGTTCATTTCTTGCTGTTAGCGCAAATGAAACTTCACCAATAGCAAATAACAGCGAAATTGCTGTTAGTCCGGAAGGTGTAATTGAAGAGGAAATGATCTTCAATGTGCAGTATTATAATGCAAACGGAGACAAACTTAGTATTAAAATACTGGACGAGAGCGGCCTCAAACTGTATAGTAACGCTTTTACCGGAAAAAATTTAAACAAAACGTTTAAAGTCCCTGCTGATCTTGGCAAGGTGTATCTGATCATCCAAAATACAGTGAATCAGATAGAGCAAAAGTTTGTTATAAGCACTAAAAATGCGGACCAACTGCTTATCACTTCAGCCTTTTAAATAAAGCTTTGAAAACCTTGTTAAAAAAATGAATAAGGTGCTTTATGGGTTCCGGACAAAGGTCTTAACAGAATGCAATCAGTAAATACTGGTTGCATTCTTCTTTTTAATCTACTACTCTCTTAGTTTTTCGCCTTCACTTTTAGATGGCGTGAGTGTAGTGTCGTTATTTAAACCCAATTCTTTTTGTTTTTCCGGAGAAGAGTTTTCCGGCGTGATGCCAAAACGCAGCATCCAGGAACGAATGCCCGTTTTTGCTTCTTTCCATAAATTGGTTGGTGGTTTATAACCGTAGGCTCTCCATTTGCCTGGTTTCACCTTTCCTTTTGTGCGCACAAAATCTTCGAAGTCCTTTACCCATTTCTGAAAGGCCTGCATAAATTCGTTTTCACGGACCATGTCTTCCGCCTGGTTTTCACTGTACTTTTTTCCTTTACCCAAAGAACAATGGGCCCACAAATGCTCCGGCACCTCCACCCCTCCGTAACGGCATTGCCAGACCAGGGGAGCATAAGCCTCTCTGTCGCTTTGGAAAGGCTCCATTTCCGGATCGAAATAGTTTTTGTGTAACAGTATTTTAGGTCTTCCTGATTCATCCAGTTCATCGCCACCCTCATCACCATAACAAAAAAATGCTGCAGTTCTGCCTTCAAGATGATTAACGCTTAATTCTTTCCATTGGTCGCTGTGCTCCAGTGCCATCGCCTTTTCAGGGTCTTTATGATCAATTGAATTTTCTTCGGGATTGCCTCCATTCATACACACCAACCGGTCAAACATCAGCTTTAGATTACTACTTGGTGCGTACCAGTTGATAGGTGCTACGATTGCCCAGGCATCTGCCATATCAAGCCTTGCATACATGTCCATATCCCACATCAGGTCTTTTTCCATCCAGCTTCCCTTTTCATAACAATTGCAAGGCCATACACATAGTGCCATTGAAGTAGATACACAGGCATTACAGCTTTGGATTTTTGCCCTTCCGTAGACATTACCAAGATCTTCGTAATCGATTTCCCATTCGGTGGGCAGCATTTTTGCCATTTCCAACATCAGTGTTCTGGATTTGCTATCTACGCCCGGACAATTATACTGCCTTCTGTCAGACCCGGAAATAATCAATACTCTGAATGGCCTTTGTTCCAATGGCAATCTGGCGTTATCATCATCTGGTTTCATAATAATAAAGATATAATTCTTCCGGTTAAGCTTTTCTCAAACAAACTGTATGTACGAGTAGTAATTGATGTTAAATTACCACCGTAAACTTATTAACACGACAGGCTAAATTAAAACTGATTTATGGAAATTGGCATTTACACCTTTGCAGACATAGCCAGGGATCCGATAACCGGACAAACAATAACGCCCCACCAGCGATTACGCAACCTGATGGAAGAAATTCAGCTTGCGGACCAGTTGGGCCTGGATGTGTTTGCCATAGGCGAGCACCACCGTCCCGATTATGCGGCGTCGTCGCCGGCTGTAATATTGGGCGCAGCGGCGGAGAAAACAAAAAACATCAAACTATCCAGTGCGGTTACCGTGCTAAGCTCGGATGATCCCGTACGGGTGTTCCAGGCTTTTGCTACCGTAGACCTGCTGTCCGGCGGCAGAACCGAAATCATGGCAGGACGAGGTTCTTTCATTGAATCTTTTCCGCTATTTGGGTATAATCTTGAAGATTACGATGCACTTTTCTCGGAAAAATTACAGATGCTGGTACAGCTCAACGAATCCGAAAAAATCACTTGGAAAGGAAAATTTACGCAATCCATCAATAACCTGGGAGTTTATCCACGGCCTTACCAAAATAAACTTCCCATTTGGATAGCTGTTGGCGGCACTCCTGCCTCCGTGATACGTGCAGCAGAGTATGGCCTGCCCATGGCCCTTGCAATCATAGGCGGACTACCGGCACGATTTGCACCCTATGCACAATTGTACCGTGACACTTATCAAAAAGCGGGACACGACATGAGCGAACTGCAACTGGGCATCAACTCACATACATACATAGCCGACACTTCCCAACAGGCAGGCGATGAATTTTATCCATCCTATGCCGATGTGATGACCCGAATAGGAAAAGAACGTGGCTGGCCACCAACAAACCGGCAACAGTTTGATGCGTCGGTAAGTCCGCAGGGGGCACTGCTTGTGGGCAGTCCCCGGCAGGTCATTGATAAAATTCTGTATGGGCATGAATTGTTTGGGCACACGCGTTTCCTGTCACAAATGAGCCTGGGTGCAATGCCCCATAATAAGATTATGCACGCTATAGAATTGCTGGGAACAATAGTAGCACCGGAGGTAAAGAAATATACGGCAGGGAAAGGTAAAGAAGCAGGTGTTTAATTTTCAGCAAGGTTCGCCGGATTACCACTTTTAGGGTATGTTGCCCTTTAATTTTTTGGCTTAATTTGCCGTCATAAAAATGTTACGCTGACAGTTTGGAATGGACAACTTTTAGCTCACATCGGTCCTCATCGATTAAAAGCCGGTAACAAAAGAATAAAATAAGCTCATCTTAAACCAGAATATATGACAGTTGAAAATAAAACCCGAAAAATTATTTATATATGCCTTCTTGTGTACATGCCGGTATTTGTTTTATTCATCCTGTATGACTTAATGGCTAATTGGGATACGCTGACCCGTCATAAGGTGATTTTATGGCTAGTACAACTTGTATCTGTTGTAATCCTACTGCCCTTTTTTTACGTACAATATAAAAAGTTGAAATAGACTCATGTCCTGGCAATGGAATCCAAACCCCCGTTGCTATTATCATGGACAATCCGTGGACGTTAGGTTCGTAAATTGCTGAAAAAGAGGCAATAGTTCGGGCCATTTTCGACACGATTCGTGTGGATGGTGATTCACTCAGTTGTTTTTGATCAAATCGAAAAAATGAGCCTCGAATAAGACTTTATTCAAAAAGTGACGTATTTAACGGAAATCAGCAAAAAGGAAAAAAGCCAACTATCGGATTCGAACCGACGACCCTTTCATTACGAATGAAATGCTCTACCAGCTGAGCTAAGTTGGCATTAAATAAAGATACTACAATGAATGACGCGTGCCTTCGAAGAAGCAGATCAATCTTCAGTGAACCGTCTATTGTCCAGTCGCTTTCTTGCTCAATACTTGAAAAGCAGCCTCCAATTGAACATCCCTGCCTTTTAGAATATCATTTATTTGAGGCGTCACAGTGTAATCAGGAAAAGTTCCCCTTCCTTTCGGATGAAGTGAATCTTCAGTAACTGCCGTAAAAATTCTTATGGTTGGAATCCTGACATTAATTTTGCTGGCCGGTAAAATCAATTGTATGTAAGTCCCGCCGGTAGCGCCATAATAACATCCACCCGTTTCTTCCCCTACAATGATTGCCCTATTGGTATAGTGTGCAATGGCCGCGAATTCCGACGCTGCTGATGTTGTATGGCCGGAAGTAAGAACAACGACTTTTCCGGTATATCCAAGAGCGCTGACAGGTTGTGTATACGAGGTGCCTGCGTACCTGTAATTCATTAAATATTTTTCATGGTGTTCGTAAACGCCTCCAAGATTTTTTATGGCTTCCTTGTTGTCGAAATACTGCAGATAAGTAAAATTGCCTGCATTTCTTTCGGCACGCTTCAAATGAAGAAATGTATCCGTCGCCAAAAACGAAAGTAATTGGGGTACGTTATCATTGTTCCCGCCACCATTTTTACGCAGGTCAATGATAAGCTGTTGAATATTCTTATCCTTAATTGTTTTAAATATGGCTGAAATGATTTCGTTGAATTTGTTGGTGTTCATTTCAAACGTATTCACGGTAAGCACAGCTGTACTTGAATCGTTCGTAAAATCTACGTACACGGATTGTCGGGAGGGTTTGTTGTTTAAGCCGGGTATGTCTTGTACACTTTTAGCTTTCACTGTATAAATTACAGGCTTGATACAGCCGCTATCTATTACTTCAACGGCAAACGATTCCGGCTGGCCGAAAAACAAGGCATAACCTTCACCGAAGGCGCCTGAATTTAATAGCTGATACTTATATGTTTCATTATACCCATCCGAAGGCAAGCTGTTTAGCAGTGTTTGAGTAATTTTTTTGGATGAAACGTTATTGATAGAAAGTACTTCAGCGCCTGTATGCCCTAAATTGCTGTAGTCATTCGTTATATAGATTTTTCCGTTTGTGCAAAAGAAATGATAGGGCAGAATCTTTGTAAATTTAACCCGACTGTTACCCGGCTCGTTAAGCAACTGAACGTTCGTATGAAGACATTTTATCTTAGCTATTAATGGTAAAAGGGTTTTAAAAAAAGTTACCCTGGTCATGTCAGTATCTAGCAAAGCATAGATACTATCGAAGTGCTTATCCATTAAAGGTTTTTCCGTATACCAGTATAGACCGGGGTGAGCTTCTTCCAGCGTTTGTCGCAGTATCTTAAAGTCGTTTTTTAAACCAGCTGACTTTATTATCTTGTCTTTGTGTTTATCGGTTACATTACATGAATAAATAAAGACCAATAAGATGCATAACATTATTCTTATTCTTTCAGCTAAGTAAACGGGTTTGAACATCTGTAAAATTCGCTGTAAATTTCTGATTTAGGAAAAAATAGCAGAATCAATATGAAGGAAAATTGAATGTAGCATCATTCACAAAAGAAATGTTATGCATAATAAAAATACCAGGATAACAAGTCCACATGTGGTCTTTATGGTTTGTTTTTGTTGCTTGCATTTAATGACCAATGTCCTGCATGGTCAAAGAGCAAAACCGCTAACCTTGAAGCTTTCAACGGCTGAATATGAGGACCGGGTACAGGCAGTCTGGATTGCGCAGATGGTAGCTGCTATCATGGGTTTTCAGTTTGAGCATCATACCGCTTCCGTTGAATGGGTAGATCAATTGCCGGAAGCCATTTCTTACGCTCCTGTTGATGATGATTGGTACTACGAAATGGCAGCCATCAGGGCATTTGAAAAATATGGGATTGATTTAACGGTGCAGCAACTCGGCGAGCAATGGAAGGAAAACGCCTGTGGAAGCTGGGGCTCGAGTGAGCAAACCCGCTTACTGATCAACAGGGGTATACTTCCACCTGAGTCAGGGCATCCCAGGTATAATAAATTATGGTTCTCCATAGGACCGCAGTTTAGCGCGGATGTTTACGGAGCTTTGGCACCGGGTCTGCCCAATGTAGCCGCGAAAATGGCAAGGGAATTTGGACATATAAACGGATATGGAGAAGGAACGGATGGAGCCGTTTTTATGGCTGGTATGGTAAGTCTTGGCTTTTCTGAAAAAGATCCCAAAACAATTGTCCGCAAAGCGGCAAGATTAATTCATCCGCAATCCCCATACCGGAAATGTATCGACTTTGTCATTCAGCTAGCCGACGCCGGCAAATCTCCTGCAGACGTCTTTAACGCCATTGAAGACAGATGGCACATCGAATATCCCGCCACCAATAATGCTGTGCCTAATGGTGGCATTGTTGCAGCCAGTTTGTGGTTTGGGGAGGCAGATTTTTTGAAAACGGTAAACCTTGCTTTTGCAGCCGCTGACTTTACAGATGCAGACTGTAATGCTGCTAATGCAGGTGCAGTGCTGGGAGCTATGTTTGGCCTTAAAGCCATTCCCGATAACCTGGTAAAAAGTTTTGGAGACCGGATAAAAGGGGAAAAAATGGGGGGTGTGGTATTAACACCTGCTGTTGATGAAAGCATCTCAGGTCTCAGCAAAAGAACCGTGGCCATTGGCAAAAAAATACTGGAAAAGCATGGAGTCAAACTTTCCGGCGACATATTGCAGATAACGACCCATGAACCCATCACCCAGCCGGCTGAATTATTCCAGTTGAGTGAACTCTCAACATATTGGAATCCTGACTGGACATTAGAAAGAGCCGGTTTTGGGGGTGCTGGTGGCGGCATGAGTGGCATCAGGGGGAATACGTATTTAGATGGTGATGTCCTTGCCACTTATCCCCGTGACGAAATAAGAGGATTGGTGTTAAGCCGGAAACTTACAGTGAAAGGCCAGAAATCACTTTCTTTCGACGCCGGGGTCGATGCAAACAGGGCCTGGAACCTCGACGTATTTATCGGTAATAAAAAGATGCTTACCAACACTATCGAGGGCGGTGAAAACGAACGGCACTGGCAAACTGTTCAGGTTGACATCAGTTCGTTTGAAGGAAAAACCATAAAGATCCGGCTTTACCAAAGAGTCTTATTGCGTGGCAAAGAAGCCGGCAATGCCTACTGGAAGAATATATCGATTAAATAATTTTTGATTACTTATCAATGCTAAAATAACATTTAACCGGCTTAGCTTAGCAGTATAATTTTAATAAAAACAATTGCCATGTTACCACCAACGCTTTCACCAGAACAAGTAAAGGTATTCCATGAAGACGGTTACCTGATTATCAAAAATTTTTGTTCCAAGCAGGAAATTGATAAGTTATATGGCACGGCTATCGGCGATAATGCCATGCGCGACAATGCGTTGGATCTGAATGACCAATCCGGTAAAAAAACAAAACTCTCTTTGTGGTTTACACCCGGTGATGACGTATTTGGTTATTTAACACGCAGTGAAAAGATAGTGCATTCCGTTGCTCAGTTATTAGATAGTAATGCGCCGGTTTGTCATTTTCATTCAAAGTTGATGCAGAAGGAACCCAGGGTTGGTGGTGCCTGGGAATGGCACCAGGATTATGGTTATTGGTACAAAAACCAGTTTATGTTTCCTGATCAGTTAATCAGTGTTATGGTTGCCTTAACAGGTGCCAATAAAGAAAATGGCTGTTTGCAGGTTATTAGAGGCTCCCACAAATTGGGCAGGGTAAACCATGGTTTTGCGGGTGAACAGGTCGGTGCAGACATGGTAATGGTAGACAATGCGCTGAAAACAATGGAACTGGTGTACAGCGAAATCGAAGCTGGCGATGCGTTGTTTTTTCATAGTAATCTATTACACCGGTCTGAAGCAAACCTATCAGAACATCCACGATGGTCAATCATCTCCTGTTATTCATCGCAATCAAATTTAGCTTACAATGAGACATCTGATTCATGGCATACTCCTGTAAATATTGTACCCAATGAAGCCATTTTGGAATGGGAAGCAAGGTCTTTATCGGAAGCGGATTTTTTAAAGAAAGAAAATGACCCTGCTTTGAAAGAAACGGGTTGGGAGCAATCGGTTAGCGTTTCTTAACTATGAGTTATGCGTTATGAGTGGAGGAAAAGGTAGCATGCTAAAAAAGGTAATTTTACTATTCAGCACAGTAATGATCTTTAGCTTTTTTATTGAATATCCATATCTATCAAAATCAAAGCAGGCTAATCCAATCAACACCCCCTTTACCAACTGGGAAGAATACAATGGTGATGGAGCGCGTAGTCATTATTCTGTGCTGCAGCAGATAACCAAAGCGAACGTTGCGCGGTTAAAGCCCGCTTGGGTGTACGCTTCCGGTGGTGCAGATACGATGGCCAACCGTACCCAGATCCAGTGTAATCCCATCATCATCGACGGTATCCTTTACGGGGTTTCCGCCAATACCCAGGTATTTGCACTCGATGCAACGAATGGGAGAGAATTATGGAAGACCAATATCACAGAAAATGGTGGAACCACCAGCAGGGGTGTTACCTATTATGCCGGCAGGCAAGGGGCAACCATTTTTTTCGGTGCGGGAAAATGGCTGTATTCAGTGGATGCGGCAACGGGGAAACTTAGACCAGGGTTTGGTGACAAAGGGAGGATCGACCTGAAAACAGGCCTGGTACGCCCGGGAGCCGATGACTATGTTGTTTCAAACACCCCGAATACTGTCTACAAAGACCTAATCATAACCGGCGCCAGGGTTTCGGAGTCAGAGACAGCGCTGTTGGGCGATATCAGGGCATTCAACGTGAATACCGGCAAATTGGTTTGGACCTTCAGGACGATTCCCGCAATCGGAGATCCCGGTTACTCTACCTGGTCTCCGCCTAATCCACGGCAGCGCTTGGGAGGAGCAAATTGCTGGGCAGGCATGGCTATCGACAGGGCGCGCGGAATTGTATACATTCCAACAGGTTCAGCGGCATATGATTTTTACGGTGGCAACCGCAAGGGCAACAACCTTTTCGCCAATTGCCTACTTGCCCTGGATGCAGCTACGGGCAAGCGTTTATGGCATTTCCAGCTGGTGCATCATGATATTTGGGACAGAGATCCTCCGGCGCCACCTAATTTACTTACGGTAGTGCAAAAAGGAAAAAAGATAGATGCCGTGGCACAGATCACCAAGCAGGGGCATATCTTCGTTTTCGACCGGGTTACGGGAAAACCGCTGTTTAAAATAGTGGAACAGCCCTTTCCGGGTGATGGCATACCAGGTGAACAGCCAAGTGCTACCCAGCCCATTCCTTTAAAACCGGATCCTTTCACCAGGCAGGTGTTCCTGGAAAAAGATTTTAATGCGTTTGTTGCTGACCGTGATTCACTGATAAAATTATTAAGGAGCGCAAGAACAGGAAGTGCTTATATACCATTAAGCAAGGACATGACAATCTTTTTTCCGGGCACAGATGGCGGGGCACAATGGGGAGGTGCTGCAACAGATCCTGAAGGCACATTATATGTTCCGGCAAAGGAATTGCCCGTTTATACGTCCCTGGTAGACGTGGAACAACCGAACACAATAGTTAGAGTAACCGGCAGCAGGTTGTACGATACGTATTGTTCTGCCTGTCATGGTAAGGACCGTGCAGGCAATCACGATGGTTCGTTTCCATCTCTGATCGGTATTGATAAAAGGATGTCGGCTGAAGGTATCTCACAGTTGTTACTGACGGGAAGAGGTATGATGCCCTCTTTTTCCCACATCACCGTTACAGAAAGAAAAACGATTACCGATTACATGCTGAATAAGGCTACTGCCCAGATAACAACGTCGGGTAATACCAGCAAATTATTGCCGTACCGGCACACGGGTTACAACAGGTGGTACGACAGGAATGGATACCCTGTAAGCTCTCCTCCATGGGGAACACTTACTGCTGTTGACCTTAACACCGGCGAACACAAATGGCAGGTTCCATTGGGTGAATACAAAGCGCTTACCGCTAAAGGAATGTCGCCGACCGGAACGGATAACTATGGAGGGCCACTTGTTACCGCGAGCGGACTTATCTTCATTGCGGCAAGCAGGGATGCGATGTTCAGGGCACTGGACAAAACTAATGGAACAATTTTATGGCAATCGGAACTTCCGGCTGCAGGTTACGCGTCTCCAAGCACTTACGCCGTAGGAGGCAAACAGTTTGTAGTTATTGCCTGTGGAGGGGGAAAATTGAATACAAAATCTGGCGATAAGTATGTGGCTTACAGTTTAGCACCTAGCTAGCGATGATATTACACTTCTAAAAAGTGCACCCCGTAACTTCTTCAAATCCTCCAACACAATATACATTTATCCTATATGAATAAATATCGGGTGTTTCGAAATAAAACCATTATATTTCAATAAATAAAATCAATTTATTCGGTTTCTTAACGAAATTTTTAATATTATGAGAAAAAAAATACTTTTTTTCTTACTTGTCCTTGCCCTTGTTTTGGGATTGATCTTCCCATCTGTGCATGCAGTTAATGTTACTGAGAACAAAATTGACACGGGCGATACTGCATGGTTGCTGGTAGCAACCGCCCTTGTGCTTTTGATGACACCAGGTCTTGCCTACTTCTATGGCGGAATGGTAAGGAAAAAAAATGTCATTTCCACCATGTTGCAGAGCCTGGTATGTATGGGTGTGATTACCGTATTATGGGTTGCTTTTGGTTTTAGTCTGGCCTTTGGCGATGATATCGGTGGTGTTATTGGTAATCCTTCAATTTTTTTTATGATGAAGGGAATGATAGGTAATGCGGTCTGGCCTTTGGCTCCAACTATTCCGTTGGTTCTGTTTGCCATGTTCCAGTTGAAATTTGCAGTGATTACTCCGGCCTTGATTACAGGTGCGTTCGCCGAGCGTATCCGTTTTAATTCTTACCTTATTTTTCTTTTATTATTTATGATCTGCATTTATGCTCCCCTTGCACATGCTACCTGGCACCCCAATGGCATTTTGTTTGAACAGGGGGTACTTGATTTTGCAGGAGGTACTGTGGTACACATGTCAGCCGGCTGGGCGGCTCTTGCGTCCGCCATTTTTTTGAAAAGAAGAAATGCAGTGGAGCATGCGCAGCCTGCACGGATCAGCTACGTTATACTGGGTACGGGTTTGTTGTGGTTTGGATGGTTTGGATTTAATGCCGGTTCTGCTGCCGGTGCCGGAACACTTGCGGCTACGGCCTTAGCAACAACAACCACCGCCTCAGCCGCCGCATCAATGGCGTGGATATTTTTTGATATGTTTCGCGGAAAAAGCCTTCTGCCATGGGTGCCTGTATCGGTGCTGTGGTAGGACTGGTAGCGATCACCCCTGCTGCCGGTTATGTAACCGTTACGCACTCTATTATAATAGGAGTGGTGGCAGCTGTGGTGAGTAATCTTGTAGTGATCTGGCGTTCTCGTACGACTATCGATGATACGTTAGACGTATTCCCCTGTCATGGTGTCGGAGGTATGGTTGGGATGTTAATGACCGGCATATTTGCAAACCAGGAAGTAAACGCAGCAAATACCACGGGCAATGGATTATATTATGGCGAGACAAAATTGTTTTTCGTTCATCTTCTGGCTCTTGTTGTTGTATCGGCATTTGCATTTATTGGTTCTTATGTGCTGTTAATGATCACAAACGCCGTAAGTCCGCTCAGGGTTTCTGCGGAAGATGAAGAAATAGGCCTGGACAAGAGCCAGCACGATGAAGAGTTATAGAGCCTATGATTATCGTATTTTAGACAATGGCTTCTTAGCAGGATGATTATTAATGTACAGCAGTCTAGCTTTCCAGGAATGCTACAACAGCATCCTTATTATATTTATTTCTGTATTCTATCGGAGACAGGCCGGTGATTCTTTTAAACATGGTTCTAAACGCTTTTGTGTCGGAATAGCCCACGTCATACATTACTTCATTCACGTTTTTGGCGCTATTTTCAAATTGCTTTTTGGCAGCCTCTATTCTTACTCTCTGCATATATTCGACAGGGGTGTTCTTAGTGGCCTTTTTGAAGCGTCTTTCGAAATGACGTCTTCCAATGGCGTATGTTGAAGCCAGGCGCTCGACTGATATTTTTTCCGTTATGTTGCGTTCAATATATTCCTGGGCTTGCTTTATGGGTTCGTCTTCATGCGTTTTCTGTCCGTTGAACATGATAAAGGGCGATTGGCTTTTCCTGTCTATGTCCAGCGCATAAACCTTGGAGGCGGTAATAGCCATCTCCCTGCCAGCGTATTTTTCAATAAGGTATAAGAGAAGGTTCCAGTAAGAGGTTGCGCCGCCACTTGAATAAAGGCCCTGTTGCTCTGTTACAATTCTACCGTCAACAAGAGTTACTTCAGGAAACATCTCCCTGAATTCATGGGCTGTTTTCCAGTGGCTTGAACATTCTTTTCCATTTAACAATCCGGTTGATGCCAGTAAAAATGCCCCGACACAGAGGCTGGCTACTTCAGCCCCTTTTTGATATTGTTTTACGATCCAGGGAAGAAGTTCCCTGTTCAGCGCCAACGCGGTTTTTAAGTCGCCGCTCAGGGCAGGTACGATAATCAGATCTGTTTTCTTAACATCCCGAAACAACACATCGGTTTTAACACTAAACAATCCGTTATTGAACTGCACTTCTTTAGAAAGGCCCACCAGCTGCACTTTGAACAATGCCGGTTTACCAGCTGCTTCTAAAAACTCATTGGTTCCTGTAAACATGGTACGGGGGTCGACTATACTGGCCAGGACGGCTTCGTTGGGCACAAGAATAGATACGTGTTTCATGGTAAGATGTTGTTTTTGTCTTGTCAGATACTTAATGGTCATGCTTTTTGCCGCTCAATACAAGTTAAAGATAAAAACAAATAATGTCGCAAACAACCCTTAACAAGTCGTTGCAGCACCCCGCAGCATTTGCTGATACCGCTTATTTTTGTTCTGAAGCACCTGTGGAATTGCTTATCAACTAATATCCAAGGTTAGGATAATGAGAAAAATAATTGTATCGATGAACGTGACCCTGGATGGTTTCATATCGGGTCCCAACTGCGAACTGGACTGGCATTTTCAATGCTGGACCAATGACATGGCTCATTCTCTATGTGAGCAATTAAGTAAAGCAGATACCATATTATTAGGAAGGGTTACCTATGCTGCCATGGCCAGATACTGGCCTTCTAAATCAAAAGACCTGTCCTTTCCCAGAGAGGACATTGCTTTTGCAAACATGATGAATAATTACACCAAACTTGTCTTTTCAAAAACCCTTGCAGCTGCTCAATGGAATAATTCGATTGTGGTAAAAGGAAACATTGCAGGTGAAATAACACGTCTGAAACAACAGCCTGGTTATGACATGATCGTGTACGGAAGTGGGAGAGTGGTTTCAGCTTTAATTCATCTGGGCTTAGTCGATGAATACCACATGTGGGTGCACCCGGTCCTTTTGGGGAAAGGCAAACCGTTATTTAAAAACCTGCCTGATAGGTTTACTATGAAGCTGTATAAAACGACAACTTTTAGTTCAGGAGTGGTTCTGCTCTATTATGAACTGAACCAACGGCCCCTCGCCTGACTTTTTACTGCGCCTTACTGTCCAGGATCACCGGTGTATTTCCTTTGCCCATAATAATCACTTTTGCGTTTTGGGATTTGGCTATTTCAAGTTGCGCCTTTATGCTTTCAAATTGCAACTGCCTGTCCGTTAAACTTTCACTGATGATACGCTGATAGTCTGCTATCCCCTGTGCTTCTATTCTTCTGCGCTCCGCTTCCTGTTTTTCTTTCTGAAGAACAAACTGCATCTTCTGTGCATCCTGTTCGGCATTGATTTTTTGTTCAATAGTTACCTTAACGGATTGCGGAAGTGTGATATTTCGAACCAGCAGATTTTCAAGCATCAATCCCCGGTTTCTAAAGTCAGCCTCAATGTTTTTAAATATCCGTTGCTGGAATTCATCGCGCTTGGTAGAATACAACGCTACCGCATCATAGTATACGGCATTATCGCGGATTCTTGTCCTGGTGATGGGACGAACGATCTTGTCTTCATAATCCGCACCTGTTTCCTGCAACAACTTTGGAGCATCATTGGTAACCAAGCGGTACAAGACAGAAAGGTCGATCGTTACTTCCAGTCCGTCCGCAGTTAAAACTTTGATGGCATCATCTCCGGCTTTTGATCCCTCATCACCAACACCGCTCATCGTGTAATTCTGCGTTTTAATGTCAAGCTTTTGTATTTCCATCAAAGGATTGATGAAATGCAGGCCGCTGCCCAGGACATCTTTTTGTACCTTACCAAATAATTTCTTTACGCCAACCTCTCCGGCATCGATTTGTATAACACATGATACCAAAACGCCGAATAGCATGATCACGAGTCCGATAATCCTGATAGGAATTCCGAACCGTCTCAACCTTTCATCGCTTCTTGCAACAGCACCGCCTGCCAGCAAAATGATAAAACCCAGTATTAACAGAATCATTGTGTTTTTTTTTGAGAAGGTTAAATTAGATTTCTATCAGTACTAGATATTATATTTAGGCAATTTATAACCATTGTGATATGCCTTCATCATATATTGTTTGTTAACAGACTGATCCGTAAAATGTTCTTTTGCCATGTCCCATTGGAGTTTTTTACTACTCTGAAAAGCAATATTTCCCATTTGTGCTATTGTTGCAACATGTGCGCCAGCCTGTACGGAGCAATTCAACTCTTCCATTTTTCGGGATTTTATCACGCTGAAAAAATTCTCCATGTGTTTATTAAGACCGTTATCCGAAGGTTTTTCTAATGGTTTACTTACTTTATTTTTGCTTTGCTTTTCTTCTATTATCTCCCATCCTCCTCGGTTTAATATCAGTGTTCCGTTATTGCCAATGTAGGCTATGCCATGATCTCTGTTATACGATCCATTGTCTATCCCCATGGCAGAATCCCAAACCATATTGAAGCCATCAAATTCATACAATGTAGTTAGTGTATCAGGGGTCTCTTCATATAAATCGGGATACGCAAAGCGGCCGCCTAAAGCAGATACTGACTTAGGTATCGGTGACTTCATGCCTAACAAGCCGTAATCTAATAAATGCACACCCCAGTCAGTCATCAAACCTCCTGCATAATCCCAGAACCATCTGAAATTAAAATGAAAACGGCTTGCATTAAATGCACGTTTCTCTGCCGGTCCTAACCACATGGCATAATCCACCCCTGGAGGCGGGGCTGTATCAGGCACAACGGGGCCTGGTTTCATCCATCCCTGGTAGCACCAGACTTTTACCGTTCTTATGTTTCCCAACTTACCACTTTGAACAAAGTCAACGGCATCTTTGAAATGTTGCTGACTGCGCTGCCATTGTCCCACCTGCACCACTTTGTTATACTTCTGCTGCGCACTTACCATGGCCCTGCATTCTTCGATAGAGTTACCTACCGGTTTTTCGCAATACACATCTTTGCCTGCAGCACAGGCGTGCATCATGATCAGCGCATGCCAATGGTCAGGTGTTCCTATGATAACTGCATCAACGTCTTTCTGATCCAGCAGCTGACGGTAGTCACCGTAGGTTTTTACTTTAGCCGGATCAACATTCATTTTAACCATATCAGCCCGCCTTTTATCCAATACGTTTTTATCCACATCACAAACGGCCACAAGGTTTATTCCGGGCACTTTTAAAGCCGCTGTAACATCAGACCATCCCATTCCGTTGATACCAATGGCTCCAATATTCAGCTGGTCGCTTGGCGCAACACGGTTTTTAACAAGGGCAAAGGCCTGGTTACCAACAGCTGATGCCAGCATGCTGCCTCCAACCAGGGAAGCAGTATTTTGTAAGAACTTCCTGCGATTTGACATTGCATTAATTTTATTGAAATTTTTAAGATTTCCTCGTTTTGGGTATTACCGTTATTGAAGGTAATACTTTGGATTAAGTATACGGTCAACTAAACAGAATGAAAGACTGGTTTAAATAACGCTAAGACAACTAAGCCTTTGTGCCTTTTTCGTGGCTTTCACTTTGTGCGTTCTTCGCGGTAAAAAATAACCACAAAGAAGCCAC
This sequence comes from Chitinophagaceae bacterium, assembly GCA_037718865.1. Taxonomy (GTDB): domain Bacteria; phylum Bacteroidota; class Bacteroidia; order Chitinophagales; family Chitinophagaceae; genus JADCRZ01. The sequence goes on along the minus strand of JBBJMP010000017.1, from coordinate 68,845 downwards.
AATGGTCGACAAAGAATTCACAAAGAACTCTTCAATTGGCTGGTTATTTATTGAACCTCCCCATTATGCTAACTCTTTAATATACCCTTACCTGACAAACATCATTAAGTCATACAAAGAATCTTTAAAGAGCAAAACCCAATCCCCAACTGCAGGCGGTATAAATGTATGCATTGTTTTTTTACTGAACGTACCTGCCGTGATCAACATTCCGTCGCGGGGGTTGTACCATGCCGTTTCAATAGTTGAACCCACTAATTTCGCCAGGTCAACGGTGATCGTTTGCCTGGAAGTCATATAAATCACAGCCAGTCTTTTGTCGCCGGTTACTGCTGCAGTAACATAGTTAAGCTTTCCATACTCCCCGAACCCTTTGCTTACGAATTGATGCTTTTGGTCAGGGATCAATTGCCACCAGGGCAATGTATTAAAGATATCAATGAAATACTCCATCTGCCTGGCGCCCGGATTTTTTAACTTCTCCCGCCAATTTGCCGGGAAACCATATATTTCAGAACCATAGGCATGCCCGGAGCCGCCCGATAACATGGTCCAATACGCCTGCCTTCTTACCTGATCCGGAGTACCTGCATTATTTCCTGAGGAGCCTTCATATTGAGCCTCGCCAAGAATAAATGGCATGTGGTCTGATTTATTATATTCTTTCAGACAGACTTCATACACTTCCGGAACCTGATCTGAAGGAAGCCAGATATTGCTTTTATGCCGCCAGTAAGTGTATACCATACTAAAGTCCAGCCAGGATGCATAGTGGAATAAATCGGTGCTGGAATGCGTGGCCGCTGCATGATACGTTATCATTTGATGAGGCGCGGTTTCTTTCAACCCTATAGCCAGTTGTTCAATGGACTGGCGGTCTTGTCCCGGATCATTATCGCCACCCATGATCCACATGATGTTTTTAAATTGTTTGAAGGTATTGCCAAGGTATTTTCCATATTCAAGACTCTTTAATGTTCCGTTTTTTTGATACGGCTTTTCTGCGCCCATTCCAAAACCGCCTCTGCAGCAATCCAGCCAGGGAGCCGAGATGACAATGAGTAATCCGAGGGAATCTGCTTTTGCTACGATACCTTTTATATGATCGTAGTAGGCTTCATTTGGCTGACTAAAATCATTGTCGTTATGAAAAGGACGTTGATTATAGCGGTTGACATCTTTAGGAGTAGTTGCGAGCTGTGTTTGCACTGCGTTAAAGCCCTGTGCCCGCCGTGCCTGCAAGTATTCAAGGGCTTCTTCCGTAGTCAACTTTGTAAAGATCTGCCAGCCTGTTTCAGCATGGTAAAAAAATGGTAAGCCTTCCTGATCTACAAAGTATCGTTTATTTTCACTCGCTTTGATTGGGAAGACAACAGTAGAATTCCTTCCTTGTGGATGACCGGTAGCAGGTGACAGCGAAGCCAGCAGTAAGAGGAAAATAAATTGTAATGGAGAAAATCTTATTAAAAATTTCATTTTGTTACTTTCCTGTGTATCCGAAGTTAAAAAAACTCATTATAATTTGTCTGCTGACCACTTCAATGATCGTCAGTACCTCCGTTTAATAAACGCCTGCCCTAAAGTTTAGCTCATTATTTAAACACTAAACAGAAATATATGAAAAAAACAATTACCTGTCAAGCAGGCGCGATGCTTGCGATTGTGTTATTTTTTACTGCGTGTAAAAAAGATGCGCATCCTGATTGCCAGTGCATGGGAAGCGACAGCACTGTGTCAAAGGTCACTGTATTTGCTACCGGCCTGAATAATCCGAGGGGACTTAAGTTTGGGTATGGGCGTGCATTTATGCGGTGGCGGTACCAATAACCCGGAAATAGCTGCCATGGCCGCCCCCAGGCCGCAACTCGCTATATCGGATGGCAAGGACTGGACGCAGCATGTGCCGGTGAATGAGTATCCTTACCTCCAGAGAATGTATAATTTTTACGGTAAACAAGAACGGGTAAAGAATGTTCACCTGCCTGATGAAGGCCATGATTACGGCCTTTCCAAGCGGGTAGCCATGTATTCGTTTATGGCCTTACACCTCGGACTAAATCTGGGTGCCGTAAAAAATAAAGAAGGCAACATCGACGAATCAACCTGCACGATAGAAGAGGAACCGGCCATGTATGTATTTGGTAAGAATGGGAGAATTGCCTGCCCATGCCATTAAGAATTTTGAAGAATTGAAAACGGTTTTTAAAGCGGCGGTTGGGATGTGAGTCTACCACCCTAAAACAACCATTTGATTAAGTTACCTGAAAAGGGCTGAGGAACTTGTTCCAAGCCGTTCATGTCCCCTATAAAAAATATTCGTGCAGTCGGGTAGTGTAAAATACCCATTACAGGATAGTCGTTGGGGCCCAGCCATCCCAACACCGTTATACCGGAATTTTTAATTGAATTGCTTACGGTTGAGCCAGCTACATAGTCGTGTAAAGTTACCCCTGCAGTAATTGAGTGTGGTGCAAATTTGGTAACATGTCCAATCTCTGATCCGGTAAATTCAACGCCGAGGTGCTCAGATAATAAATCATTTGAATAATTCGAAAGATGATCCTGCAGTAACATCAGCGACGATGGCCTGCTCAGGAAAGAATCATAGGCCTCTATTTCACCAGGTGAATAGTTACCAAAACCACCAGCACGGATTATTCTGGTATATTGCTTCAATAACGGCCATGTAATAGTTGTCCCGCTCGAAAGCTCATCTACCTGGTATCCCAGGCTTTTAAGATAGTCAGCCAATTTCTTTCCCTGGTGTGGAGCATTGGCGTTACCTGGTTGTCCGCTTTGGGGTGACCACCAAACTCCTCCGTCTCTGGAGGCATCCACGAGAATTTTTTTATTTACTGGTATTGGTTGCGGAACAGGTGGTTTAACGCAAGCTTGCAACAGAAAGAGTATAACTGCGAGGATAATTATATTAAATTTCATGTGATTGAGGTTATCGGAAATGATGAAGGCAAGGTATACAAGACTATTTAAATTTGCAATACCACTTTAAGGGTATATAATTTATTCATCTCCCACTATTATCGTTCTTAATCTTCTTTCCCTGCTTGGCTACCAGCATTCATCTGTCCAAACCGCCATTCAAACGTCAGCCTTGCCGAGCGGTTTACCCAAAAGAAGCGGTCTTCCGACGTAAATGTCATCTGCTTGAGGGCGTCAGCGAGGTTGCGGGCCATCATAGCCGATGGTTTACCATTGATCAGCACTTTTATGTTACTGTTGCCCCGCATTTGCACGTTGCCGTCGAGATCAACCGTAAGGGTCGGTACTTTCCGAAGTATGTCGGCAGCCGTGCCGCCGGCATTGGAGTTATCTTTTTCGGCATTGTAAATAAGCCGGTCGCCTTTGTCTTCAACTAACGGTTTCTCTCCGCATCTATCGATCGAATTGAGATTACAGAAGGCAATGTAAACTATATTGAAAAGAACGCCAGGACAAGAAAGGCGGGTATCGTACTACTGACTCATCTCAATGCCAATCTTTCAAACGTTAAAAACTTTGATATCTATGCGCATGACTCATTGTCCTTGGCCCTTACCGGAACATTGATGAACTCGATTCGTTTCAACCTGAAAGTAAACGAATCGTATGTTGATTCACTTGGTGGATTTTTGATGGAGCTTAACAGTCATCCGGCATCGCTTGCCGTTTTAAATCCCTTGCTGGCCCCGTTAATTGACATAAAACTCACTTCCGGAAAAACTGACACACTATTATCTTGCCGCTGTAGGTAATGAGTACGTGGGATATGGTGAGACTAGGCTGTACTACCGTAACTTACGGATCAAGCTACTCAGGAAAGGCGAATTGAGATCTACCTTTCTGAAACGAAGGGCCAGCTTTTTAATTAATACGTTTCTGGTCAAACCAAATAACCAGGAAAGAACCGGCCTTGTTTATTTTAACCGGTTGCGGGACCGCTCGTTTTTTAATTATATCGTTAAATTGACCTTCAGTGGTATTGCTACGAGTATAGAAATCAGGAAAAACGGCCAATATCGCAGGTCTTTTCAAAAAAATCCCGCAGTAAATGAAACGCCCTGACTGGTCAGATTTTTGCCGGTTTTTTTATATTGGATGACTTCTTTACAATTTCCCAGGTTGTTTCCATTACAGCAGCTTTGACAAAAGCTTCCCGGAATGCCGCAGCATCTTCAAATTGCAATTGCTGAATTAACCTCGATTCAAAATAGACAGTAAATGTGTTTATATCAAACGGCCACGGATCAACCGTTAGTTCCTTCTCCCCGGTCTGTAAGAGATGATATGTTACCTGATCGGGACCTGTACTGACTTCTATAGATCTCTTCTCTGGCTGTACCTGGCGCTGACAAAGGATCAGGGAGAATGCATCGCACCATTCCAACAGATAATAAATTCTCTTCATTTCACTTTCCTCCATGCCTAACGCTTTTCTCAAATCTGTTTGAAGCTTTCTTTGCTCTTGTAAAAAAGCACGAGCGGCCTTATTGTCGTGCTCTTCTTTTCGGTATAAAAAGTCCATGTGGAGAGACGTCAATAAGGAAATATAACGGCTCTTGGTCAGCGTTAGCATAGCCAGCTTTTCACAATGCGGTAAGTCAAATTGCTTCATTGAAAAATTTAAGGGCCCTCCGCTTGCGGTCAGTAAAGTCTCTCCATCCAACTCAACCTCAGCATCATCATGCTCTGCGATAGCCAGTAAAGTTTCCATCCATCTTCCAGGACGCCGCTTCGGGTTCCAATGTGAAGCAACCTGGGCAGCCAATATGCCATGAGCCCTTTGTGTAATGATTTCCCATCCGTTTGCGGTATAATTTACGATCATAGGACACGTTTTAAATCTGATTGAGTAGTTGTACTAATTGCTACCTTAAAAACCGGTATGTGCACTTTATCAGGAATATGTTCCTGGCTTGTTCTGCAAAAGCATTGTCAAGTAAGCTTCTGCCTATTGGAGTATCCAGATCGGAAAATGCGTCGGCTGTATTTCCCTGCGACCATACGAGGTAGAGTTCAGAGCCGGGTTTGTATTCCCACCGGACTACAAGATTGGAGCGGAACTGGACAAAATTGAAATCGGGTTTGCTGAAACTATACTCAGGGCTCCCGTCAGCATTTTCATCCACCAGGTATTTATCATTGGTGAAGCTGATTTGACTTCCATTAAAAACGTGAAACCGGTCATCGGATTTTTTAGCCAGTGGGCTCGATACGTAAGCAAAGTTATTGTAGAGGGGGCGCGTGATAAAAGGCTGCCCGTAGTATTGAATCGTTAATTCCGGGGTAAGGTTATAGATCAACCTGCCGGTAAATCGAAGTGTTTTCTGTTTTACCTGTCCTACGATTGTCCTGCGGGTATTGTTGTACGTTGTAATACTTATAAACTGGTCCTGCCTTCGGGTATAATAAGAATAGTCTCCGCCCAACCTGATCCGCAGTGCGTTTAATGGTTGAAAACTTATGGATGCGCCCAGGTCATGGCCTTTCACAGCATCATCAAATCCCCAAAAATTGAACACGTTGATATTGCCAACTATTTTCTTCCTGAAATCAGTGCCGAGATAGAAATTATGCCCCATGCCTGGCGGTCGGCGTATGGAAGACCCACCCCTTAAAGCATTGTTTGAAATATCATAAGGATTCCAGGTTAACCCCGTGCCTGACTGCCAGTTGTTTTTGAATGTGGCGTGTGTGTTAAAATTGAATGCCTGGTAAAGGAACTGTCCGCCGTAGTCCCATCTGGACCAGTGATTGTAATTCAGGCGTGCATTCCTGAAAATAGAAAATGACTTTTGAAAATGCAAACCAGCCCAGGTAAAATGATTGATCTCATTGGAAGTAAGCATAAATCCGATGTCGTTTAATTCCAGTCCCGGTGAACGTACGGTAAGACCGGTTTCAAATTTAAACACCTGTCCCAGCTTACCAGACTTGCCCCCGATTTTTCCAAACCGGATGGTGCCACCCATGCCCGTAAGTGACCGACGGCTACTGTCTACCAATACTTCGTTTGCCCCAGTACGTTGAAAAAGATGTTCGAAGCCGGTTTGTGTGCGGAGAATCGCTTCTTTGGTGCCTTGCACATGGCTGAAGACAATATTGCCACGTATGTACCATGTGCGATTTTTCCAGTAATGCAAAAAGTCGACGCCGCCTGAATAGGCGTTGCTGTGAAGAATATCGTTCAACCCTTTCTCCCGGTTTACACCGGTGATGATGCCACCAAAAATCGTATTACCTGCCTTGATATCCTTTTGCAGCCGTCCTACAAAATAATTGGTAATTGGTTCAACCAGTTCTTTTCTTCTATGGCCATTACGGTCAATCGTGGCCATTTCTCTTTGAGTGATACTTTCAAGAACGCCGACGCTCCATCCTTTTTTTGTTTTTCCGCTGAACTTGGCTGCGCCGAGAATGGAAGTATTTTGCGGGGCCTTGGCATACTCGCCGCTTCCGGTCTTAGGGCTCCCGTGTGGTGAGCTCCCTATACGTCGGGAGTAAAATAACAAATCCGAATCATAATCACCACCGGCTTCTGATCCAGTTAACTGGTAATTGAAAATGTTCCGGCTTTCTATGAAAAATGGCCGTCGTTCTTCAAAAAAATTCTGAAAGCCGTCGATGCGGACCTGCGATGGGTCGGCTTCCACTTGTCCGAAATCTGGATTGATGGTGAAATCAAGAATAAGATCATTGGTAATGGCGACCTTTCCATCCAGGCCACCGGTTATTTTAGAGTCTGAACCTTTTGCAAATGGATTGCCTTCTTCTTTTTTATAGGTATCCGTCTGTGCTGTTATATAAGGGGCCAGTTCAACCTGCCGGTGCCTGGGTATGTTATTTAATCCGTGTAATTCGCCAAACCGGCTCACCCATACACCGGAATTTTGCGGAATGTATTGCCAGGTGGAGCGTTCTTCCTTGCGAAACAAACGCCTGGTGACCTGGAAGCCCCAGGTTTTTTCGGCTTCGTTGCCGTACCTTAACTGGCTGAATGGAATTTTTATTTCAGCAGTCCAGCCCTTATCGTCAACATGGGTTTTAGCAAACCATATCGGGTTCCAGCTTGCATCCCAATTATTACCATCATTAGACACGAATTCATCGTTGCGCACGCCTGAAACGGAGATGGTAAATGAAAACGCCGTACGCTTGTCGTTATAGCTGTCGATATTTATTTCCACCCAATCACCCGGAAATTCATCGCGCCGGCCCATCCAGTTATTGATGGAGTCCGCAGCCTTGTCATGGCACCTATAAGCGACATACAAAAATTTTTCGTCATAGAGGATCTTAAAATCAGTTTGTTGTGAGGGTGGCTTACCTTCATTTGGCTGCCACTGGATAAAATCACCACCCCAGTCAACAGCATTCCATGCCTCTTCTGCCGGTACCCCATCGAGGATGATGGCAGAACTTAATGGCCTGGTGGAATACTTCTTTTTCATAATGATCGAATCTCCGGGATTACTTCGGGCAGCAAGGAATAATGAAACTAAAAAAAGCACAAGCAGGCACGTTTTGTTCATATGACAATGATAGAAGTTGTTTTACATATTCGAGGTTTATAAATGAACAGCGGTAATAACTTTTGTAAAGCCGGAAGAAAGTCATTAGGTTCACATCCCTGATAAATTTTCAGAAGCAAATTTAAGGATTCTGTCAGGGGATGAGGGTTAATAAAAAGAATCCTTCTTAAATTCACCATTACTGCCTTATTCGGTTGCTTAACTTATCAACGTCGGTTATATAAATTGTAAATAACTTTACCTGAACAATAAAAAGAGGAATAGTATGAGGAATCTGTATATAGTGCTCCTAGCCATTGGCATCTTAGCCGTTACGTTATGCGCATTTCAGTTTACCGGATCAACGTCAACCCCGCTTAAAATCAACAAAAGATCCCGCATTGTTTTAATCGGAAACAACCTTGGTTCTAGGATGATGAATTTTGGCCATTTCGAGACGGAGATGCATCTCCGTAACCCGGATAGTCTGCTTTTTATCCGTAATATGTGTGACGGCGGGAACACTCCCGGGTTCAGGCCTCATGCGGGCCGCGTGTCACCATGGGCTTTCCCCGGTGCTGAAAAATTCCAAACCGAACTTGCTACTTATTCAGATAGCCAGGGACATTTTGAAACGGAGGATGAGTGGCTTACCAGACTTAAAGCGGATATCATCATAGCCTTCTTCGGGTATAACGAATCATTTCAGGGGGAAGCAGGACTTGAGAATTACAAAGCAGAACTTGACGCGTTTATCAAGTATACATTAAGTAAAAAATACAATGGACAATCGCCGCCTCAGCTTGCCATTGTTTCACCGATTGCATTTGAAGACCTTTCCAAACAATCTGACCTTCCGGATGGAAAAAAGGAGAATGTCAATCTGGCCCTGTATACCAAGGCAATGGAAGAGGTAGCGACGGGCAACAACGTACACTTTTTAAATGCATACGAACCCTCAAAGGAATGGTTTACTGATAGCGATGCGCCACTGACAACAGATGGTTCACAGCTTAACGACGCCGGGTATGCAAAATTTTCCGTGCTACTGGCCGATCAGATTTTTGGTAAAACAGAGGCTAAAGCAGAAGCTTATCGTGCTTCGGTGCGCGCAGCCGTCCTCGAAAAAAACTGGATGTGGCATAATGACTTTAAGATCCCCAACGGTGTGCATGTATTTGGCCGTCGGTACGACCCCTTTGGACCGGAGAACTATCCCGCTGAAATTGCAAAGATCCGTGAAATGACGGCGGTAAGAGATGAGGCCATCTGGTCTGCGGTTAAGGGACAAAGTATGGATGTAAGCGCTGCTGATCAAAAAACGAAGAAGTTGCCGGAGGTAAAGACAAATTATAAGTCAAGTGAGAAGAATGGAAATCTCCGATACCTGTACGGAGAAGAGGCGCTTGCGCAACTCAAGGCTGCGCCAGGATATAAGATCGAACTCTTTGCTTCCGAACAGGAGTTTCCCGATTTGGCGAAACCCTGCCAGATATCGTTCGATAACAAGGGCCGACTTTGGGTTGCAACCATGCCCAGTTATCCGCATTACAAGCCGGGAGACAAAAGGCCCGATGACAAGATCATCATACTGGAAGATACTAATGCCGATGGTAAAGCAGACAAGCAGACTGTTTTCGCCAAAGGGTTACACGTTCCCGTCGGTTTTGAGATTGCACCGGAGGGCGTTTATATTTCCCAGGGCACTAATTTCATGCTCTTTACGGACACGGACGGCGACGACATGGCGGATAAGAAAGAAATACTTTTTAGTGGATTTGACGATCACGACACGCATCATGCACATCATGCTTTCTGTGCGGACCCTTCCGGTGCCATTTATATGGGTGAAGGTGTTTTCTTACACACCAACGTGGAAACGTCTTACGGGCCTGTCCGTGCTACCAATGGAGGTTTCTATCGTTATAATCCCAATCGCCGTCAGCTTGAACGAACCGCTCAGCTTTCAATCCCTAATCCCTGGGGCATTGCATTTGACGAATGGGGACAGAATTTTTTTGCCGAGACTTCCAGCCCGGATGTTCGCTGGATGATGCCCGGTTCCGTTAAGTCTCGGTATGGCGTTGCCACGCACAAATCGTTCGACCTGATTCAAAAAGAACATAGGGTAAGGCCTACCTCGGGCCTGGAGGTAGTATCCAGTCGCCACTTCCCTGACAATGTACAGGGAGACCTGCTCATTAATAATACCATTGGATTTTTAGGCATGAAACAACATACGATGGTAGACAGTGGTACCGGTTATAAAAGTAGACACCGGCAAGACCTCGTGCAGGGAGAGGATAAAAATTTTAGACCGGTAGATATGGAATTTGCCCCGGATGGCTCCCTGTATTTCGCCGATTGGCATAATGTGCTGATCGGTCACATGCAACACAATGCACGCGATCCCTTACGTGATCACTCACATGGACGAATATATCGCATCACCTATCCTTCGCGCCCGTTGGTCAAACCGGCCCGCGTAGCAGGGGCTGGCATCGACGAACTGCTGGATAATTTAAAACTACCTGAATATAGGACAAGATACCGCACCCGTCGCGAACTCCGCGGGCGTAAGGCAGCTGATGTACTTTCCCATATGAGTAGCTGGGTCTCCAAACTCGAAAAAAATGACAAGAAGTATGAGCACCATTTGCTCGAAGCATTATGGGTGAGCTGGGGACTTAATCAGGTAGACCAAAAACTGCTTCGTCAGTTACTGCACGCAAAGGATTACAGGGCCCGGGCCGCCAGCGTACGGGTACTGCGTTATACTGGTCACCAGGTCGCAGATCAGGCAGAACTTCTTCTGCAGGCAGCCGGCGATGCACATGGCCGTGTTCGCCTAGAAGCGATAGTTGCCGCTTCCTGGCTCAACAAGGAGAAGGGCCTCGCCATAGTGAACGAAGCGGGCAAAAAGTCACTTGATGAATGGATGGTACATGCCCATGAAACAGCACTGGCGCACCTTCAGGGAAGGTCGGTCAAAGAGAAAAAAGAAGGGATAGTTCAGACGGATCTGAAAGGAGCTGATCGCGAATATTTTGTCAAGGGAAAAGCGATCTATGCCAGGGAAGGGTTCTGCATTACCTGCCATCAGCCCGATGGTACAGGTCTTTCGGCCTCCGGATTTCCCCCGCTAGCCGGCACTGAATGGGTAACCGGAAACGATGAACGCCTGATTAAGCTGGTGCTGAAAGGACTCCATGGACCGATCGAAGTGCTTGATCGCAAGTATGCCGGACAAGTACCTATGACTCCTTTCGGAGGCATGCTCAAGGACGATGAGATAGCGGCCGTATTGACGTATGTACGCAATTCATTTGGAAATAAGGCTTCCACTATTTCACCGGAGAAAGTTAAACAAGTGAGGGCGGCCACTAAAGGCAAAACCGGTTTCTATTCTCCCGAAGAGTTGCTCAAACAACATCCGCTTGAAGACGTAAAAAAGGAAACAAGGAAAATTTAGGGAAACCCTTAGTTTCAATTTTATTAAGTCTACTCCTTAAATAATTCCCGTACCTTTTTGATATGAAATCATTTTATAAAACTTATGTTTTTGAGTTTCAGAAATGCGCTCAATCGTCTCTTGACAGGGTTTCATTAATTAAAAGATTACCGCGTTTCGCAAATATTCTCAATTTAAAAGCAAATCAATTATTGCGTCAGGCGTCTTCTAATAATATTACTGGCCTTCCAAAACTTCAAAAAGAATTATTTGAAATGGGGCGGGACTATGTTCAAAAATTTTCCCTCATTTTAAGGCAGAAAGGAACAAAACAGCCTTAAATACGGTAATTTATCCTTTGCTTTTACTACCAGGCAGAAATCAGGCAATTAAAATTCGTACTTAGCCATTTTTCACTTTCCTGATCTTGTTATTTATTGGTTTATTCTTCGGTTATTCAGAAAGCCGCCCGAATACGGCAGGGGGAGAACTGAAGTGTGAATGATGACTAAAAATAGGATTTATAGTAACTTTAAAATAGCTATAGTCAATTCTAAAGCAAGGTATACTGTAATATCTTATTGTAATTTCTATGACTGAGTATAATATCTTTATCGTTATACCCGTATATAATGAGGACATAGATATATTAAGGAATACAATAACTAAATTACTAGACTCCTATTCCAATTATTCGATTATTGTGGTTGATGATGGTTCCGAAAAAAATATCAGGCCTCACCTGAAGGGGTTCCCTGTTATCTTTCTCAGGCATAAAATTAATTTAGGACAGGGCGCTGCGTTACAAACAGCATCCTCTTACATCTTGAATAAGAAAGATAATGTAGAACATTGCATTGTTGTTCATTTTGATGCAGATGGCCAGCATGATCAGTCCAGTATCAAAACGCTCGTTGAACCGATAATTAAGGGTGATGCGGACATTGTATTGGGATCCCGGTTCCTTGGTAACACAACACAAAACACGATTCCACCTCTACGGCTCAGATTACTGAAAATTGCCCGCCAGGTAAATAATGTTTTAACCGGAGTTCACCTATCAGACGCCCATAATGGGCTGCGGGCAATGAATGGGCAAGCCATTAAAAAAATAAAGCTGACACAAAACCGCTTTGCACACGCTACTGAAATAATTACGCTCATCAGGAAAAGCGGCTTAAAATACATTGAAGTACCGGTCACGATCCACTATACGGATTATTCTCTTCATAAAGGGCAGCGTTCAACAGGAGCGATAAATATTCTTTTCGAACTATTTATAAAAAAGATAATCAAATGATATCTGCTAAATTAATCCTGTTAACCGGCATACTAATGCTGTTAGCTTTTTATCTAATAAAAGTGAGAAGTAAAATCCTGGATAGGATCTTTTTTATAGGTTTATTGCTTATGGGGATGGTTCTAGTATTATACCCCGATATAACGAGCAAGCTGGCTAAATTTATAGGCATCGGCAGGGGAGCAGACCTAATCTTTTATCTGGCTATCCTTTTCTTTCTCTTTTGTTTTCTGCTTTCTTACGGAAAGATCAAGGAACTGGAGAAGAATATGACAGAATTTATCCGGAACGATGCCATTGATAACGCCAGTGAAAACCTGTAATTAATCAAAGCCTGGATCGATGCCTGAATCCCTCTTTAATAGATTTACCTCTAAGCGCAGGACGTAAGATTGTATAAACAAACCCTGGTGAAGCCGGTAAAGGTGCATTTCCACACCCGCTCTCAACGATATGTATAACGGTTCCCTTGTCGAATGGTTCTTTTTTATATGCAGGAACAGTAATACCGGGCGCCCCTTTAATTAAATGCTCGCTGCAGTACGTTTGTACAAAGTCTGCATAATATACACCGGTATAAAAGATGTATGCCAGTATAAAAATACCCAGGTAGGCCGCATGAAAATCTTTCAGGAAATAGTAAACAAACATGGTAAGGCCAAACATACAATAGAATAATAAATATCCGTAACCATACCGGAACAACGGTCCTTTGAAAAACCATAGGAAGGCACCGGCTATTATCGTAAGAATAAAGACCTGATATATACCGTTGGTAGAAAAAAAATGCCTTCTTTGCCTGGTAACCTGTATTACTGCGAAACTGATGAAGGCAATTGTAATGGCTATAGTACTGAAAAAAATAATTGTGTTAATATAATTTTGTCTCCCGTACCAAATGGGAAACCATTCAGACAACGGAACCGAAAAATGCACCCGATCAGTTGCAAATTCACGCGATCCGTACTTCTCGGGATCGATAGCCCAGGTTGTAATGGAGTTTTCAATAAATACTACTGCCCGTTCAGAAAGTTTCCAGTCTACATCCAATAAATTGATCTCTTCAAACGGGAAAATCAGGTATCCGCATGAAAGCACTGTTTTAAACATCCAGGGTGCAATAATCGCCAATCCCATACCTGTAATTATTGCAACATGCTTATATTTCCTGTTATACATTAATGTACCAAGCAGGAACGTGGTAATGATTATTAAGGGAACAGCGTTCAATTTTACTGTAACCAGCCATGCTGAATAGATAATGATCAGGTATGTATTCAACGAATCGATGTACTTTTCTTTTTTTGTATTTAATTCCAGGAAAAGAAAAAACACCATCCACATTCCGTAAGTCACCGGGATATCATAAGTAGAATTGGTAAAGAACTGGATACTGTATAACATCATATCGTGCTCGAAGCCAAAATACATGGGTAACACAGGTAAAAAGAACAGAGACTTAAAATAAGTCAGGAAATCGCTTTGTCCCTGTAGTAGCAGATTTATGTTCTTTAAAGCATAGATCAGCATGTAGAGAAATAAGAGTGAGTTGAGATCATTAAATAATCCTATGTTTAAAAATGCAAAACCGAATAAACTTTGTAAGCCGAACCAGGAGCTATTATATCCGAACCTGGGATCAAGGTTGGCTAAACCTTTTACTGTGCCGTATTCCTGTATCCACTTGATGAGCGGGGAAAAACATCCGATATCGTCAGCATTTGAAGAAGGGATGTAGGATATTGCGGCCATAACAACAACAAAGAATACAAAAAATAACCAGGTAAGCTTTGAAGCACTTTTTATTTCATTTAAATACTCCCTCAATGCTTGATAAATATTCTTTTTGTAAATTATATATGATAAGACTGCCAGCAGTAAAGTGAAAACGTTCGCCAATAAATCGATTTTGTAAAAAAGAGAACAAACAGCTATTAGAAACGACAAAAAAAGGAACCCATTTATTGCAATGATTGAAAAATGGATATTCGTTATTTTTAATGAAAATATCCGCCTGACAAGTTGGGTGAATAAAAAGCCAATTAAAAAGCTAATTACAGTTATGTATACCCAGCTCAGGATTATGGTTAACATCAATGGCTATTTTTAGCTGAATCGCCTTGTACGCGGAATACGGAATCCGTTTTAAACTCACCCTGGTATTGTGTCCTGTAAAAGCCTGCGGCCATTCGGTAAATGTTATACTGTAATGGCAGATTGTTAAGTTTCATTTCGTTCTTGACCATTTCCATGTTTCCACTGGAATTGATAACAGCCTTGAGCGTTCCATTGAACTTTTCATTTGAGCTTGTCATCTCGCCGTTTTCATAGATGGTTAAAGAATCTCCTAGATATTCCGGAATAGCCTTGATTAAATTGATTATTTCCGACTTGGTGTAATCGTGTTTTATCTTTACCCCGTCGATGATTTTATTAAGCTCCTTATAATCCATTTCCCTTTCTATCAACAGCTTCTCATATCTGTAGATCAGAAGAAAGATGGCTGTGATTGCTACGATTATGACAAATAATACTATTTTCTTTTCTTTTCCCATCGGGGTGGTAAGTAATGTAAATTAGTACAACATTTTTAGCTTTGTTAGGGAAGAAAATTATTATAGAACGATTTGGAGAGTGCTAGATAAAATATGGCAGGTACAAAATGTTTCAATCATGATTTGGCTGGACTTATGGAGCCCGGCAACACCAACCCGATGGGAACCCTGCTAAAAGGCCAGTTCCACGATGCCTGTATGATACATTGCGCAGTCGGATATTCAACAATAATGGTAGCCTCATCATCAACCTTTGGAAAACAGCGGGTTTAAATTGCCGGGTAACCGCCGTTACGCCATGATATACCATCAGCAATTCATTGATAAAAAGTTTAATCTTCGTTTAAATATAAACTTAAACAGGATGCACTGCGGAAGGCGGAGGTGCGTTTGTTGGGGTGATGATGAAAAATGTTTATAGCTCCCTTATCCAGATATTTCGATAGTTAAGAGGTGCACTGGGATCTCCATGATCCTGAAGCTTGATGGGCCCTCTGCCATGAAAAGTGTATTTCGGCAAACCTATGTAAGGAGTGTTTCCTGTTATCACAGTATTGTTTTGAATTAATACTCCGTTGTGAATGATAGTAACACGCGCTGGAGAGAACAATGAACTATCTCCCTTAAAACGCGGAGCAGTATAGATTACATCATAAACATTCCATTCTCCTGGCGGCCGCATGGCGTTTTTTAGCGGAGCGATTTGTTTGTATATACTACCGGCCTGGCCGTTGGAGTAGGTTCGGTTATTGTAACTATCGAGCACCTGTAATTCGTATACTCCCTGCAGAAAAATACCGCTATTCCCACGGGCCTGGCTCTTTCCGGTAATATTTGAAGGAACGGACCATTCTATATGAAGCTGAAAATCGTTGAAGTGCTGAATTGTACTAATATCTCCCAAACCCTTTTTTACTGTGAATACGCCATCTTTTACTTCCCATTTTGCAGGGGCTCCATCTTTGTCTTTCCATTTAGACAAGTCTTTACCATCAAAAAGAATGATAGCATCAGAGGGTGCAGTAATGAAGGCATTATCAGATGCTTTCCCTGGTTTAACTACCGAAATCTGTGGCTCCCAAAATTCTGTCATTTCCGGTACCATGGGCGGAGGTGTAGGCGCTTGGGCATTTACCTGTACATTAACGGTGGTTATGACCAATAGTGCCCAGAACAATTTATTTTTAATCGAAAAACAGTGGTTCATGTATTCTTGGTTTTAAATCATAAAATTATAACAAGCATAGCAAAATTATTTAAGAATTACCTAGAGTGTTGGCAATTTCCATGGGGCCCTGTACCTGGCTTTAGCCATGTCTTCGGCTTTTAAATCGTTTATAATAACATTTTTTTTCTCATCCCAAAAAAGTTTTCCTCCCGATTTATAGGCAATATTTCCCAGCTGGGCATTGACAGCAGCATTGCGACCCATTTCAATAGAACAGTTTGGTTGCTGGCGGGATTTTATGCAGTCAAGAAAATTTTGGGTATGGAAATCAAGGCCATTCAATTTTTGTACATGTGCTGGAATAGATTCCATTAAAAATGTATCACTATCCGCTTCAGGGTATACTTCCCATTTGTCTCTGTCAATAACAAGTGTTCCATTGTTTCCAATAAAGGCAACTCCGGGTTGACCTGCATTTCGATTATAAGGTTCCCTTCCGGTGCCAAGAGCCTGATCCCATAACATGGAGAAATTACCAAAATCATATACAACCTGCATAGTATCGGGTGTTTCCGCGGCACTGTCAGGAAAACCATACTTACCTCCTATGGCCGCTACCGATATGGGTGCAGTAACATTCATACCCCCCAAAACCATATCGATCATATGCACGCCCCAGTCTGTCATTAAACCTCCTGCATAATCCCAGAAGTAACGGAAGCTACCATGGAAACGGTTTGGATTGAACTGCCTTTTCGGAGCGGGACCCAGCCACATGTCATAATCAACACCAGCAGGTGCCGGTTGGTCTGGTTTTGGAAGAAAGTTTCTGCCATAACTTACATAAGCCCATGTTTTCGCAGTACGGATCTTGCCAAGTTTTCCTGAACGCAAATAATTGAGCGCACTAATCCAATGTGGGTCGCTGCGTTGCCATTGGCCCACTTGTACAACCTTGTTATACCTGTTTTTTGCAGCCACCATCAGGTTACATTCTTCTATAGTATTGGCTATTGGTTTCTCCACATACACATCTTTTCCCGCCTCACACGAATGAATCATTTGCAGGCAATGCCAGTGGTCAGGCGTACCTATTATTACCGCATCAATGTCCTTATTCTCCAATAATTTTCTGTAATCGCCGTATAAGGCAGCTCGCTTGCCTGTTTTCTTTTCCAGGTCTGCCGCTCTCCGGTTGAGTACATTGTTATCTATATCGCAAAGGGCAACGCATTCAACACCGCTATGGGTTAAGGTAGAACTTAAATCGGCCCACCCCATACTATTACAACCGATTAAACCAATTCTTATCAGTTCTGCAGGCGGATTTTTCTCAGGGATGGTCATTTCATCTGATACGTTTGACGCAATAATAGAACCGGGTATTGATGCAAATCCTAATCCTGCAGCTATCTGACTTGCATTTTGCAAAAATTTTCGTCTGTTTGTATTCATTGGAAATGTATGTTAAAGTATGTAAAGAAGTTGTGGTTGGTTACCTGCAAAAAAATTGGTTTCAGTATTAATTAAATCTAAAAAAACAGGGACGTTCATTATTCATAGTTACTACAAGGTATGATTTACCATTAACAGTTTTTAGAATTACTGCATCCCGAGCTTCTCCTTGTAATAGTATTCCGGACTCAACAGATTTTATAAAGCGAAAATCACCCTTACCATCCCCATAATATAATTGTCCATAATTTGCATCATAACGGCCTGTCTCAGGCTTAATCCCACTTAAGTTACCCGCTACAAAAATATCTTTTTGTCCATCCTTATTAAAGTCATTAACCAGAATCGTATATACAGGAGAAAATTGTGCTTGTACAGGTAATTCTTTTTTTATAAAATTACCTTTGCCATCATTCATGAAAACGCAGCTTGCAAAACAGTTGGCTTTGTACTGTTTTGACTTTGATAACTGAACGTGCGTAAATACCTGGTTTATTTTTTTACCGGCATATTCGCTATGTAGTAAAAATTTCTTTTTAAGCATGGGCAATTGGGAAACCATTTCACCACGTAAATTAATAGGATAAGAAACACTATCATTTTTGTATAAAGTAATAATAGTTTCAGAACTGCCGTTACTATCAAAATCTGCGGCATACATCTCAACCGGATGCCGGTCATCAGCTTTAAATTTAGAATTAAGTCCCAGGTTGCCGGCTATCAGATCAACATCTCCATCATTATCAATATCAACAGCTTTAACAACATTCCACCAGCCGAAGGCACTATCCACTCCACCTAACTTCATCCTTACAAATTTTCCACTAACGTAACTATAAGCCTGCATAGGCATCCATTCCCCGGAAACAATCAACTCTTGATTTTTATCTCCATCAATATCTGCCCATGTGGCATCTGTTATCATTCCTGCTTGAAGAATGCCAGGTGCAAGTTTTGCCGTTACGTCTGAGAAATTACCTTTACCATCGTTTTGCAAAATATATGAAGGTGGTATTTTTCCATAGTTACCAGGTGTGCTTCTGCCGCCGATAAATACATCCGTATCTCCGTCTCCATCAAAATCATAAGGCCTGATGCAGGAGGCATTCGTCGCTACAGTTGGCATTTTCCTGATGCCGTTGCTAAAATTACCTTTACCGTCATTAATATACAACCTTGCTTGTAAAATGGGCACTCCCTTATTTGCCGGTTCATTTCCACCGGATGCTATCATCAAATCCAAATCTTTATCTCTGTCGATATCAAATAGCGCAAGGCCGGCATCCTCATAAAATTGTTTCGTTAGCTGGATTTCCGGTGAAGTACGTACAACGAATTTTCCATCCCGCCTTTGAATCACCATTTTTACTTTATCGCCCTTTGCACCGCCTAAAACCATATCCTCCAAACCGTCCCCATTAATATCTCCTGTAGTGCATTTTGGACCTTCCAGCGAAATCATGGCGGGCAGTAATAATTCTGCATCAAAATCAACGTATAGGTTCTCTACATGCTCCGCATGACCAATAAGAACGGTTGTATCTCTGGAAAACAGGGTATTTTCAACTGATTGCTGAAATTGAGATAGCTGGTTTGCATCTGCCTGGTTAAGGATAATTGTCTGATTTGATTTTACTCCCTTTAATATTTGCTTTTTTTGATTTGGCCAAATTACATAGAGGCTATCAATATTCGTGAACTTACCCAATCCAAACTGTAATACAGGTTCTACTGAGCTTTCAAAGCCACGGGACGGCATTTGCATTCTTACCTGTATTCCCTCTTTTGTATAAATGCTCACTTCTGTCCCAATGCCGTAAGTGTTCATTCCAACACCTTTCAATTGTACCTTTAAATAGTTGAAGCCTTCCTTCTCATTACTTCTGTTTTTGTAAACAAAGCAGGGCATATTTTCATTGTTCACTACGAGATCCAGGTCGCCATCGTTATCCAGATCAGAATATGCTGCACCGTTACTGAATGATGGCTGTGCCAAACCAAGTTCATTCGATTGGTTTTTGAATTGTAAATTCTTTTGATTAATGAAAGCATAGTTAGGAATTTTAGTGGCCTTCATTTTATCCAGCAGTATTTTGAAATCAGGAAGGTTTTTTTCTGCATGGTCTCTCTGAACGGTATTACTAAAATAATCTATATAATCCTGGTCAGTTAAGTCTTTACTAATACCATTTGATACGAACAGGTCATTCCATCCATCATTGTCAAAATCAAAAATAAGCGCTCCCCAACTCCAGTCAGTTTGATAGACATTGGCTAACCGCCCAATCTCACTAAAGGTTCCATTACCATTATTTAACTGCAGCATATTTCTTGTAAACTGGTGATGGAAATCGTTTTTTAGCTTTGCATTGAAAACATCAAAATTGTCAAATTTTGTAGTTGTTTTTAAACGATAGTCATCTTCAGGCAACATGTCTGTTGAAAAAATATCCATAAGGCCGTCGTTATTGATATCGGCCATATCCGCTCCCATACTGCTAAGGCTTGTACTGCCTATTTGATCTTCCAGCACTTCTTTAAATACACCGTTGAGCAAGTTAATATAGAGATAGTCTCTTTCAAAAAAATCGTTGCTTATATAAATGTCAGGCCATTTATCGCCATTAACATCACCTATGGTTACACCCATTCCAAATCCGATTTCACTGCCATAGATGCCGGCAGTTTCGCTAACGTCTTTAAACTTCCCTTCATCATTTCTATACAACTTACCACCTCCTTTGGGATCACGAATGTTACGCAGGTTCCTATCATACCCGAAACTTTCAATAGGCCGGTAGCTATTGTTTAATATATAACAGTCCAGATCACCATCTCCATCATAGTCAAAAAAAGCCGCATGGGTCGTTAATCCGTAGGGTTCGTCCAATCCATATTTCTTTGCTTCTTCTGTAAACTTTCCGTTGTGCTGGTTAATAAATAATTCATTCTCCCTGCTTTCACCTGCAAGATCACCACTATGGCATACGTAAATATCCAGCCATCCGTCGGCGTTCACATCAGCCATAGTTACGCCGGTACTCCAGAACCTGTTACCTGCCACGCCGGACTTATCTGTAATGTCTTCAAACTTGAAATTCCCTTTGTTCAGGTAAAGCTTGTTCTTTTTTTGATTGGCGGTAAAATAAACATCAGGTAACCCATCGTTATTAATATCACCGATGGCCACACCGCCGCCATTATAAAAATTCCTGTATTTAAAAACATTAAATTTTTTGGTGTCTGCAACTGAATTTTCAAAAATAATACCGGTTTCGGTGGAAGGCATTAAAAGGAATAAAGCATTCGCAGGTGGTTGGTATTCCTGATCAGACTCATTGTAGCTGCATGCTATTAAATATGATAAAAGAAATGCGGATAAGAATACCTTTGGCTTAAAAATAAAGTAGATATAAAAAGTAAAACAATCTGTAGTGATCATTGATATCCGGGGTTTTGCCTTAGCCCGGGATTAATCGCCAATTGACCTGAAGGAATAGGGAATATTCTTTTATGTGTTTGGCCAGCAGTACCGGGATTAAATCCAAAGGCATCTTCCCAATGACCGAAGCGGATCATATCGTTTCGCCTCCAGCTTTCCCAGCTAAACTCACGGCCCCTTTCATTATATAGCTCGTCCAGGTCAAGTATAGCATATGGGGAAACACCGGCACGGGATCTGATAGTGTTCACACGACCTAATGTGGCACTACTCACAGTTCCTCCTTTACGTAATTCCACTTCAGCCTTCATTAACACAGCGTCAGAAAAGCGAAACACCAAATAGTCATTGTTTGCCGTCCTTGTACTGCTATTGGCCTTGGAATCGGGAAAATATTTAATATTTCTTACACCGCTGCTTCTTCCCGGCCCATCGCCTCCTACATTAAAAACATCGCTAGGATCAGGCTGGGCAAGGGCTTTAGTAAAATTCACCGGATAATTTCCATCAAACAGCTGATTGCCGGCAGCAGATCTTTGAGGTCCGATCAACCACTGATTAGCACGGTTATCCGATGCAGAATAACTGTCGTAAAAATTAGCCAGTGTACAGAAGCCATTCCAGGGATCATAAGGCAAATTATATGTCTGCCTGTTTCGCGGGTGAAGTGTTCGTGTAGAAAAGTGGTTGGCACCTGTAGCAATTGTAGCGTCATAAGGTATGGAAAAAATGGCTTCTGTAACAGCGGGTCCGTTTTCAGGTCTGAACATAGTTAACGGGTTTCCCTCCAAGGCATATTTTCCGCTGGTGATTATATCATTTAATACGGCATCCGCCTCGTCTAATTTGGCTGATCCGATATAAACGGGAGCATTCAAATACATTTTTGCCAAAATTATCTCAGCTAAATATTTTGTAGGACGGCCGTAAGTAGATTGATTTACATTGGTACTTAAGAAAGGAAGAGCAGATGTTAAGTCACTGACTATGAAATTCCAAACCTCAGTACGGGGCCTGGTAGGCGGAGCAGCATTTCTGGTGGTATCAAGTATGATCGGAATATTACCAAACATATCCATCAAAATGAAATAATAAAAAGACCTCATTGTTTGCAGCTCTGCAATGGTCAAATCTCTTTCCGGAGAAGCAGGTGTACCTTTAACAATAGAAATGATGCCATTTGTTGTTGCAATTCCACCGAAACCCCACGTCCAGGCGGCGCCAAAAAGGTCAATGTTTGGATTAAAAGTATGGTAATGCATATTTCTCCATTTACCTCCGTCACCCCAGTCGCTGCCGCGGGTAGGAGCAGTCATTTCATCGGTAGCTGACTCCTGTGGGTTCCAGATATTCTCAGGATAAGCCCTCAATGAGGTATAGACAGGACCGGTTAAGTAAACAAAATCACTGGAGGTTTTAGGAAAGAGATCTTCGGTTAATTCACTTTGAGGCGGAGTATCCAATTTAGTGCAGGAAAACAGGGAGAGGAAGCTAATTACTGCTGCAACGAAAATTGATCCATTTTTATATGGCTTCATACAATTTAATTTTAAATTATAGGGTTATCCAGATAGAGCGCAAAGCGAAGATAAGAAATAGAACTTAGCTAATAAATTTAGTATATTTGTACTAAATATTTGAGTATGTTTCAGGGAATCACCATTAGTGAGTTTAATAAGTTCTTTACAAGTGAAGATGATTGCAGGCAGTATCTGTTTGATTTAAAATGGAATGACGGTTATCGATGCCGCAATTGCAATGGGAAGAAAAGCTGCAAAGGCAAGACTCGGTTTCATTTGCGATGTACACAGTGCGGGTATGATGAATCTGTCACAGCACACACATTGTTTCACAAGATGAAGATCCCGCTGCTGAAGGCTTTTGGGATTAACTTTCGGATCTCTGTGCGCAAAAAAGGAATGTCAACCATAGAATTGGCTAATGAATACGGCATCAATCAAAAATCTTCCTGGTTGTTTAAACGAAAGGCACAGGAGGCAATGGCAAGCAGCGGCAAACATCTTCTTAGTGGTCATGTAGAAGTGGATGAATTGATGATTGGGGGAGTAGATGAGGGCGAACGCGGAAGAAGCAAGGGAGATAAGAAGCTGGTAGTGATGGCAGTTGAAAAAGTACAAGGAGATAAAATAGGACGAGCCTATGCACAAACGATTGAAGATGCCAGTGCAGAAAGCTTTAAGCCTTTCTTCGAGAAATATATTGACAAAGATAACACCCAGATTAAGACGGATCAATGGAGGGGTTACTGGCCACTGGAAAGTGAATTTGAAATCAAGCAAAAGCCCTCAAGTAAAGGGAAAAACT
The DNA here is from genome assembly GCA_037718865.1 of Chitinophagaceae bacterium. Taxonomy (GTDB): domain Bacteria; phylum Bacteroidota; class Bacteroidia; order Chitinophagales; family Chitinophagaceae; genus JADCRZ01. The sequence goes on along the minus strand of JBBJMP010000017.1, from coordinate 45,641 downwards.
TTATGGGATTGCATTATTTAATCATGAATTTGAAAGGATGGCTAAGAGGTATACATCATAAGTGTTCAGAAAGATTCATGAACGGATATTTAGATGAATTCTTCTTCAGATTTAACCGGAGAAACTTTCTACCAACCATCTGGCACAAGCTGATTGAGAGAATGATGCAACATGAACCCTACGCCTATAAAGCAAATGCGACTTAAATGGATAACCCTATTAAATTAATATCATTCATTTTACAACCCTATGTTTAATCCGAATGTATATGTGCGGGTTTTAGGGTAAATATTAAAATCATTTCCGCCAGCTAAGGCGTTGGTATCATTTGCCTGGTTAAAGTTTAAGCTTAATTCAGGATCAACTCCTGAATAATTGGTAAAGGTTGCAGCATTGAGCACAGTTACAAATACACGAAACGACTTTAATGTGGAATTGAATTTGGGCAAGTTATACCCAAGGGTAATATTATCAAGCCTTAGAAAATTGCCATTCTCCAGATATTTAGTAGACGGAGCCGGAGTTTCTTCCGAGTTATTTTCGTTTAAGAACCTTACCGGAATATTTTTCCCTGCATAATAAGCCGAAGACCGGTCTAGCTGCAAAGCAGTCAGATTCATTATTTTATTGCCAAACTGACCTCTCAGAAAAATACTGAGGTCAAGGTTTTTATACCCAAAATTGTTAGTCCAGCCTACAGTTAACTTAGGCATGGAAGATCCGAATTTAGCTTGCTGATCTCGTCTATTGTTCAATTTACTTACGCCTGTTATTGTTTGTTTAGCTCCGTTTATAAATATTTGCTTTCCATCAGGTGCGGTTCCAATCCATTCGTACAAATAAAAAGCGCCTAATTCCGAACCGGCATATAATCTTTGGGTAAAAACATCGGTTAAACCTGCTCCCTGTATATAGCTATAATCAATAGAATCATTAAGACTGGTAGTAACACTAATAACCTTTCCTTTATTATAAGCCGCATTAATACTGGTATTCCAGTTAAAATCATCGCCTCTGATTGCCTGGTAGTTCAACTGAAATTCCACTCCTTTATTTTCCACTTCTCCAACATTTTGCCATTGTCTTCCTATTCTGATAAGTTGACCACCAGCTCCTATACTGCCTGCGCCAACGTTAACCCTATACAACAGATCTTTGGAATTCTTCTGGTAAAAATCCAGCGAGCCGGTTATTCTGTTTTTAAGAAAGGCAAAATCAATACCCCCATTTAAAACAAATGTACTCTGCCATTTTAGATCGGGATTAGGGTCAAAAGAGTTGTTTAAACCTATAGCAGGTACAAAAGCGCCATCATAATAGAAACGGCCGTAACCACTATTTGTATACCGGTAAACAGACGCATAATTAGGGAGGTTTTTTTCACCGGAAACACCATAGCCAATACGTAGTTTCAAGTCAGAAAATAATGCCTGACCCTGCATAAATTCTTCTTTAATTATTTTCCACGCAACGGAGGCGGCGGGGAAATTTGCCCAACGGTTGTTAGCCCCAAATTTGTTAGAACCATCCCTGCGATAAGTAGCAGTTATTAAATACTTATCAAAAAACCCTGCTTCAACTCGTCCAAAAAAAGAAATGAGACGGTCATTATCCAGATTAGAGCTAGTAACACCATTATAGCCCGCCGAAGGATTTGAAAGAGCAAGGTTATTAGCACCGGTACTGCTGGAAATGATGTCTTGTGTTGCTGCACCAAAGCCATCTGTCTGATCGTTCTGCCATGAATAACCGGCTAATGCACGAAGATTAACTGAACCTAAGGTCTTTGTATAATTTAAATAGGTCTCTACTAATTTTCTTTCGTTAAAATTCTGATACTGACGTGCCTGGTAACCGGTTTGGCCGTTAATGCCATTAGCAATATTTAAACCACTTTGATCCGGATAATCATCTGTCGCAAAAACTTTTCCATATTGCAGATCTCTCTGATAGGTACCGGTCAGGTTATAAGTCAAACCGGGTAAAAGATCTAAAGCCACTGTTGCTGTTCCGGAAAAAGTGGTACCTTTTTTTGTATCATTAAATGATTCCAGTAAAGAAAGCGGATTATAATCCCCTAACTGACCGGTTTGACGGTATTTACCCTCTGAAGTATAGACATTTGCCGCTGGTGAATATCTTAATGCATTGCCAAGAGCCTGACTTGGATTTACATATCTGCTGGTAGTAAGCCCCGCGAGCAACTGCAATCCCAAACGTAATTTATTGTTCAACTGAGCGAAATCAGCATTAAGCCTTCCCGTTAGCCGGTTATTGGAACTCGTTTTTATTACACCCTTTTGATCAAAATAATTTATGGAAGCAATATACCTGGCATTAGAACTACCTCCGCCAAAGGATAGATTATGACTTTGAGTCTGGCCTGTTCGTGTTATCACTTTCTGCCAGTCAGTATTGGCTTTATCATCAGCAGCGGTGGGAATAGTTCGGTTTTTAGCAGCAAGGTAAGTTCTAAGCTGTTCAATTGAGGCTACCTCAAATCTTTTGGAAACTTCGTCAACACCATACTGACCACTGTAAGTGATGAACGACTGACCGGCCATCGCTTTTTTGGTTGTAATTACAATTACTCCATTGGCACCTCGGGTTCCATATATCGCTGTAGCGGACGCATCTTTTAATACGTCTACGGAAGCAATGTTATCCGGAGAAATAGAATTAATTATTTCATTATTTAATGCAGGTACTCCATCAATTACATAAAAAGGAGCCGTGCTTCCACCAAATGATCCTACCCCTCTTAAAATGATGCTGGGTGCCGCGTTGGGATCATTACCACTTCTATTGATATTTAATCCCGGTACTTTACCTTGTATCAGTTGATCTACACTTTGAAAAGGCCCTTTGTTAAACTCCTTTTCAGTAACCTTACTTACGGAGGAAGTAACGTCTGTCTTTCTAACAGTTGCATAACCAATAACCACCACATCCATCAAATTTGTAGCGGCAGATGCTAAAGCAACCTCAACTGTTGATTTATTGGTTATATCTATTTCCTGGCTGGTGTAGTTTACAGAAGAAATAATTAAGGTGGTAGCAGAAGAAGGAACAGAGATCGTAAAACTGCCATTCGATCCGGTTTGTGTTGCTATTTTGGTGCCTTTTACCGAAATGGAGGCATTCACTAATGGAGATCCATCTTTATCATCAGTTATTTTTCCCGTTAACTCTTTATTTGCGAAAAGGTGGCTAACGACAAATGAATAAAACATATACACAGGAGAATTTTACTAAACTTCGTCATACAGGATAGTTTATTGGATAGAAGATGTTATTAACAATAATTTATAAAATACTTAAATTTAAGTTAAACAGAGCATCTAATCAAATATGTTAAAATTTAAATATCAATAGCGACAATTCAATAGATGGGATAGTAAAGTTTTGTTTTCCACTTTAACGTATCCGATTCTTTAAGGCGGTCGGTGACCAGTAACTCAAAAGGCGAAGCAGGTGACGCTTTTTGATAATCCAGCATATAGTTCTCCATTTCACTGAATGCCTTACGTATGGTTGAAGGCCCACCTGCACATTCTGCGTATAATATATATCCCGGTATCATACGTTGCATAACAATAGCCTGGCTACCATTAATAAACTTGTTTACAGGTATACCTATGGTTACTTCAAAATGATATTCACCTGTTCTCTGAACGTATAACATGGGAAAATTTCTTTCTTCCGCCTGCTGACGGCTTATATATTGTCTCAAACGCCTTATTTGATCATAAACGTAAGATGTGGTCGGGAATTCATTCAGAATGGATTTAGTAACAACAAGAAGTGTATCCCTCACCTGTATATTTTTAATTTCAAAACCATATATGTTTTCAATTTTCTCGGTATAATCTTTAAAACTAGACAGGATTTGTTGCATATCCTTTTCAATACGATGTCTTTTTAAAATCTTTTGAATCTTTTTAAAAGGATTTTTGATAGGGGGTTCTGCAAATTGCCATTTAAGATAAGAAGAGTTTGAACTGGCAGGAATAATTCTCATTTCACTGTTAATTAAATTATCGCCATCTTTCATTTTCACACTTATCACACTGCCTAAATAATAATGCTGAAATTGGATGATATCGATCGTTTTGTCCAGTTTAGCCTTCACACAGGTTGCCCACCATATATCTCTTTTAACCTCATCTGACAAAAAGCGCCTAAGGCTATTGTGATTTGTACTTATCAGGATTGTTCTTGAAACAATTATTGGTGATGGCGCATGGAAATATAGAACTGCCGTTAGTATAGCCAGGCATAGTAAGCCCGGCAAGATGATCCATTTTGTTTTTACATGTAAGTTATACCCAGGTGATGGCATATATAATTTACCTTGTGAATTAAAAAATATTCACCTGAATTTTTTTCATAATTAGGAGTATGCATAACTGCTAGTGTAGCGTTAGAATGAAAGACTCCAAAGGGGCGATACTAACTTGCATCATTCCTATTCCATTGTTAATATGCATTTTATGATTTATACTTCCATACAACTCTTCCCCAAGCGTATATAAACCATTTTTTAACTTCCATACTTTAATAATTTCTTGCGGAATTTGCAAATCTCCTGTGTATACTAAACATGTGTAACTCCAAGAGCTTTAATTTCATCAAGTGCCTTATCAGTAAAGTCTTTAAATTTACCTACGCCATTTTCCTCAATTGTACCCCATGGTTTATTCGTAGTATCCGTGTTACCAAACAATCTTGTAAACACCTGGTAAATAACTATTTTTTGCTGTACCGATGGCTTAATTACAGGGTTGTTAACTTTCCTCGCACTATTACAACATGCAATCATCGCAAAAAAAAATATATAAGTATCTTTTTCTCCAATTTAATATTTCGAATTGCTAACTTATACTTCTTCTTTCTTTTAAACAAATTAAAAAAACATCCCGCACGTTATTCTTGATCATCTCGTGCAAATACAGAAAGATTAAGATGTCTTATTTAAGACGCTTTACAATCGAACCGCAATCTCTATTGCAAATGTCTTAAGTAAGAGTCCGGATTGTCTAAGAAAGTTTTGGTAATGCGGTAATGTTCAGTTTCTTTAAAGTTCACCTGCTGCATATTATCGTCCTGAATTTCGTAAAGGGTGGCGTTAGGTATTCCCATTAGTATCGGCGAGTGGGTGGCTATTATAAATTGGGTGTTTTCGTTTTTTATTGCTTCCAGGATGAAAGCAATCAATGACAACTGCTTTAATGGAGAAAGTGCCGCTTCAGGTTCATCCAGCAAATAGATTCCTTTACCCGATATCCGCGTTTGTAGTATTTCAAGATATGCCTCCCCATGTGAAAAGGCTTGCATATCAGACCCATATGTTTTGCGCGTTTCACGAAGGGCGTAATTCATGCTTTCACTCATCTTCTCAATAACTGAATGATCTACCTGACCTTTTAATTCACTCAGGTCGCTGGCTATCTTCATTTTTTCTTTTTCGACAGCATTAATAAAATCACTGAAATCCTCTGCCCGGAAGAAAAATCCTTTGTTACTTTTTCTTGTCCATTCAATTTCAAGATAAGGCTTGAGCAATCTTGCAGCTTCGAAACCTGCCGTTGAACTGATAAACCCGCCTATCAGGGGTATATTTATTGAATAGGCAATGCTTTCAAGCAAAGTAGATTTACCACATCCGTTGTCACCCACGAAAATAGTGACCCGTTTGTCCAGGGATATCTGCTTTGCAAATCTTACGGCTGGAATATTAAAAGGAAACGGATTTTGTTTGCCCGTATTTACCGAAATGGAATCGATGAAGGGCATATAATCAGGGGTAAATTACTAAGAAATGTTTATTCCGGAAGAAAAATACTTCGCTATATGGTTCAATTTAGAAAGAGACACGAAAAGTAACGTGGGTCGGTTACCGAATTCCTCCAGAGATTTCATTCAGTCTCTTTTAAAAAGCCTTCCAACAGGCGGGTTTGTAAGATTCTTTTAAAATCGTTACATTGTATGTTATGATAACATTCACGTTTGAAAAAACTCACTACGATGCCCTTATAGAGAAAGTCGATACTGGAAACGGTACCCAGTATCATGTTACCATTGATAATCCATTACTAGTAGAAAGATTTGGTGCTGAGCACATTTTTATCAAAGATCCGATCGAAAACCTGATTCATAAAGGGGAGCTGGTAAATGGAAAAGACTTCACGGAAAGTCTTCGGCAGGCATTGGATGAACAGCTGCCGTTTTTAGACTCCGTAAAATCCGCTGATGTTCGGCTATAAGATTTTAATTGCCCGGTTCTGAGGGGAGCCTACAACTTGCCTATTTGTCAAAATTTATAATTTTTATCACAGCTTTTTTTATTTGCGGTTCCTGAATGCAGGGCAGATGTAAAGAATATTAATTCCTTTGCTTCTGGCAATAAGTGTTTCTTTATCTTTTGCTCAGCAAAACACAAATGTAGTTGGTGTATTAGTTGTTGATTTACCAAGTGGTTGGAATAAGTCCGGCGGCAATCCCGACAAATATGAAATGGGTATAGGTAAGAGTATGGGACACAACAGCGAAAACGCTGCGACGATTAAATCTAAAGAATATAAATCGATGGCACTGGTAGTTTAATGCAAAGCTGTCTCCCAGGCAGATATATTGGTAAAAGAGTTAAAATGTCGGGGTTTATGAAATCAAAAGATGTTTCCGATTGGGCTGGCTTTTGGATGCGTGTTGATCGTGCCGATACAACACTAATAGGAGATTCAGTAGCAATCAATGTTCTTTCATTTGACAATATGGATGATAGATCAATTAAGGGGACAACTGAATGGAAGAGATATGAAGTGGTTCTAGATGTTCCTTCTAATGCTGCAGGACTTGCGTTCGGCGCAATACTAATTGGGACAGGTCAGATTTGGTTTGACAATTTGAATTTTGAAACAGTGGATAAATCTGTGCCTGTGACAAAACCTTCTGAAGAATTTTTTAGTTTCAACAAGGGAAGGAAAAGATATAGAAATGCTTTTATCTTACCCCAGCCAACAAATTTGAACTTTGAAGGGAGTAAATGAGTTGTTCATTCTTCTTGACTTATCGCCAAATTTAGGTGATTATCAAATCTAAGCCCGGCTATTCCTGCTGGTTATTTGTTTATAACTTTTTTTGTTTGACCATTGGTATTACACGTGTGCCAATCAATTCGATAGACTTCATTAGCTTATCATGTGGCAAGTTGGCAGTATCCATTTGGAAAGTAACCCTCGTGATTCCGCCCAGTGCATCGCTGTGCCGTTTTATCTTATGAGCAACCTCCTCCGGGCTAACCACCAGGAAGGCGCCCCGCGGACCCGCTTGAGCATCAAAGTGGGGTTTCGTAATATGGGGTATGCCGCGGCTTCTAGCTACGCTGCCCGACATGGCAATTACATATCCTGCGTACATTTCATCTACAGCCTGGTTAGTGGTATCGGCTACGTACCCAAAAGAGTGCAGACCTACACTAAGCTTTTCCTTCGGATGTCCAGCACGCAAGCCTGCCTGTCGGTAAAGGTCAATTAATGGCTGGAAACGATGCGTTTCGCCGCCTATGACGGCCACCATTAAGGGCAGCCCCAGCAAACCTGCTCTTACAAAAGACTCGGGGGTTCCTCCAACCCCCAGCCAAATCGGCAAAGTTTGCTGTACCGGTCGTGGATACACAGGCTGATTGTCTGTATTTCATCAGACCTTCCATGTCGAAAACATCTGAGTTTGCTATCCAATAACCTTTTGGCATAATTGATCTTTTAAATTGTTTGATAAGACGTGTTATTGTGTTTTGTTTGTTTGATCTACAGATGAAGTGCAATAATGCTGCAGGCACTTCTATATGCATCACACAAAGCACCAATGCATAGCCTGTAGTGACTCCCGGTATAACTGTAAAAGGACTATAGAGTGAAAACACCATTAGAAAAAGGGAAACGATGGAAAAGATTTTAAAACCCCTATTTGTAAATTTTTCGAATAGAAAATACCACGCTTCCAATTATTGAAGGCACTATAGATGCCATAATCACCGGAACTATCGTCATTGGTTCATTTGGCTGTGGGAATATATTATCGCTGATAGTAGCTTTCTCATAATGTTGATTTTAATTTTATTGATGTTTTTACTATGATGTTTTTTAATTTTTACTATACAAAGGTGCATTAGCGGAGAAGCCCTTTCCTATGACAAATAGCAAGAAATTAAATAGACATTTATCAAGGCAGGAAAGCTGAGAAAAGAAAAAGGGGAAGCGTTAAGAGCATTTCAGGAGATTGCCGCCGCTTTAATGTTAAGATGAGTACAAGATAAGGATGTCGACAGATAAGGGCAGTATAGTACGCTCCCAATCTTCTGGTCATCCAAATCATCTCAAATAATTATAATTGGGCCTGTTTTAAAATGCCAATCAACATATTGTTTAATCATTTCGAACAAGGTAGTAGAAGGTGTCGGGCAATAGGACACCGTGGTATGGAAATACATGTGTAATTTCACGTACTAGACGACGTGGTCCGCTTATTGATATCTTTGTAAATAAAAATACTACAATGAAAGATACCGCACCCGTGTTTATTGTAGATGATGACCTTGACGATTGGGAATTGATAAAAGATGTATGGAGTGAATTAGGACTTGCCAATGAGCTCTGCTTTTTTGAAAACGGGCATAAGTTGCTCGGTTTTTTGAAAGATGATCCAGTAGTGCCTTTACTGGTCATATGTGATGTAAACATACCTATTATAAATGGATTTGAATTACGGGAGATTATATTAAAAGATCCAACTTTAAACCACAAAAGCATTCCCTTCATATACTGGTCAAATAAAGCATCAGAAAGACAAATAAAAAAAGCATATGACCTGGGAGTACAGGGTTTTTTCATAAAAGACAATCAATTCGAAGATTTAAAACGGACTATTCAAAATATTCTTGAATACTGGAAAACGAGTAAGCAACCACTAGAACCATAAAGTGATGTCCAAATAAATACTTTGTATACTGCATCTGTATCGTAGTCTTCATGCATATAATAGGCAACGATACTGATCATATATTCTTTTTTTAGGATATATTATTCGGTCCAGTGCACAAGTTTGGATTTATAATAATTGATTCGCATCGCTTTAAAACGTGCGGCCTGGTGGCCTAAACGCACTTTGTATTCATTCCAGCTACGCCCTGTAACCGGCGACCAGCTTATCTCTGCATAGCCTGGCAAACGCGGGAAGGCCATGTATTCTATATCGTCCATATTGGTGATCGTTTCTGACCATAGAGCAGCTTCCACACCAAGAATATCTTTACGGGTAATGCCATCAGCATAGTTGGCTGGATCCCAAATATAAGCGCTGTCAACTTCAATATATGCTGCCCAGTGCAAGCCTAATCTTGTAGTGGAATCGTATTGCATATCGAGGTAGGCTTTTTTAGCTGGCGACATAATGATCTTTGCACCTTTTATTACGGCTTGTTTTGAATTTTCTGCATCGGCCCAAAACTGTGCAACTGTGTTGGGTTGTATCGTTGAAAGTGCTATTTCATCCCAGCCGATCACCTGCTTGCCATGCGCTATTACAATTTCCTGCACACGGGAAACAAATGGAATATAATCTTCTTTACTTGTCGAATGGCTTTCATCGCCACCAATATGTATCCACGGGCCGGGGGTAATTTCCGCAAGTTCACGTATCACATCGTCAACAAATTTATACGTAATTGCTTTGTGCGTACGCAACGTGCTGAAGCCTACTTCGGTTCCAGTGTAGAGATTAATAGCGGTATCTTTCCTGGACCGTTCAGGATTAGCCTGCAATGAACCGGCAGTAACCTCGCTGCTGTGGAGCTCCTTATAAGATGCGAGCGCTGCATTGGTATGGCCAGGCATATCAATTTCGGGAATGACAGTAATGAATCGGTCCTGTGCGTATTTTACGATATCCTTATATTGCTCCTGTGTATAGAAACCGCCTTTACCACCGCCAACCTGCGTGCTTCCGCCTATTGTTGTAAGGTTGGGCCATGATTTTATTTCTATGCGCCAGCCCTGGTCGTCTGACAAATGCAGGTGCAGCACATTCAGTTTATAAGTAGCGATCAAATCTATATAACGCTTTACATCATCAACGCTAAAAAAATGTCGTGCCACATCAAGCATGCTTCCACGGTAGGCATACTCCGGGTAATCGCGTATGGTACCCGTTGGGATTTCCCAGGGGCCTTGTTGAATGGAAGACAGTTCTGCATTTTCAGGTAGTAACTGCCTTATTGTTTGCATACCATAAAACCATCCTGCCGGTTTATTCGCAGCTATTTTAACAATGTCTTTTGTAATGGTTAGTTCGTAACCTTCATTTCCTAAGGCCGAATCATTTGCCGAATTAATCAAATAGATATTACCGGCTTTGGGCGTTTCTTGGGATGAAGAAACTTTATTGTCGAAGCCGGTTGCTGGTTTTAGTTGATCAGCTAGCCATTGCCCTACATGCAAGTCTTCTTCTGACTGACCCTGCACATAAATCCCCGTTTCACTTGTCAGGGTAAAAACATCGTCTGTAGCCACTACTGATACAGGTTTCGGGATAAGGTTTGACATCGAACTTTTACTTCTGGTTTCCGGACTTCTGCAAGATGCCATTGCGGCCATAAATACAACGATCAATAAAATTTTAATTTGGGAATTCATATAGTGTTTTGATGTTTGGTAAGTAATGTCCTTAATATTTTAATAGCCTAATCGTTGCCACTGTGCAAGTCCAAGGCTCGGTTCCAGGATAAAGGATACAAGCACCTATCCGAAACCGCCTGCTGGCAGGAGCAAAGCAGCAGCAGAAAGATAGCACATAAACCCCGGATCAAAGGCCTAAGACATGGCAAAAGTTCTTTTAGGTCATAAAGTTGTCTGGGATAGGTTTTTGGCTCTGAAAAGCTATTAAGTTAGACCGCTTGATACATTACTAAAATAATCTTCACTTTTTCTCTTTGGACCAACCGACCAACTGCATGTTCAAATTCAACAGTAAACCTTAGGAAAAAAACACTGTAACTAAATGTTTTATTATGTATTTTACGGTTAGCACTTGACATTTTTAGCGATGAACAAGGTTTGATAAACGGATAAGATACACTTTAATTATTGTGTACGTTTAGTGACAGACTTTATCTTAGTTATATTATGAAGTTTTTCTTACTTCTGCATACAATTATGGCAATCACAGTCCCTGTCATTTGTTAGCATCAAAAAACGTTTCAGGAGAACCCATCTGCACTGATGATCCAGGGGATGCTGATGTAATCATTTTTGTGGAATCGCATCCAACAAATGATCCTTACTTTCGACGTGTATTTCGTAATAACATATATAAAGAATATAAAAGGAAATGCGTGCTCTATCATGACGCAGATTTGTCCATCATTCCATTACCGACAATATCGCCTTCCATAGAATTATGGCAATACAATCCTAAACACAAGAAAACTGCACACTATATTGCCCGATGTCAGGAGAATGAAACCATTAATAATGCCATTGTAACTTACAAAGATAATTGTCAGTATTTATACAGTTTTATCGGAGCGATAACGCATTCTGTTAGAAGTGCAATATTCAGAATGGATCATCCAAGAAATGCATTTATTAAGAATACTACCGGATGTCATGCATGGGAAATGAATAGCAATAAAAGGTTGATTTTTGAACAGAGCTATTATGAAGTAATGAATGAAAGTTTTTTTATACTCTGCCCTCGTGGAATCGGCCCATGTACTTATAGATTATTTGAGGCTATGCAGCTCGGTCGCGTCCCGGTAATTATTTCAGATTCCTGGATAAAGATATCTAACATTGATTGGGATAAATTTTCTATAACTATTCCACAGTCTAAAATTCACCAAATACCTGAAATTCTTAATGAAAGAAAAGGGGAAGCTGTTGAGATGGGTAAAAGTGCGAGAAAAGATTGGGAAGTTTTTTTTTCCCGGAAGCCTCATTACAACAAATTGCTACTTCTGCCTTGGGGTTGGTGACGCATAATTATTCTTTTACAGACTCGTTGACGGAGCACCTGCAATTTCTTAGTCATCCACATCATTTTATAAACTTTCTCAGGTATAAAAAAAACAACTTAAAAATGGTTTTAGGTTCTGCATTTCGGAATTAGCTTTTTGAGTTACCACACTGAAACATCCCTAATTGGTTAAGTAAATAATTTCCCGGACAGCCGGTTTTACCCAAAATATTAGATGTATACCTGTTACGAAAATAAATGTCGCCAACAAAAAACACAACTCCAGATCCGCACCCGAAAAAAACAAGGACTTCGTGTCAAAAGCCGCCGTATGAAACTTATTTTTTTCTAACTTTATGTACACACGTGAGTTTTTCGGTGATTTGGAATGCTTATGCGAAAATGAAGATGTGCAAAGGTCTTTCCTTCGGGAAAGGAGACGTTACTATATTACTATTTTGACTGAGTAAGTTTTGCAGCGATGGCGTTCGCTCGAGCGAATAACCCCGGCTCACTCATTTTTGTAGTGAGCTCGCCGAAAAGTGAAGTAGGCCCGCGCCATCGCAGTTGGTTGACATCACTAAAAAGCAGTGCATCGGTTCGTAAAGTGGCAAGGCGTTTGAACAGCAATGCTTGTTCACTTAGTCCCATCAGCAGCTTTTCCGGGAAGCCCTCGATTGGCCCGTATTGGTTCAGCAGCCTAGCTGCACCAGTCTTCCCAATGCCTGAGATGCCTGGATAACCATCCGCGCTATCACCGACGAGCGCGAGAAAATCCGGGATAAGTATTGGACTCACGCCAAACTTTTTACGCACGGCGTTTGCGTCTCTAATGACTCCGGCTCTGCGATCAACCTGCACGACACGATCTTCACGTACGCATTGTGCGAGGTCTTTGTCCGGTGTCCAGATACATATTTTCATAACGCGAGGATCGGCGGCAGCCAGGTGCGCTGCAGAGGCTAGTGCATCATCCGCTTCTAGCTCAATCATCGGCCACACGGTAACACCCATCGACGCTAATGCTTCTTCCATTGGATGAAATTGAGCAAGCAGCGCCGGATCGATCCCTTCTCCGGTTTTATAGTCGGGCCAGAGCTCGTTCCGAAATGATTCGATAATGTGATCCGTCGCCACACCCAGGTGGGTTGCGCCTTCTTCGATCATTTCCAATACTCCGTTTAGTACACCAACCGCGGCTCCGAATGGTTTGTCCTTGCCCTTGTTGTATATACGCTGGCCGTAGAAGTGCCGGAATAGTTCATAGGTGCCGTCGATGAGATGGACCATCATGGAATTCACATCAGTTAATGCAATCTTCTCAATCATGGTAGGATTTATCAAGTGGATACATAAAAATTTTAATTAGTAATTGCACTGACGTAATTTAAAAACAACAGTTCTTGTATTCAAGCCGATCATGTATGAAAGGTACTATTGTAGAGTTAGAAAATAAATTGGAGTAATACATTTAAAATTGAATTCCCTTGAACCATGTTTCAAAATCGATGGATCCGATGCGTGGATTTTTACCAGGCACCAGCATTTTATCATTTAACTCCGCACCAGAGTATTTTGCGTGTACATCCGTAATCACTTTACGCGGATCCTGCATTTTGTTTAAATTGCGTTTAACGAACACGTCCATACCCAGTCGTTCAGGACCGGCAATCTCGATTATGCCATTGAGCGGATCACCTGTTGCAACATTCACCATCACAGCAGCCGGATCGTCTGATGCGATCGGCTGAAACATGGCAGGTGACAGGGATACTGTCACTAGCGGTGGCCGATTGTGCTATGCTGCCTAGGAACTCAAAAAGCTGTGTTGAATGAACTATGCTATAGGGTATGCCGGATTCCCTGATCAATCTTTCCTGTACTGACTTTGCCCTGAAATAACCAATTTCAGAAAGCGGGTCAGTGCCTACCACTGAAAAAGCAATGTGGTGTTTCACTCCGCTGAAAACCTCAACAGGAAATAACTTTTTCCCTGCCGTTTCGAAGAACTTCATGACCGCACTGTCTTCAAATGATGGTGTGGTGAGTTCGCTAAATCAACCACCACCTGTGCATTTCTAATGCTTTTACCAGTCCTTCACCTGTGATGGTATTGATGCCACTTGTGGTGAAGCAGCGATGACCTCGTGACCCAGCTTGCGAAGCTTGGTTACGACTTTTGAACCAACCAATCCACTACCGCCGATTACTACTATTTTCATATTATTTTTGTTGTGGCCTTAAAAATTTTAGCCTTTTGAAAAAACTGTGTTATGTGTGTGATAATAATACAGCGAGTCTGCTTGAACTCAATGGAAATGCACACATTAAAGCTAAAACCTATAGTAAATATTTTCATTTCACTGGTCAATTAAACAATACGTTAACGCCTGAAAATGTTTTGGTTGTAATAGGGTATTCATTTCCTTTCTTCAATAGATAAGTAGACCGCTTACTTATTGAAACAATGAAACTTCGCAAGGTATATTTTCAGTCACCTGATGCTGATATAATCTTAGAAAGATTTCAATCAATAAGAGAGGATCTTACAGGGCTTCACCTGGTTCCGTATAAAGATTGCGGCCAATTCCTACTTCCAAATGAATTGTAAGCTGATGAGTAGATAAAACCACCAGCAACCCTATTATAAGCCCCCTTACTGCCATCTTCTCCCAAAAGGCAGGCAATGTACAGGAAGGAGGTGTTCAGGTCAGGAATGGGCAATTACTGCGACACTGATCAAAACCACTGGCAGCCCAACAATTTATTTCATCTTATTATTGCATATAATTAAATAAAATAATGCAGTATGACAAAGTTTGTTTTTTTAAGCGCATTTACTATTACTACTGTACTTGCGACCAATGCACAGGACAACTCTAAATCTGAAGCTGAAATTCGAAGATTGGAACAAATTGTAGTGACTGCAATTTTAAATGCAGACACAAATAGGCTCAAACAAGTTTGGGCACCTGAGTTTTTGGTTAACAATCCAAGAAATGATATTTCTGGAAACCGGGATTCTGTTTTGCTAACCCAAAAAGCAGGCATGATTAACTATAGTTCTTTTGAAAGAATTATTGAAAGAATACAGTTCCAAAAAAACTTTATTATTACAATGGGACATGAAACTTTTGTATCAAGAAACGATACTCCCGGCGCAAGAGCAGGGCAGACATATAAAAGACGTTTCACAAATATTTGGATAAAGAAAAATGGGAAGTGGCAACAAACTGCAAGACATGCTTCAATAATTTGCCAATAAATAACAACCACTTTCATTTGTATTACTCATTAACGCCATTTTTATGCCCATAGCTTTATAAGATGTGGAAGCAAATTTACTAAATTTAGGAATTTATGGCTTCCCAAATACAATAAATGAAGTTTTGAATGGCATAAGTACAATTAAACTGTTTCCTAATTCGTACACAGGTAAGATGGTTAAATATCTTCCAGAAGGTTCGCCATTAGTAGAAATGCCTGTTATCAAACCTCCATACAAATTGATCCTGGTGCAAGTGGTGGGCCTGTATTTGGTAAAAGTGGTACAGTGATTGGTGTATTTTCCAGTTCTTGGCATATTAATGATGGGTTAGAGCCTGTTTCATATGTCACACCAATAGAATTGGTAATAGGAATTGGATTAATATTTCATTTAAGTAAAGGCAAATAACCTTGTTTGTATGCAAATTGTATGCAAACAAAAAAGCACCTATTGTATAAGTGCTTGATTATCTGTGACCGCGTCAGGATTCAAACCTGAATAGGAGAGTGGCGCCCAGCTTGGGTTTCAAATAACTTGTTTGGTTCAGTTCACCGGGGTGATTTATAAAATTAGCGCTTTTTGTAGGTATTTGGTATGCCTGAAAGACCCTAAGATATAAAATTAATATTTTCAATTAAGGGCGGATGATAATTATTTTTATCCTAGTCATTTGTTGCGCAAACCATTTTTCTTACTGGAGTTCGACTACTCCTAAAACAGGAAAATGGTCTGAAGGATATTTGCCAAAATAGGTGTCTGTTAATATTCCCCACCTGCTCGCTGTGAACTGTTTCGTCATGAAGATATGGTCAATCACTGTTTTGCCACGTGGTGTCCTGAAACCGTTTGCCGATGAATTGTTGGCGTATGGAAACTTGACTTTTGTGAATACATCTGTTAACAAACCCGATGTTGCCAATGTCTGGTACCATTCGCTGTCTCTTCCACCATTAAGATCTCCCGTAAAAAGGACCGGAGCCTGCCCGGCAATTTCCGTAATCTTTGCAAGAATTAGCTTGCTGCTTTCCCGGCGGGCCACTACCCCTTGGTGATCGAAATGTACATTGAAAGTATAAAATCGCTTTTTTGTTACCTTGTCCTCCAGATAAACCCAGGAACAAATTCTGTTGCAACATGTCGCGTCCCACCCTTTACCGGGTTTATCCGGGGTTTCCGACAACCAGAAATCACCGCTTTTTAATAAGGTGAAACGATCCTTTTTGTAAAAGATCGCAGAATGTTCACCGGCATCTTTTCCATCGTCGCGGCCTTTACCATAGCGGGCATATTCCGGCAAGGCAGTAGCTATATCGTCCAGTTGATTTTTCAACCCCTCCTGGATCCCGAGTACATCAAAATCGTGGAAGCGAATCAGGTTGGACACTATGGGCGCCCTGTCGACCCACAAATTGCCCGTATCTCTAGGGTTGTCATAACGAACATTAAAGGTGCCGATGGTGATTTTCTGCGCGTGTGTGCTAACTGCGGTAAGGAAAAGGAAAGCCGCAGCCATCCAGATTCGAAAATTCATTTCTTGATAATTTAGTGTTCTATGCATCTTAATTCCAGCCCGGATTTTGTTTCAAGTTCGGATTGCGCTGCAAATCATTCAACGGAATGGGATAGAGGTAATTTCGATCGTTCCATTTCCTCGGAATTTCATTCATCCATATCAGCTCGCCTGAAGTACCGTTCTTCAGTAATTGTGAATTTACGGCATTGCCAATCCGGGCCGAAACATCCACATATGTTACTCCACTTACGGCGGGCGAAGGACGTGTTCCCTGGTAAAAGGCCACATCCAAAATACCATCCTCATTTAAATCCATCGGTGTATTCAGCGCCGGAACATAAAACCCGTTCCATTCTTTTTCCATCAATTCTCCTCTTTTCCACCTCAGGATATCCGGGAAACGTAATCCTTCTAAACACAATTCAATACCCCGTTCCCTCCTGATTTCAAGTATGGTTGGATCCGTAATATTCGGAAAATAATTCGTCATCAGATAGGGATCAGCAGTGGATGGTTTCGTGGTTAAGCCGCCGGTAATTCCCGCTCTTGCTCTTAGTGCACCCACGGTAAGCGACCAATCCGAATTTGTCAGAGTGCCCAACTCCGCTTTTGCTTCTGCATAATTTAATAATACTTCAGCGTAACGGAACAAGACCACCGCATTTGTGTTTAAAGCACCTGCGTCAAAACTAACATCGTCCAATGTCGTTTTAATTGGCTGGTATCCTGTAAATGTGTAAGAGAAAACTGGAGGCGCAGGTACTTGTTGTCCGTTGCTGATCCTCTTATAATCTTGTGAACGTATGGTTTGTTTCAGCCTCAGATCGCGATTTTTTACCTCGTCCTTGAAAAGCATAGTTGTATACGCGGGATTGTTGGTGAAGGGTGTACCGTCCAGGTTCAGATAAGTGTTAATGAATGTGCGCGTAAAGCTCGCTTTTTGTCCGTAAGTACCGCTGGTCCACCACCAGTTCGCGTCCTGTAAGACCCCAAGATTGACGTCTGCAACTGCAGCTTGCAACACTTCATTTGCCAAGGGGGTATTGCTGGTAAAAACCTGGCGATAAGACACCCCCGGGCCTCCGGCTGTGTTGATCGAGAAACCTCCGTTTTTGATGATTTGGTCGGCAGCTGAGGCGGACTCCTGCAGCCATTTGTTGGCCGAGCCCATTAAATTCAATTCAGTATGGTATTTTCTATAGGTCCCTTCAAAAAGACAGACCCTCGATTTGAATGCAAAAGCCACCCATTTGGTAATGGTTGTACGGCTTGGATCATTGGCAGTTAGAATGTTGGCGCAGGCAAAATCGAGATCAGCCAATACCGAGTCCATCACCAGCTCCCTTGTATCACGACCAGCTGTTAACGCCGGATCATCTAAATTCAACGGTTTTCCGATCCAGGGTACATTACCAAAGCGTTCGACCCTTTCCATATAAAAATAGGCCCTGAAATAGCGCGCGATACCCAGGTAGTTATTGCGAACGGCTGCAGGTACTGCCGGATCATTACAATTTTGAATAAAATAGTTGATATTCCTTAAGTCTGTCCAGGTCCATCCGGAACTGTTGTTGGCACCATAAGCTCCCTCCCGGATAAAATCCGGAACAGCCCTTACCGCCAGGTAATCCGACATCGCGTCCTGGGATGGCGAGTTTTTGGGAAGAAATCCCATTCCATAGAAGGAATTTGTATATAATTTCAGGCCGTTTTCCGTACCGAAGACGGCATCTCGTGAAGCGGTTGATTGCGGCAGCTGATCCAGTTTGGTACAGGCTGTAAAAACTAAACTGCCCAGCAAAATCCCTATATATAATTTTTTCATGTCTTTATTATTTTACTTTTTTAGCTGACGAAGTGCAGCATTCTATATCAGGTTAAAACCCGAGGTTTACGCCAAAAGAAAAACTCTTTAATAATGGATAGTTGTAACCATCCCCGTTGGTACTGCCACTGTTCAGGTCCTGGTCTACAGGGACAGCATTTTCTACGTCAATAGTATTTTTGAGAATCTTGTACATCGGTGAATAAGTGTATAGATTCTCTCCCGAGAAATATACTTTTATACTTTTGGCACCAATACGACTTATCCATCCTGAAGGCAGGTTATAGCCAACCTGGATATTCTTCATTCTCAGGTAGGCAACGTTCTGCAAATAACGTGTCTGTGCAACGCCCAAAGTGCGGTTCGTGTTACTGGATGCCGCTCTTGACATTGTTCTTGGGAAATACGCATTGGTGTTTTCGGGTGTCCAGATATTACCCAATTGGAAAGTGGGTACATTATTGTAAGGACGGTTATATTGTCCCCAAAACATTTCTGTTTCGGTGCTCGGATACCATTGTTGTTTAGCCACAC
The DNA here is from genome assembly GCA_037718865.1 of Chitinophagaceae bacterium. Taxonomy (GTDB): domain Bacteria; phylum Bacteroidota; class Bacteroidia; order Chitinophagales; family Chitinophagaceae; genus JADCRZ01. The sequence goes on along the minus strand of JBBJMP010000017.1, from coordinate 26,489 downwards.
CCTGGAAGAAAACAGAGAATGAAATATTACTCCAGTCTGCACCCAGGTTGACGCCATATGTATACCTGGCCGCTGAATTGCCGATGATTTTCCTGTCGCCAGATTTGCCCACTTTATTTTCTCCCACGTTAATTAAATTATCCTTGTTCATGTCCCTCAACTTGATATCACCCGGGAACCATAAGCCGGAAGGGGACGCCCTCATTTGCGGATTCTGCTTCGCATGTGCAGCGATATCCGCCGCATCAATAAAGAAACCTTCTGTTTCGTAGCCCCATATTTCGCCCAGGGTTTGTCCTTCGTAATAATCGCTCAGCAATTTGTCCGGGTTATTGTACCGGTCAATTTTTGATTTGTTGTCGGATAAAGTCAATCGTACGCTATACCTCACGGGTTTTTTGCTGTTGCCCAATTTGTCGTTCCATGTAAGGGAAGCTTCCCAACCCGTGGTGGTGAGGTCAGCATAGTTACCTTTGGGAGTAGCCGCTCCAAATACAGCAGGAGGAGTCAGGCCAAACGTAAACATATCTGTCGTTTTGCGGACGTATGCATCACCCATAAAAGTCAGGCGGCCAGAAAGCATCGCCAGGTCTAAACCGATATTACTGGTAGTGGAAGTTTCCCAGGTAAGGCCGTCAGGCAGTACGGCAGGATTACGGGTGGTCTGAGGCCTTGCTCCGTTTAAAATCACCCCTGTCTGGCTGATGTTGAAAATCTCCTGGAAGGAATAGGATGCAATATTACCATTACCAAGTGATCCATAAGAAGCCCTGAGCTTTAATTCGGAAACAGCGCTGGGCGAAACATTCCAGAACGCCTCTTTATTGATTTTCCAGCCTGCAGAAACAGATGGGAAAAAACCATATTGTTGATTGGACGGGAATTTTGATGAACCATCGTAACGGGCATTCACTTCAATCAGGTAACGATCTTTAAAAGCATAATTCAATCTTGAAAAGCCTCCCAGGATAGCCCATTGTTCATAACCGCCGCCGGTGGTTATGGCCTGCCCCAAAGCCAGGTTTAAATCCGTAGCATTTTCGAAAATTAGGCCATTACGCTGTACGGCAACACGGTTATAAGTAGATTGCTCATAGTTGTAACCAACCATTGCCTTCAGGTAGTGGTTATCCCCGAAATCGTTTTCATATTCTGCATAGATATTGGTTGCCAAATACCTGGTTTTACGGTCATCGGACAATAAATCATTGGTCGTTGTTCCTACATACGAAGTAACTCCCCTGAAGTTGCTATAGGGTACCTGAACACGTTTCTGGTATCTGTTATTTTCCGTGTTACGAAACGTGAAATCAACATTTACCCGGAATTTATTATTGAAGAATCTGCTTCTCAAACCGGTAATGTTCCTGAATACCTCGCGACGTGTATCAATTCCATTTTTCCCATATACAAAATCTCCGATGGTAAACGCAGAAGCAAAAGTTAACGTACCATCCGGATTAAACAAGGGCATCGTGGGTTTGCCCTCATCGGCGATATTCCTCCAGATGCCGCCGCCCTCGCCCACGTTAATAGGGTTATGATAGTTTACAACAGAATAATCGGTATTATTTTCAACGGTTAACCAGGGGAACAATTCAATAGAACCCCTTGCCCGGATATTTTTGGTATCGTAGTCATCAGTGTTGTACCGGAATAATCCATCCTGCTTTAAGAACCGCCCCGAAACTAAAAACGTCGCTTGGTCACCACCCCCGCTTACAGAAATATTGTTTTCAAAAGCTGCTGTATTTTTTTTATACAACTCACCGTAATAATCGGTGCTGCCATAATATGTGTACTCACCTGTATTTGGATCAACTTCTATCTGGTTGTAAGGCTGTCCTGATTCAGATCTTTTCCTGAATTCTTCCAGGTATGCCTGCGAAAATTTCTGAGTCTTATTGGCATTTTGCGGGAACGCACCATCCCCATTAACAAAGGACTCTGCAAACATTTTTGACCATAGGTAACCATCGGTTACAAAATCGGGCCTGGTGATGGGCGATTTCAGTGCATAATTGCTTGAATACGTTACACTGGTACGACCTTTCACTCCTTTCTTTGTAGTAATTAACACCACACCAAATACTCCCCTTGCCCCGTAAATAGCGGCAGAGGCTGCATCTTTCAGGATGGAAATGGTTTCAATATCATTTGGATTCAACAAACTTGGATCTCCTTCGAACCCATCTATCAAAATGAGCGCGCTACCACCCTGACCAATTGAAGTGGTGCCCCTGATATTGTAACTTGGCGATTGAGTGGGCTTGCCATCCAACATTTTCAGATTTAAATTCGGTAGCAAACCCTGCAGACCCTGGGTTAGGTTGGTCATTGGCCGGTTTTCCAGATTTTTTGAAGTGATCTGATCAACTGCACCTGTAGCGTTTACTCTTTTTTGTGTACCATAACCAACTACAATAACCTCGTCCATAGCAGCGTTTGCTGCGGCAACCAGCGATATCGCAACGGCAGTATTTTCTCCGGCTTTTACACTATAGTTGCGAATCACCTGCTGCTGATATCCAACATGGGATACTGTGAAACGGTATTTAGAACCGGGAACAAGTTGGTTAAAACTAAAAACGCCCTTATCGTTGGTGATAGTACTCTTTTGCAAAGCACTATCCGATTCATTAATGACGGTAATAGTCACATCAGGAAGCACAGCGCCTGCTTCATCGCGTACAATGCCTGTAACCGTTGCATTTGTTTGAGCCTGGCCTTTAAAGGAAATACCCAGTAGGAGTAAAAGAATGACAACCGGATAGCAATGTCGTTTTAATTTAGTTTTCATGATCTAGCATTTAGTTGATTATGGCATTAGGATGCCTGGTATCTCGACGTCTATAAATATATGTTAAAAAAATGCAAATATATCAACATATATATAAAAAAACTGATAGGAATTTTAAGCAATTGTAAACTTTTAGTTACTTATGGGCATAAACTATTATTTCAGTACTGGTGAACGATGTCTTTAACTATTCTTTTTCAATCAGCGAATTTTTTTGAATGTTAGGTTGCCTGAATACTTCTACCAGGGTGTGGGACGTTGCAACTTTTCTTTAGTGGAATCTTTACCGTCTTGGGCAATACTTGTTGTAGGTGTAGACCTTTTGATTTACGCCATCCAGATGTTGATTATTGACCCGGCTTCCTCGCTGTTACCTATAACCTTGCCAGCAGAAATGGACCATTTAGGCGGTTCGATATAGCGTTGCGTGCTTACTTCGAAGCGCTCCCCATTAATGGTTACACGTAGATAAATCGAGAGCTCGCTTTTCGGAGCAGCAATCGCCATGGAGTTGGTTTCATCTTATTATGTCGGTACTTCCCGGCGTTGGCCAGGTGCAAACATCTTCTGGCAGATTGACATCCAGGGCAATCTACGGCAGGCGAAAGTTATGTTTTACGATCCCGTTACTGGCCGGCGCGATAAAGGTAAAAAGGCAATCTATGCTGGCAAAAGCCTTTTAAATCATTATGATAACAACCTGCAGCTGTGTTTTTTTTGTGAAGTATTGCTTTCTATTTATCCAGATAAAAGGGTTGCAATTGTAGAAAGCGAGAAAACAGCCATGATTGCCAGCATTTATTTTCCAGATATTATCTGGCTGGCAACGGGTGGATCGAGTGGCTGCAAATGGACACAAAAAGAGGTTTGCAGCGTCTTGGAAGGCAGGCAGGTTATTTTATTTCCTGACCTCGGCTGCTTTGATAAATGGAAAATCAGAGCTGACGAGGTAAGGAAGCTGATTGACTGCACCATCATCGTTTCGGATCTCCTTGAAAAAAATGCTACCGAAGAGCAAAAGAAATCAGGATGGGACCTGGCCGACTACTTATTGTTAAACCGGGATTCCTCTGGATGGGCAATGACAACGGAAGGTTATCTGCTTATTTGGGATTTAAAACTATCTGCATGAAAGAGGACTGGAAGAAAATGTTAAGGCAGCTCAAATTGGAATCGATCAGAGAACGGGCCCCTTTATTCTTTGAAGCATCCGGAGGGTATTCCATGCAGGTCAAACCTTATACCGATAAATCGAGTAACGGGCTTGACCAAGTGCATTACAGACTTTTTTTCTTTCAAAGGCCATTACAGTAATCGGATCAGCACGCAGGGGCAAGCGAGGTTACACGATATCAAGCGGTTTAACATCTTCAGCGAAAAAGTTGAAACGATTTCTCAGACGGTCCGCTGGACCAAAGGAAACACGAGACGTGGTACGCCTGACATCGATGCTATTATTAATAGCCAGCCGGTAAAGATCGAGGTAAAGATTGGAAAGGATAGCATGCGGCCGGACCAATTAAGGGAGCAGAGTAAGATCGAGGCTGCTGGCGGGCTCTTTTATGTGGCTCGAAACTTCCCGGATTTCTTCGACTGGTAAATGCAAATTTTGAAACAAACAATGCAGCCTGAAAGTAAAATGAATAGCGAAATACGACACGCGGAAGAGTTGTTGCGCAGGAGCATCAGAGAGGGTCTTGACAGTTTGAGTGAAGAAGAAAAACGGGATAGAGGCCTGCTGCCCTTTGTTCCTACGATACCGGCGACAGAGCAGAAACAAAGAGATTTTATCGAAGATTTTACCAATCCCTTTGAGTGTGATGACTATACCGAGGAGGACCTTAGAGCCGAGCTTTTACATAGATTGAAAAACTCCGGTTTGAATATTAATTCGGAACTCCCAGCAGACCAGCTCCAGGCAGCTATGAAAGAAAAGATTGCTACCATGTCTCCCGAGGAGCTGCTGCAGGTGGGAGTATTTGGCCAGCCCTTTACCCAGGAAGATGCTGAAGAAGCGAGGAGCTGGAACGAGGAATTTATGTTTTTGAAAAAAGTAAAAAGCAATTAATGCCGCTAACCTCTAGACAATTACGGTTTTGCCAGGAGTATATTATCGATCCGAATGCTACCCAAGCAGCTATTAAGGCCGGCTATTCACCTAAGACTGCACGGCAAGTGGGTGACGAAAACCTGTCAAAGCCTTACATTTTGATGGAAATTGAAAAACATCGCCAGGTGTTGCGAAATAAGATGGAATTAACAGCCGAAATGATTACAAAGGAGCTGAGAGCCTTGGGATTCTGGAATATCAATGACTTTCTGCTGGAAGGCAACGAAATACGAGATATCACCCAGTTATCAAGGGAAAAGACAATACCCCTAATTGGAATAAAGGTTAAAGTGAGCTCGTACACATTGGAGGATGGCAAAGTGGTAAAAGAAATTACCACCGAACTCAAGTTTAGTGATAAGCGAGCTGCCCTTGTAGATCTCGGTAAGTATCTCGGCATATTTGAGAAGGACAATCGTCAGAAAGGTAGAAAAATAATAGTAACCCGAAAATAATTTACCGGTGAAGTTGGTGCAAGCAACTAATCTTAAAAATTAAAAATAATATTCTAAATACTAACTCGATGGATAATATTCTCATAAATTTCACAGCAGATCCCAGTGGCCTGCAACCCGGCATCGATGGCCTGGAGCAGATCGTCTTCGCTGACAAAAAAGTGGAAGAGCAGTTTAAGAAAACGACTGCTGAGATTTCAAAGCATGATAATGTGCTCGCTCAGGGTGCTAAGCTGGCTAAAAAAGATATTGAGGGATTGATGTATGCCTTCGGGAATTTGGGTAAAGCCGCCGTGGGTGGCATAAGTAGCAAGGCACTTGACGAGTTACGGAAGAACTTAAAAGGCACAGGAGACGAATTTAAACAGCTGAACCTGGTTCTCGATGTAGCAAAAAAGAAGTTGTCCACCTTATCTCCCAATACTGCCGAGTGGAAGCAGCTTAACGATCTTATTAGAGCTGGTGGGCAGGTACTCCGGGAGTTTGGGGATCAGGAAGTGGTGACGGCTGGCAAAACTAAGCGGCTGAGTGCGGAACTCAGGGAAATGAAGGATCAGATTGCCAGGCGTGTTGCTGCCGGTGAATCAGGCGCTGACATCGATGCTTTGATCCAAAAAGCCGGCCAGCTGGAGGATGCGCTGAAGGATGTAAATGGTACTATATCCCAAACTGGTAGCGCTACACGGTCTATAGAGGGGCTGGTGCAAATAATGGGAACCGGCGTACAAGTAACCGCTGGCCTGCAAGCTGCTCAACAAATGTTAGGGGATGAGAATGAAGATTTGAATAAGGCCCTGGCCCATATGAACGCCTTGCTTGTTGTTTCCAATAGCGTTCAAGCCATTCAGACGGCATTGCAAAAAGAAAGCGCGGCGGACCTGGTTATTGAAAATGCTCAACGCCGGCTTGCTGCTCTTAATATCACGTTACAATCTGCTGCTGAAAGTAACTATGTCGTTATCCGTTACGGCGCCATTGCGGCTCAGAAAGCGTTAAATGCTGTTTTGGCTTTAAGTCCGGTCGGTGTGCTGCTCATTGCCCTCGGAGCGCTTGCGGCAGCTGTTTTATTCTTTACACGCAATACAGAGGAGGCCAGGGAAGAGCTTGAAGGCTTTAACCGGGAAATGGAGGCTGGTATTGATATTAACGATCGTTACACAAAAGCCTTAAGTACCCAGGGCGAACTAAGAAGGGCTAATACAAAACACAAGTATTGTTTTGTTTGATTGTATTTTGAGAAACAGCTAAGTAAGGAACAAGAAATAAAATCAATGTTAACTTTTGCATGTACTTATTGAATTGAAGATCGTTTTAAATTGCCGCTAACCTTAAAGTTTTTATGAAGGTGTGGAAATTGAAAAACTGAAGGTTCAATTAACCACAAAATCAAAATAGGGATTTATAGTTGAATGCTTAACCTCCAGCCACAATTTTATAAACACACTGTTGGCTGCAGCTTATATAAGTTTGATGGACTTTTTAAACATTTCAAACTCATTATGTGCAATTTGGTTCTGGGCTGAAGACTGATGGCAGTTAAAATCATAATAAAAGCCATTGTGTTCTGCCTTTAGGACTTTCAGTTCTACTTTTAGAGGTTTGTCAATCTCTATGTGTTGAAAGAGGTACTCAGCATCGTATTCATAAAACTTACAACCACAAATGAAATAAGGGTCGTAGGATTTTATTATTTTGAACTCTTCCAATAGTTGACTTGTTCCGTATGCCGACATTTCCATCAATTCTTCAAAACTCTCATACCCTAGATCTTCTAGTTCGCTTTTAGGAGTGATATTCAAGGTGATTGTTGGAGAAAAAAGCCCCTTGTATTCTGGTCTGTCCTGATAGTACTTTGTAGCAATACAAACTGGATCACCCAAGTCTTCCCAAACTTCTTCTTTTATTTCATTCCATCCATTTCCTAGAATTTGAGAATCCTTTAACTTGCCAAAGTCTTTTACATTGATGAACCCCCAAGGTGATGGCTTGTGAAATAAAATGCCGATTTTTTTATTGATGTATACATTGTTTGTGGTGACAACAGCTTGAAGGGGATCGACGGCTACTCCACCTATAGCCAAACTCGTCAATCTTAGAAATTCACGTCTTCCTATTCCCATTTTGAAGTTTGTTGCGTTAGTTGCGCACAACAGATAGGAAAGTATCCGAAAGGCTCCCTGATAAAGCCCCGCATCATTTGCATGTTTGGGGGCCTTGCGGTATACTTTTGAGTTGGCCGACGTTGCCGTAAAGATTGCTCTTAGGCGGAAAGTATCGACCTTTCTGATTCTACCTGTTTGATTTTTTAATTGGTTTTAATGTTACAACCATGGCTGCCTGCTTCTTGTGCACTCAAACAACCCTTGATTGATCTGACAAAATAAGAATTCTTCTTTCATTTCCCTACAGCTTCTGACCGCCCACCGATGCCTTTTTTTGGTTCCTCCATTTTGTCCAGCTTCTTCCTTAGCTTCTGTGACCACTGCTTCAACCCTTCGGCATATGCTTCGAGTTCCAGCAGGTCGTTTATGATAGATTGGGGTTCCATTTTTGTTGGAAAAATTTTGTTGATTTAACGTTGTTATATTTCCTCTATTGGCTTTCTTTTTCAGCCTTGGCTATTTTTCTTAAAATGAAATTTCTTCAACCGGCTGATACGCGGGCTAGTTCCTGGTCCGAAAGGCTCCCGCCTCTTTTCTTTGGCGCCGGCTTCTCCAGCTTCTCAATCATGCGCTCGGCCCAGCGTTCCATTTCAGTGTCCATATCAAAGTAATTTGACACCAATATATTTGTTTTTTCTTTGATCCTACGGTAAATAAAATGTGTGATCATTCAGGAAATTGCAAAAATCAAGGACTGATTTGATACAAAATGTTAAACAGTAATACTGAAGATTAGTGATTTCTGAAACATGCTTTGACTCAACAGCTAAGACAATTCCAGAGTTCACTTTATAAACATCTTAATCTGAATTATGACTCCTGTATTTCCCTCCTCCATGACCAGTGTGTTTTTGGGAAGGCGCATTCAGGATTTTTTCATCAATCGGATCCAGGCCGAAATTACTATCAGGTTCATTATGCGTGTTGCCGGTGCAGCCTTGTTGCTTTAAATGCAGCTTGACCTCATCGCAATGATTACTTAATTGCACACAGTCAAAGTGCAGCATCCTGCTTCCGTAGTAATTTTCTGCATGCGCCTTGAAAGTTACAAAAGGCGGTGTCTGTGTCTAAGGGGTTCTTAAAAGTAATAGCATTATTTGCCTAAACTTTTTAGCTTTACCCGCAAATAAGGCCTCGATGAATTATTTCCGGGTAACAATAGAGCTTAAAGGAAAGATAATAACCGGCATTCGAAAATTACCGTGCGACAGTTAAGATCAATCATAGCTGTGCCATAATTGATTCCCTTCCTAAAGGCCCAATCATCGATGCCCAATGCTTCGGATGATTCCGGTGGCTGTAGTTGCTGCTCATGAATGAGTCGTAAACCTCCAACCTACCCCATACCCGGATCATGATGTATAATGATTTTTCCTAAATAGTTTTGCATGAACTAAACATGCAAACATTATGGAAGAAATAATTCCCGCTGAGAGAAAATCGCCAGTGCGTAGAACTAGTAAGCAAATTATTAAATTGCTTAAAGATTATGCAAGTAGGGAAGGCTGGTCGGGTAAGGATATCCCATTGCTGTGATATCCTCCCCTAAGAACCGTGCATGAAAGTTTCCAATTCACACGGCTCAAGCCAATACTAAGTTGAAGCATTGTTGGCTTCAGCCGGAAACACATACACAAAACCGTTAGTAAACCCTAGTTCCTGACAAATCGGATGCAAGAGAATAAGATTGGATAAATTTTCCGAACCTCCCTCCAGACGACTTTCCATATGATGAACACGCCAATTGGTTATGCTTGTAATTCTTTCCCCACACATAGAGCAGCAACCTCCTTGTCTCCTCCATAGTGCTGCGACCTTTCTGCGGCCTTCTTTATTATTTGCCATCTTTGTTGACATGCGATTTTCAAAGTACGCTTCGTAATTTGGGTCAAAGGGCGTTGCTTCGCTTTGGATTTTAATGTGACGTTTTATAAACGTATCCGAAGCGTGTTTCAACGTTATCCCTATTTTTGCCTTCCCGTTCCCATCCTTAATAATACAGCTAAAACAGTGATTGCGTTCTTTGATTTTTCTGAAGTACCTAGAATGTACCCAGGCTTTGCCTTTATTAGGATGTCTACGCATGGCCCAGCGCCAGATGGCTTTCCATATCTCGTTGTCCACTTTATTGTAGGTTGTCTTTGATACTATTGATCGATGATAGTTAGCCCATCCCTGAATCATGGGATTAAGTTTACGTATCAGGTTTTCCTGAGTTGCTGTTGCCATCGATTTAATGGTTTTCCTAATACCGGTAAGAAACGTTTTTATGTTCTTGCTGCAAGGTTTGATGAGTAGTTTAGCATTATCTTTTCCATACCCGTATTTACGAATGTTTTGTCCAAGGAAGTCGAATCCTTCCGAGATGTGGGTAATCTTCGTTTTTTCTTTGGATAGTTCAAGACCTCTTTCTTTCAAAAATTCTTCAATCGCAGGATATACCTCTTCTTCCAGGATCTCTTTTGAATTTCCGGTTATCACGAAGTCATCTGCATACCTTACAAAGTGAATCCCAAAAGGTGATGCCTGTCTGCGAAGTCCATATCTATTTAACGAATTAAACTTTTTTCCCAGCAAGTTTTCTATTCCATCAAGTACCAGGTTGGCAAGTGTAGGGGAAGCAATTCCTCCTTGAGGAGTACCTTTATGTGTGGGAAACAATTCAGCCTTTTCCATGTAACCTGCGTTTAGCCATTTACGCAATACTGTTGTATCTGTACAGATATTTTTCAGCATCCATTCATGGCTGATGTTGTCAAAACAACCTTTAATGTCGCCTTCCAGAATCCATTGCGGTGCATCTTTTCTACAAAGCCTTTTGAACAGAGCTTCGATTGCATCGGCAGTACAGCGTTCCGGTCTGAAGCCATAGCTGTTCCAGTCTGCCAGAGTTTCCGACATAGGTAGGAGTGCAAGGGTATGCAGAGCTTGCATACCTCGGTCGAGCATGGTCGGTATTCCGAGGGGGCGATCCTTTTTCCCATTGGATTTCGGAATATAGATTCGTTTTAACGGCGACGGGGTATAGCCGCAGCGCATTAGCGAGTTAGCCATGGCGGCTTTGTCTTCAGGGGTTTTAAGGAGCACCCCATCCACTCCCGGTGTTCGTTTACCACGGTTGGTAGTAATTTTCTTTACTGCCAATAATTTTGCAGCATAAGAATGTGTTAGTAGCCATTGCAAGGCTTTCACCTTACGCCAGCAGCCTTCACGTGTTGCCTTGGCGATACGCACTTGTAGCCTCATTACCATACGGTGCGCATGGTTCCAGTCAATGGAATTCCATTTTGCTCCGTCTGTGGGAACCGCATCCATATTTGGTAATACAGTCATTTGCTTGTTTCCCCTTAGTTTTAGGTTCTAGTAGTTCTCTCGCCATGATTGACCACATAGACAAGTCAGCCGGCTTTCACCGCAGGGCAATCCTTTCATCCCCTATACACTTCATTACAAAGTATCATTCGCTTTTTGTCTGATCCTTTACCCTCTCCATCAGAGGTCTTCCTTACGGTCGACTTGCCTTTAAAGGCGATGAATAGGGCTTACCTTGTTCCAATATTGCAACATGACTGGTTTAGGTCCTATCTCTCCGCCGGGCGTGTTTTGTGTCTGTGCAATCCGACGATCAAGCAGATTGTCCCACGCATGCCTTTTGGCCTGAGCTTATCAGTTTCTTTAGCTCACCTATTTTTACGACGTTTATCGATAGTTCAGTTTCCTTAACCATGCCAGCCAGCCTAGCCCTATCCCGGATGAAACTTCCAGGATCAGTTCTTACCTCGCTATTCTAACTGATAGCCTTGCGGCATTTAGGTACATTGTCCCCCAAGCTTCACACACAGAGATTACTCTTTGTGCATGTCGGAGTAGGCTATTACTAACAGAACAGTAAGTTTCTCTAATTTCTTTTCTAAGAAATTGAAACAATTGCAACATCAGCTTTACAAGTCGCACTAATCGGTAAATAGCAATGTCACAAAGTTGGCAATTAAGAGTGCTATACTTCGGTAAATAAGAATGTCATACTTCGGTAAATAAGGATGTCAGCCTAGCTTGAAGGCGCTGCCAATGGTGTTGGGTCCTATTTCATGCACAAAAACTCCTCCATCCTTTGTGACAACGAGTATTCGGTTTCCTATCGTTAACACGAGCTTATCCTGAGAATTGGTCGCGACTGGCGGGCCAACAAGTTGGAACGGAACGCCAATGGTATTGCCAGATATTTCATGGACGAAAACTCCGCCATTATTTGTAATGACCAAGATTCTGTTACCCATCACCACGACCCATTTATCTACACCGTTTTTGGCCACGGCAGGGCCCACAAGTTGAAACGGAATGCCTATATTGTTGCTCGTGACTTCATGAGCAAATACTCTGCCGTCAGCCACAATAACGAGGATTTTATCCTCGAGTGTAAGGACCCACTTGTCTTGCGAATTTGTAGCAACCGGAGGTCCAACAAGTTTGAAGGGCAGCCCGATATTGTTACCAGAAATTTCATGAACGAACACATCACCGTTAGTCAGGATCACTGCAATACGATTGCCATTAACCACGACCCGCCTATCCTGTGGATTTGCCGCAACTCTGGGTCCCACAAGCCGGAAAGGCCTGCCAATATTATTATTGGCAATTTCGTGAACAAACATCCTGCCGTCATTCACAATGACCATGATTCGATTACCCATTGTTAAAACCCATTTATCCTGTGCATTAGCCCCGACACGCAAAGTCTGAAAAGCCATGTGAGGAGGTATAACAATCTCCCTTTGAACCCAGCCTGAACAAATGGACTTAAGAAGACCGGATATGCATCCCTGGAGAGAAAAAATATAGTGACCTTCGCGTACTCTGTCCTGAGTAAAACTGCGGTCTAATCCTGAAAGTTCAACCTGCCCTTGAAAAGGGATAACGCTGGGTACTAATGTCGCATTGAAGTGGTGTACATTTGGGGATTCCCAATGCACGGTGAACATACCTTGTGAAATATCTACATTGCCAATTTTTGGCGCGTGTACATTCTGTTTAGGTCGAGGGTCCTGGTTGGCAGCCACCGTAAACGGTGCTAACTGCAAACTAAAACTTTCCCAGACCTGTAGTGACCCAAAATCATCGACCATTTTATCTGCTAACTGCCCATCTTTGATAATTCTAGGCGACACTACCAAGTTGAGAAACTGAGGGGCAGAAACTTTAAAATCAACAGATGTAGGAGTTTTTGTTCCAGTATTGATGGCTACGCTTGCAAAAAGAACAGCAGGAGTGGTAGTGCTTCCTGGTTGTCGAATCTCAATAACGTTGGGTATGAGATTTCCAAAGGCCCAATGGACCCGGAGAGTACCGGAAGAGGCGTCTTTGGCGATTTGTTCTTGCGAAACTTGTGTTACATATGGCATATTCTGAAGTATATATAAATTAATAGGGTTATCCAGATAGAGCGCAAAGCGAAGATAAGAAATAGACCTTAGCTAATAAATTTAGTATATTTGTACTAAATATTTGAGTATGTTTCAGGGAATCACCATTAGTGAGTTTAATAAGTTCTTTACAAGTGAAGATGATTGCAGGCAGTATCTGTTTGATTTAAAATGGAATGACGGTTATCGATGCCGCAATTGCAATGGGAAGAAAAGCTGCAAAGGCAAGACTCGGTTTCATTTGCGATGTACACAGTGCGGGTATGATGAATCTGTCACAGCACACACATTGTTTCACAAGATGAAGATCCCGCTGCTGAAGGCTTTTGGGATTAACTTTCGGATCTCTGTGCGCAAAAAAGGAATGTCAACCATAGAATTGGCTAATGAATACGGCATCAATCAAAAATCTTCCTGGTTGTTTAAACGAAAGGCACAGGAGGCAATGGCAAGCAGCGGCAAACATCTTCTTAGTGGTCATGTAGAAGTGGATGAATTGATGATTGGGGGAGTAGATGAGGGCGAACGCGGAAGAAGCAAGGGAGATAAGAAGCTGGTAGTGATGGCAGTTGAAAAAGTACAAGGAGATAAAATAGGACGAGCCTATGCACAAACGATTGAAGATGCCAGTGCAGAAAGCTTTAAGCCTTTCTTCGAGAAATATATTGACAAAGATAACACCCAGATTAAGACGGATCAATGGAGGGGTTACTGGCCACTGGAAAGTGAATTTGAAATCAAGCAAAAGCCCTCAAGTAAAGGGAAAAACTTTATGGGATTGCATTATTTAATCATGAATTTGAAAGGATGGCTAAGAGGTATACATCATAAGTGTTCAGAAAGATTCATGAACGGATATTTAGATGAATTCTTCTTCAGATTTAACCGGAGAAACTTTCTACCAACCATCTGGCACAAGCTGATTGAGAGAATGATGCAACATGAACCCTACGCCTATAAAGCAAATGCGACTTAAATGGATAACCCTATAAATTAAATCAAACCTACTAAATAGTATATTGAAATATCCAAAGCAATATTGTAAAAGGACTTTAGGCTTTTTTCCATAATCCTTATCCTGCTCAATAATAAAATGACAGCTTCCATGAACCGGATGTATGCAATAAATGAAATAGCGACCAGTAGGGGCTATGCCTGCCTTGGCCGGATACATCTCCGGATGAATGGAAAAATAGACGCTTTGTCCGTTTAGGTCAAAGTATTCTGTTAACGATCCGTAATCTGGCTGTTCCATGGCGTTAAATATAATTGGTTAGTTCCGCAGCTTCTGGCGACCAAAAACCGGCTTTATAGTCCAGCAATTATAATCCTTTCTGCTCACTAACTTTACCCAGGCTGCTCTGCCTATGTAAAAGAAGCGATGTCGACTGGGACATAAGAAATGTCAGCCTCCCTTATCGCTGCCTTACCTGGAGTAATTGGGCCGACAAATTTGAAATGCAAAGACGTTTAGGAAAGTTGAGAGATGAAGGATAAGACAAAAATAAGACACGTAAAAAGGCCAAAATACGACCCTTGCGCGCTTAGAAGAATAAACTCCTGTGACATCAGGATTGTTTTGAAGTATTTTTCCCATTTAAAGCCACTTTGTGTCGGAATTGTGTCGGAATGCTAGAAAATAAAAAGGGCTTCAAATCAATGAAACCCTTTACAGTACTTCGTGACCGCGTCAGGATTCAAACCTGAAACCTTCTGATCCGTAGTCATAAATAAGGTGCTAAATAAACAATTCCTGTTTATAAGCAAATAATGCTGAAACCCTTGCAAGTACTAAATCTTAATCTATAAACATAGTTGTTTTGTTATTGTTGTTATGTGCTTGTTTATTAAATTTGTATGCAAATTGTATGCAAATGCTGATATTTGCATACAAATAATAACAAAACTATGGCAGGTGCAAAAACAGCAACCGTTTTAGATACCCGAAGGGAAAAGAATGATAATACATTCCCTGTAAAGCTCAGGGTTACTTTTGAAAGAAAGCAGCAATATTACCCCACACCTTACGATCTTACCAAAAAAGCGTTTGAAAAGGTTATGTTTGGCCAACGGCTTACAGATGAAGATAAGCTGTTAAAGAAGCAGATAGCAGCCTTTGAGAACAAGGCCATTGAGATTATAGGAAACTTGCCCTTGTTTACATGGAAAGCCTTTGAGAAACACTACCTGATAAACAGGGGGGCAAAAGACAGTATCAACCATGCCTTTGCAGAGTATGCAGCAGGGCTAAGGGAAGCAGGTCGGATAGGTACGGCGGTTTCTTATGAATGCGCTCAAAACAGCCTTTATAAATTTATACCAGATGCTAAGTTTGCCGATGTTACCCCCGATTCATTACGCAAATATGAAAAATGGATGCTTACAGCAGGAAACAGCGTTACGACCATAGGAATATATTTAAGGTCGTTAAGAACCCTGTTCAGCAATGCCATCAATGAAGGAATGCTAACAAAGGAATATTACCCCTTTGGCAAAAAGCGGTATGAAATACCCACAGGCAACAATATTAAGAAAGCCCTTCCCCTAAAAGATATTGCAGCCATTTATAGGTATAAGCCGGAAGCCGGAAGCATGACCGACCGGACAAAAGATTACTGGGTATTTATGTACCTGTGTAATGGCATCAATGTAAAAGATATGTGTTTGCTTAAATATGAGAACATAAAAGGGGATGTATTGGAATTTGAACGCGCAAAGACAGCCAGAACAAAAAGAAAGGTTGAACCAATAAGAGTTACACTTACCGGGGAAGTTCAGGCCATCATTAATAAGTGGGGAAATAAGCCTAAAGATGGAAGTACTTTCATTTTCCCTGTATTGGAAAAAGGGATAACACCTGAACGGGAAAGACAGTTAATCCAACAACTTACCCACCTAATAAACGATCGCATGAAAAGCATAGCCCGGCAGCTGGGAATAACAAATGATGTTACAACCTATGCAGCAAGGCACAGTTTTGCAACTGTTTTACAACGTAGTGGGGCAAGTACCGAATTCATAAGCGAAGCATTAGGCCATAGTAATGTAAAAACTACACAAAACTATTTGGCAGGTTTTGAAGATGAAAGCAAAAGGGAAACCATTAAAGCCCTTACAGCCTTTGAGAAGCTATAGAATATGAATTAATAAGCAAAAGGAAAATGATGGAAAGAAATACTAAGATTTTTATTCAAGAGCTAAAACCTATTGCATTTTGTGGTAAAATTATAGGGTATGAAGGAAAAGCAAGCGGTTATGAATTGCCATTTGAAATTGAACCAACTGAGGGTGACCATAATTTTAATAATTGTGAAAGATGTAAGGAAAATTTAAATGAAATAACTAAACGCTTAAAAGAAAGGTTTAAAGGCAATCATAATATAAAGCCTTTCCCATTCTGTTGTACGCATCATGAAAATTTGCTAAAGTTTAAAGAATTTAATAGGGCTTCCTTTGCAAACGTCCCCGGAATGGTTGCGCGAAAATTGATATATACTAACCAGCATATCATAAATAATTATAGTGTAGATAATTGGTATAAAGTTATAACTGATTATATAGAATGGACAATAGAAAGTTTCGGCCAAATGCCTACTGATTGCGGCGAACCAATTTTTTTAGGCGAATATTTCTATCACATACAAACCTTTATTAATAAAAATAATGATATTTCTATAGAAAAACGAAGTCAAATTTTAGAATTTTTAGAGTCATATTTGAAACCAAAAACAGAACAGGTAACCGACTTAAATATTCTTATAACTACTTATGAAAAATGGTTCAATATATTTCCCTTTGAATTAAATAGTTATTTTGGAGACTTAAAACAATACTTTGAAAAAAACATTCCAATATTAAACGGAAAGCCGGAGGTAAATCCTTATACAGGCCTTGCTAAAGCAAAAGTTCACACCAAAAGCAGTTTGATTGAGGCATTAATAAATTTAACAAACGATATATTAACAAAAATAAACGGTGTAACACTTTATGAAAAGGGGCTTATTACTGATTCCAGTAAAATAAGACTTGAATTACTAATCAATAACCGAAAACTTAAAATCAAAGAGGGGTATACGAATAACTCTACTCGTGAAGAACAGCAATATGGGAAAATATTGAAAGAATGGTTCAATGATGAAAAAGAATTTATTGATGAAATTACTCCATTGCTTAAACCTTCCTTACAACTTCAAATGAATAACAGGTTAAGCAATCCAAAAAGTTTTGAGGAACTTTTTTACAATTCTCAACATGCTGAACCATGTTTAGACATTTTAAGAGAGTTAGAGCCTCCTGTTATTGATGCAATAAATTCTTACATAGGAAAAAACAAGGGTGTAATTCCATTGTGGTTAAAGGTATTAAAGAATAATAAACCTAATCCAATTATAAGACATTGTAGCGATGTTATTTATAAAGATTTGCTGAACCAAAAGATTAAAGGGTTGAATCTTTCAAGAGATGCAAGTGAGTTCAGGAAACAATATACAAGGCTTAAAAATGACAATACCGAATTAGATATTAAATCAATTCTTTCCCAATTTTCCCAAAGTGGAAAGTTGGGAAAATAAGGCTTACTAATCATTGTTTTTTTGCATAAAAAAGATATGCAAAAAACAATTCTTATTATTTCATTACCAATTGAAGATTTGCAAACGGTAATTATTGATTGTGTAAATTCCTGCTTAAAAAACAATAAGCATACCGGTAACCAGGACCTTTTAGAATCAGACCAGCTTTTAACTATTCAGCAGGCGGCTGAACTGCTTAAACTTTCAGTACCTACTATTTACGGATTAGTAAGTAAATCTGAATTGCCTGTAAACAAAAGAGGCAAACGGCTATACTTTTCTAAGCAGGAGCTTACGGACTGGGTAAAGCAGGGACGTAAAAAAACCCAAGTTGAAATTCAGGCTGAAGCCGACACCTATATACACACCAAAAAAAGAAGGGGGTAAGCCATGCGCACACACGACATATCCCCTATTTATTTGTACAGTGAACAGGGCAAAGATAATGATCTAAGTCCGGTATTTGACTATGAAGGCTTCAAAAATGATCTAAATGAAGAAGTAAAAACCCTTTCAAAATCGTTCGCACCTATACCGCATAAAGAAGTTTTAAGGCGCTTACTTGAACAGATCGAGAAGATAGATTTTAAGGCGAGGGCATTTCCAGATGCGGAAAAATTGCAGGATAATATAAAGAAACTGGAACACGAGCTTTCGAGTATCGGAGAGTCGGGAAAAGATGTAAAAGCAGCCGAACAGGTGAGGGAAACTTTGAACAAGACAATAGAGCAGTTGAGCAACTTTAGACTACAGCGTAAACACTATGTCGTTGCCGTTGTTGATGAAATGCTTGATACCGCTATTCGCAACAACTGGCAGCTTTGCCGCAACAACGGGCAAACGTTTATTTATAATGGTGTTTACTGGAAGGCTATTGATAGGGATTTGTTGCATTCTGTATTTGGGGAGGCAGCCGAAAAGATGGGAGTTCCCCGCATTGATGCCAGGCACTACCAGAACAGGCGAGAGCTGATTTCACAATTTGAAACTATTGCTTATTTGCCAGCACCAGAAAGAAACACAGGTACGACATTGATTAACTTGCTCAATGGGACGTTTGAGGTATCAGCAAAGAGTCAGCATTTACGACTGCCTTCAGCAAACGATTTTATAACTTACCAACTACCCTTTCCTTATTCTCCTGAAGCAGATGCACCTACATTCCAAAGCTACTTAGATAAGGTCTTACCGGATAAAGAACGGCAAGCGGTACTACAGGAGTATTTAGGATATGTTTTTATAAGCCCGCAAACATTAAAGCTGGAGAAGGTATTGCTTCTTTATGGTGGTGGCGCAAACGGCAAAAGCGTCTTTATTGAGACGGTCAATGCATTATTAGGCCGTGAGAATGTGAGCAGCTATTCTTTACAGACACTTACAGAATCTAAGGGATATACAAGGGCAGAACTGGCCACAAAACTCTTGAACTGTGCAAGCGAGATAAGCGGTAAGATGGAGAACGATGCCTTCAAGTTACTGGCAAGCGGCGAACCGATTGAAGCCCGGCAGATCTACGGCAGGCCATTTACAATGGAACACTATGCAAAGTTCCTTTTTAGTACAAATGAGTTACCCAAGGAAGTGGAGCAAACCGATGGCTATTTTAGACGGTGGCTTATTGTCCCGTTTGATATTACCATACCTGAACAAGAGCAGGACAAGGAATTAGCCCAAAAGATTATTGCTAATGAATTATCCGGCATTTTCAATTGGGTATTGGAGGGGCTGAAGCGGCTACTTATTCGTAAAAATTTCACTGACTGTGCAGCCGTTAGAAAACAGATTGCAGAATTTAGAATGCAGTCTGATAACGTACAAATGTTTTTAGAAGATGCAGAGTATAAGCCTTCTTTAACGGATTGCACAACCTTACAGGAGTTGTTTAATGAGTATAAGGGATACTGTAGCACTAATGGATATTTTTCCTGTTCAAAGCACAAGTTTAGCCAAAGACTTCGGAAGATTGACTATGTAGTCGAACGAAAGAACTATGGCAACGTAGTTTTTATTGAAAAATAAATAAGGATTTGGGCTTCACTTGCTACACCTCTTACACCAAAGTGTAGCGTGTGTAGCCAATGAAGCACGAAAACAAATTTTTTTTATGGCCTACCGTTACACTTTAGAACCATACAAGGGCATGAATAGCCGGTACAATTGCCCGGCTTGCGGCAAGCACAAGAAATTTACCCGCTATATTGATACTGAAACCGGTAACCATTTAGGCGAAGAAGTTGGTAAATGCAGCCGGGAGATAAATTGCGGGTATCATTTTAAGCCAAAACAGTACTTTGAAAAGAATAAGCCGTTGTTTAATAGCCGAGAAAAATCTGAATATTCTTACATAATAAAAAGGAAGCCGGAGAAGGCAAACCCCGTTTCTTTTATTCCGTTTGACACTTTTAAGCAAAGCCTGGGTTTTCATAAAGAAAACAACTTTATACAATTTTTGTATAGGCATTTTGGTTCTGAGAATACTAGCGCACTAATCAGCCGGTATTATATCGGAACCTCTAAGCATTGGGACGGTGCAACAGTCTTTTGGCAGATAGATATAAACCGGAAGATTAGAAGCGGCAAAATAATGCTGTACAACGCAATTACAGGCAAGCGATCGAAAGAGCAGTACCATATGCCCACCTGGGTGCATAGCGTCTTAAGACTGCCTGAATTTGCCTTAAAACAATGCTTTTTTGGTGAACACCTTTTACACGGCAGTACAAAGCCGGTAGCGATTTGTGAAAGTGAAAAAACGGCTATCATTGCCAGCTTTTACTTTCCCGAGTTTGTTTGGCTTGCCTGTGGTGCTCTTGGCGGCTTGAACCCTGGAAAAAGTAAGGTACTGCAGGGAAGATCCGTTGTCCTTTATCCAGATTTAAGGTCATTTGATAAATGGCAGGCGAAAGCAAAGGAGCTTTCATCTATTTCCCGTTTTGTGATTTCCGATTTATTGGAACGCAAAGCCACAGAAAATGAAAAAGCACAGGGTTTAGATTTAGCTGATTACCTATTGCGGTTTCCGGTTAAGGCTATCGCACCAATACATCTTTATTCAACCGATATTATTGCTTTGCTCTGTGAAACCCATACAGGAAAGGACTTTAATGAACTAATAATTGCATGCATTAAGACACAGGAAAGAAAAGTGGTTGATTTACTCGTTAATAAAGGCGGTGACCTTATAACGCCAGGTGAACAGGATGAAGCTGTAAACCACTTAGCTAGCTTTTTTGAAAAGCCCTTTCAAATTGCCTTTTTTGACAATACCCCTTGTTGGGTACATACAGATAGCAGATTTGATAACTTTAATAATTAATATTATGGAAACAACACCATTGGAAGAATTAGAGAGTTACTTTAAAACAGAAAATGAGCACTGGAACAGCTTTGCTTATGGGCTTCATTGTAAGGCAGTCGAAAAGGGCTTATTTACTGATTCTAAACAGCCTTTACAATTGGTAGAAAGGGCTATTAATAACTTCGAAGAATACTTTGAAAGCCCTGCTAAAGCGGTAGAGCTTTTTTCAACTCAATTAGCGGAAAAAGGTTTGACCATTCATCAACAGCTTTTTATTTACAAATGGATTCACAATTACTTAAAAGTATCCGAGTTTGAGGATAAGGATTTAACACCGGCAAAAGAACTTTTAGAGAGCTATTCCAAACGTCTTATGAAGAAAAATTTACCGGTTGAACCATTGGTTAAAAATATACGGGAAACCCTTAAGGAACTTATCCAAAAGGAACTGGAAGTCTTACCGGAAACCTTAAAAGATTTAGAACCGGAAAGGCGGCTAAATATTGTTTGCAAGCTCATCCCGTATGTATTGCCTAAAGTGGAAACTGTACACTCCACAACTGGGGAATCTGATAATTGGAGTTTTTAAAGAAAGATAAAAATCCCGCATTCCCTAATTATTTAGGTTTCCTTGTAATATTTTTTTATGCCAAAGCCTCATACCTTTCCCACTTTATACGATGAATGTAAAACAATAAGCATTGGTTTTCTAAAGAAACATGGGTATTTACAACTTGATCACTGGAAAAGCGGAACAATTACATGGAGCGTTAACGGAAATAAAACGGGCAGCATAAGTATAGCTGCCTACATCAATGCTGCAGACCCTTATCTAGAACTGGATTATACAAGCAACAATAAGCCAATAAAATACCGTGTTCCATTAGTTAACATGCCTTCGAATATTGGTAAGGGTATCGTGTGGTACTTCCTTTGTCCAAGCACTGGCAAACAATGCAGAAAGCTGTATTTAGCAGATACTTACTTTTTACACCGTTCAGCCTTCAGAGGTTGTATGTATGAAAAACAGACTTATTCTAGACAAAATCGAATCCGTTTTCATGCTTTCGGTAAATTATTTAGAACTGATGATGTTTATGACCAGTTGCATAGTAAGCACTTTAAGAAATACTATAAGGGCAAACCCACCAAGCAATATTTAAAATTGATGAAATTATTGAATGAAGCGGAAGGTATTGATGAAAGAAGCCTATGTTTGGTTAGATAAATGGCCGGACCTGCTTTTTGGAAATAATCTTGTTAGGCCCTACTTGCCTTCAGTTGTTCTCAATCCCAAAGAAGCTAGTGAAAATAAAAGATCTCAACGGAAGCTATCAAAACGAAGTTAGCTTTTTAGCAAAAATCGTTGTGTCACTCACTGGTGCTCCCTAATCTTTGAGTACCGTTTTGTATCCATTGGGTCTTTTTCATTAAATTACCACCGTAATTCAACTTTATATATAAATGACCCTAAGCTGGAACGAGATTAAGGGCAGAGCACAGATTTTTATTAAAGAATGGGAACACGGGGAGCGTGAGGAAGCAGATGCAAAAGAATTTTTGATAGACTTCCTCAACATATTTGGAGTAAGCCGAAAAAGGGTAGCTACGTTTGAACACAAGGTTAAGAAGTTAAGCGAAGCAGGCGGCTACATAGACCTGCTTTGGAAGGGTCAGCTACTGGTAGAGATGAAGAGCCGGGGAAAGGACCTCGAAAAGGCTTACACGCAGGCTAAAGACTACTGTGCAGGACTGAAAGACTATGAACTGCCAAGGCAGATAGTAATAAGTGATTTTAAGCGCTTTGATGTATACGACGAGAACGGCAGTAAAACAAGTTTTACTTTAAACAACCTCTTGCAGAACATACACATATTCGGAAACCTCGCCGGGTATGAGAAAAGAATTTACAAAGAGCAGGACAGCGTAAACATAGATGCAGCAGAAAGAATGGGTAAGCTGCACGATAAATTAAAGGCAGCAGGCTACGAAGGGCACGAATTGGAGGTCTACCTTGTTCGCCTGGTGTTCTGCATGTTCGCCGATGACACCAACATCTTTGAGAAAAATGCTTTCCTTGAATTTATCGCAAAAAGAACTTCTGAGGACGGCGGCGACCTTGCACCGCGAATAGCACAACTATTCCAGGTTCTCAACACTCCCGAAGAAAAGCGTAATAAGAACCTTGATGAACAGCTAAAAGCATTTCCTTACGTAAATGGTAAGTTGTTTGAGACACCGCTATCAATGCCAGAGTTCGACAGTGAAATGAGAAAGACACTCATTCATTGCTGTGGCTTGCGTTGGGGTAAAATTTCCCCGGCAATATTCGGTTCACTGTTTCAAAGTGTAATGGACGAAAAGGCAAGAAGAAACCTTGGAGCGCATTATACCAGTGAAAAGAATATAATGAAGGTAATAAAGCCTCTGTTCCTGGATGACTTGGAAGCACAATTCGAAAAGAGCAAAAACGATAAGAGGGCTTTACAGGTGCTCCACAACAGGATAAGCAAATTGGAGTTTTTAGACCCAGCCTGTGGCTGTGGCAACTTCTTAATCATAAGTTACCGTGAACTTCGTTTGCTTGAATTAAGGCTGGTAAAACAGCTTTTAAACAACCAACAGGTTACAAGTATCAACGACTACTTTTTAGTCGATGTGGATCAGTTTTACGGTATAGAATACGAAGATTTTCCAAGTCAAATAGCACAGGTGGCGATGTGGTTAATAGACCACCAGATGAACGAGATGGCAAGCCTTGCTTTTGGAGAATACTATAAACGGATACCATTAAAGAAAAGTGCAACAATTGTACACGGCAATGCGTTACGAATAGAATGGGAAAGCCTGCTACCTGAAGGTGAAAAGTATAGCTATATTTTAGGCAATTCGTCAGGTAAGGATATCCCATTGCTGTGATATCCTCCCCTAAGAACCGTGCATGAAAGTTTCCAATTCACACGGCTCAAGCCAATACTAAGTTGAAGCATTGTTGGCTTCAGCCGGAAACACATACACAAAACCGTTAGTAAACCCTAGTTCCTGACAAATCGGATGCAAGAGAATAAGATTGGATAAATTTTCCGAACCTCCCTCCAGACGACTTTCCATATGATGAACACGCCAATTGGTTATGCTTGTAATTCTTTCCCCACACATAGAGCAGCAACCTCCTTGTCTCCTCCATAGTGCTGCGACCTTTCTGCGGCCTTCTTTATTATTTGCCATCTTTGTTGACATGCGATTTTCAAAGTACGCTTCGTAATTTGGGTCAAAGGGCGTTGCTTCGCTTTGGATTTTAATGTGACGTTTTATAAACGTATCCGAAGCGTGTTTCAACGTTATCCCTATTTTTGCCTTCCCGTTCCCATCCTTAATAATACAGCTAAAACAGTGATTGCGTTCTTTGATTTTTCTGAAGTACCTAGAATGTACCCAGGCTTTGCCTTTATTAGGATGTCTACGCATGGCCCAGCGCCAGATGGCTTTCCATATCTCGTTGTCCACTTTATTGTAGGTTGTCTTTGATACTATTGATCGATGATAGTTAGCCCATCCCTGAATCATGGGATTAAGTTTACGTATCAGGTTTTCCTGAGTTGCTGTTGCCATCGATTTAATGGTTTTCCTAATACCGGTAAGAAACGTTTTTATGTTCTTGCTGCAAGGTTTGATGAGTAGTTTAGCATTATCTTTTCCATACCCGTATTTACGAATGTTTTGTCCAAGGAAGTCGAATCCTTCCGAGATGTGGGTAATCTTCGTTTTTTCTTTGGATAGTTCAAGACCTCTTTCTTTCAAAAATTCTTCAATCGCAGGATATACCTCTTCTTCCAGGATCTCTTTTGAATTTCCGGTTATCACGAAGTCATCTGCATACCTTACAAAGTGAATCCCAAAAGGTGATGCCTGTCTGCGAAGTCCATATCTATTTAACGAATTAAACTTTTTTCCCAGCAAGTTTTCTATTCCATCAAGTACCAGGTTGGCAAGTGTAGGGGAAGCAATTCCTCCTTGAGGAGTACCTTTATGTGTGGGAAACAATTCAGCCTTTTCCATGTAACCTGCGTTTAGCCATTTACGCAATACTGTTGTATCTGTACAGATATTTTTCAGCATCCATTCATGGCTGATGTTGTCAAAACAACCTTTAATGTCGCCTTCCAGAATCCATTGCGGTGCATCTTTTCTACAAAGCCTTTTGAACAGAGCTTCGATTGCATCGGCAGTACAGCGTTCCGGTCTGAAGCCATAGCTGTTCCAGTCTGCCAGAGTTTCCGACATAGGTAGGAGTGCAAGGGTATGCAGAGCTTGCATACCTCGGTCGAGCATGGTCGGTATTCCGAGGGGGCGATCCTTTTTCCCATTGGATTTCGGAATATAGATTCGTTTTAACGGCGACGGGGTATAGCCGCAGCGCATTAGCGAGTTAGCCATGGCGGCTTTGTCTTCAGGGGTTTTAAGGAGCACCCCATCCACTCCCGGTGTTCGTTTACCACGGTTGGTAGTAATTTTCTTTACTGCCAATAATTTTGCAGCATAAGAATGTGTTAGTAGCCATTGCAAGGCTTTCACCTTACGCCAGCAGCCTTCACGTGTTGCCTTGGCGATACGCACTTGTAGCCTCATTACCATACGGTGCGCATGGTTCCAGTCAATGGAATTCCATTTTGCTCCGTCTGTGGGAACCGCATCCATATTTGGTAATACAGTCATTTGCTTGTTTCCCCTTAGTTTTAGGTTCTAGTAGTTCTCTCGCCATGATTGACCACATAGACAAGTCAGCCGGCTTTCACCGCAGGGCAATCCTTTCATCCCCTATACACTTCATTACAAAGTATCATTCGCTTTTTGTCTGATCCTTTACCCTCTCCATCAGAGGTCTTCCTTACGGTCGACTTGCCTTTAAAGGCGATGAATAGGGCTTACCTTGTTCCAATATTGCAACATGACTGGTTTAGGTCCTATCTCTCCGCCGGGCGTGTTTTGTGTCTGTGCAATCCGACGATCAAGCAGATTGTCCCACGCATGCCTTTTGGCCTGAGCTTATCAGTTTCTTTAGCTCACCTATTTTTACGACGTTTATCGATAGTTCAGTTTCCTTAACCATGCCAGCCAGCCTAGCCCTATCCCGGATGAAACTTCCAGGATCAGTTCTTACCTCGCTATTCTAACTGATAGCCTTGCGGCATTTAGGTACATTGTCCCCCAAGCTTCACACACAGAGATTACTCTTTGTGCATGTCGGAGTAGGCTATTACTAACAGAACAGTAAGTTTCTCTAATTTCTTTTCTAAGAAATTGAAACAATTGCAACATCAGCTTTACAAGTCGCACTGATCGGCAAATAACAATACACAGAAATCGGCAATTAAGAATACACAGTTTCGGCAAATAAGAGTGCACAACTTCGGCAAATAGCAGTACACAGTTTCGGCAAATTACAGATGCATGATCCTTTATTAATAATCCAGCTTTACGGAGCCATAAAAGGCCTAAAAAGATGGATAAAAAAACAATGGGAGATTGGATCATGTACTACGAAGTTCAACGTTTACAGCTGGAGGGTCTTAGTCATTTAGCGATAGCTACGGCCTTAGGCATGAATCGTCGCACGGTAGATAAATATGCAGCTATGAGCGAAGCTGCGTATGAGGCATTTTTGTTAAAGAA
>JBBJMP010000038.1:0-32419 GCA_037718865.1 Chitinophagaceae bacterium | reverse complement strand
TTTTATTTCAGCTTTTTAAAACCACGGCGATTTTATTCGGGGGGGCTTTAAAAATACCACAAACGATATAATTTAAATAAACACGACCGGCTGCAAATGGGATTGGGTATTGCCTATAATATCATAGACCGTAAAAACGCCTGGCTTAACATCAGCGATGGCATCCTCTTTGAAAAAAGTGATCTGCTCATTAACAATTCACAAAGAGAGACAGACAATACCTTTCGAAACTCCCTGCGGATACGCTATAGATGGGTGATTACAGAAATAATTGTTTTCGATGGAACAAATTTTCTGCTGAATGCCCTTGCAGACAATCGGGATTATATCATAAAATCCAACAATACCGTCTCTATAAAATTACGGAAATGGCTAAGCCTTACAGGTTCTGTAAATTACAATAAATTAAACAGGACAAACCGGGAAAACCTGCTGATGACTTATGGCATAATGATGGAAAAATACTTTTAATGAGATGAGGCATATACCAATGGCTTTACAGAAGTTTGTCTGGGGTGATCGGCAAATCACGCACCCTCTTACCGGTAGCATGGAATACCGCATTGGCAATAGCCGCCGCAATGCCGACGAGGGATATTTCACCCAATCCCTTTGAGCCCATGGGGTTTATATAAGGGTCTTTCTTATTAATGAACAAGGCTTCTATGTGAGGTACATCTGCGTGAACAGGTACATGATAATCCGCCAGATTATTATTGACCAGACGACCGTAACGGTGATCTATAACCGCCTCCTCCATCAGTGCCATTCCGATTCCACCCACCACACCGCCGATCGCCTGGCTACGGGCCGTCTTCTCACTAACTATCCTGCCAGCGTCTGTGACAGAAACAACCTTGTTTACCTTCACGACACCTGTTGCCGGATGCACAAACACCTGGGCAAAATGCGCCGAAAACGAATACATGGAGTATTTCTGTCTTTCCTCCCCTGACTTTGACTCTTCTGTTACCTCCAGCTCGGTAAGGCTTTGCTGTTTGAGAATGGCCGTATACAATGCCTTTACCTCAGGCTTTGATGAAAGGCTTATGGCACCATCCTTAAAAATAATACTTTCGGGGCTGGCGTCTTTAAATACCGACCCTTCTGCCCGGGACGCAAGCTCAATCAATTTTTGCTGCAGGGCAACGCAGGCATCATGCACAGCCGATCCTAATGTTGACGTGGTCGTAGATCCACCCTGGCTGGGGCCCATCGGGAACGACGAGTCTCCTAACTCGAATATAATTTTTGCAGGCGCAATTCCCATTACCTGCGAAGCAATCTGTATCATTGAAGTGGCAGTTCCCGATCCGCTGTCACTTACTGCACTTTGAAGGATGAGCGAGCCGTCGTCCCTTATCCTTGCCAACACTACTGCGCGGTTACGTGAGGCGTTAAAAACCCCTGAACCCATTCCATAACCAACAAGCATCTCACCTTCCCGCATGGAAGCCGGCCTGGGATCGCGTTTATTCCATCCGATCCGGTCAGCACCTACCTGGTAACATTCTTTTAAATACTTGCTGCTCCAGGGCAGGTTTCGTTCCTGGTCAATTTCAGCATAGTTACGCAACCTGAAATCAACAGGATCCAGTTTCAGGGCGTAGGCCATTTCGTCCATGGCAGATTCAAGAGCATAGGCACCAGTAGCTTCTCCGGGTCCCCGCATCCAGGTGGGGGTACTCAGGTCGAGTGGCACAATTCGATAGACGGTATTCACGTTTGGACTTGCATACATGAATTTGGTCATGTTCACAGAACGTTCGGTAAAGTCTTCATAGAAAGACGTTATTGACGTTGCCTCATGGGTGATACCGGTTATTTTACCATCGGCAGTAGCCCCTATGCCTATCTTTTGAAAACAACGGGGACGATAGCCCACCATAGTAAACATCTGGTCACGGCTTAATACAAGCTTGACCGGTGTCTTTAGCATCTTTGCAGCCAGCACAGCAGCAATTACGTGTGGCCATGTACGTAAGGCGCTGCCGAATCCGCCACCCACAAACCGGGTTATCACCTGCACATTTTTTTCGGGAAGTTTAAAGGCATCCATGATAGTTCGCTGGGTGGATTTCACTCCCTGGGTTTTGTCGTAAACCTTTACCTGATCATCGCCCTCCCAAATGGCAACAGTGCTGTGCAATTCCATGGGGTTATGCACTTCGATAGGCATCATATACTGACGCTCAATGTTGACCGGTGCCGATAAATAAGCATTTGCCTCGCCCCTCTTGTAATCCACGCTTCCTTTGGGCATCATGGCGCGACCCGTATTGACCATAAGATCGGTCTGATGTTTTTCTTCAGTGTAAGTTGCCTTAACCAGCGAAGCGGCATACAAGGCCCGTTCGAGGGTTTGGGCCACAACAATGGCTATGGGCTGACCATTGAAGTAAATAATGTCACTATTAAATATACGCAATGCCTGCCCTGTGGTGCGCCCTTTTGAGGGTTTACCACCTGTTTCATAACCTGGTATTTTTAATGAATTCAGGTGCGTAATTACACCAAGTACACCAGGGGCGCGCTCAGCCGGTTTAGTGTCGATACTTTTTATGGTGCCCCTGGCGATCGTACTGCTCACCAACACGCCATAAGCAAGGTTCGGTATTTGGTATTCAGCGGAGTACGTGGCAGTGCCGGTAACCTTTAATTTACCATCCACACGATCCAACGGATCTGCCATACTAACGTTATCAGACAGTTGCTTTTCCATATTTAGTTATGATTTTCCTGCTGCCATTTTTAAGGCCTCCGCGATGGCATTAGGCGCTAATGTTAATTTGAAGGTGTTGTGCTCAAATGCCCTGGCATCCTTCATAGCTAATTGAGCCACCTGCCTGAAACTGGTTTCGGAGACCGGTTTTCCTGCAAGCGCCTTTTCAGCATTGAACAAACGCCAGGGCTTGTGTGCAACACCACCCATTGCTAAGCGGGCACTTTGAATGATACCTCCCCTGATGTCAAGAGCGGCTGCCACGGAGACAAGGGCAAAGGCATAAGAGGAGCGGTCCCTCACTTTCAGATAATGAACATGTTTGGTAAACGGACCATCTGGGATTTCAACAGCCGTGATCAATTCCGTTCTGTCAAGTATATTGTCTTTTTCAGGTTGCTCTCCGGGCAGGCGGTGAAAATCAATAAATGCAAAACGCCGTTCGCCTTTAAGGCCGCTTACTACAACAGTTGCGTCAAGAGCAGCCAAAGCAACGCACATATCGCTGGGGTGCACGGCTATGCACTGTTCACTGGCACCAAAAATAGCATGCATGCGATTGTACCCTTTCAATGCACCGCAACCGGTACCGGGAGCGCGTTTATTACAGGGCATGACCGTATCGTAAAAATATGGGCACCGGGTTCGTTGCATTATGTTACCACCAACAGTAGCCATATTTCTCAATTGCGGTGAAGCACCGGCCTTTAAGGCGAGTGAAAGCAAAGGCTGGGTCTGAGTAACAAGATCATGCATAGCCACATTGCTGTTCAATGACAGTGAACCAATCCGCAAAATCCCGTTTTTGCTTTCAATAGTTTTCAGCGGAAGGTTGTTAATATCAATGAGTTTTTGCGGAGTGGCAACGCCTCTTTTCATCAGGTCAACCAGGTTGGTACCACCTGCAATAAAGATTGCGGCAGGATCTTTAGCCAACGCATTAATTGCTGCTTTTTGATTACCGGGTCTTATATACTCAAACGGGTTCATATGGCCTGTCCTCCTTTTTTTACTTCCATAATGGCATCCACAATATTGGGGTAAGCACCGCAACGGCAAATATTACCACTCATATTTTCACGTATCTCTGCTTCGGAACCGGCAAGGCCTTCCCTCAGTAAAGCAACCGCTGATACGATCTGGCCTGGAGTGCAATAACCGCACTGAAACCCATCGTGTTTTATAAAAGCTTCCTGTAAAGGATGGAGCTGATCGCCTGTCGACAATCCCTCTATCGTGGTAATTTTTTTTCCTTCCAGCATAACGGCAAGGATCAGGCACGAATTAACACGCCTTCCGTTAACCAGCACGGTGCAGGCGCCGCACTGGCCGTAATCGCAGCCTTTTTTTGTGCCCGTCAGTGCAAGTTGCTCCCGCAGCAGGTCAAGCAAAGTAACCCGGGGCTCGAGAGACAGGGTATGTTTTATACCGTTTATCTCCAGCCGCACCTTCACCTTCTCAAAAGCATCCGCGATCTTCTCATCCCATTGTGATTCTGCTGCTTTCAGCACTGTGGCCGGAGTTAATGCAATTGCCGTCAAAAGAGAAGAATGCTTCAAAAAATTCCTGCGGCTTTCATTGGGACATCCGGCTTCGTTCTCAGGTGTCGGAAGACGCTTTTTTCTTGCCATACCAATCCGTTTATGTTTATTATGCGGAAAAGGTAATTTAGGCTTTTCCTCTTTCATAGAAAAATAAGCTGTGGTGCACTCATAAAAATCACGTTTCACTTCAGAAATTGTCTTTTCTTCATCTATCTTTCAATAATAATTTACTGCCATGCGTCAACTGCACCTTGCCGATTACATTGTGTTCATGATCTATTTTATTATGGTGGTGAGTTATGGCTATTATATTTATCATAGAAAAAAAGCAGCTAAAACCGATTCGCGGGACTTTTTTCTGGCTGAGGGCTCGCTTACCTGGTGGGCCATCGGCGCTTCCTTGATCGCTTCAAATATTTCCGCTGAACATTTTATCGGCATGTCGGGTTCTGGATTTGCTCTGGGACTGGCCATCTCAACTTATGAATGGATGGCGGCAGCCACCCTCATCATAGTCGCCGTATTTTTCATCCCGGTCTACCTGAAGAATAAGATCTATACTATGCCACAGTTCCTTTCGCAGCGCTATAACACCACCGTTAGTACAGTGATGGCTATATTCTGGTTGCTGGTTTATGTTTTTGTAAATCTTACCTCCATCCTCTACCTGGGGGCATTGGCCATCGGTTCTGTAACAGGAATCCCTTTTGCATGGTGTGTTGCCGGGCTGGCCATTTTTTCGATTGTCGTTACGCTGGGAGGCATGAAAGTGATCGGTTATACCGATGTTTTCCAGGTATTTGTGCTGATCCTTGGCGGACTGGTCACTACCTATCTTGCATTGAACATGGTATCTGAGCATTTTGGTTATGGCAAAAATATCTTAAAGGGACTGGCGCTGATCAGGGAAAAGGCGCCTACTCATTTCCATATGATATTCAACGAATCACATCCCTATTATAAAGACCTGCCCGGCTTATCTGTGCTGGTGGGTGGCATGTGGATCAATAACCTAAACTACTGGGGCTGCAATCAGTATATTATTCAACGGGCACTCGGCGCTAACCTTCAAACAGCCAGGAATGGAATTTTATTTGCCGCATTCCTGAAGTTGCTGGTGCCTGTCATTGCGGTAATTCCAGGCATCACCGCTTACGTATTGTACCAGCAGGGACTTTTTCAATCGGAAATGACAGATGCAGGCGTCGTACGACCGGATCATGCCTATCCTACTTTGCTTAATTTATTGCCCGCCGGACTGAAAGGATTGGCTTTTGCAGCCCTTACTGCAGCCGTGGTGGCATCCCTGGCAGGAAAGGCCAACAGCATCTCCACCATTTTTTCATTAGATATCTACAAAAAATTTTTCCATAAAACAGCTAGTGAAAAACAACTCGTTAGCACGGGCCGCTGGACCGTGATCGTATCTATGGTAATTGCCGGTTTGGTGGCTCCGGCATTGCGTTCGCTGGACCAGGCCTACCAATTTATTCAGGAATACGTAGGATTTATTTCACCCGGTGTTTTGGCCATATTCCTTCTTGGCTTTTGCTGGAAACGCACCACCCCGGCGGCCGCTTTATCCGCTGCACTTCTAACCATCCCGCTGTCAACAGCGCTTAAATTTTTACCGGTATGGACAAGCGGCGCTTTTCCCGATTATCCATTCCTTGACCGGATGACCATCGTTTTTGTTGCGCTAATATTATTGATGGTCGTGATGAGCCTGCTGGCACCAGTAAATAAAGCAGCACAGGAAAAACACCACATACAGATAGATACGGCCATGTTCAGATGTTCGCCCGGGTTTATTATCGGTTCGGTGATCATCATGGGTATACTGACCGCTTTATACACTGTGTTCTGGTAGACATACTATCATTCAAACAAGGGAGTCGCCTCGGCAGATAAAAGATTTCTGTCTCCCGTAAATATTTATTAAATTTATCATGTATAAATAAGACATGTTATGAAAAATGCGACCCTTTTATCGCAAGAAGAAATAAACCCCTTACACAGTATCGAACAGTGGGAAGACGATGTACTTGAACGTTACCCTGTTCCCGGAGAACCAGCAAAGTCAAAAGACGCTTTCCGCAACTACGACAACCCGGTACGAGATACCGTCAGAGAATTTTACCGGCTGAATCATAAATATCAGACTTATGATTTCGTACTAAAAAAAGAAAAGGAGTTCCTCAATTTTAACCGCAAGCAAATGCCCGTATGGCAGGCTATGGAATTCTTAAATACCCTGGTCGATGATTCCGATCCGGATATTGAACTAGATCAATTGCAACACTTATTGCAAAGTGCAGAAGCTATCCGTGCAGATGGCCATCCCGACTGGTTTGTACTTACAGGGTTTATTCATGACATGGGCAAAATTTTATGCCTGTTCGGCGAACCACAATGGGCTGTGGTCGGAGATACCTTTCCGGTTGGTTGCGGGTTCTCGGACAAAATCGTTTACCCGGAATATTTTGCAGACAACCCTGATATCCATGACGAACGTTACAATAGCAAATATGGAATATACGAAGAGGGATGCGGCCTGAAAAATGTTCATATGTCGTGGGGGCATGATGAATATCTATATCATATCGTAAAGGATCATTTACCTGAGCCGGCGTTATACATGATCCGGTACCATTCTTTCTATGCGCAGCATCGTGAGCATTCCTATGAACACCTCATGGATGACCATGACCGGGAAATGTTTAAATGGGTGAAGGAGTTTAACCCGTATGACTTGTACTCAAAAAGTCCTACACCCCCAGTTATTAAAGAGCTCAAACCGTATTATGAAGAACTGATCGCTAAATACCTTCCTGAAACAATAAGACTTTGATCAGTAACCACCCTTTTACCCCTCCTTGAAAAGGTAGGGAATTGTCTTTTTCGGTGAGTATATAAATCTTAATATTAAGAATACGGTAAATTGACATTCAGTTAATACCGCTTGAATAATTTGCGCGGCTTAACCTTGCCACCGCATTACTTCTGCACCACTGATCGAAAGATCATTACTGAGATGATACTGCTTTACAAACCTAAACTAAACTGTTATGCATTGGACCATCCGGATTTCTAAACCCGTTAAAAGTCCGGGCAGGATTGCAACCCGGGTTAAACTACCCGAAGCGGCGAAACTATATTTATTGGCTGCACTGTTAACCGGAATTTGTGTCTTCCCTCCTTTCACCGGATTTGCAGGAAAGAAACCAGGTGGAGAAATGATTATAAACCCGCAACAGGCAGTCAGCGGAACGATCAGGGATGCCGTTAATGGGAAGCCCCTGGCCGGAGCCAGCATTAGCGTAAGGGGAGGGACAGAGAATACTATATCGGATGCCAGAGGTGCCTTTTCCATAGTAGTTCCCGGAATCAATGCCATCCTTGAAATCAGTTATGTGGGTTATGTCGCCCAGGAAATCACCATTGTAAATAACATAGCACTTGAGGTTAGCTTACAACCCAATTCGGCCGACCTGGCACAGGTGGTGGTGGTTGGTTACGGAACCCAGAATAAAAGGGATGTAACAGGCGCGGTAAAATCCTTAAAGAGTGATGCATTTAACAAAGGGATTATCAACTCACCCCAACAGCTTCTACAAGGTAAAGTCGCAGGTGTAAATGTTACTTCTGCCAGCGGAGAACCTGGAGGTATCCTAGGAATAACGGTTAGAGGTCCTGGCGGAGTAAGAACAGGCAGCACGCCTCTTTTTGTAGTGGATGGTTTGCCTTTGGATAATTCCAGTACCGGCGGCGGTGATCCGCTCAATTTTATTAACCCGCAGGATATAGAATCGATTGATGTTTTAAAAGACGCATCGGCCACCGCCATTTATGGCTCCCGCGGCGCCAATGGTGTGATCCTCATCACTACTAGAAAAGGTAAAGCGGGTGTTTCTACCCTTTCTTTCTCAACCAGTGTAGGCTTGTCAAAATTAGCCAGGGCCCTGCCAGTTTTTTCAGCAGATGAATTCCGTACGCAAGTTCCCAAGCTCGGCGGTGTATTGGACGACCAGAAGGGTTCGACTGACTGGCAGAAAGAAGTTACCAGGGTAGCGACCACGCTCGATCACAATCTGACGCTCAGCGGCGGTGCAGAAAAACTCGCGTACTACGCTTCTTTTGGAGCGCAGGTTCAGCAGGGCATCATAAAAAAAAATCAGTTGAACAGGTATTCAGGCAGGTTTAATGTTACCCAAAAGTTTTGGGAGGATAGGTTAATCCTGGAGGCCAACCTGAATGTTACGACTACCAAAAATGAGCGCCCTCCCATTTCAACAATCATAGGCGATGCCATTACAAATAACCCTACTTATGCTGCTTACGGCGTCAATGGAAAACCTGCGATCTACCAGAATATCAACAACCCCCTGATCTATTTCGACCTGGATAAGGATATTGCAACCATAAACCGGGTCATCGGCAGCATTTCTCCTTCGCTAAGGATCATAAAAGGACTGATCTATAAACTGAACTTCGGTATTGATAATGCAAATTCAACCCGTGATTTGGAAGCCCTGCCCAATGCAGTTCCCCTGCGCGACGGCAGACTGGAAACCTATTATACTTACAACAGGAACACGCTCATTGAGAACTATCTTACCTATTCCTCCAAAGTAAAAAACCATGACCTGTCCGCGTTAGCAGGCCATTCCTATCAAAAGGTTTTTGTGCAGGGAAGAAATGTAAGCATTAACAAGTTTCCCATCTCCGCCGTAGATCCCATTTATAACCCCGGCCTCGGCCAGGAACTGACCTTAGCCAATAACAGGCCCGGCGGTTACGCCTTTATCAATGAATTACAGTCGTTCTATTCCAGGATAACTTACCAATACAACAACAAGTACCTCGTTACTGCAAATTTCAGGGCAGACGGATCTTCTAAATTTGGTTCCAATAATAAATACGGATACTTTCCTTCCTTCTCGTTCGGTTGGAAGATTTCAGAAGAAGAATTTATGAGAAACGCAGCCTTTAACAACCTGAAATTAAGGGCAGGATGGGGCCTAACGGGCAACCAGGAAATTCCGTCAAAGATCACACAAGCCTTATTTACGTCGCAGGTGTCTGCTACTACCAGTTATCCGCTTACACCTACTGGCCCTTACCCTGCCGGTACCACGTATTCAAGACTGGCAAATCCCGATATTCAATGGGAGGTATCAAAACAAACCAATATCGGGTTGGACTTTGGTGTCTGGAATGGCGCCTTATCCGGCTCGGTAGACGTGTTCAACAAAATTTCAAACAACATTTTACTGGAAGTCATTCCGGCGGACCCGGTTCAGCCTGCAGGAACGTTCTGGACGAATGTAAAAGACATGACCATCACCAACAAAGGGATAGAATTTGAAGCAGATTATCGGCAGAAATCAATTATTGGCGTTACCTACAACGTGGGCGGTAATATAACCTATATGAATAACAAGGTAGAAAAATCGCCTTACTCGGTTATACCTTCGGGCTCGGCTTCGGGTTCAGGTTTGACCTCCGCCACGATCAACGGGTATATAAATAACGAACCGATAGGCACTTTTTATTTGAAGGAATTTACCGGGTTCGATAATAACGGGTTAAGCACCTACAGCGACCTGGACAAGGATGGTACGGTGACGGATAAAGACAGAATTGCGGCAGGCACTGCTTTACCGGACCTGATCTATAGCTTTTACGGAAGCGCGGCGTATAAAGGATTTGACCTTACCATTAATTTTAACGGGGTATCGGGAAATAAGATTTATGACAATACGGCCAATTCGAGTTTTTATAAGTTGAAATTATCAAAAAATGTAAATACCACCCCGGAGGCCATCGCTGATCCTAAAGAGTCTACCAATAATGCGGCTCCTGTAAGTACCAGGTATCTTAAAGACGGTGCCTACCTGCGATTGAATAATCTTGCATTGGCCTACCAGTTCAATACAACAAACCTGGGACTAAACAAATGGCTTTCCGCCATACGATTATCGGTGACGGGTCAAAACCTTTTTGTATCGACAAAATATGATGGATTCGATCCGGAAGTAAATACCGACAGGACGATCAACGGAATCTCTTCTTATGGAATTGATTTCATGAGTTATCCAAAAGCAAGGTCTGTCATTTTTGGTTTAAATGTTTCATTTTAAAATTGAAGAACATGTCAAAGAAATTGATCAGCCTGCTGCTGGTGTTCGCAGGTTTAACGATAATAAACAGCTGCACAAAATTAAATGAGAAGGTGCTTGATGAATCATCTGTTACCGGGCTTACCGACAAACAGATCGCTGAGGGAATTATAGCGCCCGTATATGCAAGGCTTCCAACTATATTTCAGCATACTACGTATTTTGCCCTTCAGGAAATATCCACCGATGAAGCCATTTTGCCTTACCGGGGCGGAACAGACTGGGGCGACAACGGCATCTATCTTTCCCTGCACAAACACGAAACAACCAGTACTGATCCCAATGTAAGGGATACCTGGAATTTTATACTACAAGGAATATCAAGGTCCATCACTGCAATCAATGCCCTTCCTGCAAATATGGACCCCAATGCAAAGGTATTCCTGGCTGAAGCAAGAGGCATGAGGGCTTATTATTCCTTACTGACCCTGGACCTCTTTGGATTGATCTTCGTAAAAGACGATTTGGGTGAAACGTCAAAGATCTTGAGAGGCGAGGATGCTGTTGCGTATATCAAATCAGAGTTACTGGCCATTGAGCCGCTATTGGATAATACTACCGGACCAGGCCGGCTTACCAGAGCTGGCGTTTGGGGTTTACTGGCCCGGCTCCATCTGAATGCGGCCGTTTACAGGGATGTCTACAGTGCGACGTTTACTTTTAAACCTGAGGACATTGATAAAGTAATTGAATATTGTGATAAGATCATTAGTTCAGGACAGTATGCTTTATCTCCGGATTACTTTGCCCTTTTCAACGATAATAACAATACGAATAAGGAATTGATCTTTGTAGTAGACCAGCGCGCCAATTTGAATGGCCATAATCGCATGGCGTATTTTTCTTTATCAGGCGACCAGTTTCCATTGCCAGCTTACCCTGGAGCTAATGGAACCGATGGCCCTGGCATTACGCCGGATTTTTACCGCACATGGGTAAACGCTAATTCACCCCTGGACCCTGCTGTCGCAGACCCGCGTTTTTATAGGCAAAATTTATCTATTTATTCAAACCCGGGTGATTCCTGTGTCACGGATGTTAATTTTAATGTTAACCGCGGAATATTAAGAGGCCAGCAGTACGGCCTGATCAGGAGAAACGGGGTGTTTTTGAAATGTCCCGATGGAAAGATGAAAGTGGGTCCACTCTTTTATGATACGCGCAACCGGCCCACATTGCCCGTTGACTTTACAGAGAATATTGATTTTACGGTTGCCGGAAGTAATTACAATACCGGCTACAGGGTTGAAAAATATGAGTTCAGCAGAGGCTCTGTAAGCGGAAGAAATTTTGGCGAACACGATATTGTTATTCTCCGTCTGGCTGATATTTATTTGATGCGTGCTGAAGCCAGGCTCAGAAAAGGAGAATCCGGGACAGCCGCTGCATTGGCAGATGTTAATTTCGTCAGGGCTTCCAGGACAGCTACGACCCCTGCCAAACCACTAAATACCATTACGACAGATCTGTTGTTCCAAGAAAGAGGATTTGAATTTTACTGGGAAATGCTCAGGCGTACCGACATGATCCGATTTGGAAAATATGAAGGCTCCTGGACGGAAAAAACAAACACGGATAAACAGAAAAGAGTATTCCCCATTCCACAGACAGCTATCGATGGAGCTTCGAACCTGCCTGGTTATTTGATCCAAAACCGGGGGTATTAAAGTTGGCTGGCTGCTGGCCAATTCAAATGATGTATAAATCAAAAAAGGCTGAAAACATTCAACCTCTTTTGTTTCAGCTATGGTTTCTTAATCCCAAGCGTTAATCATGGCCTTCCAATTTCACCAGTTTATTATACAACCCCAATATCAGGAATGGCGCGGGCCACTGTCCGACAAACAGGCTGGTTTCTTTCTTTCCTAAAATCTGGAGTGTTGCAGATGCGGCCATAGCTCCTAAAGCCGCCCATAAAAAGATATCTGATGGAAGCTTGGCGGTTTGATCTTCAATGGTTTTTGCTACTTCGCCTTCTTGATGTTCAGGATTAAAATTTGTGCTCATAAGAATCTCTTTTTATAATGTGTAAAGTTTATATACAACATATTTCAATTTTCTTGCCAGCGAACGTAAACCTTTAATACATCTTTAATCCTCAAAATGTCTAAATGTTTAACCAATAATGTTTTCATACTTAAACATAATAAGAATGTTGAACTAAGCATGGCAAAAGCATTCTTAATATTAAGAATTCATGTGTAGGCCATTCCTCAAAATGGGGATATAATTAAATTTTAGCTTCCCTTGTGCAAATGGAACATGGTGTCAGGCAAGTTGCACCGGCCAACACAAAAGGATATCCTCTTCCTTTATCCTCATAAAATCTTACCTTTAAACTCATTTTAAATAAACGATTATGGCCATATTTAAAAACATTTCTGCAGTGTTGCTTTTCGTCTCCTGCATTGCTTTTACTCCTTTCCATCATGGATGGGCAGACTATGACCAAACTAAAGTTCTTGATTACACTGGAACGGTTCAGGAATTTACGTTTGAAAACCCACACGCTTTGGCAAA
This sequence comes from Chitinophagaceae bacterium, assembly GCA_037718865.1. GTDB lineage: Bacteria > Bacteroidota > Bacteroidia > Chitinophagales > Chitinophagaceae > JADCRZ01. Next base: position 19,451 of record JBBJMP010000038.1, on the reverse strand, counting down.
AGTGAAAAACAAGAATAAGACCTGGACGGTTTATTTGGCGCCCACCAGCCGGATGCGTGATCGTGGTGTACCCAATGATAAGCTGGCCAAGGGCAGCTCTGTACGGGTTGTCGGATATCCGCATAAAGAAGTAAAGGATGAAATGCGGGCCGAGAGGATCTTTATTGATAAAACGAAATATGAACTCCGTTAGTAGTGGAGGACATTAGTGCCGGCGTTTTGCAATGGCTGGAAGATTCAACCTGGGCAGCCACCATTCGTCAGTCATCCTGGCTATATCCGTGGCTGGAGATCGCTCATATTGCTGGGATCACCATACTTGTAGGAGCAGCCGTACTGTTTGATCTCCGATTACTGGGCTTTTCAAAACATTTACCCGTCAGGGGACTGGCAGTTCATCTATTGTCATGGTCACAAAAAGGTTTAGTTCTGGTGATACCTTCCGGAATATTGCTTTTTATCACTAATGCAGTCGCGCTGGGCCATGACCCTGTATTTGGCATCAAGATGGGTTTGTTGTTTCTGGCAGGCTTAAATGCCGCAACGTTTCACCGGTTTAGTTCACATTTATTAAGGTCCTGGAACGAAAACGATTCATTACCGGTAAGGGCTAAATTGGCTGCCATTTTCTCTATTATTTTATGGGTAGGCGTTATCGCCTGCGGACGTTTACTGGCCTATTAATAAACCGCCGATAATTGATCAGGATAAGTCCGGGATTTTTTATATTTATAAAAAAATGGAAAAGTTTGAAGTCATCTTACCGGGCTCAAAATTAAGGGCGATGTGCACCAGGTATACTGAACATCACCCGCCCAGCATCATGGCAATGAATATGACTGCCATTGAGGAAGATGTAACCGTTTACAAGGCTGAAGTGGTTCAACCCGAAGGAGGCATTATTCATCATACCCTTGCCCGCGACAAAAACGGCCATTGGCAATTAAACCTGCTGGAAAATGTGGATCATAAAACCGTGGAAGAGCTTAAGCGGGCGATCGATCAACATGAAGCAGTTCAGACTTAAGGCACATTTGATACTGGAAGTGCCTGGCAGAAGCAATCGCTTAAAATTCAATGGTGACATCATTATCCCAATTGTTCTTTACCATGACCTTACGATCAATAGCCTGTGCCTTTTCCGGCTGGCGGTGTTCTTTAAAAAATTCGCCCGCGTCCCATTTTCCGTTTTGATTTTCATCATATAGAATTCGTACCTCATAGTCCCCGGGTTTGAAAAGCTTATTGTAAAATTCTTTAGTCGTAAACGGATAAGAGAACACTACCTTGTCACCCTGAACCATCTGCAGTACCGGCTTCCGGTTGAGGTCAAGTGTAGGAAACCGAAGCCGCAGGCTCCCGTAATCGCTGATTTTTTTTACTTTGAAGGAAATAGTATCGATTCTGATTAATTTCCTGCCAGTGCTATCTTCTGCAACATTTTTATCGAGGATTACCCGGTAAGTGCTGTCTGGCTGCCAGGCATAAGTAAGACTTACCTTTTTATTTAAAGAATCCATCGACAACGAATAATTACTCAGCGGTGTATAGGTAATATCGGTAAATGACACCGCGGACGAATCAAAGGACTTTAACGGATTGACGAACTGCAGTTCAAAAGGGCTTAAAAGTTCCTGCTGCCCGTTGTCAAGGCTTGTCTGGAAGGTTAACCTTTTATCCTGGTTATTTTTTTCCTTAACCGAGGCCGTTACAGTTGCAGTTCTTCTGGGTGGTTCAATAAATTCAGCATAGGCGTACAAGGTAACCGGCCGAGTACTGTCATTTACAATCACGGGCTTGTCGGCAAAGGCAAATAACTGCGAGCCCGAAATATATCGCCGGGTACCCCCTTCGTCTTTTAACGCGTACAATTGGAAAGAGCCGGCGGGCAAATTGCGAAAATTAAAATTACCACTTCCGTCTAATTTTGCCACATACCGGGGACGTTCTTTGATTACAGCAGAATCATCCGTACTCCGGTGCAGCAGCACGACCATGGTGCTGTCAACCTTGCCTGTCTCAGCAATCAGGATACTTCCGGCTAATTGGTTATTGTCGAGCGTATTGCCGGTGGAAAATACATAAGTGAAATCTTTCAGTATGTTACCTTCATTGATATCACGGATAGCGTTTCCAAAGTTGATGGAGTAGGTTGTATTCGGCTCAAGGGTGTCCTTAATGCGGACGGTCACCGTGCGAAGTTTGTATTCAACAACCGGAACTACTTTGGGATTCGGTGACACGATGAGGTTCTCCTGGGTATTCTGCACATCTACGTATTCATCAAAATAAAAATTGATCCGGTTGTCTTTGAAGTTCAAGGTTGAATCTTCCGGCGTCACGCGTAAAAGTATAGGGGGTAAAGAATCTCTTGGTCCGCCGGTAGGCGGTATGATGTTGGCGCATCCGTTGCCGCTGATCAATATGATCACACTTAATATACAGATCAGGGCAGTGTAAATAATCCTTTTTAGAAGCATGGTAGGTTAAGAACGTGCAAACATAGCCGCTTTGAACTGAACCTCATTCGATGTTTTCCTAATAATCCCTTAAATTAAGATTAACGTGCCGTAGGTACGCAACATGCGGATGCAATAGAACCCGTGGTTGGTGTTTTCACCAACCACAAGCAGGGAGCTAAAATTTATTACTCCAACTCTTCTTCCAGTTCCGCTTCAACCACACTAAGCTTGTTATCCTTTACGAAATTGCACCAATGGCAATCTTTTTTACCGCAACCGGTATAAAAGTCACGCTGCTGGATTTTAGTCCAGACATCAACCAGTTGTTGTGTGACAGTCTCAGTATCCTGAGGACGGATGAAGATCCTTTCTTTACGGTATTCCCCTTTTTTATCAGGCTCAATAAAATCAAATTCGGTGCTGACCACTTTCCAATCTTTATCGGCATAATGGTCGATTAAGATCTTATAGAACACCGCCTGACGCCAGTAATCTCCCCCGTTTGGAAATTTATCAGAAGGTTGTTTCAACTTATCTTTTGCCTTTTCAACGTCACCGGTTTTATAATCCACCACATTCACTTCTTTCCCATAAAATTCCAGCTTGTCCAGCTTACCTTTAAGAGGCACACCTCTTACCACCACATTGCGGATGTTGCGTTCAACAGCAACCACCGTATTCCAGGAAAGAATGTAGTTGTCATAATAATTTATCAGCACCTCCTGCCCGTATTCCAGGCGCCTGCTAAAAGCTTCCCCGGTAAAATTCTCGCGGTGGCGGTTCATGAACCAGTTAAAATCTTCAAGCATTTGCGTTTTGGAAGGAAATTGTTTGTCAGCACGTTCCTTCATTTTTTCAAACAATTGCTGCAAGGCAAAATGAACGGCGGAACCGAATTCAGCAGCTTCTGATTTACCGGAAGGGATCCGGATGAGGTTATTGTAATAAAAGGCAAGAGGGCATTGCAGGTAATTATTTAAGGCCGTCACATTCATTACAAATTTATCCAGCAGGTTGTTGATGAAATCTGTTTCGGCTTTTTCAATCTGGGGTGGCAACCCGTTATATTGCAGCATCTCATATTCCAGCAATGTTTCCTTATCCAGATATACTTTTTCAATAAGGATATCATGATGCTTAAGGATCTCTTCTATGAACATAGAAGGCTCGCAGTCCTTGCCATCAAGCTCAAATCTGGCATAGGAGATATATAGATATTTCTCGGCCCTGGTAAGCGCCACGTAGAATAATCTCCGCAACTCTTCATCTTCGCTGGAAGAGGCCAGGGAAGAAAACATGGTGTCAGGAAAGGCAAAAGAATCATTTTGCTTTCTCTTCTTTTCCCACCAGGAAGCGTTGCATCCGACAAAAAAGATATACTCATATTCCAGCCCTTTAGAGCCATGCACGGTCAACAAATTAACGCCCTTATCCGTACCCGAGATTTCTATTAAAGGAACAGGGATTTTATTGGCGATCATAAGGTCAATCGTCTCAATAAGCTCCTGCAGGCGGAATTCAGGGTTACGGCGCGTTTCGTCTTTAATAAAGTCGAACAACGCGGTCAACACCTGCAACAGCCATATCTTTTCGTCGCTTTTCATGATGTAGTTAAGCACGCCTGCCTGGCGGATGATCCTTTCAAAAAGCGTTTGAATGGTAGCGTTAGATACGTCGGAGACTAAACGTTCAAGCCGGTTGCTGAGGCTTCCCAAAGCCGGATATATGGTAACGTCGAATAAGTCTTTTGGAGGGGTGTTCACTTTGTCTTGCAGCAACTGCCGGATAGAGCCCCTTGTACCACTTTGTTTTTTTGCATTTGCCTCTACGGTGACCTTTGCAATTTCAATGGGCGGAATATTATAAAAGTCATAGTGCATGATCTCAAAAAGCATTTCATCACCGGAGTAAGGAATGTCATGCTCGGCTGACAGGTAACGAAGGATCTGGATGATTTTTTTGGCAAATGGAAGTTCGAGAATGTTTATACTTCTTTTGGCATAAGCAGGCATGCCTTTTAACCTGAAATAACGGAGCAGTTCTTCACCATATTTATTTTCCTTGTAGATGACGGCTATCCTGCCCGGCTGGGTCCCTTCACCAAGTAGGCTGTGTATCGTGTTCGTAACATCAACCATTTCATGCCGCTGTGATTCATATTCCCTGATATAGGGTTCATGGGTAAGATGGCTGATCTGGGTATTCGAGGAGATCAGTTCCTTGCTCAATCCTTCAATTCTTTTTATCAGGCGTTCGGTATTGCTGTCAATCAGGCTTTTTGAAATGTTGAGGATGGATTGAACAGAACGGTAGTTGTTAGTCAGCACAACAGTGAGCAGGTCGTTTGCATAGCTTTTGTGAAACTCGTGCATGTTTTCTACGTTTGCGCCCTGGAACCGGAAGATACTCTGGTCATCGTCACCAACTACGAATATGTTTGGTTTTTCCCAGAAATCAATGAGTATCTGAACCAGGCGGTTCTGTGTGCCGCTCGTGTCCTGGTATTCATCTACCAGTATGTACTGATACTTTTCCTGGTAATTGGCCAGCAGGTTGTTATTTTTTTCAAATGCTTCCAATACCCAATTGATCATGTCGTCAAAATCATACCGGTTCTTCTTTCTCATCAGTTCCTGCAAATTCGCAAATTCATTAACCGCCGCCCTGAATTTTTCCATCCTGTCCATCTCTTCTTCAATCTTATCCGTACGGATATCTCCTTTTCTAAACCTGCCTGTAGCGCGTTTGCAGCGGTATTCGTCGCGGTTGGGAAGATCATGAATATATTCATCTACGCGGGAATTGATGAAGGCAGGTGTCCATCCTTCCCTTTTCATTACAGAATACAGGTATTGAAGGCCTGGAATATCAAAATAAACATCCCCCCTGTATTTTTTCAGCGGGTGATTTTTAGGAAGTTCGTCAATGAGTGTTTTAAACAACTGCATTTTCTCCAGGTTAGAGATCGGGTCCAGGGCGTTCTTTTCGAATAATGAAAGGTTCTCCTGTATCACATCATTACAAAATGCGTGGAAAGTGTAAATATTCACTTTGTAAGCGTCTGGCCCGATAAACGAGATCAGGCGCTTACGCATGGCAACCACTCCAGCATCGGTATAGGTAAGACAAAGAATATTGCCCGGTTGAGTGTCGGTATCCAGTAATATCTTCCCGATGCGGGCAGACAAAATCTGGGTTTTCCCGGTGCCTGGGCCTGCAATAACCATCACCGGACCTTCAATTTGGTCTACCGCCCTTCTTTGATCTGCGTTAAGCTTGTTATAGGCTGACAGATATGCGTTGTTGTATTTGTTCAGTTGAGACATGGATGAATAAAGTTCGGAATTCAAGGTTCGAAGTTCGTGTTTCTGAATTCAATATTAAAACAAATACTAAAGATTTTAGTTTAAATTTCCCATCTGTGTTAAACCCCGAACCCCGAACTCCGAACTTTTCCCGGATAAGTGTTAGTACGTAAATCTAATCCGGCCAATAATATTCCATTATTGGAAACGTTCTACAATTGGGAAATTTTATGACCCCGGTAATATCCAACCTATGAAAAAAGATTCCTTTAAGATCTTCATTATGGAAGATGATATCTGGTACGGCTCCATGCTTAACCATTATCTTTCACTCAACCCTGAATACGTGGTCAAGCGTTTCAGCTCTCCCAGGGATTTTTTCGCACGCCTTCACGAAAACCCTGATGTTGTAACGCTGGATTATTCCATGCCTGACAGCGATGGGGCAGAAGTGTTGAAGCGCATCAAAGAATACAACAAGGATATACAGGTGCTTATCATTTCCGGACAGGAAGACGTAGGTACTGCCATCAACTTATTGAAGAGCGGTGCATTTGATTATATTGTTAAAGATGATGAGACCAAAGACAGGTTATGGAACGCCATATTGCATCTTAAAGAAATCTCCGGACTTAAAAAAGAAGTGGAGGAACTGCGTACCGAGGTAGGCCATAAGTACGACTTCTCGCAAATGATCCTTGGAAAAAGCGATGCCATTAAAAGAATATACGCGCTCATCGAAAAGGCATGTAAAACGAATATTACCGTTTCCATTACGGGAGAGACAGGTACCGGAAAAGAAGTGGTTGCAAAAGCCATCCATTATAACTCTGAACGACATAAACTCCCTTTTGTAGCCGTAAACGTTGCTGCCATTCCCAGGGAACTGATCGAGAGTGAATTATTCGGACATGAGAAAGGAGCTTTTACCGGTGCAATAAGCAGACGCATTGGAAAATTTGAGGAAGCCGATAAGGGAACCCTGTTTCTGGATGAGATCGGTGAGTTGGATATCAACCTGCAGGCAAAACTGCTCCGGGTGTTGCAGGAAAAAGAGATCATTCGTGTTGGAGGTAATGCTACTATTGCGATAACCGCCCGCATCATCGTTGCTACCCATAAGAACCTGCTGGAAGAAGTTAAACAAAAACGCTTCAGGGAAGACCTGTATTACCGCCTGATCGGCCTACCACTCGAATTGCCACCCTTACGGGAACGTGGGAACGATATACTTATCCTCGTTAAACATTTTACAGATCAGTTTTGCAAGGAGAATAAGCTGCCCAAAAAAACTGTCTCACCCGAAGCGCAACGAAAGCTTTTGCAATACGCTTATCCGGGCAATGTAAGGGAACTGAAATCCATTATGGAGCTGGCCGTTGTAATGGCTGACGGGGAAATCATTGAACCGGGGCATATCACTCTTAACACTTCCGGCTCCATATCAAACCTCTTAAGCCAGGAGATCACACTTAAAGAATATACCAACCAGATCATTCAACATTACTTAGATAAATATAATTCAGACGTTTTGCTCGTAGCCAAAAAACTAGACATCGGCAAATCAACTATTTACCGGATGGTGCAGAATAACGAACTGGTACAGAAGTAAGCAACCTCCCAATCTTATCATGAACCATCTGGCAGAAATTAAGTCATTGAAAAAGCAACTCTACGTTGTGCAGAAGGCGCGTAAAAAGGCTGAATCGGCGCTCGGTAAAAAGACGCGTGAACTGGACCTAGCGCACCGGCAGTTGCTGCAGATTCAGCGACCTGCAGGCAGGCATGCTACCGTTTTCAACAACATCCCTGCCGATATAGCCTTATTTTCCCCGGAACATGAATACCTTTTTTTAAACAACCATGCTGAAAAAGAAGCTGCCCTACGGCAATGGGTGATCGGAGAAACGGAAGAAGAATACTGCCGCGTATCCGGGAAAGGCCTGGCTGTCGCGATCAGGAGAATATATTATTTTAGTGAAGCGGTGAAGACTAAACAACCGCAGGAGTGGGAAGAGAAGGTCAGGGATAACAAAGGGAAATTGACATATCGTTTACTGAGATTACATCCTGTCTCGCATAGAAAGGGTGGTCTCAATGCCGTGATCAGGGTCGGTTTCGATATTACTGCAAAAAAAATTGAAGAAGACCAGCTTTTGCAAACAGCAAAGCACCATCTTGAACTGTTCAATCACTGCGAGGCATTGATCTGCATACATGACCTTAAAGGAAGGTTATTATCCGTTAACCCGGCTACCTGCAGGTGTATGGAATACAGTGAAGATGAGTTGACTGGCCGGTTCATTTATGATTTCATGCCCGAAAACCGCCGAAACGAATTTAAGCATGTTTACCTGCCCGCCATCCGTCAAAATAAAACAGCAGGCGGCGTGCTCAGCATCCTGAGTAAAACCGGAAGGAAAATTTTCATGCTTTTTCAGAATGCGGTGGTAGACGTAGAAGGCGCCGAGCCTTATGTTATCGGTTTTTCGCTGGATATAACGGAACGCATCTATGCGGAGCAACACCTGTTATATTCCAAAAAGGTTACTGAGCAGGCCTCGCACGCCAAGGAAACTTTTCTAGCCAACATGAGCCATGAGATCAGAACACCTATAAATGGCATTCTTGGCATATCCGGCCTGCTGTCAAAAACCCCCTTAAACGAACTGCAACGAAATTACCTGCAGCTGATACAGGAATCGTCGAACAACCTGCTGGTGATATCGAACGATGTGCTGGATATGGAAAAGATCATCTCCGGCAAAATGCAATTGGAGCAGCTAGGCTTTAAGATAGTAGACAAAATAGCGATCAACATTCAATCGTTTATTTACAGGGCTGAAGAAAAAGGTGTGGCCATTATTTTTCAGAATACCATACCTGCTGATCTGGTAGTCACCGGAGATCCGTTCCGGCTTTCTCAGGTACTGAATAACATTTTAAGCAATGCCATTAAATTTACTGAAAAAGGAAACATTATCATTACCACCCGGATAAGGTCATATTACGAATGCACAACCATTATTGAATGTATTGTAAAAGATACCGGTATAGGAATAAGCGAAAATCGCATAGATGAAATATTCGAACCGTTTGTTCAGGCAGATCCGTCAACTTCCCGAAAATATGGAGGAACCGGCCTGGGGTTAGCCATCTGCAAGAACCTGCTGGAGATGCTGGGAGGAAGCTTGCAGGTAGAAAGCGTGGAAAGCAAAGGTTCCACTTTTACATTTAGTATCCCGTATACGTTGACTGAGGGAAATGCAAGCGAACCGGAACCGCCGGTGGTGATAGATTATCTGAGCCTTGGTAATAAAAAAGTGCTGGTAGCGGAAGATGGTGAATTGAACCAGTTCATCGTAAAGCATATGCTGGAGTCGTGGGGATTCGAGGTGTCGGTTGCCGCCGATGGTATGGAAGCATTACGAATGATCCAGGAAAACAGCTATGACCTGGTGCTCATGGATGTTCAAATGCCTGTCATGGATGGCCTGACCACTACCCGGCGCATCCGTCAGCTGAATGACCAAACAAAAGCCGGTATCCCGATTATTGCATTAACAGCTAATGTCTCGAAAGGAGATAGTGAAAACTATATTGAGGCGGGCATGAATGATTATTTATCCAAGCCGGTAAATGAGGCAAAACTTTTTAAGGCCATAGAAAAAAATTTTAAAGGTACCAACACCAAACCAATTGATATGAACGAAATTTTGACCGGGGCAACCGAATCTTTTCACAACCAGCGGTTGTACGACCTATCCACCATTATAGCGGTGTCAGGAGGAGACGAAGAATTTGTTAAAAAAATGGTTAAGCTGTTCATTGAAACGGTTCCGGCCAATTTGCAGGAATTAAATGCTTACCTGAATACCAGGAATTGGGATATGGTAAGTAAAATGGCGCATAAATTAAAGTCAACACTTGATTCGATGGGTATCGACTCATTGAGGCAGGATGTAAGGACTGTTGAGGCCAGCGCAAAAAGAAATGAAAACCTGGAAAATTTGCCTGCGCTGATCTATAAGATCAATGTAGTTATTAAGAACTGTATTGCGCAGTTGGAAAATGAAGTGTTAGCGCTGAATTAGTCAACCGCTCTCCCGGATTGGTAGCAAATTCCCATACTAAGAGTTTCCTATTAGGCGCGCTTTTATAAATAGCTGATTTGTATTATTTTGAGTGATGAAAATTAACGGCACCATTTTGAGGTATGTGCCATCACAAATAGTACCATGAAGCAAAATGTGAATCCGAGGATATATGTAGTTGAAGATAACCTGATTTACCAGCAACTGATTGAAAAAGAGCTGGAGTCAATCAGTGATTTTATCCGGTTTTTCACAAACGGAGAAGCCTGCCTGAAGATGGTCACTGCTGATCTGCCGGACGTGCTGGTGCTTGATTATAACCTTGAAGGGGAAATGACGGGGCTTGATACCTTAAAAGCAAGCCGGTCCGTAAATCCTGATGTATACGCTGTGGTGTTTTCCACCCAGCCGTGCCTGGATACCCACAACAACCTGGTGGCATTCGGGCAATTTGATTTCATTGAAAAGACGGATGATTCCTTTTACCGTTTAAGGGAGATCATCAGCTCAAGGTATTAGGATGAAGCCGGGGAATGATGATCCTTCTGAAGTTTAGTTAAACCATTTGCCCGTTTAATGGTTGTTATGCTATCATTAACATGTCAGTATATTCAATCAAGACCGTTCAGAAAATCCCCCTTTCGCTGGAAAAAGCATGGCAATTTTTTTCGAAGCCCGACAATCTTCAGATCATTACACCGGCTAAAATGGGCTTTACCATTCGTTCGCGTCATCACGGAACTACAATGTATGCCGGACAGATCCTCGAATATACCGTAAGACCTTTGTTGAATATCTCCCTGTACTGGATGACGGAGATCACCCATGTTGAGCAACACCGTTATTTTGTGGATGAGCAACGTTTTGGTCCTTATAGTATGTGGCATCACCAGCACCATTTTGTTGCTGTGGAAGGTGGTGTGGAAATGACCGATATTGTCCATTATAAAATTCCGTTCTGGTTTTTAGGTGACCTGGCGAATGCCTTGTATGTCCGCAACGAATTAAAATCAATCTTTTCTTACCGGTATGAAAAGGTAGAAGATTTGTTTGGAAAATGGCCCATGTCCCAGGAGCGTCAAATAATCCTTTCCTGACAATTAAGCATCTTTATAACCACAAAGTGATATTGACACCGGCTTCAGATCGCTGTATCTTACCGTCACCTATTTTAAAATAGCATGAACGCCGCCGGGAGCTTCACTTACCGCTTGCTTATCTCTGGAACCATTTTAATGAAGTTTGATAGTAATTTTTTGAGGTAATTATCCCGGCATTCTGGTAATATACTTCTCGATCTGCTTGATCTGGTCAACGATCTGGGGGGTGGTAGGTTTCAGGGCCTTGGCTTTGCGGAAAAATTCCTTTGCCGCCCGGAATTCTCTCTTGGTCATCATGATAGAGCACATCTGCAAGTAGGCGGCCGCTTCGTTCTCCTTATCAGGAAGGCCTTTGCGGATGGCGGAGCGAATATAACTTTCACCTTGTTTCAAGTTATTTTTCTGCATCGATAACATACCCATCTGGAGCAGGCTGGCACCTTCCGCTTCCTTCATGGGCATTCCCAGGTCTAATCCTTTCTTCATGTGTTTTTCGGCTCCGGTGTAATCCTGCTTCATCATAGCGACGTTACCTTTCAGGGTGTAGAAGACCGAGCGGATGGGTTTGTACAGCAGGTTGGGGTATTTTATAGAGTTCAGTACATTTTCCGCCCCTTCCATGTCGCCGGATTCCATGTATTCCTGTATCAGCCGCATAGGACCGAAAAAGAAATGTCCGAATATGAGGATGACACCGATGAGGTAAAGGATGAAGGCTGGCCAGAAACCGCTGGTAATGTTCACTGCAATAGCAGTCATCAGGATCCCGATACCGATATAGAGGCGGTATTTGATCAAAATATTATAAAACTTCATAGATTTTGCAAAATGGATGGCAAAGATAAGTGTGGAATGGCAGATTGGAGATTTAAGGTGTTGAATTGCCGGAAAACTTTATTTTTGCCGGCGGCGAGAAAAAATGTGCGGATGCGGATGCGGATGCGGATGTGAGGATGTGCGGATGTGGCGAATCTGCATATGTGCAAATCTGCCCGTGGTTGGTGTTTTCACCAACCAGTTTGAAGATGGTTGTTATGCCCAATGATATAATGGTCCCGTAGTTCAATGGATAGAATAGAAGTTTCCTAAACTTTTGATACAGGTTCGATTCCTGTCGGGACTACAAAGTTGCTATTTAAGTTTCTAATTAATTATTCTTGAGGGCTTTGCAAGTATTTTTCAAATTTCAAAATGTACCCCCTTTTTTCTAACATATTGGAATTCAAATGATAAAAGTTCGATTCTTTTAGGCTATTAGATTTTATAATGGAAATTTAGCCAATTAACGTCAAGCAGAGAAGCGTACTTATTACTTTCAGTGCTTCCCTTTTTAGCCCGCCACGGGCTTCTTTTTTGACTTGTAAACATCTTTTACGGTGGACCTGCAAAACCCTTGTTGGTTTGCAATAAATATGCAGCTAATCAATAAATAGAGCAGAAGGACATGGCAGGCAAATTCACAAATTTATTCACAGGCTTCTTTGATAGCGAGAAAGTTGCAGGTTTATTACTCGTTATCTGCACAGTTGTTTCTTTAGCCATAGCAAATTCTGCAATTGGTGAAAGCTATATGCATTTCATGCATCAACAGGTGGATTTATCGTTTGCAAATGTCTCTCTTAATTACTCTGTAGAGCACTGGATAAACGATGGCTTGATGGCAATCTTCTTTTTAATGGTAGGCTTGAAGTTGAGAGAGAATTATACATTGGTGAATTGACAGATTTCAAGAAAGCCATTCTCCCATTAGCAGCGGCAGTAGGTGGCATTTGCATACCAGCCCTAATACATTTTACACTTAACAATGGTACGGCAACACAATCAGGTTTCGCAATTCCAATGGCAACAGACACTGCTTTTGCATTAGGCATACTTGCTTTAGCAGGCAACAAAGTACCAACAGCAGTAAAAGTACTTTTAACAGCCCTTGCCATTATTGATGATATAGGTGCAATCCTGGTTATTGCTTTCTTCTACACTAAAACAGTTTTGTTTACTTACCTGCTTATTGCAGGTGGCATTTTATTAGGTCTGTTTATTTGGAATAGATTAAAAGTTACGAAGCTCATTTTTTATATTCTTCTAGGCATTGTGATGTGGTATTGTTTTCTAAAGTCCGGTGTTCATGCAACTATTGCCGGTGTGCTACTTGCATTTGTAATTCCATTTCATAACGATGATGATGAAAACGTTTCCTACCACTTACAACACTTCTTGCATAAGCCGGTTGCATTTATTATTATTCCAATATTGCATTAGTAAATACAGCTATTATCATCCCTTCAAATGTTGTAAGCAGCCTTTCCTCATCAAATTCCTTAGGTATTATGATTGGTCTTGTATTCGGTAAACTTGCAGGAATATTTTTATTTACGTATTTATTAGTAAAAACAGGTATTGCACAACTTCAGCAAGGGCTAAATTGGCGAAACTTAACAGGCATTGGTTTCCTTGGTGGTATAGGTTTTACTTATGTCTATGTTTATAAGCAATCTTGCATTTGTTGATACAGATATAATCAGCACATCAAAGATTAGTATTTTAATTGCATTGACAATTGCTGCAATTACTGGTATCACTATCTTTATTACTAACAAAACTGTACTTTAAAAGGATGTTTAGGGAATAAATGCATGATATAAATCATTGAACCGGCATCAGTACCATAATTATACTTTTGTTGTGTCACTCACTTGTACGTTCTGTAATTCTAATTAGCAAATTCCATTCATTCAGGGCAGTGTACCTATTATTTCCAGTGCTTACCCTTCTAGCCTTCGGGCTTTTTTTTGACTTATGGTTTACTCACCTGAAAAAATGCAACTTTGCGCTGCAATAGCTATAATAATGGACAAAAGCAATCTAAAACAACTTTTCCCCGACCTCGAAGAAGGCTTATACAATGAATTGGTGGAGCATGGAACTATTAAGGAAGTGAAAGCAGGAGAAACACTTTTGAAAGTAGGGCAACCCATCCGTTCAACTATGCTAATCATAGAGGGCTTGGTTAAGTTGTACAGGGAAGACGATGAAGGCAAAGAATTTTTCATCTACCATCTTAATGCAGGACAGGCTTGTTCTCTTTCTATGGTATGTGCAGCAAAGCATGAAACAAGTGAGATATTGGCAAAGGCACTAACCGATGCAACAGTCTTGGCAATACCGCTTGAATACATGGACCAGTGGATGGGCAAATACAAAAGCTGGTATCAGTTTGTTATTACATCTTATCGCAACAGGTTTGAAGAACTTTTAAAAACCATAGATGCAATTGCTTTCACCAATATGGATGAAAGGCTTGAATACTACCTGAAAAAACAAGTGCAGCAGCTTGGCAATAACTTAAAAATTACCCACCAGGAGATTGCAAACGACCTCAATTCATCAAGAGAAGTTGTAAGCCGGTTATTAAAGAAGATGGAAGCAAAGGCATGGCTGGTTATCCATAGAAACTCAATTGAGTGGATAAAAAAAGATTGATGCCTCTGTGACTTTTATCACGGTAGCTGTCATTAATTGCCATCACATTTGCATCTATGGAAATAGCAGGTTACATCGCATCATTACTCATTGGTATTTCAATGGGTTTAATAGGTGGTGGAGGCTCAATATTAACGATACCAATTTTGGTGTACCTGTTTGCTGTGTCACCCACACTTGCCATTTCATATTCACTTTTTATTGTAGGCTTTACAAGCCTTGTAGGAGCTTACAATAACTACCGGAAAGGCTTAGTTAACTTCAAAACTGTTTTACTTTTTGGTTCATCTTCTATTACTACTGTTTTCATTGCACGAAAATTTATCATTCCATACCTACCAGATGTGTTTTTTAAAATCGGTTCGTTTGAGGTAACACATTCATTATTTGTAATGGTTGTGTTCGCTATACTCATGTTAGCTGCTTCAGTGTCAATGATTAGAAGCAGGAAGGTGGTAGCAGAAAAGCAGGTAAAAGAAAAGCCCTGGGTGCTTGTAATGTATGGGGTGCTTATTGGTTTGGTAACAGGCTTTTTAGGTGCAGGTGGGGGCTTTTTACTAATACCTGCATTGGTCATACTAATGAAGCTACCAATGAAAGAAGCTATTGGTACATCACTTTTAATCATAGCATTTAATTCCCTGATTGGTTTTTTAGGCGACATTGGTCGTCACCCTATTGAATGGAAATTCATAATAATAGTTACAGCCATAGCAATAGCAGGCATTTTCATTGGTGGTTACTTCAACCAAAAGGTAAACAGCGACAGGCTAAAAAAGGGTTTTGGCTGGTTTGTATTGGTTATGGGCATATACATTATTGTTAAAGAACTCATTTTCTAACTGCTAAGTGACAATTATCACATCCGGTGCTCACTCATTGTAATAATTTCGCAATAATAAAAATTACTATCACAATGGAAGCAGCAACCAATGCAACAATAGTTGATGTGAGAACTCCCGAAGAATATGCAGGAGAACATTATCCTGCTGCTATCAATATTCCTTACGACCAGGTAGCACAGAGGATTGACGAGTTTAAACAAATGCCAAAGCCAATAATAGCCTATTGCAGAAGTGGCAACAGGAGCGGAATTGCAGTTTCCATTTTAAAACAGGTTGGTATTACTGAAGTCGTAAATGGTGGGGGTCTTGAAAATTTAAAACCAAAATGAAATGATGAAAGCAATATTAACTGACTGGTCAGTAATGCGAGGGCTTAGGCTTGTAATGGGAGTGATTGCATTAGTACAGTCAATTATTCAAAAAGATATAACATTAGGCATAATAGCAGGCTTTTTGCTACTAACAGCAATTGCCAATGTAGGATGTTGTGGCAGTAGAGGTTGTGCAGTAAATTATTGTAATCGTAAAAAAGAAAGTGAGGTAGTGTTTGAAGAATTGGATAATAAAAAATAAGCTCTTATTGATCGGCGCAGCGTTAGGCGCAATGGCAGGTTTTCTTTATTGGAAATATGTAGGATGCCTAACCGGCACTTGTGCTATAACATCAAATCCTTTTAGAAGCAGCATTTACTTTGCTATATTTGGCGCACTAATTATTAGTTCATTTAAAAAAGAAAAAAATAGAAATTCAGATGTTCAATAATTGTTTACGAAAATAATAGCTCTAATGACCTGCCGCCAAAGTGAGTTTCTGTCTTAAAATGTTCAATAAAAGAAATAAAAATATGCGTGTACAAAACCTATTATTGTGGCTCCTGCTGGTTAGCGGTTCACTCACATCGTGTACAACTAGTGCCCAACAGGCAACCAATCTCGGGGTTGGTGAATTTGAAAAAGGCATAAAGCAACCAAACGTGCAAGTGCTTGATGTTCGCACTTCTGGCGAGTACCAAAGTGGTCATTTAAAGGATGCTTTCTTAGCCGACTGGACCAATCAGGAACAGTTTATTGAAAGAGTACAATCATTAGATAAAGCAAAGCCGGTATATACCTATTGCTTAAGTGGTGCAAGAAGCGGGGCAGCAGCAAAATGGTTAAGAGAAAAGGGATATACGGCTTACAATCTGGATGGCGGTATTACAGAATGGAAAAGAGCTTCTATGCCTTTGCAGGAAGCTGCCACCATAAAGCAAATAGATTTTAAAGAATATCAATCACTCATACCCGCTGATAAAACTGTGTTGGTTGATGTAGGTGCAGTGTGGTGTCCACCATGTAAAAAAATGAACTCGGTAATTGATTCATTATCAAAAGCAAAGAACTTACAGTTTCATTTGGTAAAAATAGATGGTGGTGACCAAACAGTCATCTCCAAACAATTAAATATTGAAGCTTTCCCTACTTTTATAATTTATAAACACAATAAGGAAGTTTGGAGAAAAAGCGGCATAGTAGATGCAAAAGAACTTATGAAACAGTTGCAATAAATAGTTTCATCTATTTCAAAGGTTGTTCTTGTAAAAGGAGCAGCCTTTTTTTAAATGTGATTATAGTTTCATGATTAAACTGCTTTGTGACATAAGTCACCTTACAGGCGATAGAAAAAGCGAACATTTACAAGCGATTTTAGTACTATTTATATCCTGATTTTGCCAATGAAAAAATATCTGAAAGATGACTGGTTCCTGTACCTGATTTTTCTGGTAGTTGCAATTGTTATTATTAGAGATCTGACAGCCACTGAACAAAAACAGCCGCAAACAATCTTAGGAGATAAGCAGCTGGATTATTGGTTAGCCCCAAGCTTATATTCAGATAATACAACAACAGGAGAACAGCGTAAAATGCTTATTTACGGGCAGGATTTAATTGCTAATACATCGAAATATTT
Organism: Chitinophagaceae bacterium; assembly: GCA_037718865.1. Classification (GTDB taxonomy): domain Bacteria; phylum Bacteroidota; class Bacteroidia; order Chitinophagales; family Chitinophagaceae; genus JADCRZ01. The sequence continues at coordinate 2,214 of JBBJMP010000038.1, read as the reverse complement.
TGGGCCGAACGGTTCTGTTAATTCCATCAGTAACGGAATGAATTGCCAGAACTGCCATTTAGATGCAGGTACCAGAACATGGGGAAATAATTATGCTGCAGTAGCTTCTACATATCCAAAATTCCGTGAGCGAAGCGGAACAATTGAAAGCATTCCTAAACGGGTTAATGACTGTTTTGAGCGAAGTTTAAATGGCAAAGCAATAGATACCACAAGCTTTGAAATGAAGTCTATTGTTGCTTACATACAATGGCTCGGACAGGAGGTAAAGAAAGGGGAGAAACCCAAAGGGGCAGGCATTACAGATTTAATTTATTTAGATCGAGCCGCAAGCCCGGAAAAGGGTCAAATTGTTTACAGTCAAAGATGCCAAAGTTGCCATGCTGCAAACGGAGAAGGATTAAAACAATTGAATGGAATTAGCTATGCTTATCCTCCGCTATGGGGTGAGCATAGTTATAACAGTGGTGCAGGATTGTTTCGCTTATCTCGCTTTGCAGGTTATGTAAAAGATAACATGCCGTTTAATCAGGCAAAACATGACGCCCCTGTTTTAACCGATGAAGAAGCCTGGGATGTAGCTGCTTTTGTAAATGCACAACCCCGCCCCAAAGCTGATTTAACGAAGGACTGGCCCAACATTTCAGCCAAACCTTTTGATCATCCTTTTGGCCCTTACACCGATGAATTTAGCGAAGCGCAACATAAGTTCGGACCCTTTAAACCCATTGTTACAAAAAGAAAAGATATGAAAAAAATGGCGGCAAGATAAACCACACAGACACAGAGAAAACAAAGTTTCACCAATCCTTAATGACACTTAGAGCGTTTGTGTTTTATTGGTACAGAAGGTTTTTTTATCGTGGTGTAAAATTTCACGCAAGGCGCAAAGAATAATTTAACAGATTGCTCCTTTACCACTTTGAGTGAAAAATAATGTAAATAACTTAAAATACTGTCATCCATGACTGAACAAAATACAAGAAGAAATTTTTTAAAATTCTCAACACTTGCAGGGCTAGGAATTAGTGCTAACCCTCTTTCAGCATTTTCTTCAACAACTAAAGAAGAAGAAAAAAATAACGGTGAAACAACCACCCCGATAAAAGACGGACAACAAATAGTTTCTTTATTGCAAACCACAGATGTGCACTGTCAGTTGCATCCGCATGATGAACTGTTTTGGGAGAAAGGAAAATCTGTGTTTCGTAAAACCGGCGGCTATGCCAATCTTGCTACGTACTTTGACATAGCAAGGAAGAAAAACCCAAACACTTTTATTATTGATACGGGTGACATGTTCCAGGGAAGTGAGCTTAGCGTGATGACGACTGGTAAAGCAATACAGCCAATTTTAAATGCACTTGATTATAATCTTTACATACCCGGCAATTGGGAAGTGGTGTATTACAAAGAGAACATGCTAAAATTATTGGGCGGCTTAAATGCCCCAAAAATATGTTCGAACATGTATCACGATTTGGGTAACGGAAGAAAGGGCGAGTTAATTTTTCCGCCTTATTACACATGGAATGTTGCAGGTATCAAAATTGGTTTTGTTAGTTATACTGACCCTTTGGTTCCCGTTCGTCAATCACCTGCATACAGCAAAGGAATTATCTATAGTTTCCCTGAAGAGAATTTGGCGTATTATGTAAAAGTGATGAAAGAACAGGAGCAATGCGACTTTATAATATTGCTTTCGCATTTAGGCTTATCGCAGCAGATAGCGTTGGCAAATCATTCTGCATGTGAAGGGGTTGATTATATTTTCGGCGGCGATACGCATGAACGTGTACGCGAACCAATTCAATGCAAATACAGTAAAGTAGTGGAGCCCGGGGCGTTTGGTTCTTTTGTTGGGCGGTTAGATTTGACTGTTGAAAACGGTAAAATAGTAAATGAGCATTATCACCTTGACGAGGTTTCTGCAACGCGTTATAAACCTCAGGCTGCTCTGCAGGCGCTTATTTCAAAACATGAACAGCCTTTTAAAAAAGATATTACCAAAGTTGTTGGACACAGCACTATTCCCTTGTACCGGTACTTTGTAGTAGAAAATCCGATTGATACATTAATTATTGATGCATTAATGTGGAAAGTAAAGCCTGATATTGTTTTATCAAATGGATTTCGCTTTTGTCCACCTAACACCACCCCCGATGCTACCGGAAATATTCCCATTACCGAAGGATATATTTTCGATATGCTTCC
>JBBJMP010000037.1:0-32478 GCA_037718865.1 Chitinophagaceae bacterium | reverse complement strand
ATAATACACCGGCAGGAAACGTAATTAATTTGATGTATAATACCTAAAAAGCGAGTATTGAATATTGTTCATTGCTTATTGTTTATTTATATGAGATTAAGTAATTAGTCCGGCTTAAGCGACAGAAACTCATCAGTACTCCGCAAGCGGCAGTGCTTCATCTTCACTAAGTTCCACAGGTTTATAACCTCCTTCCTTCGACTTGAAATAAAAGATCAGGCCAAGATAACAGACCAGCATGAGCACAGGGAAGATGGCCACCGTTCTCAGGGCGATCTTCTTTGCCTGGTTTTGAACATTGTCTATAGTCTGAACAGTTTCCGGAGTAGCCGTGAGCAGTTTATCCGTATCCAGTGAGCGGTAGCGACCAAACAGGCCTGTCTTTTCCTGAGTTACGTAGGTAGAATGAAGCACCGTCTTATTACTCTGATCGTATAAAGCGAGGTTCTTATCCAGTTCTCTGTCCTGCACAAACCCCAGGATAACAGCGCCGATCACACCGACACCCATCATGCCGACAGCTCCGGTAAAATTTAGTGCTAATGCTCCTCCTTTAGGGAAACGCTCCGACACAACACCCAGCATGGTAGGCCAGAAAAAAGTTTTACCTAATGCATAAACGGTAGCAGCAATCACTATGACAAACCCGCTTGAATAAGAGAGGAAGACAAGCCCTACTGCAGCAATAAAGGCGCTTGCCGCCAGTAAGCCCAGCGGAGAAAGCCTGTGAACGATAGGGCCGGAGTAAAAACGGAGCACTGCCATGATAACGGACGTATAGATCAACACCCACCCACCCTGCAGGCCTACCTTTGCCATCTCGGGAGTCATCAGGTTGGTGATCCAGCTGTCGGTACCCAATTCCGTTGTAGCCAGGGGGATCATGATCAGCAACAAAAGGATAAACAGCGGCTGGCCTAGGGACCGGACATAGTACCCGAATAAACCCACTACTGCCAGGGTAATTAATATACTCACCCAATAGGACCATCCGATCAGGCTGCCGAGCTGAAATGCCGACAAGGCAACTATAATTAAAGCACCAAGAATGCCTACTTCTTTAAGCATCTCCAAATAGGTCACACCTGCTTTTACGCGTTCATTTACAGGGAATTCACGGTTAAAAATCAACCAGCCGTAAATAAAGGTCGGCAGCAAAATAAACCCGATAATTACTTCCCATTGAAATTCCTGGCTTATCATGAAGATCCCGAGTAACCCTCCGATAACCATACCGGCCGGCCAGCCCGCATGGAGTATATTTAACCATTTAGTCTTTTCCCTGGGGAACATGGTCGCTACTACCGGGTTAATAACCGCTTCCACAGCCCCATTACCCAGGGCAAAAATAAAGGTGGCCCAATAAAGCATCCAGTATCCATCGGCAAAAATGGTCATAATTGCCGACACGATATGACAAGTGAATCCAAAGATCATCGATTTCTTATAACCTATCCTATCAATGATCAGACTGAAAATAACGATACTGATCCCGAAAGGCCAAAAGCCAACACCAAAGATCTCTCCCTGCTGGGTTTTACTTAGCCCGAATTCAACACCCCAGTCTGCCATAATGAAGGCACGGAAAACGAAGCCAAACGCAGAAGCGATTAATGCCATGAAACATCCCCAGAAAAGTTTTTTCCGGGCCGATTCTGCTGCCGCCGGATCCGCCGTAGTAACCTTTGTCATGCTCATATGATATTGTTTGGTTGTTTAAAATACGCGTTTTAAAGATACAATCTACTGAAACATTTAATTCAACCAAACGGTTTGTGTAAACGCTCCGTTAGCCGCTACATCCCACACCTCCACTCTTACCCATTTCCTGTTTTGCAGGTTTACAGGAACCCGGAAAGTTTGTTTTCCGAAGGCTTGTGTATTTGTGAGGTTAACCGACTCTCTGTATACCTGTTTCCCGTCGCCGGAAATGATTTCGGCAAAGTTGAGGGGGAAGGTCCAGCTTATGTCCAGGGTTACAATAGCCTTACCGTTGGCCTCCAATTGCAGTGTTTCTCCTGCGCCTTTTCCGTTTACATTAAATACAGGAAGCAATACTTCTCCTGTCGTTGAAAAAAACCGCCCGGTGCTGATCGCATCTAGTATGGGCGTCCAGCCATCTTTAAATTCAGGTATCTGATCCAGCTGAAGATAATTTACATTGAGGTGGCCGTAAAGCTCATAGTCAGGTTCAATTTTAAAGAGGTCTGCTTCAGCAATGACATATTTTTTCTCACCCCAATTGGCCATATCATCCATGAGGTCAAAAACCCTTTTTCCCAAGCGCGGCTGCGATAGGTCGGCAGGAATATATTTCCAGGCGGCTCCCAGAAAACGGTCAGATTTAAAAAAGGGCTCCTCTTTGTACTTGTCCGGAAACCCGGTTGATCCTTTCGTCCTGGCATGAGCCGTCCAGGCCAGGCCCTTCTCGGCTTCAAGAAGTTTTAACATGTCTTCCTTATCGCCTACACGGTATACCTTTCCATATTTCGGGTCGTCCTCCACAAAAGGTTGACCTGCCGTTCTGGCCATAACCCAGTATACCGGCTTGGGAAAAAAATTCATCCAGTGTCCGCCGAAAAAATTATTAGGTTCTTCACCAGGCAACAATAAAAAATTGCCGTTAGACAGGCGGCGGCATTCTTCGAACAAGGTTTTTTGTTCGGAAAACCGTTTGATTTCCGGCCCCCTGGGACTGCCGGGCCCGTGAAATTCTCCCAGGTGTACGATGTTAACACCGGTATTTCTGAAGGCCTTGACAAAACCAGGTATTTCAGGAAGGGGTTTAAACGTAAGAACATCATCCACATGCTCGGTATGGAAATGGCTGCACATGGTGTAATAGCCTTCCAGGGGGAGATATTTATCTTCGTGGGTGAACTGTTTCACCATAGCAAGCACCTTCCCCTCTTTCTGGTCACTGACCAGGCAGAAAAAGTTCAGTCGCTGTTTTGTTCCCGGTGGAGCATTAAACCACGGAACCCAGCGCCTGTCTCCAAGCAGGTCATGCCTTATGCCTATGCCATAACCAGGCATCATCTCCCTGTAATTGGTTCCATACCAGGTAAATTTGAGATTATAACAGTTATCGAGCGGATAAAAATATTGATGCGGAGGTGCAAAAACAGCCAGGCTACCCTGCCTGTTTTCTCCTATGATAGCCCGGTATTTGACGGCCAGCTCCCTGGCTGGATCAGGATCAGCTTTAACTGATTGCATGAAGTTTTCCGTATCTGACCAGTATATCTTTTCCCAGGGCGAGGTTTTACTCACCAGGCCTGCGTCGTAAATGATGGCCAGGGAGTCGGTCTGCGTAACTAAAACGGCTGCCATATTTAACAAGGGACTTCCATTGTACAAGGTGATCTCTATGGGTCCTGAGAAAGTGGCTGCTGTTGCCTCTGACACACTTATACACGTCTGTGACCCTTTTGTGGAAATTTTGATATCACGCTTGTTCAGCTTTACATTATGCGAAGTGTAAGGAAGATAGGCAGTGCGGTCAAAAAAAATGTTCCAGCCGTTCTGCGATACCAGATCCCGTTTTCCAATGGTTAGAATAAAAGAAGGGTCTAGGGAACCGGCAATATCTTTAAAAGACCCGGCCTTGCCAACCTGGAGTGTTTTAATCAAAGGCGTACCTGTCTGGAGGTCCAGGATGATCCGTCCTTTAACATTATCACCGGTTGGCCAGCTTACTTCAAGAGCGTTTCCGTTCACTGTTGCGGTGGCCGCAGATTTTTTATCAAAAGCGGAAAGGTCTACCTTAACTAACGTTGATTGCTGAGCGAAAGAAAAAGCGGATAACAGGCAGAGGAGATTGAAACAGGTTAATTTTTTGAACATTCCCGGTTGTTTTTACATCATCATTTAAACACATTTTTGTAAAATGCCAGGCCTTCGCTGGCCAGTTCATCTGAACTGGAGGCTAATGGCCTCCAGATGGAAGCCGCTCTCGCAATTTCTTCCGAGACCTCACCGAAGGTTTCAATGACCATGGCTCCTTCGTAACCTATATCAGTCAGTGCCTGGTTAACCCCCTGCCAATCCAGGTGGCCCGTGCCCGGCGTACCGCGGTCACATTCATTGCCCTGCACATGGCAAAGCAGCTTGCCCAGTTTTCTGATAGTGTCAGGTATATTCTTTTCTTCGATATTACAATGGAATGTATCGAGCTGTACTTTTATGTTTGGGTGAGAAACTTCTTCAACAAGGGAGATGGCCTGGTCGGCCGTGTTTATCATATCTGTCTCAAATCGGTTTAGCGGTTCAACGCCAACCACGATGCCGCAGTCTTCGGCAATCTTACTTATTTCATGAAGGTTCTCCAAACACCAGGCTCTTTCCCTTTTTTTCTGCTCTGCGGGGATAAACCTTGTCTTACCAACGGCCGAATAGACCGGGCCCCCGAACACCGGGCTTCCCATATCCTGTGCTATGCGGATGCAGTCTATGATATAATTTTTGCCTTGTTCACGTATTCTTGCATCTTCGCTGGAAATGTCCCTTTCCGGACCGAATGCACCACTTATCGTCACTTTTAAGCCGGTCTCTTTAATCATTTCCTTCAGCCGTTTCCAGTCGATTAATTCTTTCTTCTCTACAGCAATTTCAATAATATCAAATCCCATATCCCTGATCTTGTACAGCAGATCAAAAGATTGGGTAGAGAATGGCGAAACCCAAAGAAAGGTACTTACACCAAATTGCATAAACTAAATTTTAATCCGGGGGGTGTCAGATGCTGCACTTTTTCTACTCGAAATCTGGTATACTGATCCGTTTCCCGCCATTCATGGCAGATTCATGTGCGCATATGCCGGCACAGGTATAATTTGCGGCCACGTCGGCATCAACAGCAGAGTTCCTGTTCTCCACAATGGCGGCCAGAAATTCCTGAACCAGGTGAGGATGAGAACCTCCGTGTCCGGCGCCCTGTAAAAAAGAAACGTGGTTAGGATCATCAATTTTTTCTCTCCTGGTGAAATGAGCGATCTGGGGAATAAGCAGGTCGTCGGTGTCGGGGGCATCGAAACGCCTTGCACTTTCGCCACCTTCAAACAGGGTGTGGTGTTCGTCCTGCAATTGCTCCCATTCAAATGACATCTTAGTGCCATACACATCATAACTTTCGCGGTATTGCCTGACCACGTCAAACAATGACCGCGTAGCTTCGGCTACCACATCAGAATTTTTTAAAGTGAATGTTGCCGTCTCCACAGCAAACGGTGACCCATACCTGCTGGCAAGGTCATCGCTTAACCTTCCGGAACCATGACAGACGACGGTTTCCGCTTTCGTATTGTTGATCTTTAACAATGGTGATATGGCGTGTGTGCCGTTTAGCATGGGAGGAAAGCCCTTCCAGTACTCACCCCAGCCTTCCATGCTCATATCCTGGATATGCGATCCTCTCACAAATTGGATCCTTCCCAGCTTGCCGCTTCTTGCCAGCTCCAGGCCATACAGGAATTCGCGTGTATACAAAGCCGTTTCCATCATCATATATACTTTGTTAGCCCTTCTTTTGGCTTCAACGATCGCCTTACAGTCTTCAACGGTCATAGCCATAGGAATGGTACAGGCAGTATGTTTATTGGCGTTGAGCGAGGCCAGCGTCATTTGAGCGTGTTCGGGGACCGGTGTAACCACATGGATGGCGTCAATATCATCGCGGCCAGGAACATCTTCAAAATTTTGAAAGCAGAGGTCTTTATCCAGGTTAAACTTCGCAGCGAGTTCGTCAAGGGTGTTCTGGTTGCGGGTACAGATACCTACGGATGCAATATTGGGATGGCTTTGGTAAATGGGAATAAATTCTTTTCCAAAGCCCATTCCTACAATAACGATTCTGATTTTTTTGTCGCTCATGGTATTGGTTTGTATGTGAATATTTGCAGGTTAATCAGACGAAGAATGAGATTACGTTTTTGATAGTAAACTATTCAATATCGTCGGCTTAAAATATTCAATATTCAACGAACAATGTTCAATAAATCAAAATGAAAAGCAACGTTCGATCTAAGCGTTGAACATTGAGTGTTGAAAATTGATCATTGAATATTAAATTATTTGATTTTTAAGTCAGCGGCATCGACGCCTGTTATCACTATTTTCGGGCGGCCCATTTGATGGCGTTTTTCAACAGTGTCTGGTACACCGGCAGGTCGTGGGCCTCTCCGTCATGCCCCAGCGTAAATCCTACTATCCTGCCTTTAGAATGCTTTGTAACCCAAAGCAGAGGATAGGTTGTTTGCGAACCGGGAACGGTGGCAATGGCCAGCACATCCAGACCGGGACCCGTCGAATCCGGCTTCATCCTGTATAGCTCATCTTTTATATTAAACGTTTTTTCAACATTTTGGGTGATGGGGTGATTTGCATTCACGATACTCACATCGAAATTACCATAGCGTTCATGACCTGTGGATCCGCCACCTACCAGTTTGGCATTGTACTCTGGCCAGTCTTTCCAGTTATACCAGGTCGCGCCATGGGCCAGCACCAGACCCTTACCTGATTCTACAAAATCAAAAATTGCCTTACGGAGATTAGGATCGGTCATGGGTTGATTATTGCTCAGATACAGCACGTCAATCTGCGGCAGCAGCGGAATGATGGAGTCGATCCCACTGGTATAGGTAACCGAAGCAAAGCCATCCGCTGACAACGTAACAGAATCGGCCTGTTTATACCAGCGGTTAAAATCATGGGAAGATCCGCCTCCTACAATCAGGGTACGGATTCCGGTAGTACTCTTTTGGGCAGCCGACCTGCCACCGGAACATCCACACAAATAGCAAACGGATAAAAATAACAGCAGCCGGTAAACTTTATTTAAGAAGAGATTAATTAGGTTGAACATAATGGTTATTTATCAGTGTTAATATTCAATTTTTTAATAAGGTTAGCAGGTATACACGCTGCAGATTCGCAGATTAAATCAAGAATTTCATGATCTGGTAAATCTGCGGCAACTGCCCTTTCATCGTTTTGCTGTCTCCTTAACGAAACCTGTTTATTTCACCACTTTCATAATTCCTTTCATCATTCTCCAGTGCCCTGGAAACGTACATAAATAAGGATAATCGCCGGGTTGTGCCGGCGCTGTAAATTCCAAGGTAAAGCTGGCTTCAGGGTCAAGTAATTTAGAGGCATGTAATACTTCAGGCATCTGCGGAACGTAGTGTTTTAGCGCCCCTTTTGGATCCCTGGCCAGTTCATCAGCAGCCGTTCCAACCTTTTCCGAGGTTCCGGGCTTAATGATTACCATATTATGTTGCATGTTATCGCCATTCTCAAAGTCGATGATCACCTTCTGACCCGCTTTGACGGTAAATGCCGTTTTAGTAAACTGCATCATTTCCGGAACGACATTCATGTTGATGGTAATGGCTGCAGCCGTGCCTTTAGCTGTAGTGCCGGCTGCTTTTGCCACTGGTTTAGCCGCCTGTTTCTTTGTTGCAGGAGAAACCTGGGACGGATCATCAGCTGAAGCAACCGTATAACAGGCCAGTGGCTTCGATTGATTTTCCAGGCCAGCAGAGATACCGCTTAATGCTGCTTTAAATGGGTTGTCATATCCCGGTAAAACGGTGGTTTGATATAAGCCTAGGCTCACTATGCTGCTTAGTACAATTAACATTCTGGTCATCGTTCTTAATTCTTTAGTTACTCCCTTCGTTTGCAAAAAACCGGCCGTTATTTTTTTACTCTTTTCAACTCCAGGGAAGCATTTTGAAAATTACCCGTAAAGCCAAATCCGCCGGTATAATCACCCATGCGATTTTCATTATTTACATCAAACCCTGAACGCAAACCCAGGCTCAGCGGCGCAGTGAACAGAGAAGGGGCTTTGGCTTTTGCCACTGTCTTGCCGTCTATATCCAGACTCATGGCTCCGTTTTTCATGAACCTGGCTACCATTTCGAACCGTTCAGGCAGCGGCTTCGTAGTTGTAGCTTTATAGGTTTTATCGCCTTGCTTTACCACCATATTTAACTTACCGTTTTGAATGTACAAACCGTATCCCCCTTCTTTTCCACCCTGGGCCATGATAAGACCCTGCAGGTTTGCGGTATCCTGTTTGGAAACGGTTGCTTTAATAATGATCTCTTTGCCCGTGACATCCGGGGGGAAAGAACTTCCACCCCTTCTTTGCAGGGGATAGATTTCCTGGCTCACTGCTTTGGCTATCCGCACACTTAAAGGTACCTCTTCAGCCAGTTCAGGCGAGACTTTTTCACCGGCGGCTGCGGCCATGAAGCCATCTTCATGGGTGATAGCTGCCGCCAGTAAAGCTCTGGCTAACCATTCGTCTTTTGTATTCTCGCCAATGCGGCTTGCGTCATAAATTAATTTTCCCAACTCCATGGATGGAGGTAAGCCTGCCATGGCTATAATGGCGGTCATCCTCACGTTCAGATTAGGATCTTTGAGCAGCGTGCTTTTTTGCAGGATGCCGGAGGTCTGGGCGTCTTTAGGTAATACTTCAATGGCTGCTTTTCGTACACCGGCCGCAGAATGGGTCAGGGCTTTAATTACAGCCTGCTGCGCTTCAGCATTTGAGCCGGCCAGGGCGCCTAAGCCATGGAGGGTCCACAAAGCATGCACTGCAGGACTGTTGAGACCGATCTCATCCAATTTAGGATCAGCGATTATTTTAAGCAGGCCGGGTATGGCTGCCTGGTTTTTCGATTCCACAAGCAGCCGCTGAGCGGTCATGCGCCAGAACATATTGTCATGTTCCAGGGCAGCAAGCAGACCCGGGATATTGTCCCTGGATAAGGTTACCGGCGAATAAGGTTTCGCCTTCTTATAGACGATCTTATAAACCCTGCCGAAATTAATATCGCGTAACGGACTCTCAAATGCATTTCCCTGGCCTCTTGGTTGCTCCTTGAACGGCAATACCATTTCCGAAGGGGCCTGGCGTTCAACAAATACGTTATGCTGGATGATGAAATTATACCAGTCTGCGATCCAGACGGCTCCATCAGGGCCGACCTCAGCATAAACAGGTCCTACCCATTCATCTGAACTGGAGAGTAAATTCCAGCCGTCTTTTTCCGCAAAGCCGGCTCCATGGGGCTCAATAATGGCGTTATGCACCAACCTGACCGTGGGTTCGGTTACGAAAGCCACCCGGTTCCAATATTCTTTCGGAAAACTTCTTGCCGTATACATGTGATGGCCGGCTGCAGAAGTGAATCCGCCTACCACATCCACCTGCCTCAGGTTAGGGGTGAGTGTATGCGCATCGTAATGTCCATCCAGCTTATGCACGGGCAGAACCGTAGTTCCGGGCAGTGATCGCTGTGCATACTTGGCCGGCATGGAATAATAGGCGCTATGTGTATTATTTGCAGTGGAAATAAATACGTTGTTTTCCTCAGAAAATCCAAGGCCCCAGGTGTTATTGCTGGTGTTTGCCAGAAACTCAACGCCGGTTCCATCAGTATTCAGGTGATAAACACCCCGCTGAAAATTCATGTTTTCACCATCTTTAGTAACGCCGTTAAAACCGGAGCCTACCACTCCCCAGATCTTGTTATCAAAGCCATACTGAAGGTTGGAGGGACCAAAGTGGGTATCAAATTTTTCCCAGCCGGTCATGATGTTTTCGCGGACGTCCGCTTTATCGTCCCCGTTGGTATCCTTCAAAAAAACAAAATGCGGGGCCATGGAAACAACTACTCCACCGTTGGCAAAAACCATACTGGTAGGAATGTTCAGCTTGTCGGCAAAAACGGTGAATTTATCTGCTTTGCCATCGCCGTCGGTATCTTCACAAATTTTGATACGATCATTGGCTGCACCGTCTGTTTCCAGGAACGTATTGGGGTAATCGACTGACTCTACGATCCATAAGCGCCCTTTTTCATCCCATGACATGGCGATGGGATTCGTAATATCCGGCTCCGCGGCAAAGAGTTTGATCTCAAAATCGACCGGAATCTGCATCAGCTTCTGGGATTCCTGCGGTGACAGGGCTTCCTGCATTTTGGGTACCAGATGCCGTTTTGTATAATTTGAAATGGCAATATTAGAGGATTCGTATATGTCTACGTTGGGTATTTTGAGATTGGCCACCTGTTGCCTGACATCGTCGCCGAGAGCCCACATTACGCCATTTCCTACAAGTTTTTCAAAGCCCGCATTTGTCCAGGTGCTGTCATCATGGCCGTAGGCTGTATAAAAAACACGGCCCTTTCCCTGGTTGCGAACCCAGGTGTATGGTTCGCGGGTATCGCCTTCCACACGCTCCGTCAACACGGTCATATCCGGATTCAGTCTCTGATGTACATAAGTTTCATCAAAAGTTTCAAATGCAGGCAGGCCCTGGGTAACCTGATGCGACGTGTTTAAGATCTTGGCAGCAAAGGTGCCGGTTTTGTGTGATTTGAACTGGCCACCCACAGTGGAAATATACCAATCCGAATTTTTAAAACAGCCGGTGGCCGAATGAAGGGGGATCAGGCCCCTACCTCCTTCTACAAAAGCTTTCAGGGCTGATTCCTGCGATGGTGAGATCGTATCATGATTGGCATAGATAATGAGACCATCGTACTTGTTCAGGTTTTCCGTATTCAGATCGTTCAGATTCGTGGTATAGGTTAGATTTATCCCTTTTTTAAATAAGGTAATGGCCAGCCAGGGAGCGTATTTGCTCGCATCATGATGTTTACTATTGTGGCCAAGGAACAACACTTCCGCTCTTCTGGCTCCTTTTTGTGTTGAAACGTTGCCTACAGCACTGTCTGCAGTGGCAGGTTGGGGAACGTTCTGCTTGCCCGTAGCATCACGGGAATCTGCCGGAGTTCCGCCACCGAGTCTTTTATTTGCACAATATTGAAATGCCAGACCGCATAAAACCCAAAATAAAACTAATTTCCTCATTATACTGCGTTTAATTTAAGATGATAGTTTGCTACAGGAGTCTTTCCAGGGGTATCGAATTTGTTTATTTATTCACCAAAAAAAGGTAAGGTAGTTATTGTTCCGTAAAGCAGGGCGAGTGTTACAAAAGATAAACCTGCAGGGAATACCTGGCATCTTCATGGCAAATAATTAAGTGGTTAACAAAGAAGGTGCATTCTTACATGCTGATGTTGAGTCCACATTCGTTATATATAAAGGAAGGTCTAATTTCTTTATGGCCGGGTTTGGTTTGTATCATTATTTCTTCAAAACGTCTCAATTTTACTCCTTCCCGCTCTTCCGGGTTTTGATATTATGTCGCCGTTCTTATAATACCTTAGTGTATTCTTCGTGATATACTTTGTGCACTTTGTGGTTTTATTTTACCACGAGCACAAAGGGTTACACAAAGAAACCACAAAGGGTTAGATTGATTATGCTTCATTTCGAAAATCCGATTTTTTTAAACTTATATATTCAGAAGGGGTTATGCCGAACTGTTTTAAAAAGTTTCTTCCGAAATTGGTCTGGTTCACATATCCGACCCTGTCAGCAACCTCAAAGATTTTATAATCCCCTTCTATCAGTAGTTCAGCGGCTTTTTTTAACCTCGTAATGTTGATCAGCTCATTTGGGGTAAGGTTTGATACAGCTTTGATTTTGCGGTATAGGGTAGGCCGGCTGATATTCATGTATTTCGCCAAATGATCAACGTCTAATTCCGTATTCTCCAGGTTTTTTTGAATGGTGTCATTAAGTCTCTCTAAAAAATTTTCGTCAGACTTTGAATAGGCAATGCTTTTAATGTGTACAAGCGGTGAATTGGCAAAATATTCCTTGATCTTATTCCGGTTGGTGAGCAGGTTCGCGATCTGGACCTGCAGGTGTTCCGGTGAGAAAGGCTTTTCAATATAGGCATCTGCCCCTAATTCCAGTCCTTCGATCTTAGATTGTAATGTATTTTTGGCCGTAAGCAGGATAACAGGTATATGGCTATAGTCAAATGATGTTTTAATCTTACTGCATAGTTCAAACCCGTCCATCAGGGGCATCATAATATCACATATGATCAGGTGAATAGATTCTTCCTTTAAAATGTTCAAAGCCTCGATGCCGTCATATGCTTTAATAACAGTGTATTTAGGGCTTAACTCCCCTGCTATGAAGTCAACGATTTCTTCGTTGTCGTCAATTAATAATATCACTGGTTTCATTACCTTAGATCCTTTTATCAGTTTAAACTTCTTTCACGCTGCCTCTGGCGCTGGTTAGTCCTTTCATCCTGCCGGACCGGTAAACTAAGCAGAAAAACATTAAGATCGTTTTCAGGTTTCGCTAAAACAAGGATTCCCCTGTGTAGTTCTGCCAGTGAACGCGACAGGGATAATCCGATCCCCGATCCTAGTTGCCGTCGTGTTTCCTTTATTCGGAAGAAAGGTTCAAAGATCTTATGCTGCATGTCAGCAGGAATGAGATAGCCGTCATTTTTTATTTCGATTTGGAAGGCACTATCATTCCCTTCCAAAGGCAGGAGGCAGACATTTACCCGGCTTTCTCCATATTTGACGGCGTTGTTAATGAGGTTGCTTAAAATCTTATTTAGCGCTTCTATATCCACATGTGCAACAATACCTGTTGCAGGCAGGTTAAGCCTATAGCTCATGTTCTTTTGTTCGGCCATCGGCTTAAAATTCATAAATATTTCTTCCAGTAATTTCGAAACATCTGCATTCACAAAATTAAGGCTGAAGCTTTTGGTTTCCGTTTTTCTGAAATCAAGCAGATCATTGGTCAGGTCAAGGAGCCGGTTCGTATTTCTTTCCATGATCTTCAGATAATTTTTTATATCAGGCCAATCATAGGCTTTTTGCATTACTTTTTCAAGTGGCCCTTTTATCAGCGTAAGAGGAGTTCTTATTTCATGCGCGATGTTAGTAAAAAATTCCATTTTCGCCGTGTAAATTTCCTTGTCCTTTTTTATTTCCAGCAATTCGATCTTTCGCTTGTGCTTTTCCTCTGCTTTTCTATGATAGTTTTTCAGGATATAATAAAAAATAAACAGGCTGACCAGGGTGTAGAGCAAATACGCCCATGAGCTGGCCCAGAAAGGCGGTAATATTTCGATCCGGAGCGTGGTCTCCTGATCGCTCCAAGTACCGCTGCTGTTGGATGCCTTGACCTTGAACGTATATTTCCCCGGTGATAGTTCAGTATAGAATACTTTGCGATATGTTTTGAGGATGGTCCAGTCCTTATCAAGTTCTTCCATTTTGTAAGCATACTCCGTCATTTCAGGAACCGTGTAACTTAACGCGGCAAAATCGATATTAAAGGAAGACTGGTCGTGTTTAAGGATAATCTTGTCTGTATAGGTAATTGATTTCTTTAACGGCGAACCTTGTTTTTGAACAGCCAGGTCTTTGTTCTGCACCTGGAAGCCGGTTATATACACTGGGGGAATAAATGTGTTATTGACAAATGCTGCCGGTTTAAAACTTACCATCCCCTTTACACTTCCAAAAAACATGGTGCCTTCAGCGTCCTTGTAAGCAGAACTGAAATTAAACTGGTCACTTAGTAAGCCATGCGCTTTGGTATAGGTTCTGCTTTTTTCCGTTACGGGATTAAAGCAAACAAGTCCTTTTGAAGTACTGACCCATAAATTATAGTTGTCATCTTCCAGGATACGGTAGATGACATTGCTGGGAAAACCGTTTTTGGTGGTGTACCTGCTGAAGTTTTGCTCTTCTTCGTTCAATTTACATAAGCCGTCGTCGGTGGCGAGCCATAGCCTGCCCCGGGTGTCTTCAAATATGCCATTTACCCGGTTGTTGCTCAGGCTGTTTTTGTCATCAGCGCGAAAATGGTAATTTCCCTTTTTTTTGGTGACAGGATTAAAATAATAGATTCCCTCCCGGGCTGTACCTGCCCAGACCGTTCCCTTGCTGTCTTCTAATACCGTTAAGTAGAAATGATTTCCGGGTACTTCCTTTATCAGCATAAAATCATCTTTCCGGCTGTTATAGCTGTATAAGCCCTTGTCAGTGCCTACCAGAATGATACCTGAACGCGTTTGCTTAATGCAATGGATAAAATCGCTTTTCAGAGAATGCGTGTTTGAAGAATAATGCCTGATCACTTTGCCTGAACGCACATCCATCACATCCAGGCCGCGCTTGAAAGTGCCAATCCATAACTCGGTGCCGTTTGCCATGAGGCCATGAATATTCGTATTTGAAATACTGTTTTGGGCGACAAGGGGTTTAAAATGAGTGAAGGTTTTGTTCTTTAGCTCAAGACTGTTTAAGCCGGCATCTTCTGTCCCAACCCACAAATTGCCATAGTTATCCGGACAAATTTCACGAACTGCGTTGCCGCTAATGGTATTCTTTTCATTTCTGGGGAAAGTCTTCTCAAAAGGCGTATACTGCCTGGGATAATAATTGACACCTCCGAAATAAGTGCCCACAAAGATTCCGCCTTCCCTGTCTTTGCAAAAGGTGTAAATGGCGTTATCAGAAATGGAATACGGATTACCATATTGCTTTCTCAGGTTAGTAAATTCTTTTGAGAGGATATTATAAATAAAGATTCCCGATTCGGTAGCTATCCAATACTCGGTTTCTGAATGTTTAACGAAATCCCTGGCATATATTTCGGTTTTATCCTTGTTGTAGGTGAGTACATCTCTGTACGTGCCGGCAGCAATATCGAAAATTTTTATTCCCTGGCTGGAAGTGCCGACAAAAAGCCATCCGTTCTCTGTATCGTAGATATTCTCTATCCAGGTTGAAGTTGCCGGAAGGGATTGGCTGAACATATCAAAATCTTGGAAAGAATCAGTGGCGGCATCATATTTTTTTATTAACCCGGATGATGTTGCGATCCATAATGTGCCGTTTGATGTGGTGCAGATGGCTGTTGCATCGAAGTGTTCAAGGTCGCTGTATGATGTTGTTACCGTTGTTCCGCTGTTGTATTTATATAACTTCAAGTCTGAAATAAACCAAAGGTTTCTTTTGTTATCTATCTGTATGTCGCGTACCGCACGATCAACGGTTTCATTCACAACGCTGAAACTTTCTGTAGTCGCATCATATTTAAACAATCCCCTTTCACAACCTATCCACAGCGTTTCATTATTCTCTTCATGAAGGCAACGAATTGTATTATTACCCAGGCTTTTTGGATCTTCAGGATCGTTGCGGAAAGTCTTAAAAGTTAACCCATCAAACCTGTTCAATCCATCTCTTGTTCCAAACCACAGGAATCCCTTAGTGTCTTGCAAACTACAGATGACCGCATTATTGGAAAGTCCGTTCTCAACCTGGAAATGACTGAAATAATAAGATTGACCACTTACTTCCGAGTAAAAAAGAAAAAGTACGGGAAGTAGTGTCAATCGCAAAATAAAGCAAAATGTACATTGGCGTTGCATGAAAAAATAGTTGATGGCATCAGGCAATCGACTAAGGGTCGTTATTATGATAGCTTTTTATACTGTAATTTAGCAATTTTAAAGAAATTGAGACATTTTGATGAATTAATGATACGAATCAGGCAAAGCGGTAAGATAAATAGCTCTTTCTTTATGCGCACAATAATTTCAGTTCATCATCCGTCAACAATATGACCGGATCATACTCTTCAGGAAGGGACATTCATTCAGTAAGTTTGATGCACATTACTATGAAAGTGCCATGATTTTGCCCGGAGGTGTTCACAGAAGCAGCATTTTTATACTAATAAGAGTCTTTATATTTTGACTTGGCTTCAATTCAATAAAGCGTCTATACAGCAACGATGCATTAAATTATATATAGGAATTATATAACGGTTTGACATTTAGATTCATTTATTATTTGATTTATTTATTTATTTGATTCATTTATACTAATTAACATCTGCCATGAAAATTTTAAAGCGATTGCTTCCGCTTGCTATGAGCACTTTGGCTGCCGTTCTATGCTGTTTAACGCTATATGCACAGCAGACAGTCAAAGGAACACTGAAATCTCCCACAGGTGAGCCGCTTTCCGGCGCTACCATCACCGTCAAAGGAACAACCAGAACTGTAATAACCGCTGAAAATGGACAGTTCAGCATAGATGCTGCCAACGGTAGCACTTTGGTGGTCAGTTCGGTAGGTTACCAGGACAAACAGATAAAGGTAACCGGAGAGGAAATTCTGGAGACCTTGCAGTTAACCGATGCTTCTTTGAGCGAGGTTGTCGTTACTGGTTATGGGTCACAAAAAAAGGAATCATTAACCGGCGCCATAGCTACTGTGACGGCAAAAGACCTTGGCCGGGTGCATGGCGGATCTACCGTTAGTTCCGGTTTGGCCGGAAAATTACCAGGAGTATCTTTCCGTATGCCGGACGGACGCCCAGGTGCCAGTGCAAACATCCAGATACGAAACATGGGTAATCCGCTGTATGTGATCGATGGTATACAGCAGGACGCCGGTCAGTTTAATAACCTGGCGCCGAACGACGTGGAAAGCATTACCGTTTTAAAGGATGCTTCTGCGGCCATCTATGGTGTCCGTGCTGCCAACGGGGTTATAGTGGTTACTACTAAAAGGGGAAGAATGGGCGCCCGCCCTACCGTGAACATTGATGCCTATTACGGAGGACAGAATTGGACGAGGTTCGCTGATGTGCAAACTAACTCGTACGATTACATGCGCTATAAAGCAGAAGCTGAAGTGAACGGAGAAAGTCAAAGCACGAACATTACACCTGCTGAACTGGAAAAGTATAAAGCCGGTACTGAATTCGGATATCAGAGTTTTGACTGGAAAGATTTTATCATCAAACCAAACGGGCCTTTAGCTTCTGCCAATGTCAATTTAACGGGAGGAACGGAAAACGTTACTTTTTATGTTTCCGGTACTCGCCTGCATCAGAATTCTCCTCTGGGAAGGGAGTATAAATTTGACAGGACCAATTTCCAATCCAATGTTGATGCGCGGGTTTCGAAAAGGCTAAAAGTAGGCGTACAGGTCAATGGCAGGCAGGAAAGAAGGCAAAATCCCGGCGTTCCCGGCGGAGATGACTATTTCCTGGCTAAGTTTGCCATTTTACGGAATGTTCCTATGGAAAGGCCCTATGCCAACGATAACAAGGAATATATCAATACCATCTCGCAGAACGATGCGAACTGGGCATTTATTAATTATAAAAATGCCGGAAAATTTGACGAGGAATGGCGCGTGCTGCAAACCAATGCCACAGTGGAATACCAGATCCCTGGTATTAAAGGGCTCACCGCAAAGGGGGTTTATTCGTACTACATAGCCGATAAATTATATAATAACCAGGAGTATACGTATAAAACCTATACCTACAGGCCTGCAACAGAAAAGTACGATCAAACGGGCGGAAGTACAAATCCATGGAGGGAGAGGGAACAAATCAAACAGATCAACATCACTACCCAGGCCCAATTGAATTACGTGAATACATTCGGTGAGCATACAGTAGGCGCAACGGTTGTAAATGAGCGCATCTCGCAACAACGCAGACGCAACTGGATTCACTCTGTACCCAGTTCCAATGCCCTGCCGCTTATATACTTTAATACAGCCGACCGCTACGAAGACAGCGATGACCGCGAAGCACGTATCGGATATATCGCCCGGGTAAACTACAATTACTCCGAAAAATATTACCTCGAACTATCAGCCCGCCGTGATGCTTCCCATATTTTTGCGCCCGACAAGCGTGTAGGTTATTTCCCTTCCGTATCTGCGGGTTGGAGAATAACGAAAGAGAATTTTATGGATAACCTGTTCGGTGGTATCGTAAGTGATCTTAAACTAAGAGGTTCTTATGGTGTGTTGGGTGATGATGATATTCGTCTGCCGGGTAATGTTCGCCTCCCGCTGCTTTCATATAGGGAAGGATACAATTATGGGTTAAACGTGGGTACAGCTATCCTGAGCGGCCAGCCGGTGTTAGGTACCCGAGACAGAGGATTACCCATTACAAATCTTACCTGGTTTAAAAGCATTATTACAGACGTTGGAATGGACTTTAGTTTATTTAATGGAAAACTAACTGGTACCTTCGATTGGTTTTATCGGAAACGTACAGGTTTAATTGCTGTCAAATACGATGTGCTGATTCCAAGTGAGGTAGGGTATACGTTGCCTGGGGAAAACGTTAACAGTGATGCACAATATGGCCAGGAAGGTTCCCTGAGTTATAATAATAAAATCGGAAACATAAGTTATAACGTGGGCGGCAACCTTTCTTACTCGAGGTCTAAATTCCTGTCTTCTTATAAACCCATATTTTTTAATTCTCTCGACAAATACCGCGTTTCTCTGGAAGACCGGTATCTCAAAATCGACTGGGGTTATATACACGACGGACAGTTTAGCTCTCAGGAAGAGATCAATAATTATCCAGTCAATATTGATGGTGTGGGTAACAGAACCCTGCTCCCGGGCGATTTAAAATACAAGGACCTGAATGGCGATAATGTGATCAACAGCTTTGATGAAAGACCGATTGGATATGGTTTAGGTACTCAACCGAACATTAACATCGGGCTGACCTTTGGCGTTATGTACAAATCGTTTGATTTTAATATGGACTTTTCCGGAGGCGCAGGCTATACATGGTTTCAGAATTTTGAAACCAGATGGGCCTTCCAGAATAACGGTAACCTGAATACCATTTTTGAAGACAGGTGGCACCGGACGGATCCTTATGATGTAAACAGCGCCTGGATCCCCGGCAAATACCCACCCAACCGTTTCAACCAGAGAGATCATAGCAGCAACAACAGGAGGTCTACCTATTGGGGCCACAACGTAAAATACCTCCGGGCAAGAACCATTCAACTAGGATATGCCATTCCACCTACATTACTGGCACGGATCAAGATACAGCGGGCCCGTGTGTACATTAATGCGTATAACCTATTTACATTCGACAACCTGCGCGACTATGCGGTTGATCCGGAAATCCAGGATGATAACGGTCTGCAGTACCCGCAGGTCACCAACATTAACGCAGGGATCAACTTATCATTTTAATTTATTTTATTTTATATACATGAAAAAGATTTTTGCCATAACTATATTAAGTGTCTTCCTTGGATTGGCGGGATGTAAGAAGGATAGTGAGTTTTTGAACGTCCAGGCCTTTGGCATCCTTTCCGCCGACCAGGTGTTTTCAGATAACAATCAGGTCATATCTTACCTCGGTGATCTCTATAACCGGCAGGTCGACATTACCGCTTTTAAGTACGGTTGGGAAAGTTTTGCAGACTTTAGTGAAGCAGTTCCAGCTACGACGGGCAGTGCGCTGGTAAACCGGAATGGCTGGGACTTTTCCACATGGGGCCTTTGGGATTATGGATATGTCCGTGATCTCAACCTGTTTATCGAAAGGGCCGGCGAAGCAAAGACGTTGGCTGAAGGTGATCGCAACCGTTTTGTCAGCGAAGCCCGGTTTCTTCGTGCAAATCACTATTTTGAACTGGTAAAAAGAATGGGAGGTGTACCCCTGATCACCAAGTCTTTATTATATGATTTCAGCGGCGACCCGACCTATCTGCAGCAACCGCGCGCAAAGGAATCAGAAATCTATGATTTTATCATCAGCGAAGCTGAAGCAATCAAAGGTTTGCTGCCTTCCGACATAAGAGAAAAATCACGTGCAACAAGAGGCGCGGTGCTGGCCATGGAAGCCAGGGCTGCTTTGTATGCTGCATCTATTGCAAAATACGGAGTTAATACACCATCGGTTTCCCTTCCGGGTGGCGAAATAGGCATACCCGCATCGATGGCTGCAGGCTATTATGCAAAAGCGCTTAAAGCAGCGGAAGAAGTTATTACAGGTACCGCGGGCCGGTATGCCTTATATACAAAATTTCAATCGGACCTGGGTCAAAATTTCGCTAATCTTTTTATAGATAATACGGACAAAGCGGGTAACCCGGAGACTATTTTCTTTGAAGACTATAAAATCAGAAGCGGTAAAACACATGGATTTACAACGAACAACCAGCCTCGCTTTGGGGCCGAAGAAGAAGAAGGGGGAAGATTAAATCCATCCCTGAACCTCGTTCAGGAATATGAATTACTTGATAACACGTTTGCGCCTTTGCCAATCCAGGATGCCGGTGGGAACCCAATCTATTACAATAGTCCTTTGGAGCTGTTTGCCAACAGAGATCCCAGGTTATCAGGTACCGTCATGCTGCCCAGCGCTTTTGGCAGGAACCGCAATACGGATATTTTCGCCGGGTATCAATTGGCCGATGGTTCCGTCATTACTGGTGCCGAGCGGGGCGCCCTTGGAACACTTCCTGGCATAAGTGGCCAGGTTCAGGTTGTAGGGCTTGACGGCCCGCTTAATTCCCGGGATTTTGTCGCCCAAAGCGGATTTTACCTGCGTAAATTTATTGACCCCGCTCCAGGTGGCGGCTCAAGAGGTACCGGAAGTGAAGTTCCGTGGGTCCGTTACCGTTATGCCGAAGTGCTATTAAATGCGGCAGAAGCAGCTTTTGAACTCGGACAGCCGGGGGTTGCTGCCGGCTATATGAGCCAGGTTCGTGCCAGGGCCGGGTTTACCGTTCCATTGACCGGGGGTCAAATCACTTTCGATCGTGTCGTTCATGAGCGCAGGGTGGAGCTGGCATTTGAAGGTCATTATTTATACGACAGGAAACGCTGGAGAATTGCTCACGTAGTTATGGATGGCACCTCAATGTCAGTAACCGATCTGTTAAATAATATTGGTGTTGCCAACAGAAAAAATACCCAGCCTTTCGGGCTATGGCCGTATAAAATTCATGATCCAGGGGGTGCTAACCATAACAAATGGATTTTCAAAATTGTTAAGCCGAGTATAGTTACCGGGTCTAACCGTTTTCAATTGGGAAATTATTATTCGTTTATTGATGATAATATCCGGGCAAATAACCCTAAGATCTCCAGACAACCAAACCAATAATTATCAAACAAAACATCATGAAAATCAACCATTTTTATATAATAGCCGTAATGCTCTGTGTTTCTCTAATCTCCTGTAAAAAGGATAATTATGATCCACCTAAATCCAAGTTAAGCGGTCGTTTTGTGTATAAGGGCGAAGCCATAAATGTGGAACACGACCGCGTACCTTTCGATATATTCGAATATGGCTTTGGGAAAGTAGGAGCGATAGTGGGTAATTTAACCCAGGATGGCATGTTTAGTCACCTGTTGTTTGATGGTGACTACAAGTTTGTTGTCCGTCCCAACCAGGGACCGTTTTTATGGCCCCAAACAAGCGGAAAAGCCGATTCAATAAGTATTACCGTCCGGGGAGACCAGACTTTGGATATCAATGTTATGCCGTATTATATGATTCGTACGCCCCAGATTGCAAAAGGGGGCACAGGAGTAACCGCCTCATTCAAGGTAGAAAAAATCATTACCGATGCTGTTAATGGAAAAAATATTGAAAAAGCATTTCTGTATATTAACAAGACACAGTTTGTATCAGGTACAAACAATATTGCCAACACGGAAATGGCCGGATCTGCCATCACCGATCCCAACAATATTACCTTAAGCGTGGCTGTCCCTAAAATTTCACCAACGCAAAATTATGTTTTTGCCCGTATCGGTTTGAAGGTGGCAGGAGTAGAAGATTTGATCTTTTCACCACTCACAAAGATCCAGCTCTAATATCCTTACAACATAAATTTCAGGCCATCCGGTTATCACCACGGATGGCCTTTTTTATAACGCATTATACCTTTAAAAACCACTTACGCTCATATAAAAAATATAATAAAGCCACCTGGATCAACGCCACGCCGGTCCACAACCACACAGGTTGCCACCGTGAAGGCGTCTGTTCTATTAATCCGCCAAATACGTAAGAGGCCGTCGATTCAAAATTTACAATACCATGCGAAGCCATATAAATTAATATGGAATTCATACCGATCCATACAAAAGGCATACTCCATTTTCTAAATCCTCCGACGTCAATAATGAAGTAAAACAAGCCTAATAGCAGGAGGCTCCAGCCTCCGGCATAAAGTACAAACGAACTGGTCCACATATTTTTATTAATGGGAAACCAACTGCCCCACAATAATCCCGTCAGGAGTAGAATAATGCCTGCAATAAATAACGTCACTCCTTTTCTAAGCATATTCCATTTTTCAGATTTCCATTGCAGAAATTGTCCGGTAAATACCCCAAGCAGCGCTGAACATATTGCCGGAAGTGTTGATAGTAATCCTTCGGGATCGTATACTGTGCGATATAACTTTCCGGGCAGGAACAACCTGTCAACATAGGCTTCCGCATTTCCTTCCGGTGTTAATACGCCAGCCCCGAAACCAGGTACCGGTATAAACATCATGGCTGCCCAATAACCCAGCAATAAGATCAGGAACCAAAGTATCTGTTTACGAAGATTGTTATTCAGGTAAATGATGGCAGCAAAAAAACAAGAGAGTGCAATCCGTCCCAGAACACTTGCAAACCGGGTATTTTCATATCCATCCCATTTCAGCAAACCATTTACCACCATGCCGAGCACTAAAAGTATGATGGTCCTTCTGATCAGGGATGTGTAAATTTTTTGTTTGGCGGATCTACGCTTTTCAACTGACGCCTGAGAAAGATATTTATGATAAGAGAACGGCATGGATACTCCCGCTATAAAAATAAAAAGCGGAAAAATCATGTCATAAAAGGTAAAACCGTTCCACGACGTGTGTTGCAGTTGACGACTTGTCCAAACGAATATGGGCAATCCGGTGGCATTTGCAAGACTATGGAAAATCTCTTCTCCGCTTATGATCCAAAACATATCAAACCCACGCAGTGCGTCAAGCGATAACAACCGGGTGTTTACATGACTGTAGAATGAAGGTGCCTGTGTCATACCAACTATTCTTCATTTAAAAAGGAGCGCAGCATCCAGGTTGTTTTCTGTTTGAACTGCATGAACCGGTTAATCATGTCATTGGTGCCATCATCGCCGGCTTTATCGGTCATCTCCAGAATTTCTCTTTCCATTTCAATCAGTATATTCATGTCTTCAATCAGCGCTTGTACCATATCCATATCCTTTAAGCTGATTGTATCTGTTTCTTTGATTTTTGACGTGTTTATGTAATCCCCAAAAGTGCTGCGTGGCGCTTTCCCCAGCGTCAGGATCCGTTCTGCCAATTCATCGATGGTTGTCAGTGCTTCAGTATACAATTCTTCAAATTTAACATGCAGGGTAAAAAAACTTCTACCTTTTATATTCCAGTGGCAGCCCCTGAGTTTTTGATAGTGTATATGATAATTGGCTAACAGATCATTTAAATGATCTGCAACTGGTTTTTCATTGGCCATTTCAACGGTCGCTTCTTTTGCATTCATGATTTGAGATTTATTTTCATTTGATGCAACACTGGTGCCAACATGAACCGTTATAACTATAATTCTTCACGGTTGTGAGTATGGTAGATCAGGCAGGGAAGAAACCAACTTCGAAAACAAATAGTATAGAGGGGATGGATTACATTTATGTCCTAAAACTGCAACATCATGGTAAAATTTTCCTTTATAGTCTATTTGTGCCTGGTGGCCTTTGGCAGCCTTGCCCAGAGCAACCCCCCTGCAACGGAAGTACAGATAAAATCAGCGTTACTGGCTGCTCCGGCGGATAAAAGAGAGGGAGCCGCAGTGTATGGATTTACAGCTTCCAAGACCTTTACGTTATTACGGAAGGGTACCAACGAAATGATATGTATAGGCGATGATCCGGGCCAGCCGGGCTTTTCCGTTGCCTGTTACCACCGCGACCTGCAACCATTTATGGAAAGGGGACGAGAACTAAGAAAACAAGGCAAATCAGTACAGGAGATATTTAATGCCAGGGAAAGCGAAGTTAAAGCAGGCAAGCTCCTTATGCCAAAACAACCGACCACCTTGTTTGCGTACTCTGCCTCTAAGGAAAACTATGATAGTTTATCCGGGGAGGTAAAAAATGGTTATTTGCGATATGTCGTATATATTCCTTATGCTACTTCCGAAAGCACAGGTCTTCCGTTAAAACAGGAAGGGCCGGCCATGCCGTGGATAATGCACCCTGGCACTCATGGTGCGCATATTATGATTAACCCGCCAAAGAATTAAAGAAAAGAGAAAGAAAAAAGCATTATGCCCCGGCAGGGGCAACCGGTTTGTAAGGGCGTTAATTGGTAATATTTGAAACGGAGAAAGGCTTGTCTTCTGCTGCCAATCCCCTTGTCAGAGCAGGTTTATTGCCCATGGTAAACTGCAATAATCCGCCATCAGAGATATTTTTATACGTGATCCAATTGTGGTTATAGGTTTTGCCGTTTAATACGCCCGATTGAATATACGGATTCTCTTTGCTGTTATCTTTAGCTTCAATAACCAACTTACGTCCATCTTCAAGTGTGATCGTAGCTTTCTTAAAAACCGGGCTGCCGAGAACATACTGGTCAGTGCCCGGACAAACGCTGTAGAAACCCAAAGCGCTTAATACGTACCAAGATGAGGTTTGCCCCTGGTCTTCATCACCAGGGTAACCATTCTCCGTGGAATTATACAGTTTATCCATGATCACCCTTGCATGATATTGTGCTTTCCAGGGTTCGCCACTATAGTTGTATAAATAGATCATGTGTTGGATGGGCTGATTACCGTGCGCGTATTGTCCCATTTCAGCCATGACCATTTCTGTCATTTCGTGAATCATACTTCGGTAAGTCCCAACTTTCACTTTGTTAGGTTCGGTAAACACGGAATCCAATTTTGAAGTAAACGCCTTATCGCCGCCCATAAGATTAATCAGGCCCTGTACATCATGAAATACCGACCATTGCCAATGCCAGGCATTGCCCTCGGTAAATGGTCCGCCCCATTCAATGGGGTCAAAATTCTTGCTCCATTCACCTGTTGTATTTCTGCCCTGCATAAATTTTGTGGACTTGTTGTAAACGTTTTTGTAATTATACATCTGGCGCCCAAAAATTCTTTTATAAAAATCGTTGCCTGTTGCATCAGCCAATTGATAACCGCAAAAATCATCATATGCATACTCCAATGTTTTGGCTGTTGCTTCTCCATATTCAGGATAAGGCACATAACCTAACTGGTAATATTCTTTCCATCCATGCCGGCCGTTCGAAGGGCCCCAGGGACCTTTGCTGGTAGCTTCTTTCAGATAAGCTTTCAGGGCCTCTGCCGCGTCAAAAGTGCGGATACCTTTAACCCATGCATCTGTCAATAGTGAGATAGCGTGGTTGCCAATCATACTCCCGCCTTCTCCCGGGAAAGACCAGGAAGGTAACCAGCCACATTGCTTTTGGGCATCAAGGAGCGCCTGCATATAGCGGCCATGCATGGTGGGGTACATAATGGCGTTTAAAGGAAACTGTGCCCTGAAGGTGTCCCAAAAACCAGTATCTGTGAACATGTATCCTTCGTGAACTTTAAGGTCATAGGGGCTGAAATAATAGGGCTTGCCATCCTGGTCAAATTCATAAAACATGCGTGAAAACAGACTGGCCCTGAAAAAACACGAATAAAACGTTGCCTTTTCTTCCTCAGTACCACCTTCCACTAAAATTCTTGCCAGGTGGCGGTTCCAGATTCTTGCGGCCGAGGCTTTTGTATCCTCCAGATTTTTAAAACTTTTTAGTTCTGTATGAAGTGTAATGCCCGCCTGTTCTGGACTGATATAAGAAGATGCGACCTGTGCCTGCACGGTTTCACCATCCTTGAAATGCAGGTAGGCACCAATACCTGTACCCTCCCCTTTGACCTGCCCAGGCTGAGTAGTATTGGTTTTGTTTTCCCAGGTGCCGTAAGCCTTGAACGGCTTATCGAAGTGAATCTCAAAATAACTCTTCAGTAAATTTCCTTTGTTGTTTTTGTTATTGCTCACATAACCGGTAATCTTTCTTTCTTTTGGTAAAATGGTTATACCGCTCATACCCGTATAGCCATCCAACACCAGATAAGCAGAAGCTTTCTTTGGAAACGAGAACCGGAGATGCGCTCCACGTTCGGTCGGCGACATTTCCGTTATAATGCCGTTATCCAGTTTCACTTTATAGTAATGAGGTTTTGCGACTTCATTGGCATGACTAAAACCTGTAGCTCTTTCATTTTCATCCACTACCAGTTTTCCCGTAACGGGCATAAACGAAAATACACAATAATCCGTTGTCCAGGAACTGCACTGGTGTGCCTGCTGAAAACCCCGGATAGTGGTTTTGAAATACTGGTACTTCCATCCGTCGCCGTTTTTCCCTGTTTGTGGTGTCCAGGTATGCATACCAAAAGGCAATGCAGTTGTTGGATAGGTATTACCCCTGGTGAGTTCATGTTTTGAGTTGGTTCCCTGCAGTGTATTTACATAATTTACCAGGTTGGTAGAATCCGCAAAACCATGTTTGAAAGACAAACAGGTAAATAATAAAACAAGTAGCGCGAATGGAGGTTGTTTTTTCATATCAAACACTGCTGTTGGTACGTTTTGATAAAATTATCCGTAAATCTAATTAAAAAACCTGTTCAGTTTCTTCATACCCGCTCCGTTTCGCTCAAATCAGAAATAACTGATCCGGTATTATCCACTTCCAGGTTCTTGTTCTCGATTTTCAACTCTTTTTCCTTCAAATTAATTTCGATATTCTCCGATTTGATATCTACCTGGATCCTTCCATAAATACTCATGTAAATATTTGCGATCCATACCAGGGAAAAGCCGGCAATAAAATAACCCCGCCAATCATTCATCAGCAATTTGTACCCGGTTAACATAATCATCAAAATGGTCACATAGTGGCTGAAACAATATTCGCAGGTGAACAGGTAAAAAAACTTCCGTTGCCACAAACTCTTGCTGTTTGCGCAGCGACCCTTGCAATACTCCCTGGGTTCCTTAAATACTTCTTCATGTGTGAATGTCCATGAGATACTGGCAATGGGAAGAGCAAGTATAAAAAGCCATAAGATCTGATTGGCAGTTACCATTCGCTTTATACCTTTTAAAACTAATAACGATAGTTGGTTGATTCCAAGCCTACTGGCATTCGCATAAAAATCATGCCTGTTCCTGATGATAGTCAGCAAATGATCTAATCATAGCTTGTACATTTGATTATCCAATATCGATGAAAGAATATCGATGAAATTATAAAGATCTGAATCCCTGAAAAACCTGTTACCGTTTCCGTTCCAATGAAAACCATATGATCGCTTATGAAAGACCCCTTCAAAATTGTTAGGGGTTTTTTGTTTTGATATGCCTTTTGATGTCGTTCACAGGAGGCATTAAATTCTCTAAGCATTGGGGCGAAGCCCTTGCAGAACATAATGTATGCGTAATATTGCATTTACAATTAATCTCATGAGAAAATGCCTCATTGTTTTTTGCATTTTTAATTACTGTTGCGCCGCTTATACAAAGTCTGCCATCGGCCTCACAGGCAAACGGGATACTTCTTACTCAACACACAGTGCCTATGTGAGTACAAGAAAGACACATCCCCAAATTAAGATCGTTCCGGAGTTTAAGTCGGCATCTGTTACAGAACAGAAGAACATATCATATTGTAAAGTGGGCGACCGAAGCCTGTACCTGGATGCCTTTTTACCCAAAACCAACATTAAGGCTGCAAGGCCCGCTATCCTCATCATTCATGGCGGAGGCTGGAGAACAGGCAACCGCACCCAACACTACCCGTTGGCACAACGGCTGGCTGCAGCGGGATATGTTTGCTTTACGCCAGAGTACAGGCTTTCCACAGAAGCGCTTTATCCCGCGGCCATACACGACATAAAATCCGCCCTGCGGTGGATTCGCGCACATGCCGCAGCGTATCAAATCGATACTTCCAGAATGGCGGCTTTGGGTTTTTCTGCGGGTGGAGAAATGGCTGCTTTTGTGGGTACGACCAATGTTAATCCAAGATTTGAAGGGGAAGGTTGCTATTCGAAACTTTCCAGCAGGGTACAAGCCATTGTTGATTTGGATGGAACACTTTCATTCATACATCCCGAGTCTGGTGAAGGCGATGACAGCCGTTCCATTTCCGCAGCTACTTATTGGTTCGGTTATCCAAAAAAGGGCAAGCCCGAATTGTGGGAGGACGCATCGCCGCTGGCACATGTAAGCCAACATACACCGCCCACGCTATTTATAAACAGTTCTGTTGCCAGGATGCATGCGGGCCGTGAGGACTTTCGTAAAGTATTAGATCAGCATGGAATTTATTCTGAAGTGCAGACGTTTCCAGAAGCGCCGCATTCATTCCCATTATTTGAACCCTGGTTTGGGCCAACCGTTAAATACATTGATGAATTTTTAAAAAAAATCTTTAAGATAAAATGACCCGGACAAGGGCGTAGCAAAAATTGTTAAGTTGATACAATAAGAGTAAATTGCAATACCTGTATTTAAGCGATTGACTATGCTTCATTCAAAATTAACTAAAATGAAAAAGATCTTAACGCCGATAATGTTGATTTCATTTTTTTATACCGGATATTCACAAAAATTGCAGGAAGCTGGTGTTCCGGCTGCTGTAAAAACAAAGTTTGCTTCATTATACCCTGGTGTCAAAAGTATAGAATGGGAGAAAGAAGATGGTAATTATGAAGCGGAATTCAAACAAGATCAAACGGAAACTTCTGCCCTGTTTGATGCCTCCGGAAGCCTAGTACAAACGGAAACGGAAATGGCTGTTACAGCATTACCCAGGGGTGTTTTAGATTATGTGTCAAAAAACCTGAATAGCAAAAAAATAACTGAAGCCGCCAGGATAGTCGATGCGGGGGGCCAGGTAACTTATGAAGCCGAAATAGGTGGCAGGGATTATATCTTCGATGCAAAAGGAAATTTCATTAAGGCTGAAGACGACGACCCCGAAGATGATGAAGACAATCACTAGGTTGGTATAAAGCCAATTGTCTTTATTTTACTTTTTTCTTGATATCATTTGCAATACCGCAGCTTGTAAATTTTTTCCATCACCCAACCAAAATCTTCTGGCGGTATATCTATGCCTGAAACAGATTCCCTTTTGCCAGACTCAGAACAACTTCTTATAAATGGTTGCATTGAAGGGAATAGAGCTTTTCAAACAGAGCTCTATGATCATTATGCACCCAAAATGCTGGGGGTTTGCCTCCGTTACGCGAAAAACAGGGAGGAAGCTGAGGAAATACTACAGGAGGGTTTTTTAAGGGTGTTCACCTACATCAACAAATTAAGGGGAACCGGATCTTTTGAGGGTTGGATAAGAAAAATCATGGTGAATTGTGCACTGCTCAGATACCGGAATAAAGCACATCTGCAGCCCGTTATCCGGCTGGATAGTTCGGTTTATGATGTAGAAAGCAACATAGACATAGCTTCCAACCTGGATGCCAAAGAATTGCTTTTCCTTATTCAATCATTACCGGCGGGTTACCGCATTGTTTTTAACTTGTACGTATTCGAAGGGTATAAGCACCGGGAGATTGCCGCAGCACTCGGTATATCTGAAGGCACTTCAAAATCGAACCTCCATGATGCCCGTGCCTTTCTGCAAAAAGCGTTATCCTTAAAAAAAAAGCTAGTTAATTACTGTGAAGCATGAGTAAAGGTCTACACGATATTGATGATTTTTTTCGTTCAGCGCTCGATGGTAATGAGGAAACGCCGTCGGCGGGGGTAAAAGAACGGCTTGAGGCGGCACTAAACAAAAAAGGCGCTAAATTCTTTAGGAAAAAGTTTAGTGGCTGGAAAAAAACAACGCTTCTCTTCTTGCTGATTTTACCAGGCTTTGCTTTGTACGACTCAGTTATTCTTAATACTGGCACGGGCCACTCAGGCGGAAGGACTGCTGATAACCAAAAGCATTATTCTTACAGAGAGAATTCCAAAAAGACTTCTGAGAAACATATTGCAACAGATCGTACAAACAATGATGAAAATAACATTGCTGTGCCGGCTGCCACCGGTAGGAACAGCAAAGCCGGTTTTGAGGAAAGCGCATCAAAAACTAAAGGAATAGCACAGAAAAACATTCCGCGCGAAAAATCGTACGCAGGCAAAAACAGGAATATATTGGAGGATAACATTGACCTTTTATCCAAAGAGAGAACGATTGCTTATCGCTCACTGAAAGAAATCAATATCGTAAAATCACCCACTGCGTTGACAATTGCTATAAAACCATTACAGACGGTTAACAGTCCACGTTCTAAAAACAGGATCTCTGAAAATCCAAAACAAACGAAAGGAAAGATTTTCAAGCCATTTTGGATGATTGCCACTTTTGCATCCTACGAAAGAGCCGGTTACCGCCTTGACAGCGATTTGCCAACCAATATCACCAGCATCAAACACAGTGAGGTGCATGAGCCTTCATTTTCTCTTGGAATGATAGTTTCCCGGCAAATTAAAAAAAGATGGGCTTTGCAAACGGGACTGATTTATTCCCAAACCAATATTGGAATCAGTCCTCAAAAACTGGATGCCCTGCAGGACCCGCGCGGGGACATTTCGTTTAAATATATTACTTCATCCGGATATGCATATATAAGGCCCGGTTTGGGTGCCCCGCCCGCGATTGGCGACAGCCTTTTTACAGCAGAAGGAAAACATGCACTGAAATCCATAAGTGTACCATTACTGGTAAAATATACTGTTGTGGATAAAACCCTCAGTTTTATTCCCGGCGTAGGCATTGAAGCCAATTACCTGACAAGTGCAAAAGTTGAAACGGAAGTTGAAAAACCGTCCAGCCCCGAAATTATTTTTATCAATAAACTGGATGGTGCAAAATCAGTGTATCTATCAGTAGTTGCTGATGCTGAGCTGCGATACAAGCTAAATGATAATCTTTCTATAAGTTTCCGGCCAGGAATCAGGTTTGCAATATCCCCTGTTGCAAAAAATAATATCGTTGAAACATTTCCCCGCAGCATCGGTGCTGGTTTGGGGCTCACGTGGAAATTTTAAAGTCACCATTGATACGTTCTTGGGCTATTTGGAAATTAGTATGCATACTATCATGTATCGCATATTTGTAACCGTGAGTAACACTTTCAGAAATCGCTGTTATTTTTCATCTACGCCCAACCATAAATCAAATGCTCGTTATCTATCGGTACAAACAAATAGCATAATTAATTTTTAAAACAGAAAAAATGAAATACTTAACATTTTTTATAACAGCGTCAGTGCTGCTTCTGGCAAATTGTAAAAAAGAAACAACCCGTACCATTGACTCAGGGTACAAGCCAGATGTAAACCAAGCCAGGTTTAAGAATAGCACCAATGTCATTAGCGTCTTGTTATAAAGTACTTCAGTTCTTTGAAAATATTGCTGGATAAGGGTTTCAGAGCTTTCAAATTTCAAACGATTTGAAATGATTTCATTTTTTTGGTTTATAATTACTTGTAAACCATTTAGTTATGAATTTAGGCAAGTATGTTTTTGCTCAGTTAATTGAATTTTTATCACATAACGATTTTATTGGCTGTGTATCCAAGTATAAGGGCAATTACAAGATAAAAACGTTTACATGCTGGCATCAATTGCTTTATATGATCTTTGGTCAATTATCGAATCGGGAAAGCTTAAGTGATTTAATTATTTGTCTTCAAGCACAGCAAAATAAATCATATCATCTTGGAATGGGCAAGGGGACATCAAAGGCAAACCTTGCAAAAGCAAATGAAAAAAGAGATTATCGAATCTATGAATCCTTTGCTTTTATTTTAGTGACACAAGCTCAAAAACTTGCCATACCTAACATGTCATTTGATTTATCCATAGATGCACCTGTGTATGCTATAGATGCGACCGTAATTGATCTTTGCCTGAATGTATTCTGGTGGGGCAAATTCAGGAAACATAAGGCTGCCGTGAAACTGCATACGATGTTTGACGTTAGAACCAATATCCCTACATTCATTTATGTTACCAGTGGTGCGGTTCATGAAGTAAATGTGCTGGATCTTTTCCCTCTGGAAGCTGGCAGCTATTACGTAATGGATAAGGGTTACATTGATTTTGGACGGCTACATCGTATCCATAAAGAAGAAGCCTTTTTTGTAACAAGGGCGAAGGATAACTTCAAGTTTGTCAGACTATCTTCCCGCACAGTAGATAAAACCACCGGAATAAAATGCGATCAAACAGTTAGGCTTAAAAACCATAAAGTATCACTGGCCTATCCTGATGTGATCAGGCGATTAAAATATTATGATATTGACATCAAGATGGAATTTGTGTTCATTACAAACAACTTCGAAATAAGTGCCCTTGAAGTTGCTCGTTTATATAAATACCGGTGGGCGATAGAGCTCTTTTTTAAATGGATTAAACAGCATTTGAAAGTAAAAACATTTTGGGGTCATAGCTTTAATGCTGTCAAAACTCAAATTTATATTGCCATGATTACTTACTTGGTAGTTGCCATCATGAAGCATCAATTAAAATTGAAACAAACACAATATGAAATACTACAAATATTAAGTGTCTCACTATTATGTAAAATACCTTTGCTTG
>JBBJMP010000016.1:0-133666 GCA_037718865.1 Chitinophagaceae bacterium | reverse complement strand
TTTATTTATTTTTCTTTTCTTTCCATCTAAATTTTATCTGCGAAACTTGAGTTACCTACATACCAATGGCTGCAGGAGTTTTCCGCTATTTGTCTGTATGGATGGACCTGTGTTCCAGGAAAATAGTAGGATGGGACCTGCAGGATCACATGCAGGAATCGCTGGTTACAGCCTCTCTCAATAAGGCAATAAGGACACGAAAAGTATCGCCTGGGTTAATGATACATTCCGATCGTGGCGGGCAGTATGCAGGGACTAAATTCAGGCAAATGCTGCATAGGAGAACCGTGATACAAAGCATGAGTGATGCTGATAATCCATATGATAATGCGCATATAGAATCCTTATTCAGCAGGTTCAAGGCAGAGTTGATGGAAGGTGGCGCCTTCCATGATGCTGAAGATTCCCAAACCGAGATTTTCGACTATATAGAAATGTATTATAACCCCTTACGGTTACATTCTTCCATTGGCTATTTATCTCCTAACAATTTTGAAAACCAGTTAGCATTAACATGAAAGTAAAGCCAATCAATAACGGTACTAAGGCGTCTGGCAAGCCCGTTAACCGCTGTCTGGCTGCCAACCTTAGCCCACCTGAAAATAGTACTGTCAAAGAGCTTAAAATATGCCTACGATGTCCGGAATTATTCCTGGCAGGTTGCACCTCTGCAGAGCCTGTTTCTGCTTCATTCCGGCAAAACAAATATATCATGAATAACATCAATAACAAAATAATAAATGCTGTTGAAACTCAATGTGGATAAGTATTTCAAAGGAATCAGCAGATGAAAAATTTAAGAAAAAAAGCACCAAAAAAAGAAAGAAGAAAAGGAATGGGCTATCGCCCATGAATCTAATGATTAGGTTTTCTGAGGCATCAGCATCAAAGCATATTTACTTTGATAACAATTAATATTACATTTGAAACATTATTCTAAACTAAGACACTTTACTGTCCGGATAAATCGACACACCTCAGCTGACTTGTTTGTCTGTTGTATTATTTAACTGCTGCTGAAGGGAATCATATTTAATAGCGCGCTCCTTTAGTTGAACAAGCCCTTGTGCTATCTTTTCTTTCTTAACCTGGAGTTCATCAGCGGCTGTAGTATTTTCCTGTTTGTCCAGTTCATCAAGCTCCTGTAAATATGTATAGGTCTTGTCTTCTATAAACTGTTTGTGCTTATCTATCTTTTTCTGATTATAATTATTCTTACGGCTGTTCACGGTTTTAAACTTGCTGCCGTCTATGCCAACAGTTGTTTTGCCCAACAGGCCAGCATCGTTGAGGAATTGAACATACAGCCTGAACATAGATTCCAGAGGCACGGCATACACCTTGCGGAAGTCGGCAATAGTATGATAATTTGGTTGCAGGTTTTGAAGCAACCATTGCAGTTCGATGTTGCGGCTGCATTCTTTTTCCAGTTTTCGACTGCTGCGTATTTTGTTAAGATAACCGTATAGGTAAAGTTTTAAAAGTACTGCCGGCGCATAAGGTGGCCGGCCCTCGCTCTTATGTATGGTGTTAGTGAAACCGAGTTTTTGAAGATCCAGCTTATCACCAAATGCATCCATGAGCCTTACGATATTATCAGCGCTCACTTGTTCTTCCAGTGTGATAAAGTAAATTTGATAGCGGTTCTCTCCCTGTATGAATTGCATACTGTATGCTTACAAAGATCATACGCCCATTGGCTTATGCACATTGTGTGTATATTTGTTTAACAGCAGATGTTTTTTCACAGTCTGACGTTACCGGCAATTGCAAAGAAAGCAAAAATTAGATGAAAAAAGGTGACAGTGTTAAAGTGAAGCAAGGAATTCTTGATCCAGACCTTAATCAATTTGACATGAGCGGTTGGCAAGGTAGAATTACAGATATTGCCTCCAACAATGAATCACATTTAATTGAAATTACATGGGACAGCATAACATTAAAACAGCTGCCCAAGGAATTTATAGAAAATTCAAAAGAAGAGGGCTATGATTACTCTATTATATTTTTGGGAAAAGATGACATAGAATTGACTAAACCAAGAGACAAAGAAAGTGATGTTAAGAATCAAATGGAAAAAATAGATAAGCACTATCATCATATTGCCTTTGATGAGCAAGAAAGACGAATTGCGACAATCCTGTCAACTGATGATCTATCAGTGACAGAAGAAAAACAAAAAGCATATTTTGACTATTTGCAAAGGAGTATTCAAAAGCGAATTATATTGACAGGTATGGAGGACTTTCCATGGGAAGAAAAATATTTACTTGGAGGCTGGAGTAAGAAGGAATATGAAGAACTAAAAAAGACAAACCCAAGTTATACTGACAAATTTGAATTTATTCAATTACTAGAAGACATAGACGAAATATATGGTTTACATGCAAAAGTCAAAAGAGTAACAGATAAGAAACAGTTTGTGTTGCCCTTATGGGACTTAAAATGCATTGACAAGAATTCAAAGAGTTATGAATCGATAAGCGACTATTCATTTTGGATGACAAATTATCGTTGATGGACAGAATGCAACAGCCGGTAACCTCGGGTTGCAGCAAGTTTTCTATGACTTGACAAAGCATTTATTTATTATTTTTTTTGAGCCTTATGCACATTTTCTAACATAGTTATCCTCAAACATCCGCTCTTCCCTTATTACGGCAAAAACCCGGTGAACCAGTTTATTTCTTACTGCATTAATAATGCTCATTTTGTTTTTTCCTTCCAGTACTTTTCGGTCATAATATGCCTTGATTTCTTTATCATTTTGTATCGCTGATAATGCACAGAGGTGCAACAATTTTTTAAGCTTTTTATTGGCAAAGGGACTGACCGTTGATTTGTATCGCACACTTGTTCCGGAGCTTTTATCAAATGGAACCACGCCGCAATAACATGCCAGTTGTTTGCCGTTTTCAAAGGCTGTAAATCCTTTAGTGTACACCATTAGTGCTATAGCTGTTACGGGCCCTATACCTTTTATAGATACAACCCGTTTTACTTTTGTATTCAGCTCTTCGTCCTTCTGAACTGTTTTTGTAATTAATGCTTCGATAGCAAGTTTGCTTTTTTGTAATGCCCTCAATACCGGCTTCTGCAGCTTCTCCATTATCTTAGCTTCACAGGCACATCCGCATTCATTTAATTCATTTACCGGAACACTGAGATGGTTGATAGAGCTAATGATTCTATCGCGCTGGGCAATAAGGTTTTTAATGCGTTCAATACTGCTATCCAAGGGCTGCCAGAGCTTAACCTGGTCGTGGTAACGCAATGCGTACCAGGCTATTTTTACAGCAGCTGCCTTGTCATCGGTACCCCTTTCAAAGCCACCGGCTTTTTTAATTCTCAACGGCATCTCCACCCATAACTGTGCTTTATTTTTTACCAGGTAATGTACCAGGCCGGTATTATACAAACCGGTATATTCCATGCAAAAAAGGGTCTCTGCATCAGCTAAAACGTTATGCTGTTGTAACCATTGCTGCATTTTTTTAAAGCCCTCCGGCTTTTGGCTGAACTGCTGATGGATGGTCTGTGATGGATTTTCTGCTTTAATAAGTGCAGCATCAAACCATGTTTTAGAAATGTCGATACCAACAAAATTTTTTAATACCTTGCTCATGCTTTTTAAACATTTAAGTGTGAATAAATCAACCTGGTTTTTGAACCGATCAAGAC
This sequence comes from Chitinophagaceae bacterium, assembly GCA_037718865.1. GTDB lineage: Bacteria > Bacteroidota > Bacteroidia > Chitinophagales > Chitinophagaceae > JADCRZ01. Next base: position 129,985 of record JBBJMP010000016.1, on the reverse strand, counting down.
CTTAATAATGGGGCTGCTATCCCTATTTTCTATTTGATTCTGTGTTCAAAAAGAACCGGCATAAGATTAGAACTTGCGATAGGCCTAAAGAGCCTTGTGGGGCGATAATTCGCTTATGCCGGCAGGTTGGTTTATAAATGTCGTTTATCCACATTTACACACCAATTAACAAAGAAAAAAGAAGCAAAAAAGAAAAGTAATAATAGTAGTACTATTTATTAATAATTGCTGAAAGCAAATCTAAAGGTGGGGCTTGACGGAAGAACAATCAGCGATAATCGCTATTGTACATTGGTTTGGGCGGGACATTATAATTCAGCAATAGAATAAACAATGAACTATAATTATAAATTTGGCTTCGGCCCGGGCGGGACTTTATAAATTCCCCGCCTGCTGCAACCCGTCCAACGTTGGGCGTCACCTTGTGGGACACACTCTAACAATTTAAACTAATACATTAGCCATTATGGAGAAATTAAAATTATTATTTTCAGCAACAATTGCTGCGACATTACTCTTTGAGGTGCACCAATAAATCCGGACAGTAAAGTTGCTTAAATTTGAGCAACAATGAGTTTATCTAAAAAGAGAACAAACAGGAAATATGATTTAGCTTTTAAAGAAGATGTTATTAAAATGATTGCTGCCGGACGCCCTGTTTCGGAGTTGTCAATAGCCCTGGGTGTTAGTGGATCTTTGTTACGCCGTTGGTATAAAGCTTCTCAATTCACTTCCAGCAATTCAAATCAAAAGGGAACAAAATCATTTACATTCGATCACTCTTTGGAGGAAATTGAGCGTTTAAAAACCGAACTGCGGCGCACCGAACAGGAGCGTGATATTTTAAAAAAAGCCTTGGGAATTTTCAGCCGCGGGATATGACAATAGTGTACGCTTTTGTCAATAGCATCCGCGATGAGCATCCGCTTCGGTTAATATGCGAAGTGATGCAAATCAGCCGCAGCAGTTTCTACGAATGGAACAATAAAAGCACCTATCAAATCAAAGCCACAAACAGTTTTATGGAACAGAAGGTGATTGCCGTTTTCAAGGAACATAAGCGTCGATATGGCGTTAGGAGAATAGTGGCTGAACTTAGCCATCAAAAAGTGCATGTAAGCCGCTATAAGGTCCGCAAATATCTTGTCGGCAATGCGCTCAAAGCTATACAGCCGCGATCTTTTGTTCCCAAGACCACCGACAGCAGGCATCCTTATGCCATCAGCCCAAACCTTTTCAAGGACTTGGTCTTTCCTGAGGCAATCAACCAGGCGTGGGTAGGCGATATTACCTACATCCCCATGGTCGAAGGTGGCTTTCGTTATCTGTCTGTCCGGATGGATATCTGTTCCAGGAAAATAGTGGGGTGGGATTTGCAGGACCATATGCGTGAAGCATTGGTTACCGCCTCTTTGAGCAAGGCATTAAGGTCACGTAAAGTATTTCCCGGTTTAATGATTCATTCCGATCGTGGCGGCCAGTATGCAGGAAACAAGTTTAGAAAAATACTGGAAGACCGTACCCTTGCACAAAGCATGAGTGATGCCGATAATCCTTATGACAACGCGCATATGGAATCCTTTTTCAGCAGGTTTAAAGCAGAGCTTTTAGAGGGCGGCGCGTTCCTGAACGCTGATGATTCCCATAGCAAAATTTTTGAGTTTATTGAAATGTACTATAACCCCTCCAGGTTACATTCTTCAATTGGTTATTTATCTCCTAACAATTATGAAAAACAATTAGCTTCAACATGAAAGCAAAACAAGTAAAAAAATTTGCGCTTCCCGATCAGCTCATTGACCGCTGCCTGTCGGCCAACCTGAGTCCACCTGAACAGAAGATGTCAAAGAGCTGATGTATGCGTCGATGTCCGGAATTATTCCTGGCAGGTTGCACCTCTGCAGAGCCTGTTTCCGCTTGGTTCCGGCAAAACAAATATAGCCAGATTAATTTCAAAAACAGATATAATAAATACTGCTGAAAGCCAATGTGGATAAGTATTTCAAGGAATCGATTAATCAAAAACTAAAGAAAAAAAGAACCAAAAAAAGAAAGAAGAAATGGAATGGGCTATCGCCCATTAATCTTATGATTAGGTTTTATGAGGCATGGCATCAATGCATATACTTTGATAACAATAAACAATAATACTACATTTGAAACATTATTATTGGGTGCATTTAAAATTGTCGCTATCCGTTTAAGCGGCCTCTTTAATCAATTCTACTACTTTCCCCCACTGTTTATTCATTGATAACACTCTTAGATTTAGCATATTTTGAGCGCCGTTGTTAGTCCATCTTTGCCCCGATTGTTTCATCCGCTTTTGCACTACTGTTCTGTGTGCTGATTCTATTGCACCCGACCCTATTATACCGGCACCTGTATTTTTATAGCATTGGTAATCCATTCTATAAGCATTGCTGGTATAATAATTAATCAGTGATAGTGCGTCCCGGCTTTCACTATCTTTTCGTTTTATGTTTTTGATAACCGCTGTCACTTTACTTTGTAATAACAGTTCTTTTTGTTTTTCTGTCCATTTTTTCAGCTTCGCTTCATCAGTAAAAATAGTATTGGCAAATTGATGCAGGTGTTCACAAACATGATAATAGTCCAGTATGGATACGGCTAGCGGATAGGCATCTTCTATCCAGTTTTTTATCCATGTTCCCCCATCAGCAATAAATACCAATCGCTTCCCCAATCTGCCATACGACTCTATTAACGTATCCATATGGCTGGTAAAATCCTTATGGTTTCCCAGGTGGGCTACGTATTGTGAATGCCTTATCCAGCTTGAGTTCCCGTTAGGGTCAATGCAAGAGTCGCTCGTAAACATCCTGCCCACTTTTACTTCCTTCCAACCTTCATCCCGGGTTAACAGCATAGAGCCGTCTGCTTCCACATACAACACTTCGCCTTTCTTTACCGGTTCTAACGACCGGCAAACATTTACTTCCTTTTCAGCTAACTTGCCGTAGCAATCTGTTACCAGATAAACCTGGGAGGTACTCACTTGTATATCTATAAATTTTTCCAGCACCTCATTGCATCTTTGATAACAATCCATCTGGCCAGCATACACCAATAGTTCCTGCAAATGAGGACTTATTTGAAAACCATTCGCACCATTACTAAAACTATGGGTTTTATTTATACTGACTTTCCCAAATTTGGTGAGTGTTTTTTTTTACGCCTGTCGGCCGGTACGTCACTTATATTTGCTTCCAAGACTGACCTGCCCAGGTCCCGCCATATTTTCTCAAACTCTTTTTCGTAGTCGTAAAAATTATCAATTTTATTTAAGGCTTGTAATTCTGCATACCGCTTTTGCGCTAAGGCAATGAAATTGGCTTCCGTCATGGGTTGGTAGATTTGGTTTGCCAAATTTAGCCATTTTTTTATGCGACAATTTTAAATGCACCCTTATTATTAACCTATGACACTTTACTGTCCGGCAAAATCAACACACCTCACTTGACAGGATGTGCATATAAAATTACTCCTCTTAAAGGTCTATATTCAGACAAGCCCTTTGAAATAGTTTCTGATAAATCTAAAGACCGAGTTTGGGATAAACTAATTGACTTCTTCGCTCAAAAAGGGTTATCTATAAAAATAATTGACCGTAGAAGTGGACTTATTATTTCTGACAAGTCTGCTTTAACGTGGACATTCGAAGACAGCAAAGGAAAACTCATTAACCCGTCTGCTTGGATTGTTATTGAAAAAACAGTTGACCCTGGACCTAATAAAGTCATTAAACCTTCTTCGGTTGCAGGTGATTGGAATGTTAGAATTAAAGACCTTCCAAACAATAAAACAGTTATTAATGTAAACCTTGTAAACATAAGAGCAAAACGAGAATCCGTTAGTAAATATGGTATTAGTGAATATGAAATCAAAGCACTTTCTACAGGCAATTTTGAAAAATTAATTTCAGACATAATAAAGTAATTATGAATAACTATCAGTATTATATTGATGAGCTAAATAAAATAGCTTCAACAGTTTTTGCCAAAAACGAGCCTAAGTCAAATTCTACAAGCGGCGGACGAATAGCAAGACTAAAATCATACATAAGCGACTTCCCAGAGCAATTATCAAAAATCAATGACGAAATGGTTATTGCGTCGAACAAACTTTTAGAAGATGCTTCAAAAAATAATTTAATTGATACCTCCAAACTAAAAGAAGATTTTAGTACCATTTTTAAAAATCACCATAGCGAATGGATGAAAAAACATAAGCCTAAATAACCAAACTGTTGTAAAATTCATTAGCATCAATTTGGCATTCAACATTAACCCCAATCGTTTTCAATTCATTGATACAATTATCCAAATTTTCAATTAACCTTATCAGTACTTTTTGTTTTTCAAAATACGTTTCAGAAATAAATGAATTTATTTTAGGTTCATTAATAATTTGTAATTCAAATTTTTTATTCCATAATTTTTTTTACAGGCTTATAATTTTGAAAGGAGAAAGGCGAACGCCCAACATTAAGCGTATTGAAGAAAGCCCCCGGATTTAAAGAATGATTTAAAAAATAAAAGAGCCCTGGAAATTAATACTTCGGGGCTTTTTGCAATACGGTGTTCAGCGACACCGGCTATAATAACGTCTGTGATTTGGGTAAGGTGTTTTGTATTGTTTTTGGGAAGGTTGCTATATGAATGTACGGTTACCAATCAGGATTTTTGCTTATAGTTAGCTGCATGCTCTGCATAATATCCCCTACCCAAAAACGAACTTTGTTGTTGGAGAAATAAAATAATTTGTAAGTGTTATGTGGTCTTATTAACAGTAGCATATTTTCTTTTTATTTTGGGAGAACCCCTGTTACGCAGATCTGCTAAGTATTCCACAAGGAGTTTACCACCGTTCCACGTGATAAGATACCAAGCATTCCACAGAATAAGAGCCACCATTCCACAGGATAAGAGCCACCGTTTTGAGAAGGCAGCATTTTCTTTCCGGGGAGATGATTTGTTTTATTCCGGAGGAGATGTTTTTCATTCTTTCCGAAGGAGGAATTTTCTGTTTTTTTCCTGAAAGAGGTTACAGTTCATTCCTTTCCTGTCGACACTTGTTATAATTCATCCTTTCAAAGAGCGTGTTAAACAATGAGATTTAGGTTAATGCACAAAGTACTATTACAACATCTCATTTCTTTTTTCTCAAAGAAGTTCCCAGTAAACTAATTTTATGTGCATGAGCCGTAAGTCTATCCATAATCGCATCGGCAAGGGTAGGCTCTCCAATGTATTCATACCATTTGTTAACCGGTAATTGTGAGGTGATAATTGTAGCATGCTTTCCATATCTATCCTCAAGAATGTCAAGCAAGGTAAGTCTTATCTTATGATCGAGAGGGTTTAAACCAAAATCGTCCAGGATGAGTAAGGGAGCCCTTGCTATTTGATTGACCAATTTAACATAAGTGCCATCGAGGCGCGCAGCGGATATGGTTTCAATAAAACGACTCATAGAAAAATACAGGGTACTGTAGTCATTCAGGCACGCCTGGCGTCCTAGGGCGCAGGCTAAAAAACTTTTACCGGTTCCAGTCGATCCGCTAATAAGTACCGTTTCTCCTTTTTCAATATAGGTGCCGTCACATAATTGGAGAAGTTGTTCTTTGCTTATTCCACGTTCCGAGCCACAATGGATCTGTTCAGGAAGAGCATTGTAGCGCAACTTGGACCGGCTAAGATTACGGGTTGTACGCTTGTGGGATCGATACTGCGTTTCGGCTTCAGTAAGCATACCCAGCAGTGTGTGTGATTCAGGATGCTCGTGGATGGGGTGGCCCAGTATGGCTTCATATTGTTTAATCATTCCATAGAGGTTTAGCTTTTGCATCTGTTCCAAGGTGTTTTGGGTGTTCATTGTTTGTTGATTTGTTTTTTTATAATAATGATTGCTTTTGAAAAAAGAAAAAGGTTCTGGAGTTACTGGTAAGCATCTCCTCCCCGGACATTGGGATGGTCAGGCATCCGGAAGAGTTCAGGCTGCTCGTCGGTGATGAGTTTATCGAGGTGGTTTTTCAGGATATTATCAAGTGTGCTGTAGTTATAACGGTCTCCGTTTAACCCTCTTTTACAAGCTGCTTCCAGGCGTTCAGGGCCGTATTTGTGCCCAAGGCGAAGTATACCCTTGCAGGCATTAAAGGCTTGTTGGATAACGGGCCTACTCTTCAATACCTTCCCCACATACTGGTGTGTGTGGGTGCCTATTTTGGCAGCTTGCCCAAGGAAGTAATCCTGATCCCATCCATTCTGTTCGGCCACCTTTTGATGATGAATGGGCATGTGTTCTATAACGGTAGTAAAACCACCTTTTTTATAACTCCTTCTATGCATAGCAATACGGTTCAGTTCAAAGAAAACCTCCACCGTATCGGTATCATAGTTTACCGCTACCTTTTTACCAATATACTTGCAGGGAACGCTGTAATGGTGACCGTCTTCGCAGAGTGTGATATGATAGTCCATTTTAACCTTGCACTCGGCTTTATAGCGAATAACAAAAGGAGTTGATGGAAGGGGTTGCAATAACCCTTTTTCCAGTTCCAGGAACTGTTCCAGGCGACTGATCGCCTTTTTTTGAAAATCGGCTTGATGATGTAGTTCCAATTGCTTTTGGAAAGCGGCATTGATCTGTTCGAGGCTAAAGAACTCTGTGTCGCGTAAGGGGGCATACAGACGTTGATAAGTGAGCAAGACTTCCTTCTCTACTGGCGCTTTATCCTTAGGCTTGTATGGCCTTGCAGCGAACAGTGCCATGTTATTATGAAGGGCCCATTGCTCAAACACTTCTGTGAATATCGGCTCATACCTGCAGCTCTTTATTACAGCTGTACGCATATTATCGCATTTGATACTAAAAGGCGCCCCTCCAAAATAAGCAAGGCTTGCGTTAAGGGCTTTAATAACGCTTGGCATCGTTTCATTTGCAAGAGCAATCGCGTAGCTATAACCGCTATATGGCAGTATGCTCACAAAAACGCAGCACTCAACCAGTGCTCCTGTAGATCTGTCGATGTAGCTTATTTTGTCCCCGGCAAAATCCACCATCATCATCGCTGCCGGCTCATATTGCACATGAAAACTGGCCTGCTGTGGTAACATTAACTCTGCCAGCAACTCACAGAATTTCGAGTATTGATAACCTTCAGGATGTTCCCTTATGTATTCCTGCCATAACAACATCCGGGTTACACCCGGACGCTGCAGTTCCGCAAAATAATACTCCCTACGGTTCACTATAAACGCATTACGCGTATTCTGCTGGACGTTTCTGAAGGGGAAATGAGCAATCTCGGCCAGGACCGCATCGTCCATATTCAACAACTCTTCCAGGCTTTTAGGGCAGCTAGCCAGTCTTTCCTTGTATCGGTTTACTGTTGCCCTTGCTATTTTTAATTCCCGGGCTATCTGTCTTTCCGATAGCCCCCGCTGTAAGAGCAGGATCATTTTACGTACCACTTTCATTTCAATCAATTTTTTGGACATGCCTTATGAAGTTTAGTGTAGTATTAAACCCACGAAGCAATGTCAATTGGTTTTATAAATTGACGATCTGAAAAAGGATGATTTATAACAAACAGCTCATTCAAGCAAAGCCAAAGACCTGGCTCTTATCCTGTGGAATTTTTGGTATCATATCTGCGGAATGTCCGAATTTATATACCGGAAAATTAAGTGGCTCTTATCTGCGGAATGGTGGCTCTTATCCTGTGGAACAGGTGGCTCTTATGGCGTGGAATTTTTGGTATCTTATCCGGTGGAACGATGGCTCTTATCTTGCGGAATAGTGGCTTTTATAGTGTGGAATACTCAGCTGCCACATCTACCAGGCAGCCATTGTGATAAATCAATGTTTTTATTAACTCCATATGCCCTTGCCCACATCGGGGCAGCGTGAGATGTCTTTGCCGGTTTGCAGCAGCAATCGTAATGCCGCCGGTATGTGTATCCGTGGCATAGGTGCAGGTAAGCGCAGTTGGGCACATACTGCTGCTATACGCTCCATTTTATTTTTAGCATGCAGGTAGCCTGCATGCCGGATCTTTACAAAACCTTTGGGTAAGATGTGCTGCTCAAAGCGACGCAAAAATTCCGGATGGGTAAGCACCATTACGTTTTGCTTATTGCCATCTGCATAATCTTTGTAACTAAAACTGATGTGGCTGTTATCTATCTGCAATATCCTGTGGGCGGTAATGGCAACCTTGTGGGTATAGCGGCCAAGATATTCTATTATTTGTGCCGGCCCGCCAAAGGTCGCTTTGGCATACACATTCCACTTCTTTTGACCTACAGTGGCAAGTATGTTTTCCACTGCCTGGCTGTCTGTATATTTTAAACTTCCCTTAGCTATATACTTTCTTAGGGCAGTTAAAAAATAGCCCTTGTATATTTTTTCCATGGCTCTGCGGGGAAACAAAAAAAGGCCATTGGCTCTCCTTTCTTTTATCCATTTACCAGCGCCATCCATACCTCCGCCGCTTACTATGTTATGCGTGTGTGGGTGAAAGCTGAGGTCTTGTCCATGAGTATGCAGTATGCTTACGATGCCCGGTGTACCACCTAGGTATTTTTTGTCTTTAGACAGTGTGGTAATGGTATGCTGTGCAGCTTCAAAGAGTAAACCAAACAGCAGCTTCCTGTTGCCCATGCACAACCTGCGTAGTTCCTGTGGCAGGGTAAATACCAGGTGAAAATAAGTAGTGGGGAGCAACTCGCCCATTCTGTCTTCTATCCACTGTGCACGCCTTGTACCGCCACAACTGGGGCAATGCCTGTTGCCACAGCTATGGTATTGGTAATGCAAGTGAGAGCAGCTTGCATTGCTGCATTGATAATGGTGCACACCAATAGCAGCCGTGTGACAGCGACTTAGTTTGCTTAATACAGCCTGGCTGTAACTATTAAAACTTGTGGTGATGGGGTGGGCAAATATTTTTGATTGCAGCAGTTGCCTTCTCTCATTTAGCGGCTGCTCCATACACTACTGCATCTAAGGGAGAAACAATGCCAAGCTGCGTATGTTTTTGCAAATGCAAGTACACCATGGTAGTTTCGATCTTGCTGTGGCCCAGCAAGGTTTTTATCACGTGGATATTGTTGCCACAATTAAGCATGTGCGTGGCAAAGCTGTGCCGCAGCGTGTGGGCTGTAAAGGGCTTTGTTTTAAATCCTGCTTTGTCCATAGCGCTGTTTACCACCAATTGCAAACTGCGCACATGCATGGCTCTTTTGGTTTGCTTGCTGGTAAATAAATATTGCTTCGGCCGCCCTTCCTGCACGTACAGCAGGCGCAATTGCTCCAGCAACTTTACAGGCAGCAGGGTGTAGCGGTCTTTGGCTCCCTTTCCCTGAAAAACTTTTAGCCGTTGATTAGCGCTCTCTATGTCTTGTAAGCGCAGCAGGCATACTTCGCTTATGCGCAGGCCGCAACCATAGAGTAAACCGATTACACAATACTCTTTTACACTTAGTGGCGCTGCAAAGAGATGAACTATCTCCTCTTCCGTCATAATGTTGGGTAGGATAAACTGCTTTTTAGGATAGAGGTTAGAGGGCACAATGTAAGGCGCTGGCAGGATACGTTTAAAGAAAAAGCTGCAGGCTTGTGCCACGCTGCGGCATTTTGCACGGCCTACTTTATGCACTTCTTTTATGTACTGCATATACTGTTCTATATCTGACTGCTGAATGTCTGCAACTGCTTTATGGTTGTAGTACTTAAAGAGAAGCGTCATCTCCTGACAGTAATTGCGTACGCTTCCCTTACCATACGACTTTATTTGCATGGTTTGGTGCAGTTTGGCCAGCCACGCTACAGCATCTGCCCGAAGTTCCTTTGCTGAAATCTCATTACCTTTCATTTTTAATGTTTTTGATGAAAGGCAAAGGTGGCAGAATCTTATTGGAAGGTTCTCACCGAAGGTGTTGCTTGAACCTTGCATTGGCGCAATCCGGGCTGGACATCAGAGCAATCGACTGTGTCCTTTAATGGGCATTAGTTGTGGCTGGATTCTATACCCGGGCGACAGTACAAACAATGAGCTAATAGTTATAAATTGAGCAGTGGTTCTGTGCGGACGAAACACGGAATGCCCTGCCAGCACCAATGCCGTACCGTTGGCTGCAAGTTTCGAGAAACCACCATGTAATGACTGACCTGACAAATAAGGTTGCTGTAGTTACAGGTTCGGCAAACGGACTTGGTAAAGCACTTGCGACAGAACTTTTCAGGCAGGGTTGTAATTTGGCACTGCTGGACATTAACATAGACGGACTTGCAAAATTAAAAGCAGCTCTTCAAAGCGATTATCAAAAAATTACGATTTATAACGTAGACATTTCTCAAGAGCAGCAAATAATATATGCACGAACAGAAATTTTAGAACAACATCAGCGAATAGATATTTTAATCAATAATGCTGGAGTTTCAATGAGCCAGACATTTGATCAACTTGAGCTCGCGGACTACAAGTGGCTTTTTGACATTAACTTCTGGGGAACAGTTTACTGCACTAAGCATTTTTTGCCCGACCTAAAACGACAGTCTGACAGCAGACTTGTAAGTATTCTGAGCGACTTTGCACTTATGGGCTTTCCTGGCAAGACAACTTATGGATCATCCAAAAGTGCCGTTATGGGATTTATCAACTCACTTAGAACAGAACTGGCAGACACGACTGTTAAAGTTTCATTGGTTATACCACCACCACTTAAAACGGGACTTGTAATAAACAGTAAGCATATTGATGATATCAAACGAAAAAAAGAAGCAAGATTTTTAGAAAGAAACGGTATGCCGCTTGATAAAGCAGCCCGGAAAATAATTTCAAAAGTAAAAGTTGGCAAATTCAGAATTGTAATAGGCGCAATGATGTTTTGGATAGACTTTGCATCACGACTTTTCCCAACAACACTTCACCGGCTAATTGGTAACAACAAAAAAAGATTTGACTTCGTATGACGACAAAGAAAACCAGCAGGCACCAAATGCATTTAAAAAAAATTGGGGCAGACGTAATCTATGGTGGATCGTTGTATCCTTATTCAACTATTGTTTCGACGGACGGACCGCTATCGGCGATTGGGAATAAATTGAGCAGCAAATGATCGTTGAGCATTTGAAGATCGGGCGAATATTAATTGCCCCAACTTAAATGCGTGTCCGTAAGCCGCCATTTTTTAATCAGACTTTAATTTGTAAAGATCGAGTTATTGTAATTACTTTGTGTGTACAATAACTTACTTTAATATGGACATATCAGTAATATCAATTGGTAATTCCAAAGGAATTCGATTGACAAAGACCATACTTGACAAGTATAATATAACAGACACTGTTGAAATAATATTGGAAAAAGATTACATAATTCTAAAACCCAAAACTAGTTCAAGAGCAGGCTGGGAAAAACCTGGTTAACAATTCGGTGGCACTATAATACTTTCCTTTGTACAAGTATTTAGCTTTGCCCATTTTCATCATTCCGATCAGGTGCACGTTTTGTTTGCTATAACTCCTTACGCATTCGATCATCCGTTCTGAAGTAAACCAACTGTCCATCAGCACATAATCTACTTTTAACAATCGAAGCGCCCTTTTAATCATCTCTATCCCAACCTCGGTTTTACTCCTGTCTACCTCCCTGGCTCTTTTATTACTTTCACTGTCTTCAAGGCGACATCCTTTATATTGCCGCTTTAATTGCTTTTTAGTCAATCCATAAGGCTTTTGTTCATTTTTGCCTTTTTCCCGGTGCAATGAAAAATCCAGCGGCAGATTACTTTTTCCATCATAATAACACAACAGCAATAAACGAAGCCCTAACTGATAGCTATGGTTCACATGATCCCAAAGCTTGCCTGTAAATTCTATAGCCCTCCCTGATTTATGCAACAAGGAATCATCTATGATCAAACAACGTTTGGCTTGTGTTTCAGCCTCCCCCTTCTTTTCAATAATGACCACGAATCGTTTTACAAAACTCATCAGCAACCTACGCCATGGAATGGTTTGCATGTTCTTAAATCTGTAATACACATCCTTGTCAGCACCGGACAAATCTTTGCTACGCGATTTAAATAGCGCATGTATACTGGCATGTTTAAGAAAAGGCAAAATGATCAACACCGGAAATACATCAATAATATGATAGCCTCTTTTCTTCAATGGCTTTAATACACCATACACCCTTTTAAATTCAAAGAACGAAAGTAGATTAACGAGGTAATCCACCATTTTTGTTGAATTGGAAAAATATTTTTTTAACTCTTCTACCGATTGAATATCTTTGGATTGCAGCATGACCTTGTACAAGTTTAGTACCTTTAAGTTACTGAATTTCAGTAGCTTACACAAGAATTCATGCTGCTTTTTTTATTTATTTTTCTTTTCTTTCCATCTAAATTTTATCTGCGAAACTTGAGTTAATTATATTGCATTTTATTAATTCTCTCATGATGACAAGTAGCGAAGAAAAAGGTTATAGTGAAGGAACAACCATCTCAAGCTCCATAGCACCATGGTTGTCTGTCCGGAATAGTGGGAAAGCGGTGGAATTTTACAAGTCTGCCTTTGGAGCAATTGAAGTCTATCGGCTGGAAGCGCCGGATGGCGGCCTGGTGGCAAAACTTTCCATTGATGGAGCGGAGTTTTGGTTAAGTGAACAATCTCCTGACCAGGGCGACTTAAGTCCTGAGTCTTTGGACGGAGGTTCTGTTCGAATGATATTAACAGTGACGGATCCGGATGCTCTCTTCACTAGGGCTATTGAAGCAGGTGCCTCACAGGTCTTCCCTGTTAGTGAGGAGCATGGCTGGAGATTAGGACGCCTGGTTGATCTTTTCGGACATCGCTGGGAGATCGGGCGACCTCTCATCACATAGCAGATCTCAGGTATTGGACATTTATCGGCGAAACGGTAATACGTTGATGAGAGTACAAATTTTTTCGGTTAACAATTAGGCGAATGGGCGACTTTGCCAGATTCTATCCTAAAATAGAACAATAACTATAACTACATTCATGTTCAGTAAAATATTACGGTTACTTATTTTTTGCTTTATCATATTGAATTGTATAGCTCAGGGACAAACGATTATCAGACTCGACAAAAGCAGCATTTCTGTTGCTTACCTGGATAATAAGATCCAATCTTTAATGAGAGAGGCACACGTTCACGGGTTAGCAATCAGTATATTCAACAATAACGAACCTGTTTATAGTAAAACGTTTGGTTACAAGCGCATAGATACGAGGGAGCCGATAAAGGCCGGCACAAACTTTTATGGAGCTTCGTTTAGTAAGGCAATTTTTGCAGTGTTAGTGATGAAACTGGCCGAAGAAGGTATGATAGATTTGGATAAGCCGTTACAAGACTATTTGATCAAACCTATCTTTGAATATACGCCTACAAAAAGATGGCATGATAACTACAGCGACCTTAAAAATGACACGCTGTACAAAAAAATTACGGCAAGGATGTGCCTGGATCATACATCCGGTTTTCCCAATTGGAGATCGGATGAAGAGGATGAAAAATTAAGGGTCAAATTAAAACCTGGCTCCAGGTATAGTTATTCCGGAGAGGGAATGGTGTATTTGCAGGTAGTTCTCGAATATATGCTGGGCAAGTCGCTTGAAGAATTGATGCACGATAAAATCTTTACTCCTTTGGGCATGCATATGTCTTCTTACACGTGGCAGGCAAAATTTGAAAAAGATTATTGCTTCGGACACAACACAACAGGTAAAATGTATGAGAAAGATAAGGATAATGAAGCCAGAGCAGCCAGCACCCTGGAAACGACATTGAATGACTATACGCTGTTTACAAAGGCAGTGCTCAAAAACAGTATACTAAAATTATCAACCCGGAAAGTCATGTTTACGCCCCAGATAAAGATCAGGTCAGTCAGGCAATTCGGCCCTTTACGACTGCGTGATTCGACTGCCAATGATGCAATTGATTTAAGTTATGGTTTAGGATGGGTCTTACTGAAATCACCTTACGGTATAGGGGCTTTTAAAGAAGGGCATGGCGATGGCTTCCAGCATTATTCCATAATTTTTCCGGATCACAGAACAGGGATTGTAATAATGAGTAATAGTGACAATGGCGAAAGCATCTTTAAGGAGTTGTTGGAGACGGCTATAGGCGACCGGTTTACTCCCTGGTTATGGGAAAATTATATTCCATATAATCAAAGAAAGAATTGATGTAAACACAAGGGCTGGTAAGGGATTACACTTACCAGCCCTGGAAAAACAGATCCGTTATTTTTTTATGAACGATTGTTTAAAGTCCAGCATTTTTCCTTTTATTTCAACGAGGTAGTATCCCGGCTTTAGTCCGGAGACAGCCAGGTTTTGTTGCCAGTATATGTTTTCTTTGCGATACTGATTGCTTCTTACCGTAACTCCTAATCCGTTTACAATGTTTACCTGCACTAAACCTTTTTCGGTATGCGTCAGGCGAAGATTTACCTGTTCAATAGCGGGATTCGGAAATAGTACCAGTGAAGGACGAAAATTTTCATCAGTCTTTATTTTACTCATTGCAAGATTTGACCTGCCGGAATCCATGGCCATCAGCGAGCATCTGGCCATGTTGTATTTATGTATCGCCGGGTTCTCATAAGCTGCCACAGGAGATAGCTGGGTAACAAAGGCATTGTCTGGAATTGTTATAAAACTGTTTCCTGTTTGAGGCGTTTTCCAGGATATATTCATGGTTTCACCGCCTTCCTGTTCATAGTAGAGATAGGCTATCGGGTATACACCGGCATTCAAGGTGATGGTGCCATCTTTATCCTCGGGGCCGTGTAACCCGTCATTAACGATCAATGGACCGGGTAAGCTACCTATCCAGAACTGGCTTCCATCATCGGATGTTGTACGGAAAGTATAACTTCCGCCAACTGTTATATTGATAAATCCTTCCCAGAGAAATGCAAAACGATCATTCTGTGTTTTGTTGGCCAGGTTAACGTTGGCAACGGTTCCTGTTGCAACCGGCGTAAGGGCGTGCAGGCTGGGCATATTATACCAGGTGCCTGAGAAAGTGTAGTACCTGTATTTTAATGGACCGCCTCTGACAGGGGCATTTACAAAGGAAGTCGTAGGGATAGCTTCAAAGTTGCTTCCGGTCTGGGGCGTTTTCCACGACACATTCATCATTTCGCCGCCGTCCTGATCATAATATAATACTGCGATCGGGTATACACCTGCGTTCAGGGTGATGGTGCCATCTCTGTCCCGCGGGCTATGTAAGTCATCATTATTGATCAGGGGTAAAGGCAGATCGCCTATCCAGAACTGGCTGCCGTCGTCGGATGTTGTACGGAAGGTATAGGTGCCGCTTACCGGAATGTTAATATACCCATCCCAGAGATAAGCAAAACGGTCATTTTGTGTCCTGTTTGCCAGGGTGATGTTTGCAACGGTCCCGGTTCCGGCAGGAGTAAGTGCATGCAAATTGGGCATGTGATACCAGGTGCCGGTGAAGGTATAATACCTGTATTTCAGCAGACCAGGCACGCTTCCGGGAGTAGAGGCACTAACAATTACTTTTGCAATAGACGTATCGCTGGCGCCTTCGTTGTCCGTGACCGTTAGTACAAACTCATACATTCCGGCAACGGTAAGCGAATTCACCGCTGTAGCCGCACCACCTGCACTTACAATACCGGATTGGGAAGGCCCGCTTTGCTGCTTCCAGTTATAGGCAGTTACCGTTCCGTCAGCATCAGTGCCGCTTCCGCTTAAGGTTACCTGAGAGTTCGGCAATGTAATGTTGAAATCGGCGCCTGCATTCGCAACCGGCGCCTGGTTTACGTGCACCGTTGATGTGTGTTCGAAGGCTCCTGCATCAAAGGCGGCACCACCCGGGCGGCTGTTATTATTCATGTCTTTTGTTATGCCATAATTCTTTAAGTCCATGCCCGCATCAATGGCTATAGAGCCGGGCTGGAGGTTATAGTTGTTATTAGCCGCATCGACAAACTTAAGTTCTGCCGAGGTTGGTTTATTAATGTTGTTTGAAAGCTGCATGTTTTGGGAAGGCAGTTTTATATCCCAGTAGGCAAGCGTTGATCCGTTTGCCAGGGCACCCGGATTAGTTACTATGTTATTAAGAAAAACGTTGTTGGTACCTACTCCCGCGTACTCATCATACATGACTACCCCGCTTGCCTTGGGATTTATGATGGTATTATTCATAAACTGCATAGTCATTTTAGGATATCCTGCCGGAGCGGGTCTGCTGGCAAATATAACCCCGTGCTGCCCGAATGCGCTTCCATTATAACCTCCGTTGGCAAATACATTGTTATACACCTGAATTAGTCCCACACCAAAGCATTGAAACGAATTGCCCGTACCGCCCAGGACCACATTGTTGTATACCTTTCCACTCGAAGCGCCACCCAGAATAATGCCTGCCTGCTGCGAGTCGCGGTTCATCACGCCATGCTGTTTAACCACATTGTTATAAATTTCAACGCCAACGGGAGAGCTGGCGACCTGTATACCATCCCAACCGGATCTTTCGATGAGGTTGTTGTATATTTTTAAACCGTTGATCACTTGTGGAGTAACGCTTATGGCACTGCCATTACAGGTTAAATTATAGGTATTACTGGTATTGCCGATATAGAAAGCCTCCCCACCGGTATCATGCACATAATTATGGTGGTAAGAGAGGTTACGTATGGTAAAACTGGATCCCCAGGTAGCGGAATCACAATTGGGCGTAGGTGCATACATGAACCCCGCACCTGATTTGTAGATCTCAATATGGTCCAGTTCAATGTCAGTAGAGCGATCGCCCGTCGCAAACCCGGTAGCCTGAGAGATTGCTGTTCCATCAACCAGGATCCCGTATTCAAACGACGGATCACCGGTGCCCATAACATGAATGTTTTTACTGCTTTTCAGAATAAATCCATAGCTGACGTTACCCGATATAATCACCTTTCCGGTGCAGTTGGTAACGGTAATGGGCTGTTCTGCAGTTCCGTTAAAATTAAATAAATAGATATGTTTATAGGTACCGCCGGGAATGCAAACCTTGTTACCAGGTTTAACACCAAGCGTTTGACCATTGACGTAAATTTCCGTTTCGCCGTTCTTCGGTTTTAGGGTAAAATCGCAACCGCAATCTGCAGCCTGTAGATCAGCAGAGTAAATACTGCTTACACTAAACAGGCTAATCAGGAATAAGACAAAGAGTTTCACAGGGTAAAGCATTTTCATAGGAGTAGGATTGATTGTTTAAACTGAAACTAAATCCGGTTCATTCGGATTTAACAATATGCCGTAACTTGTTAACGGGCATAAAGGTTAAATGATATTACAGTTACAACAATCAATAAGCTGATAAACGAGAATCAAGACGGGAGCAAACTATGGTCAATAGCGTTATCGCTTAAAATATTAAGCGAAGGTAGAATAGGGGACCAGGCAGTAAGATATCAGTTGCGTTTATTTTTTCACCAATTCCAGCTTATCCAGTTCGCGGTTGATAAAGCTGATATCGTCCTGATTCAGACTTACTTCTATGGCTCTTGCATTTTGTATGGCCTGCTCTGCATTCCGGGCGCCTACAAGAGCTATGGTGATACCAGGTTGTTCGATGGTCCAGCGGATTACCAGTTGTGCGAGTGTTGCATTTTTTTCATCCGCCAGAGGTTTGATCTTTTCCAGGAAGGCGTTGGTCCTAGTAAGATTTTCGTCATTAAAAAAGTGTAATTCAGCACGGTGGTCGCCTTCATTAAAATGGTGGCCAGGTTTCATCTTGCCGCTTAGCAAACCGCGTTCAAGCGGACTATAAGCCAAAATGGCTTTATTGTTATTTATGCAGTGTGGAATAACCTCTTCTTCAATATCACGCTTGACCATGCTGTAAGAAACCTGGTTTGAGGCCAGGTTGATGTATTTCTCAGCTTCCTGCATCTGGCTAACATCATAATTGCAAACCCCTGCATAACGCACCTTACCCTGCCTGATCAGTTCAGCAAGGGTTTCCATGGTTTCTTCAATCGGTGTGGTTATGTCGGGCCAGTGTATCTGGTAAAGATCGATATAGTCCGTGCGCAGCAAACGAAGACTATCTTCACATTCTCTAATAATGCTTTCCCTGGCTGCGTATTTGTAAACATCGATATCCTTGCCCTTGGTATCCTGGCTGCTGAAAGCAAAATCCCCTTTAGCCAGATCCCAGCGCATACCAAATTTTGTAAGGATCTGGATCTTATGCCTGGGAAGATCTTTGATTGCTTCTCCCACAATGTCTTCACTTGCGCCCTGGCCGTAAATAGGAGCCGTATCAATAGATGTTACTCCCAACTCATAAGCTGCCCTGATGGCTTCAACGGCTACCGAGCGTTCCGTGCCTCCCCATTTCCAGCCGCCCGCTGCCCACGCACCAAAGGTTATCACTGAAAGTTCCAGGTCTGAGGTGCCTAATTTTCTGTATTCCATATAATAGATTAATAATTTATGTATACGCCGGTTGGTAATTTGTGCAATATTACAATATTGCAGCAATTAACCCGATAGATTATCAGGCTTTGAAATTGTATAAAAAAAACCACTCAAATGGAGTGGTTTTTTTATACCAGAAATATTATCGGCCAACCGTTTTAGGGAATCGTTGTCAACGGCGGTACATTGAGTTCGTATCCTGTATATCCTTTCGTTTGGTTGATACGTCCGTTACTGTTTGCCTGGATGGCACTTGTTGGGACAGGCCACAATACATGGTAGGGACTAATAGTATATTTATCGGCATGGTTCGTTAGAATGCCTTCCCTGTAAAAATTATTTTTTGCCATGACCCTATCGTATAAATAATTGTCCTCAGAGAATCTGTCTAATGAATAAGTTTTGCCATTTTCAGCAGCCTTTTTGGTCATGGCAAAAAGATAAGACATGCGGGTAAGCTCTGTCTTGCGCGGTTCCTCATAAAATAACTCCCTGGCCCTTTCATCCAGGATGGTACCCATATTTACCTGGCCGGGTTGAATAGGTGCGCAACCTGCCCGTGTTCTTACCGCATTGATGTCTGCTGCAGCCGCGGCAAGATCTCCTTTCCAGAAATGGGCTTCCGCCCGCAATAAATAAGTTTCAGCAATCCTGAACAGGTACCAGTCGGAGTGTCCTCCTTGCATAGGGGAATTTTCAAAATCAGGAATAAAGACTTTGTAATGAGGCCATCCGAACCAGCTCCTGATCGTATCCGTGCAAAGTAGCCCCCCGTTATCATTTCGCAATTGCAAGGGTTTTAAATAATAAGGATCGTTATTTTTTTTCAATTCGGCATCATTGTACAAGATCTCTTCCATGGTCATCCAGTTTCCTTTTGCGTGTCTCAGGTCATTCGGGTCATCCCAGATCTCATACTGGCCATAGTTACTGGGCCGAGTTCTGCCTATGCCTCTTCCGTAAAGGTTCGACTGAACAAATTCCACGGCCAGGTTGTCATTGGTTCCCTTTTTACCGCTTGGAGTTTGAATATTAGTGCCCCAATAGGGAACTGCCTGTCGCATGATGGTCGTCCCGGTTCCAAAGCCGCCATCTCCAAACCGGTCGATAATCATCATGATGCCTTCTCTGTTCTCACCAATTGATTTATTTTCCGGGCGGTGAAGGTCCCAGATTACATTCTTTCTTGTTGCACCGAATGGCGTCTTCATGAGGCTGTAAACACTTCCATTGATCACACTGTTGGCAGCAGTGATGGCATCATCAAATTTACCCAGGGATAGATTAACTTTTGTCAGCAAATGGCTGACTGCGCCCTTGGTAACCTCGCCCTTGCTTACCGCGTCAGAACACCACATTTGTGCCGAATCCAGATCTAATTTAATCTTCTGCAGGATGACCTCTCGTTTGGTTGAATAAAAATCAAGTTTCGGGCTTGTTATTTCTGTCATGACTGCGGGGACATCACCGAACTGGTGGGTAAGCCTGTAATATCGTAGCGCCCGGTGAAAATAAGCAGCTCCCAAAATGGCATTCCGCTCCGCTGGTGAAGCATATTTGGCATTATCGATCCGGGAAATGACGGTATTTGCATATTTAATGGCCGCATAAGCTGTATCCCAATACACGTAGATTTTATTGCGATCATCATTGTTAAAGGTAACCAGGTCTGGTGTAATAAGCAGGTTGAGATCCTGTGCCGGCCCCGACTTATCGGTGGTGCCTTCTACCGCAATTTCAGTGAACAACATCTCAGTAAGAATGGGCGGGTTTCCACCGTGATATTCAATTCTCAGGTTTCCATTACAGGCTACCAGGGCAGCACGCATGGCTGCTGCATTTACATAGGTTAATGAAGGTTCATAAAATGAAAGCGGTCTAGGTTCCAGGTATGACTCTTTACAACTTGATATTGCGGCCATTATTCCAAGAACACACAGAACCGGTATAAATATCTTTTTCATATAAATCGTAATTGAGTGATTAAAGTGTCAGGTTAATACCCAGAGAATAATACCTGGGAGGTATGGCTGTTGATATATTCCCATCATTGTCCCGGTTCCTGAATTCGGGATCCCAGAATGTCCAATCCGGAGCATACAAAGCCGCGTTGGTTATATTTGCAAATATTTTGAAGCTTTCTATCTTTGCTTTTTGGACAAGATGTTTGGGGAACGTATAACCCAATGCAACAGTATTTAACCGGATAAAAGATGTTTGCCGATATACGGCAAAACCGGCACTGCCGTTACTGGAAAAAAGCCTGGCATAATCGTTTATGGGATTTTCGACGGTCCAATACGGAAATTGGTAAGAATTTTGGCGATCCTGAAAACCACTGTTATTTTTTGCCTGATTATAGTCCGTTTTTTGTCCCCAACTGGAATAGAGCATGAACGAGAAATCAAAATTCTTGTAAATCGTAAATTCATTTCTTAATGTCCACTGAAACCTTGGATTCCTGCTTCCCAGAAACTGCCTGTCAGCGTCAGAAAACTTGCCATCATTATTTACATCCTCAATTTTAAAATCACCCGGACGCACGCCAAATTTTGCGGCTTGAGCCAGTTCATCCTGCTGCCAGATACCAAGCACTTTAAGGTCCCATATCTCATTAATGTCATGACCCAAAAACCACCTGTTGGCAACGTCATCTCTCTCTACCTGGCCGGTTACTTTGCCAGTAGCGGGATCTATCACATCAACGGGTCCATAGAGGTGAACGATCTTATTTCTGTTTAACGAAAAATTTATTACGGATCTCCAGGAAAAATTTGGAGTCCTGACGTTGGAGCTGTTAAGGCTTAGTTCAACTCCTTTGTTATCAACCTGGCCAAGATTATCCAGGACAAAATCAAACCCGCTAACATTAGGTAATGCCCGGCTTATCAGCAGGTCATTGGTCTCCTTTTTATACAAATCCACTGAGCCGCCCAACCTGTTATCCAGCACAGAAAAATCAAACCCGAAGTTGTAGGAAGTTGTCCTTTCCCATTTCAGGGTGGCATTTTGCAGCCTGTTTACCGCTAATTGTGACACCGCCTGGAGTGCACCGCTAGGTAGAATATACTGGTATTTATTTGTGGATAAATCAGATAGTGCGCCGTATCTGCCGATATCCCGGTTACCATTGATGCCATAAGAGGCACGAAGTTTAGCGTAGCTGAGCCATTTGAAGGGTGCCATAAATTTTTCATCCGAAAGAACCCAGCCAAGGGCGACAGCTGGAAAAACAGCCCTGCGATTCCCTTCTCCGAAAGCCGAATAACCATCACGGCGGATAGATCCTGTCAGCATATAACGTTGCATGAAGGAATAATTCAGCCTGGCCATCAACGCGTCACCCGTGCTATACTGGTCGTCACTGCTAATAACAGGCTTGATCCCGGAACCAATGTTGTGGTAACTTAAATTATCATTGGGGTCAAAGCCCTCGTTATCCATCTGGTTACGCCATGATTGAAATTTTTCCGCATTGGCCAGCAGGGTTACGTCAAACTGGTGTTCGCCGAAAGACTTGTTCCATTTGATCAGGTTATCTACCTGCCAGTTATACGTAGTTTGCTCCGTTCTGGTAGCTACCCCTTTGCGCACAGATACGCGGAAATCCTTTGCGGACCGGGCATTGAAATACCGGTAAAATTCAAAGTTGGGTGTAAAGTTAACCTGATAGGAAAACCCATGACCCAGGTCACCTTTCGCATACAGGCTGCCGAACAGCGTATTGTACTTCTGCAAGCGGTTTGTATATACATTATCGAGGAATGGGTTGGTGTTATTACCAATGTCATCATTCGGGCTATCCCTTAACGTTATGCCATCGGCTTTGTATATTTCGCCATAGGGAGAAGCATTAATCATTTGACCCCAGGAAACGGGAACCTGACTTTCATCGCGATCAGACAATTGCAGGTTTAATCCCACGCTCATAAACCTCGCTACTTTTGCCTCCAGGTTCAGCCGCATGCGATAGGTTTGAAAGTCATCACCGATAATAATTCCTTCGTTATTTGTGTACCCCAGGGACATATAATAGGACACATCTTCTTTCTTTCCTGAAACGCTTAGCGTATGATCTTGTCGTATACCTTTCTGAAACATCTTATCATACCAGTTGACCGTTTTGCCAGTTTTATAGTTCTCACGCTCTATAGATATTAATTTTAACCGGGTCAGCCAGATATCGATCGGGTCGCCCTGTGAATTATCATAGGCCTTCCATTGATCTACGGTTATACTGGATGGCAGCGTTCTGGGATCATTGAACTGAAACGGCTTGGCATTGATGTTTATACTTTTGAGCACGTCGGTTCTCCAGGCAACGAAACCCGGACCGTCGTACAACGGTTCATTGATGGCCAGTTCGCCAAATCCGATATTTGAATTAAGCGTTATAGTGGGTTTTGCTTTCGAGCCTTTCTTGGTGGTGATCAAAACAACGCCGCTGGCAGCCTTGGCGCCAAAAACGGCTGTGGAACTGGCGTCTTTCAAAACATCAATAGTAGCAATATCATTGGGGTTGATATCGCTTAACTGGCCCTGGTAAATGACACCATCCAGTACAATTAATGGCGTGGTGCCTGCGTTAATTGAAGACCTTCCCCTTACCTGGAGGTCTCCACCCCCTTTTGCTGAACCTGCGTTTACCTGCGAAATATTCAACCCTGGAACGTTTCCCCGCAGGGCATCCTGAACACTTTGAGGATTTTCATTTTCCAGTTGGGCCACCTTCACCTGGGAAACAGCACCGGTCAGATCCTTCTTGGTTTGGGTTCCGTACCCGACCACAACTACCTCGTTTAAATTAGACATTTGTTCGCTCATGGAAACATCAATGGTAGCTCCTTTTCCTCTTACGGCAACCTCCTGCGTGGCGAAACCCGTTGAACTAAATACCAGTGTGCCGTCCGCCGGAACTTCATTAATCGTGTATTGTCCTTCCGCATTGGTTGTGGCACCTCTAGTGGTGCCTTTCAGCATTACGCTTACTCCAAGCAGGGGGTTGTTTTTACCATCCAGCACTTTACCTGAAACATTCTGCTGCTGGGTTATTCCAAAATAATTCCTGATAGATTCACCCGGGTCAGATGCGGGAAAGCCAGTACGGTTCCCCGGTCTGGCATACAGTGAAAAAGGAAAGCAGATAGCTAGCAGGATAATCAGATCAAATCGTTTGCTGATCTTTACATGCTTGGCACGTTTTAGCGTTGTGATCATATGGCAGTTTTTGATGAGAGAGAATACAATACTTCAATGAGTGGCAATCGGGAGGATATCCAAATCAGATATTAACTCTTTTAGGCTATGAAAAACTAAAAATAAAGAAAAATTCAATGTCAGGCGCATTAATTACTTCCATTATAATAGACAATTATGAAGCAGGATTGCTGCATAACGAGTTAAGAAAGTCGCTACCGTTTGTTTATTTCAAGCCTTAATTTCGTTAGTTTATTTCGATGTCGTATCTTGATTAAACCCTTCGGACTGTTACAAAATCGTTTGGCATGGTAAAAAGAACTTTTGACGACCTGATCACATACATGAAGAATCGCCGTGTGCAAGGTTACGATCCGCCCGTCCTCTTGTTAGGCGCCGGAGCTTCCTTTGGCGCTGGTATCGGAACAATGGACCATCTTTTTAAATTTTTCGGCGTTAAGAATTTTGTTGAATTCGCAAAAAAAATAAAAACCTATACCGTTATTGAGCGGTATAATTATCTATCTGAATTTCTTCAGACGCAAAATCCGGCTGATGTTACACCAGGCTACAGCGCCCTTGCTGCGCTTCTGGCTGAAAAATATTTCGACCTTATCCTCACCACCAATTTTGATCCCTTGCTCGAGGATGCGCTGGCTAATGCACGCCTCTGGCGCAGAGATTACGTGCTTTTTATTAATGGCATCATGCGCCCTGAACCCCTTGCCTTTCTTTTGAAAGAACCAAGACCTAGGGTTAAAATCATCAAGGTACACGGCGACCTTTTTCACCGTCATATGGCATGGACAGCAGAAGAGATGGAGGAGTACATTAAGGATATCAAGCCGCAGTTGGCACCTGTACTGAGCGGACGCGACATCTTTATTGTTGGTTATAGTTTGAGTGACAAGCCGATGCGCGATCTGGTAGTCGAAGCCGGCGGTGAATATAGCACCATCTGGTTCCTTCACCCTTCCAAAGTTCCTGAAACGCTGAAAAGCAATAACCGGGTGCGTGCTGTACTTGACGCGGCATGCAAGTTTGAAGAGCTGTTTCCGCGACTGGCAAAGGCATTAGATATCCTGGAAGACGATATCACAGAACCACCATCATTCAATCAATTTGAAGGTGAATCTTTCGGGAAAGAGCACCATAAACGGACAATCGATGACCTCATGGCTTCCGTTGTAGGACTCATGCCTGCTGACGGCTCGAAGGATTATCCCATTTGCACAGGATTTATTCTCTCTGAACCGCGCCTGATCGTTACGGAAGGATTTTCCTTCAACACTTCAAAAGAAGGTACAGTGAAGGTTGTCACCGGGGATAAGCAGACTTTCGTTACCTCTCTCGTTAACCGGGATAAAAAGCACCCGTTCGGTCCTGTGTGCTTCGAAGTACCTCAAGAAATCAATACGCCAGGACTTAGATTGAACCCTCACCCACTAACGGTTAACATGGGTATACGGATAGGTGTAGCGGTGGGTGAGAAGGTGGGTATTTCGGCTGGTTTTATATCGGATATAAACGAAAAGAGTTTACAGGTAATTCCAATCGGCATGGTTAACAAATTAATTGTGGTTGATTGTGTTGTCGCTCCTGGTTCTGCAGGCGCACCCGTTGTTGACGCTGCCACACTGGAAGTGCTTGGATATATCGTAGCTGGAAGTACGAACAATCCACCCAGTTATATGTACCCTGCCTATTTATGGGCAGATCATGTTGTTTTGAAGCCATAAAATGGTTCCCGGCTAATTTATAGCGGTAACAAATCACCGAATAGAAGTGTCTCCCAAGGCTAAAAAGATAAAGATTAAAAAAGAGGGTGAATACCTCCCACAGATTTCCAGTTGATATTCGAGTAGCGTAATTCTGCGAATCAGCGGCTACAGAACTGGCTAAAAGCGCCCGACTTTACTACTAAAGTAGTATAGGCCGGTGCTTATATATCAGTTAAGTTTGTACAGTAAGACCTATATGCATTCAGATCGGGGCAAACCTTGCTGTATGAATATAAAAACCCCAATGAATCATGCCTACTGTCTTAAAAAATGATGTTATGAAAGACATTAAGAGATCCGATACTAAGAATAAAAAGCGATGTTTCGTAGTCATGGGTTTTGGAACCAAAACCGATTATGCAACCGGCCGTAAACTTGATCTCAATAAGTCGTACAGGCTCCTGATAAAGCCTGTTGTGGAATCCAGGGGACTTATATGTGAGCGCGCCGATGAAATCCGCCATTCCGGCCTAATCGATGTCCCCATGTACCAGCAACTGTTGAAGGCCGATATTATCATAGCGGATATTTCTACTGCCAATGGTAACGCATTTTACGAACTGGGCATCCGGCATGCACTTCGTCCCAGTACTACTATTGTTATCTCGGAGGATAAGCTCTGCTATCCCTTTGACCTTAATCATATATCCATAACTCCCTATTCACATCTGGGTGACGCCATAGATTATGAAGAAGTATTACGGTTTCAGAAAGTACTTGGAGACAAGCTGGATGCCGTATTGATAAAAGAAGAAACCGACAGCCCGGTGTATACTTTCCTGGATAACCTTGTTCCTCCTGCTCTCCGCGAGCAAGCAGTCAAGGCGGCGGAACAAATTGGAGACGTTTTGCAAAAGGCAAATGAGCAGGAGATGGAAGCAGGCAACAGCCGGCAGTCTTTTCCGGAAGATAAAAGCCTGGCTTTAATTATCGAACAGGCAGAACAGGCCATACGGGATAACGACTTCTGTCTGGCCAAAACGCTTTTCCGCTCGGCGATATCGATCGACAATAGCTGCACTGATGCAAAGACAAGTTCCACCAATCCCTATCTTATTCATCGCCTGGTTTTAGCTACTTATAAGGCCGGACAGCCGGATGAGTTTTTGGCTTTTAGAGAAGCCAAAAAGTTACTAGAACCTTTGGATGTTGAAAATACAAATGACCCGGAGACTTTATCCCTGGCAGGGGCCCTTGAAAAAGGACTTTATGAAAAGGGCCTGGGAAACACACACCTGGAAAAGGCGATCGGGTATTTCGAACGTGGATTCTATTTACGGAATGACGGATATAATGGTATCAACCTCGCTTTCCTGCTTAACTGTCGTGCCTGTTCAACTCTCGACACTAGCAAGGATGAACAAATCGCCGATGTAGTATGCGCAAACCGCCTGAGAAAGAAAGTGCTTTTGGTTTGTGAGAAATATCTGGATGAACAGCAAACGCGGCAGATGCCTGTCGCGAACAGGGTTAATCAGGTAAATGATAACTTTTTGTGTAACAGTCGCACCTGCCAGAGCGAAGAACGCTTTTGGATCCTGGTAAATAAGGCAGAGGCTCATTTCGGATTAGGAGAACTGCAAGAGTATGAAGATGCAAAGGCCCTGGCTGAAGCTACAGCACATCAAGGCTGGATGATGAAGACATTTCTTAAACAGGTGAACAAACTGGGAAAACTGTTGAACAAACCTGAAAAAAGGCTTAATCACTGGTATGAAAAGGCTTTGGAGATGGTTTGAGCCTAAGTTGAACTTTCCCTCTTCCTTAGCCCGATCTTCCTGCTATAACTTACCTCTACGCTATAGACGCCGAACTCTTCCACGCATTTACCTTTAAGTATATAAAAGCCTTTGCCTTGCAGGGGATACTGGCGTAACGCATCAGGAAAATGGATGGTGTCAAGCCAGTTGCCCTGTTTATCAAGGAAAGTGCCGAAATACATGATCTCGTGCTTTACCGTCCGCACCTCTTTAGTGGTTATAAAATAACCGACCAGTTGAACGGTTTTATTCAGATGGTCAGGCAGGTTGCTGCTGGCCAGAAATGCGCTGGTGTCCGTGTCTGCCAGTTCCCATACATCACACAACGGAAAACCAAGCAATTCGATTTCATCCAATGCGTCGTCCAGGGGATGTTGATTTAACTGTGGAAGTTTGAATTCCACCGGCTGTTCCAGGAACATGGAAGCGCGTGCAGGAACATGCTGTTTGTTTTTCTTCTGCAGGAAATTAGCTTCCCATAGCAACTCTTTTTTATTCTTTCCGGTGAAACGGAGTGCGCCTGTGCGTATCAGGATATTTAATTGTTCTAGGGCGACGGACGTGCGCTCAATGAAATCCGATAAATGCACATAACTGCCATGCCTGCCTCTTTCTTCCAATATCTGCAAGGCCATCTTTTCTTCCATGCCCTGGATATGGATAAGACCGACGTACACATCCCTGCCTTTTATAGAAGTGAGGTAATGTCCTTCATTAATGCAGGGGGCGAGCACGTTGGCGCCCGTTCTTTTCAATTCATGAAAATAGAGTTCGGTAATATAAAAGCCACCGAAATTGTTGATCACGGCAACCATAAATTCCATGGGGTAGTAAGTCTTTAGGAAAAGGCTCTGGTAGCTTTCGACGGCAAAACTTGCCGAATGAGCCTTACTGAACGAGTATCCGCCGAAACTTTCGATCTGCCTCCACACTTCTTTGGCAAGATCATCAGTATAACCATATGTTTTGCAATTGGCAAAAAATTGTTCACGTATGCGGATAAACTGGTTCCTTGACCGGTACTTGCCGCTCATGGCACGTCTTAGTATATCAGCTTCACCCATGTCCAGGCCGGCGAAATGATGGGCGACCTTGATCACATCTTCCTGGTAGACCATTACGCCATACGTTTCTTCCAGCAGTTCCTTCATTTTAGGATGCAGATATTCGAACTTATCCGGGTTATGAAAACGATAGATAAACTGGCGCATCATACCCGATTGTGCAACGCCGGGCCGTATGATGCTGCTTGCTGCCACCAGCGTCAGGTAATCATCACAACAAAGCTTTTTAAGCACCTGGCGCATACCGGGACTTTCAATATAAAAACAACCGATGGTATCTGCATTGCGTATCTGGCCGGCTACCTGTTTGTCTTTCTTGAATTTTTCCACATTGTGAATGTCTATGCTGACTCCTTTGTTTTGCCTGACCAATTGAATCCCTTCTTTAATATGACCCAGGCCCCTCTGGGCCAGTATGTCAAGCTTATGTAATCCCAGTTTTTCAGCCACGAACATGTCGATGTGGGTGGTGGTGAAACCTTTCGGAGGCAATTCAACGGCGGTATAAGTATAGATGGGCGCTTCACTGATAAGCATCCCGCCGGGATGGATAGAAAGATGGTTGGGAAAATTTTCCATCAGCTTCCCATAATGCAGGATATATTTCTGATAAGCATCTGCATGCAGGTTTGAATCGGATCGTTCAATGATCGAGTCTGTTTCATTTTTTGGCAAGCCGAACACTTTAGAGAGTTCACGAATGATGGCACTGCGTTGAAACGTAGAGTACATGCCCAGCAGTGCGACATGGTCTTTACCATAACGTTTAAAAACATAGTCAATGACTTCATCCCGGTCTTTCCACGAAAAATCGATATCAAAGTCGGGAGGCGATGCCCGGTAGGGATTCAGGAATCGTTCAAAATACAGGTCCAGCTCGATCGGATCAACATCCGTAATCTGTAAGCAATAAGCTACGATGGAGTTAGCGCCACTGCCCCTGCCTACATAAAAAAAACCGCGACTTTGTGCATAGCGGATGACATCCCAGGTGATCAGGAAATACGCACTGAAGTCAAGGTCATTGATGATCTTTAATTCTTTCCTGACCCGTTCGGCGGCCTCCCTGTTATTGCCATACCTGTATTGAAGGCCATCCAGCGTTAACTTTTCAAGTAGTATCCGGTCGTCTTCCTTGCCGGCCGTAAACTGTTTTTTGTTTTTATCGGTGTTGAATTCAAGCTGCACATCACAGCTGTCTATGACCTGTAAAGTGTTGGTGATGATAGCAGGATAGGCCCGGAAGGCCTGAAAGAGTTGGGCAGGGAGGACAAAGCATTCGCTGATGGCGCCGGTATGTTCAGGTTGCTGTTTGCTCAGTACGACGTTTTTATCAATTGCTCTTAATAAACGGTGCAGGTTGAAATGGGTTTTATCCTGAAAGCTTACCGGGTGGCGAACGACAAACTTTCCCGCATAAGCGTTAACGTTAATGCCATATAAACGGGTGATCTCCGAAGGCTGTACGCCAATCAGTTCATTATATAATAACCCGGCAGGGGAGTGCTTGCCAAAGGGATAAATAATCCATACCCTATTTGACAACTGCGGCCGCTGGGGGAAAGGAATGTCTTGTTGCAGGTGCAGCGACAGGAAGCGGTTAATCTCTTCAAAGCCTGAAAGGTCCATGGCTAACAATATGTAACAAAACAGATCGCCGTTCCTGACCTCTGTACCGAGAATGGGTTTGATCTGCTGCTGTATGCAAAACTCATAAAAATCCCAGGCATCACAGGTGTTATTGATATTGGTAATGGCAAGAGATGAAGCGCCGGTCTCGGCTGCTTGTTTTACCAATTCTTCGGTACCAAATGTGCCGTACCTGAAGCTGAAATATGTTTTGCAGTTCAAATACATTGCTTTGGGTTTAGGGTTTAAGGTTTCACATACTCTGCCCGTGGTTGGTGTTTTCACCAATCACCGCCGGTGCGGCCCCACCTAGCGGAATGCAGTTACTCTGCGCTTAAGCTGCTTTTTAACTTCCCGCGTTACCCCGGTAGCCCTCATGACCAGGCTCTCACCGAATTGCCGCTTGATACTGTCGATCGACTGATAAAGGCGGATCATCTCCTCCGTATCTTCAAAAAGCCGGATCTGGTAATTGCCAGGCACCAGGTGACTAAACCGGATGCCGATCAGCCTGATCAGTAAACGCCGCTCAAATAATCTATGAAATAATTCTTTGGCTGTTTTCAGCAGGATATGGTCGGCGGAGGTGTAGGGAATGCATACCTGCCGCGTTACAGTATCAAAATTTGAATAGCGCATTTTAAGCGTAATACAACCGGTAAGTTTGTTCTGCTGCCTCAGTTCAAATCCAATCCTTTCGGTCATGCGTACCAGTTCGCTTGCCAGGAAATTTACATCGATGGTATCTGTACTGAAGGTATTTTCCGTACCTATGCTTTTTGCTTCGCTGTATGGCACAATCGGCGTGTCATCTATACCGTTAGCCCTGCGCCAAAGTTCGATGCCATTTTTTCCGAGGAGGTTCTGCAGCATTTCCACCGGTATCTCCGATAATATTCTGATCGTTTCCACACCCATCTGGCGTAACAATTCGCCGGTCTGTTTACCGACCATGGGCAGCTTGGTTACCGGGAGCGGCGCCAGGAAGGGCTTCTCCTGCCCGAAATCGATTTCTATTTGACCGTTGGGTTTTACTTCATCGGTAGCCACCTTGCTGATGAGTTTATTGGAAGCAAGGCCGTAAGATATGGGCAAGCCTGTTTCAGTGATGATCAGTTTCCGTAATTCAGCGGTGAAAAGGGCACAACCGAAGTATTTGTCCATGCCCGTCAGGTCTATATAAAATTCGTCTATGCTCGCTTTTTCATAAACCGGTACTTTAGATCTGATGATCTCCGTAACGTCTGCCGAGCATTTCGAATAACTTTCCATATCCCCTCCGATGATCATGGCCTGTGGACAAAGCCGTTTTGCCAGTTTAATAGGCATAGCGCTATGTATCCCGAATTTCCTGGCTTCATAGCTGCAGGCGGCCACTACGCCTCTTTCGCCGCCACCTACAATCAGCGCCTTGCCCGCTAACGAAGGATTTTTGCGGCATTCTACGCTTACAAAGAACGCATCCAGGTCGAAATGAGCAATGGTGCGATGATGAATTGAAGAGATCATAAATATAGGTACAGCAATGTTACTAAATATTTTAGTATTGATAAGACAAAATAATTAGTATTAAGTATTTTTAAGTAAAACTACTTAACCTTACAGGCGGTTGACCGGATCAGAGAATTGCATTTCGGCGCATTAAGATACTTAAGAAAGGAGGGTTATTTTTAATAACCAATATAGCGACCAAAAAATGATGCAATAAATAAGTTGGATTTTTTACGAAAAAATTGAAATTTTGAAAACACGTTGATTGGGTACTTGCAATAATTAAAGAAGTTCTTTTCAGAATAACTAGGCTTATGACCGTTTTTAATTAAATAACTTAAATAGTTTTTGTTCCAGGGTTTAATTTTAGAAACGGCATGTGTCATCAGATACGCGGGTTGTGTAAAACCCATCCCTTCCTTACCAATCAAACTTAGTTTAATCTCAGGGGAAACAGTTATTGCAGCGTTCAATAGATCCTGATCCCCTTTATACGAGTTATGCCCATCCTGAAAAATGACCTCTAAACTACCTCCTAATTCTTTGAATTTGTTGGTTAGCTCTATCCATTTATCTATTAAATAAATACTTTCCCTCATAATACCAATAAAGCCACTATTTACATACGCAGTTTCAGGATTGAAAAAAGTTTTTTCCATATTGGCTAATTTTTTCCAATCCTTTCTCCAAGGATGGTTATTATGTACATATTCATATGAATCGTCAAGACAAAGGCATACCTTGTCTTCTAACCAATTAGAGAAAAAGCTCCAGGGAGCGTCAATGACAATATCAACATCAAAATAAAAAATCTTATTTGTTAGGGGGAAATTAACAGCGGTTTGTTTAATGAAATATGGCTTGTAAAATGCGAAATGTATATCAGTTGTAACTAATTCGAAATGAATAATAATATCATTTGTTACATAATACGCGTTGTTATCAATAAGCTTAAGTTGAGTTACCCAGGGAGGAAGACCGTCACGGTAAGCAGTATTTATTAAACCTTTGAAATTAGACCTTACCAAAGAATTCACTAATGCCGCTAATCCAAAGTGATATTTTCCGTCATATAAACACACAATAATTTCTTCAGGAGCATCCCACTTTTCCAACATGTATATTATTAATTTAACAGAACAGCAAACAATTTGTAAAAAAATAAAATTTTTAAGACAAACAGGAGTTTTCATTTTTGAAATGAAATAAAAAGCTTCTTTTGAAAAGTTTCTTATGAGAGTTTTTTAGCATAAGCATCCTTTTTAAAATACCAAGGTTGTTATACATATAATGGAGTTCGCTAATATACTTATATTTATTGAAACTGGTATAATAACCAGTCAGTATTAATATAATCCATGTTTTAATGATATTTTTACAACATCGGATGCATATATAACGATAGTCATTTTTTATATTATTTATATTTGATTCGTCAACAAAATACACAAATAGCATTGCATTGGATTTACCAAAGGAAAGAAAGAGATTTTTATAATAATTTATTTGAGTTCTCTTTTCAGGCATGTAGTGTTTGAAAATCAAGCTTTCTGAATAAAATATTCTATATCCTATTCGTTTCAAGGCTAAACACAATTCGTGATCTCCGCTACTGATTAAGTCATTACCAATTCTATCTGATACCTGGAATTTGAAATGATATTTATCTATTAAGATATCATATGCTGCCTTGTTTAAAACCATCCCCGCTCCATACAAGACTCCCCGTGCTTCAGTAATGTCTCCTTCTTTATGCCATTGGCTTCCTACAGCTAATACATGGTATTGATTTTTCCAAAAATAGGGAGGCTCTTTTTTTTCGAAAACGGGAAAACCGATTCCGCCGAGTGCACCTATACTAGCCGATAAGTTCATAATATTCATCGCATTATATAGGTAATTTTCTTCAAGCCAATTATCATCATCACAAAAAAGTACCAGTTTGAATGTAGATTCCCGTATCCCCCTGCTACGTGCGGATGAAAGTCCTGCGTTCCCTTCAAAAATTATCCGGAAAATTGGCTTGATTGCTGTAAACGAGTTCCATATTTCTCTTGCTTTTTCTGAAGTGTTATCTGTTGATGCATTATCCACAACAATAACTTCCCATTGAGAACTTAAAATCTTTTTTTGTAGATATAAGTGTTCCAGTGTCGGCTCAAGTCTTAAACTACTATTAAAACAACATATAATAACACTAATTCCTTCTTCCATTTTTTTAACCCTTTGTAAAAACACTTTTTATTTTATTTCGGGATGCATTAATTAATATTTTGGGGGTTTGAATGATAATGCTAAAAAAAGAAGAGAAATTATAAACAAGTGCCAGACTGCGGATAAGAATTAATACCGATGCTCTTTTGTTGCTTTGTTGCCTCGCAAAATTTAGATAATGCTGTTTCGCAGAATTGATCATTTTTTTCTTGTTCTTTTTTGGCATTTTTAAATAGCCCGCGTAAACGTCCATACAATTAAGAACATCTTTAATAAACCTTCCGGTTTTAATGTTATCTTCTGAACTTGAATTATTGTGAACCCGATAGGAAGCCAGAACGAGAGGCTCATAATAAAATGTATAATGACAAGCGATCCTTATCCACATTTCCCAGTCTTCAACCCAATGCAGGTCTCTATTGAAAGCGCCTAACTTCTCATACACTTCTCTTTTTACGACTATGGATGGCGTTTGAATAACTTGCTTACAAGTAATAATTGATAAAAAATTCTCTATTACTCCGGCTTCGGCTGCAAGCAAATCTGAGCTTATGACTAACTTACCACTTTCATCTACGATATTATGAGCGGTAAAAGCAGCGCCAACACTATCGTCAGAAATAAAGCCTTTCCATAAATTTTCATAAAAACCATCATGCACAAAATCGTCGCCATGGAGTAAATGGATGATTTTTCCTTTGGCGAGGTTTAAGCAAGTACTAAAATTATTTAATTGTCCTACATTTTGCTTTTGGCGATAAAACCCTATTCTTCCTTTTCCCAGCTCCTCCACAATGGCTTGTGGATTGTCCGTAGAGCAATCATCAACAACCCAAATTTCCATATTTTCAACCCCTTTATCTTGAATCAATACACTTTGAATTGTCTCTCTTAGGTAAATTGAGCAATTGTAGGTAGGTATTACTACAGACCATAAAGGCCTAACGCTTTTATGATCGTCTATAGGAAGTACCTTTATTGTATTCATTTTCAGGATTCTTGTAGGCTACAACACAATAATTGCTACTTACGTAGCTAAAATACCGTAATATTAATAAAATCGTCAAAATGAGATATATTTAGGCGGATTTTTATTATTGATGCAATTTTCCTTGTGTTCTAAGATTTCAATATCCTACCAATCCAGAGTTATTCGAAATCCTTATAATTAGTCTAACGTCCTAAGACTCAATTTAGAACAGGTCTGATGGGAGCTTATCATACTGCCGTAGAGAAAGGGAACAATATTAAGCATCCAAATTCATAACATTAAATGAATGACATTCACCTGGAACATGCTGCCGAAGAACAAAAATGGGACCGTGAAGTAAATGCACAAAACGATCTTTTTGACCTGCACTTAAATGAGGTATGGAATTATCGCGACTTGATTATGTTATTTGTATGGCGGGATTTTGTAGCGCAATATAAACAAACTGTTTTAGGTCCTGTATGGCAATTCGTACAACCTGCGCTTACGACGTTTGTATTTTTGTTGTTGTTTAATAAAATAGCAAAATTACCAACAGATGGCATTGCCCCTGTTGTTTTTTATTTGTCTGGAATAACTTTGTGGAATTATTTTTCAAATTGTTTGGTCACTATTTCGAACACCTTTGTAAATAATGCTTACATTTTTGGAAAAGTTTATTTTCCAAGGTTAGTTTTACCCATCTCCCTGGTCATCTCAAACATGGTCAAGTTTGGCCTCCAGTTCCTGCTGGTGGTTGTTGTAATGATTTATTATCACTTCAATGGCTATCCTCTCCAGATAGGGTTCCGGTTATTGCTTATGCCGCTCTTGTTGGTTCAAATGGCTGCCTTAGGGCTGGGCCTTGGTTTAATTATTTCATCTATTACCACAAAATACAGGGATTTTAGTGTGCTATTGGCCTTTGCGGTCCAGCTTATCATGTATGCTACACCGGTTGTATTTCCTTTATCTTATGTTGACGATCATAGATATAGATTCTTTATTAATATAAATCCGCTTACATCAATTATTGAATCCTTCCGCCTGGTATTGCTTAACAGGGGAACAGTTGAAATGTATGGTGTGTTTTATAGCATTGGATTTACCATAGTCACTTTGATCATCGGAATGATATTTTTTAATAAGGTTGGGAAAACATTTATCGATACTGTATAGAGAGAATGACCATTGTAGAAAGACGCCCAGGGACAATCTGCTAAAAAATTGTAATACTAATTAAAATATGGTGAAAGCTATCAGGGTTGATGGAATTTCAAAACAATACAGGTTAGGCCAAACAGGTACCGGTTCTCTTGCTCATGATATAAACAGGTTCTGGTATACTATCCGGGGCAAAGAAGATCCATATTTGCAAATTGGCGAAATTAATGATCGCGCTCATAAAGGTAGCAGTGCGTACGTATGGTCTCTGAAAGATATTAGTTTTGAAATTGAACAGGGAAGTGCTGTTGGCATAATAGGACGTAACGGTGCAGGTAAAAGTACGTTGTTAAAGATTCTTAGCCTTATTACAGCCCCAACTGGCGGGTCGTTCAAAGTTAAGGGGCGAATTGCAAGTTTACTGGAAGTAGGAACAGGTTTTCATCCTGAATTAAGTGGCCGGGAAAATGTTTTTCTGAATGGAGCTATACTGGGTATGCGTAAAAAGGAGATTAAGTTGAAGTTTGATGATATTGTTGATTTTGCAGGTATTGAGCGATACATAGATACTCCGGTGAAACGATACTCTTCTGGTATGTATGTGCGCCTGGCATTTGCTGTAGCTGCACATTTGGAATCTGAAATACTCATATTAGATGAAGTGCTGGCAGTAGGCGATGCGGAGTTTCAAAAAAAATGTTTTGGTAAAATGAATGAAGTCAGCAAAAGGGAAGGTCGAACCATACTATTTGTCAGCCACAACCTAGGCGCGGTAAAACAACTTTGTAATTCTTCTATCTTATTGGATCGCGGTAAACTGGTGGTTCATGAGAAAACGAGTAATGTGATTAAATCTTACATGGAACAATTTACTAATACCAGTCCGATATTTGAAGGGCCGGTTAATAGTGAAAAGAAGATATGGTTCAGGAAAATATATCCTTCTGATTCCGATAAACGGCTGAAGGACCAGTTTTTTCATGACGAAGAAATTTATTTCAATTTTGAACTGTCGTTTAATATCTTCAGGAGCAAACACGACTATTCCATTTTTTTTATGGTAATGGATAGTAATAAAACCAGGTTGTTCTCTTCAGAATCTAAAATTATTACCTCAGATACGGTTCAATTGGTCATAGAATCTAATTTTTTAGTGCGGGGTTCTTACAGCATCCACGCTTTTATTCACAAGCCAAGAACGGAACAAATAGATATTGCGGAAGATGTATGTAATTTTAAGATTATTGACAACGGATCCGATTTGCTGATTCATGGAGACTATGATTATGGAAATGTATTCGGAAGAATTAACTGGAAGTACTCCGATGCCCTTCAATTGCACTAAAAATTATTTTATGCTTTCCCGATTTTTCAAGGGTAATCCTGAAATACCGCCTGATACGCTCTACTACGAGAAAAATAAAGACGCTTTGGGACTGTCCCTGGAGGAATACCTACGACTAAGGAAGTTTGATCACTGGTATGTATCACATACAAAAACAACATTTTTAAATCGACCATTTACAATTAGTTCGCCTTACTGGTTTTTGCGGAGTGTTGAAGAAATATTTATCCATGAAGTGTACAAATTTGAAACGTACAAGATGCAGCCTGTTATCATAGATTGCGGAGCCAGCTGGGGGTTGAGCGTTATTTATTTCAAATTGAGATTTCCACACGCCATTATAACAGCCTACGAGGCCGATTACGATATTTGCAAAATGGCGCTCGAAAATTTAAGGTGCTTTAATTTCAACCAGGTCACTTTACATAATATGGCGGT
This sequence comes from Chitinophagaceae bacterium, assembly GCA_037718865.1. Classification (GTDB taxonomy): domain Bacteria; phylum Bacteroidota; class Bacteroidia; order Chitinophagales; family Chitinophagaceae; genus JADCRZ01. The sequence goes on along the minus strand of JBBJMP010000016.1, from coordinate 92,414 downwards.
TTGGGATACAAATTCCAGCGTGGTGTTTTCAAGTGAAGGGTCTGTTGGAGGCTCTGTTGCAAATGCTGAAGTTAGCCCGGACGACAATGATTACGCTAATGCGCCACCGGGAACCTGGATAGGAAACTACAATACCTATTTTGGCACTCACAAGACTGAGGAAAAACAAGTTGAGGCAGTAAGGTTAAAGCATATTTTAAAGAAGTATGTAGCTATCGACTTTTTAAAAATCGATATTGAGGGCGCGGAACATAAAGTGATCATGGATTGTGCTGATGAACTATACAAAGTAGACAAGATGTTTATTGAGTACCACAGCTTTCCCGATCAACCTCAACTGCTGGATGAAATATTGAAGGCGTTAGGTAATAATGGCTTTAGATATTATATAAAGGAAGCTTCGAATGTTTTTTCTCATCCTTATATAAGAGATAAGGATGTTCGTTACGACTTGCAATTAAATATCTTTTGTTTCAGGTAGATATTTCCTGGTGATGATTATGCCTGAGATTACAATGTAAACCTATGTATCAACTATTATAACATGCTCATAGCTTTTACAATTTGTTCCAATAATTATTTGGCAAAAGCCCGGATTGCTGCAGAAACATTCCTGGACAAACACACCAGTTATCGTTTTTTCATCTTTCTTGTTGACAAATTTCTTTCAGAGATAAACTATGAAGGTATTCCTAATGTGAAAGTGGTCGCTATCAGGGATGTCGTAAATAACATTGATGAGTTAGCCTGGAAATACAATATTATTGAATTGAATACAGCGGTCAAGCCTTCTATATTCACCTTTTTATTCGAACGTTACAAAAGCGATCATGTACTTTATCTTGATCCTGATTTGATGATTTTTGATTCTTTCCCGGAAATAGTTGACCTGTTTGAAAAAGAAACTTATAATATTATCATCACTCCACATGGTTGTTCTCCAATTGATGATGGAAAGGTCCCTTCGGAGATACATCTTTCTATTTATGGACTTTATAACTTGGGATTTATTGCTGTGAAGTATAGCCTGGAGTCCAAAAAATTTTTGGACTGGTGGCATGACCGATTAATGAAATATTGCTATATAGATCCGCAGCATGGAATGTTTACTGATCAAATCTGGGTTAATTATGCACCCATCTATTTTGAAGGTGTTCATGTCCTGAAACATTTAGGATATAATGTGGCTAATTGGAACCTTTATGAAAGGCAAATAGACAAAATAAATGGGACCTATTATGTAAATGGGTCGGAAAAGCTAAAGTTTTTTCATTTTAGCCATTATAAGTTTAGTGATCCGTATCTTATTTCTTACAAACAGAACCGGCACCTGATCAAGGATTTTGAACAGCTGCGAGTCATCATAGACGAATATCAATCAAAACTGATTAATAACAACCATGAGGTTTTTAGTAAAATCCAATGCTATTATCAGCTTATCTATGAGTCACATCAGCGGGATTTGGAAAAGTCAAAAAGAAGTTTCAGGAACATTGTCAGAAAGGCAAAGAACAAAACTATCCTTGTTACCCGGCGTTTAATTTTGTCTCAGTTAAAATAAATTTGATCAGGTATAAATGATGCCGGGTTGAGCTTTAAAAAACCTATGATGAAGAAGCGTTAGCCATCACGCAAGTAATTCCCATAATGTTGTCAATATTTATCTGGCATGAAATGATAAAACACCTATCTCTAACTAATTGAAGTAAAATAATCCTGCAATGATGGACACTACTGTAGATGTTCCTTTTTTCTCAATAATCCTACCGGTTTTTAACGGGGAGAAATTTATTTCCGAAACTATTCAATCCGTAATACAACAGTCTTTCAAAGCATGGGAACTCATAATCATCAATGACGGTTCTACAGACAAAACAGCGAGCATAGTTGAGAATTTCTGCAGGCTTGACCATAGGATTAAACTTTTGCATCAGTCAAACAAAAAACAGCCTGCTGCACGCAACACCGGAATGAAGGTTTCTTCAGGGCAATGGATAGCTTTTATTGACGCTGATGATTTGTGGCTTCCGGCAAAACTGGAACTTCAATATCAGTGCATTAATAAAAACGGGGAGTTGGATGTTGTTTTTTCAGACGGTTATACAAAATATCAAGATAAGAGGATAAAACTTTACTATCATAATGAAATAGCCAAGGGCTTTTATCATGGAGTTGAGCTATACAAAAAGATGCTTTTTGGCAACTATATTCCCGTTTTATCCGCTGTGTTTAAACGCAGCTGGATTTCGAAAATAGGTATGCAGGATGAAGCAGTACCCGGAGTTGAGGACCACGACTATTGGCTTAAATTATGCCGGGGGGGCGCTAACTTTTTCGGAATGGAAGAAAGACTATTCGTATATAGGATTCATGACAATAATTTTTCATCAAACCTTATAAACCAGCAATATTTGTCTTTAAATATCCGGATAAACAATTTTGATCGTAGGCTTCTGGGTAATGAGGAAATAAAAAAATTCAGAACGGCATTCGCGCAATACTTGCAATGTTTCCATGAGCAGGGTAAAACAGAATGGGAACAGAATCTACTGGTTAAATTTAAGCAATTAAATATTCCCCCTGTTCCAATTGGTGAACAAATAATTGACCAGGTTTCTGCACTTGTAAAAGATATGAAGTCTATCATTGAAAAAATCTTTAGGAGGTGCAATTTTTTCCTCCTAAAAACACTATATTTCTATCCTAAAAGATTGTTTTCTGGCTATGAGAACCGAATTTTCACTCTATACACTGGTTGGTTAAATTCCAGCAATATAAAAAATTACGGATCGATAAACCTTAGTTCAACAGCCAAGATAAATTTTTTCGATCGCAAGGGCATTAGCCTGGATGTGCAAAAAATATACATCGGTGATTTTTCAAGGATTAATTTTATGGAAGAAGATTCAAAGATCATTGCAGGAGCTGATGTGTCTATAGGCAAGTTCTGCAATTTCAATATTGTGGGACAATTGATTTTAGGGAATAATGTTCTATTTAACAATTATTCAGCGCTTACCTGTCATAAGGAAATTGTTATTGGGGATGATTCGTGGTTTGGCGAGGGTGTGAAATTATACGATCATAATCATAAATACAAAGAAAGAAATATACCGTTTAGCCAACAAGGGTATAATAACGGAAAAATTGAAATTGGTAGTAACGTTTGGGTTGGCAGCAATACGGTGATTCTGCAAAATGTTTCAATAGGTGACGGATGCGTTATAGGCGCAAATAATGTAGTGTACAAATCATTACCACCAAATACTATTTTAAAGAGCAAATCAATGGAAGTCATCGATATCATCAGGTAAATCAATAAGGTGCCCTGAGATATTTTACATTTAACGGACACACTTCCCCTTTGTCGGTTATGCAAATAAAAAACCCCTGAGTGAACTTAGGGGTTTTTCATAAAACATTTTCGGTTTTCAATAGATCAGGATAGGTAATGGCTTTTCAGGGATATGGTCTTTTAAAATTAGATGTCGATATTCTTTCATCGATATTGGATAATCAAATGTAGATCGTATGCAGGTTAATTTTACTGACTTATGTCAGGTGTTTGATTGATTGTTATGATATCCCTGGATTCCGGCACCCTGCATAACCCGCCGCCAAGCTTTGGCAGGCGCGGTTTGCTGCGCAAACCTTCCTCTCCTTGAAAAGGAGGGAACTTTAACCAGTTCTAAACCCTTTAAAACGGCAGGTCGTCTTCACTGCCGGCAGTATTTATTTGCTGCTCTTTAACCTCAGCGTTTTTGTTTTCATTAATGACCTGCAGGCTGAACGCTTTAAGATCCGTATACCATTTGCCGTTATACTCCCTGCTTTCCACGTCAAAATTCACCTTTACGGTCTGACCTACGCTTAGTCTGCCAACATCGATCTTATCTCCCCAGGCGGCCAGACAGGCTTTTTTAGGATATGTATCACTGGTTTCAAGAACGAACTCCTGTTTTTTCCAGGCGCCGTTTTTCCCCTGCCCGCTTTGGGCCGGAAGAATGTGAATAATGTTTCCTGTTATTTCCATATAATGATGTTTGAAAGAATTAAATAATTAAATCGCTGGTGGTTGGTGAAAACACCAACCACGGGCAGCTCCGGAGTTCCCGACTCCAGAATCCCGGCTCAAATAACATGCTCTGTCCATTTCACGTCGCTTTCACTGCTTTTAACCACGTTTTCAATAAAAGCCATTCCTCTTATCCCCTCATCAACGGTAGGGAACTCGACCAGGTTATTATCGACCGTTGTATTGTCCAGCCGGCTCCATAAGGTAAGGGCGAAATTTTTATAGATGTTGGCAAAAGCTTCCAGATAACCTTCAGGGTGACCGCCCGGGGTGCGGCAGTTATTTTTAGCGATTTGGGTGAGATAATTCTGGCCGGCGCGTAAGATCTCCGTCGGTTTGTCGAACCACCTGAGCAGTAAGGTATTCGGTTCCTGCTGATGCCATTCCAGTCCGCCTTTCTCCCCATAGATCTTAATATTCAAGTTATTCTCTTCTCCTGCGGCGATCTGGGAAGCAATGAGCACCCCCGTAGCACCTTTCTCGAATTTTAGTAACACTTCACCATCATCATCCAGCGCCCTCCCTTCAACCTTTGTATGAAGGGATGAACAAAGATGCGTGATCTGTAAGCCTGAGATATATTCCGCCAGATGGGCCGCGTGAGTTCCAATATCGCCCATGACGCCGCTTTTACCGGATTTTTTCGGGTCTGTCCGCCAGGCCGCCTGCTGGTTGCCCTCTCGTTCGCTGAGCTTGCTTAGCCATCCCTGCTTGTATTCTACATTTATTTTGCGGATATTACCCAGGATGCCGTTTTTGATCAGTTGCTTTGCTTCTTTAACCATAGGGTAACCGGCATATGTATGTGTAAGGCAGAGAATTAGACCGGTTTCAGTAACTTTCTCTTTCAGCGTTTTGGCTTCTTCCAGGCTCAGGGTGATAGGTTTTTCAATAACAACATGAAAGCCTTTATCTAGAGCCGCCATAGCCGGAGCAAAATGGGCAAAGTTGGGCGTAACAATGGTTACAAAATCCATTCTCTGTCCTTCAGGCAGCTGGCTTTCCTTTTCCAGCATTTCGTCATAGCTGGTATATGTTCTGTCTTCCGCAAGAAAAAGCATACGGCCGCTTTCCATGGCCACATCCTTATTAATACTTAATGCACCGCATACCACTTCCGCTAAACCATCCATATTGGCCGCCAGCCGATGAATTGCTCCTATAAAGGCATCCTTTCCGCCGCCGATCATACCCATACGTAATTTCCGGTTCATAACAGTAAATTTATTTTTTTGGTTGATATGTAAAGAGCCACTAATATATTCAATAATCTGCTTTTAAAACAGCTTTTTTGTTTTGAAGTATCCGGGATTAAACATTACCACATCGACCGGTCCCTGGCAGTTTATCCTCCCTAATCTCTTTTGAAAATGGCCTCAACAGGTAATCTCTGCGGCCGGGGATTTGAACCTTGCAGGAAATTCTCTTATTATTTATCTTGTACACACAAAGGTTAACTGTAGTAGCTGATTATGGAAAAACAACATGATAGATGGTTACGTTTTTTCTTGCCCCTGGTGCTCATCTTAATTGCATTGTATAATGGTAAAACGTTGATACCGTATAAGGTGACGTTTAAATCATTTACTGCCGGTGTACTTATTACCCCGGCCAGGGGTAAAACGTTTGTAGAAATGTGATCATCTTTAACAATTGCCCCATCGGTGGCTACCCTTAGGTTGCAAAGCAAAGATTATTTGTTATTGCATGTTGAAAATGGTAGCCCCCGTCCGGGGGCATAAAACCATACCTGCTCAATGGCTACAAACCGGTTGCCCCTGCCGGGGCATGATGCTTCCTACTTACACATCTTTTAAATTCGTATAAGGTGACGTTTAAATCATTTACTGCCGGTGTACTTATTACCCCGGCCAGGGGTAAAACGTTTGTAGAAATGTGATCATCTTTAACAATTGCCCCATCGGTGGCTACCCTTAGGTTGCAAAGCAAAGATTATTTGTTATTGCATGTTGAAAATGGTAGCCCCCGTCCGGGGGCATAAAACCATACCTGCTCAATGGCTACAAACCGGTTGCCCCTGCCGGGGCATGATGCTTCCTACTTACACATCTTTTAAATTCGTATAAGGTGACGTTTAAATCATTTACTGCCGGTGTACTTATTACCCCGGCCAGGGGTAAAACGTTTGTAGAAATGTGATCATCTTTAACAATTGCCCCATCGGTGGCTACCCTTAGGTTGCAAAGCAAAGATTATTTGTTATTGCATGTTGAAAATGGTAGCCCCCGTCCGGGGGCATAAAACCATACCTGCTCAATGGCTACAAACCGGTTGCCCCTGCCGGGGCATGATGCTTCCTACTTACACATCTTTTAAATTCGTATAAGGTGACGTTTAAATCATTTACTGCCGGTGTACTTATTACCCCGGCCAGGGGTAAAACGTTTGTAGAAATGTGATCATCTTTAACAATTGCCCCATCGGTGGCTACCCTTAGGTTGCAAAGCAAAGATTATTTGTTATTGCATGTTGAAAATGGTAGCCCCCGTCCGGGGGCATAAAACCATACCTGCTCAATGGCTACAAACCGGTTGCCCCTGCCGGGGCATGATGCTTCTTACTTTTCTAGAGATGTGCCTTGACGAGGAGGGGATCCTCATAAGAAACTTTCAGTCCCGTAGGGGTAAAGCCCTCGTCCGTTGTTACTATATAAAATATCTTTGAGAGAAGCGGCTATAGAACCAAGATATCATCCCCTAAGCATGGAAGTTCACGATGCGGCGTTAATGGAGTTATTGGGTGAACGGAATGAAAAGGCATTTGAACAGGTGTTTAAAGCAAATTTTAAAAAACCTGCATGCCTAATGTTTAATAAGGTCAGGTAAAAAAGAGGAAAGGCAAAAGTATCAGACGCTTACAAATCTGACAAACATTACCAAAGTGAATGCAATTGACGGACGGTAACTTTTAACCGGGCAGTAATGATGTGCAGACGTGCACAGTTGCATTCACATCAGTTCCAGGTAAGCAACCATGCCTCCTTGAAGACTATATAAATTCTCCAACCCAAACTTTTTTTCCAGTTCCCTGATTGCCCGGGCACTACGGGTTCCCATCTGGCAATGCAACACTACTTTTTTATCGCGTGCAATGCGGCCTGCATAATGCGTTATGGTTGACAGTGGCATTAATTCAGCACCTATATTGACCAACAGGTATTCATCGGGTTCACGCACATCTATCAATTGAAAAAGTTCACCGTTTTGCTGCCAGTTTAACAACTCCATAGGAGAAATCTCCCTGACGGGTTTTTCTGCGATCACGCCGCAAAATGCTTCGTAGTCTATCAACCCGGTTAAAGTTGGGTTGGTTCCATTCAATGGGTTATCAGGCCGGCGTTTGATCTGCACGACGCTGCTTTCCAAAGTCAGCGCATCAAACAGCAACAGCCGGCCACTTGTCACTTGTCCTGCACCGGTTATTATCTTAATTGCTTCCAGCGCCTGCAAACTTCCGATAATGCCCGGCAACACGCCAAGGACACCGCCTTCCGCACAGTCAGGTATTAACCCTGCAGCAGGGGGATCGGGGTAAAGGTCCCGGTAATTGGGTCCGGGCTCACCGTGTTTATCCCGATAATTGAATACAGACAGCTGTCCCTCAAAACGGAATACAGACCCGTATACATTTGGCTTGCCAAGCAGTACGCAAGCATCATTAATGAGATATCTTGAAGGAAAATTATCCGTTCCGTCAGTCACCACATCATAATCTTGTAAAATGTCCAGCGCATTGCCGGAATCAAGTTTGGCAGGATAGGTTTTAATAGCAATATGCGGATTCAACGTCTCCAGTCTGCTTTTAGCCGCATCCACTTTCAACGCACCCACGTCATCTGCGCCGAACAACACCTGTCTCTGCAGGTTGCTGCTCTCCACTACATCAAAATCAACGATTCCCAGGGTACCTACACCTGCAGCAGCAAGATACAATAATGCCGGGCTGCCCAATCCTCCGGAGCCTACTACCAACACCCTGGAATTTTTTAGCTTTTGTTGTGCCTGCAAACCGAAACCGGGAATGACGATATGCCGGTTATAACGGGCAAGTTCATCCGAAGAAAATGATATGTCTTCGTAGCTCATATTTTTTAAGGTAATCTATGGGCATTGCCCGTTCCATGTTAATGAAAAGATGCTGCGAAGTTAATGCCCTTGAACCGGGTTTTGACTATACATAAATTTATCGTATAAATAATTCAGGCCGGTGTTACCGGCCTGAATGAACTGATGAATATTGTAATCACAGCTGTTCCTGTCAATACCCCGGATTCTGCTCAAGGGTATTTCCAGCAACCCTGGCAATCTCGATGACCCGGTTGGCAATAGGATAATATTCATTCCTGCCTTTTGTAAATCCGGCTGAACTCTTTTTATAACTTCTTCTTTCCTTTTCTACCGCATTATACGCGTTCAATGTTTCGGCAGCGATGCCCCATCTCACCAGGTCAAAGAAGCGGTGTCCTTCCATAGCCAATTCAAGCCTTCTTTCAAAACGTACTGCTTTCCGGGCAGTAGCCTGGTCAGCAAATGGAGCAGTATATGGCTGGATCTGGTAATTGGCCGGAGCATTAGGCACAAACCCGGCAGGATTTGCCGCCCTTGTCCGTACACGATTTATGTATTCCTGTCCCTTGGCCAGGTTGCCCAGTTCTATTTCGGCTTCTGCTGCCATCAGCAATACATCCGCAAAACGAATAATATTGTAATTTTTGGCGGTTTGCCTGAAATTACTGATGTTGGTAAAGTTCCCCAGATCTGAATTTTTAGTAACATGTTTTTTTGGGCTGTATGGACCGGCATAGGGTTGATCACGTATCCAGTTACGGCCGGGATGAGGACCATAATCATAATAAGGAATATCTCTTCTCCCTACGGCCCAGTCTAAACGGGGATCTAAAGGTGTTGCTACATCGTTGGTAAATGCCTGATTTGAAAGAATACCTTCATCATTTTTAAGACTGGTAGTATTATATGATTCGTCCAGGAATGGGAGTCCGCTTGCATCAACCTTGTAAGCATTCACCAGATTTTGTGAAGGTTGATAAAATCCGCAGCAGCCCCAAACCCCTCCATAAGGATAGGAAAGTTCATAGCTTATTTCGGCAGAAGCGGTAACTGTACCGCTTGCTGCAGTTTGCTGGGAGAAAACGGATTCCGAGGTATTTTCAAAAGCTACGTCAAAATTTTTCCAATATTCAGGTTGCAAATCATATTTTCTTCCGTTGGAAGTTTGCCCCTGGGCGATAACGATATCATATATTGCTTTTGCTTCTGCAAATTTTTTCTGGTACATATATACTTTTGCCAAATAAGCACCTGCAGCCCATTTATTTGCTTTACCCACTAACGGTTGAGTAACAGGCAGGTTATCATAGGCAAATTTAAAATCAGCCTCAATCATGGGCCAGATATCTGCCTTGTTATCATATTTTGTAGTGGTTTCTGATACGTAGGGAACCTTATTCCATTTAAGCTTGGCATCGAAATGAAAATGCCCCCTTAAAAAACGTGCCTGGGCCAGGTAATCCTTCTTGTCTGCATCTGTTAGATCCTTGATGTCATTGGCAAGTTTTATTACATCGTTCGTTCTGGCAACACCGTCGTACAAGGCCAGCCAGCTATAATAAAAATAGGTATTGGCAGGCTGGGAGGCCCATAATTCCACTTCCGTCATTTGGGGCTGGTCGTTGGCATCGGTGCCTTTATAAGCATCGTCGGATACCACATCCCCAAATATCCAGTTAGAAGCACCTACCATCCAATTTGAGGCACCGGGTATTCCCACTCCATCCAGCATACCGTATGCTCCTACCAATAATCCTTCTATGCCTTTTTTGCTTTGTAATTGTTCCGGCGAGTACCTTGTAAAAGGCTTTGGTTCCAGAAATTTTTTACAGCCATTCAGGCTTATTAATAAGAGGGCGGTAATACCAGCCAGCGATATATATTGCGTTCTTGATTGCATGATTTATTGCTTTACAAATTACTACAATTAATTTACTTTTTTAAAACCCTACATTAAGGCCGAATAGATACGCCTTGGAAGTTGGATAATTCCCTACATCAACCCCCAGATTCCGGTCGGCAAAACGCCGGGTATAGTCGTTACGGCCGGTATTATTCGTGGTAATTTCAGGGTCGAGACCGGTATATTTAGTGATGGTAAAAAGATTTTGTGCCTGCGCATAGATCCGTATACGATCAATGCCGAATTTTTCCATAACCCTTGTTGGAACTGTATATCCTAATTGAAGATTGCGCAATCTTAAATACCCTCCCGGCTCGATATAATAATTTACCGGTACCTGGCCACTGACTGCATCAAGACTGGTTACACGCGGAAGCATGGCATTTTTATTTTCCGGCGTCCAGCTATTATACAATATCCTGCGTGTCCTGTTCCCCTGGAACGTATTGAAGTCGGTCCAGTAACGGGTATAGTTGGCAATCTGGCCTCCGGCTTTTAAATATAGGAAAGTGGTAAAATCGAAATTTTTATAAGCAACATTAAAATTAAAGCCCATGATGAATTTAGGATGCGGGCTGCCCATAAACGTTCTATCAGCCGGCGTAATTCTGCCATCAGGTTTACCATCCGGACCGGTTATGTCTTTGTACTTCCAGCCACCTAAAAATTTACCGCCTTGCTGAAGGGTAGCCAGTTCTGCATCATCATCAAAAAATCCATCAAGCAGGTAACCAAAAAAGCTTGACAAGGGTCGTCCGGTAACCGAGCGATTGAGAGGATCTATTCTTGTTCTGTCTCCTTCAAAAAACGGATCGGCCAGTTTTCCTACCTTATTTTTATACAGGGAGAACGTGGTACTGAAATCATAGCGAAGGTTGCCGGAAGTTGTGCCACGATAGCCCACTGAAAGATCGATACCTTTATTGTTCATTGAACCGATGTTGATCGGCTGCCTGTCAATTCTTCCTCCGTATATGCTTGGATCCAATTCTTTTTCAAAAAGAAGATCGGTTGTCTGGCGATCATAGAAATCCAACGATATATTCATTTTATTATCCAGCAAGGTGGCATCTATACCCAATGTGGATGTGGTCGTTTCTTCCCATTTTATATCGGGGTTACCGATCGTTTGATGTCGTACACCGGGCGTGAAACTGGTATTGCTTCCGTTGTAACCACAGCAACGGAACCGGTGATGTCTTTTTTAGCCTGTGACGCATACCCGGTTACCACTATTTCATTCAGGGAAGACGTGCTTTCCTTCAGGCTGAAATCTACACTGCTTCTTTCGCCAATGGCTACTTCGCTGCCGGCGTAACCGACCGAAGTTACGACCAGCGTGCCCTGGTTTTTCGGTACGTTGATGGTGAAACGTCCTTCGTCGTCGGTAGTGGTACCGATGTTAGTACCTTTTACCTCCACCGACGCACCCGCCAAAGGCTGGTTTGCTGCGTTGGTTACTTTTCCGGAAACAGTTTTTTGGGCAATTACCGAGGATGTGAAGAATAGTAATAATAGGGTCAACAACCTCAAAAAAGTCAATTTTGCAAACATGTTGTTAGTTTTTATCGTTAACGAAATGTTAAGAAAAGGTATACTAAATTTTATATTTGACAAAAAATAAGCAATTGATTAACCACTTATCCATATGAAAAATTCACATTATTAACGAAGACTTAATTTATATGCAGCAGTATTACTCTTCTAAATGTCCTGATAAAAATAATTACCACTTATACCAAATAACATAATTTTAAAGATAATTTTATTATAAGTGCTTAATTCAATGTATAGTACAATCCAGACCTTTTATTAACTTTTAAACGATTGCTTATGAAATTTAGATTTGCTTTCTTCTTGAAGAGTGTAGGTTTCCTTTTACTCTTATTTTCTTCTTTTACTACTTATGCACAAAAACGTGTTTCAGGGAAAGTTACGGCAAGTGATTCAAGTGCTATCATTGGAGCGTCGGTTCTAGTTGAAGGTACTTCTTCAGGAACGGTAACAGGTCCTGACGGTACATTTTCATTAACGGTTCCCGCAGGAAGAAATACACTGATCATTTCATCGGTAGGATATCAGCAACAGCAAATAACCATTGGTGATCAAACTAATATTTCAATCAGTCTGACGGATGATGCATCCGCACCAGGATTGAATGAAGTGGTAGTAACCGGTTACACCAGCCAGCAACGAAAAGACATTGTAGGTGCTGTTTCCACCGTTTCAGGAGCTAAATTGGCCACTGTACAAACGGGTAACGCTGAACAGCAATTTCAGGGAAGGGTTCCGGGTGTTACAGTGATCACTTCCGGTCAGCCGGGTACCACCAGCCAGGTCAGGATCCGGGGTTTTGGTTCTTTCTCTAACAACTTGCCATTATATATTGTAGATGGCATACCTACTGAAAGTATCGATTTTTTAAATGGCAACGACATCGAGTCAACAACGGTATTAAAAGATGCGGCATCGGCATCAATCTATGGGGCACGTGCCGCCGCCGGCGTGATCATTGTAACTACCAAACACGGAAAGGGTAGTGGCAAGTTAAATGTTAACTACGATCTTAGCTATGGTTACACTTTTCCCGGAAAAGGCCTTGATCTGCTTAATCCGCAACAGCAGGCAGACCTTACCTGGTCAGCTTTAAGGGCAGCAGGGCAGACCCTTACCCATCCTCAGTATGGCACCGGAGCTACACCGGTATTGCCTGATTATTTAAAAGTAGGCGAAGAGTCTGGATTGTCCGGACTGGCTCCAGGTGATCCGAGGCTGGACCCTGCCAAATATAATACGAACTTTGAGAAAGGTCCGGTTTACCAAGTCATCAAAGCCAATAAGTCCGGAACTAACTGGTATAACGAATTAACAGACGTCAAGCCCATACAAAATCACACGTTGTCATTTAGCGGGAACGCAGATTTTGCCAAGTTTTATGCAGGTTTAAGTTACTACGATGAAGTGGGAACTGTTATTAATACCAGGCTGAAAAGATACGGGTTACGCTTAAATTCAGAGTTTAAGGTTAAAGATTTTATACGTTTTGGACAAAACTTCCAGTATACATTCAGGGAAAATCCGAATATAGGTTTTTTCCCTTCTTCTGAAAATTCGATCATGTTTGCCCTGACGATCAACCCCCTCCTGCCCGTGTATGATGAAGGCGGTGGCTTTGCAGGAACAACGGCTAAGGGATTTAATAACTCCACAAACTCTATTGCCGGCAGGATACGTTCAAAACAAAATAAGGGGTACTCCTCTTTAATTTTTGGCAATGTGTACGCGGAAGTGGATGTGCTGAAAAATTTAACGGCAAGAACAAGTTTTGGCGGAGGATTTTCTACGTTTCAAAACAGGTTTATCAATTACCGCACTTACGAAAATTCCGAGAACGTGGGAAGTTATACGTTCGGCGAGCAGGCAGGAAATGGGGCCGGCTGGACGTGGACCAACACCCTGCGGTACAATCATGAATTCGGTGTCAACCGTATCACAGCCCTTGCCGGCATAGAATCAGTCTCAGATGGTTATTTCAGGGCGTTGGGAGGAAGTGGCTTAAATCCTTTTAGTATAAACTCAACATTTCTTACCCTTTCGAATACCGATCCCAGCGGACGCCAGCTGAATAGTGGCGGTAATCCTTTAAGAAAATTATATTCTCAGTTTGGAAAGGTGGACTATATCTACAATGATAAATATTTATTATCTGCTACTATAAGAAGGGATGGATCTTCAGTTTTCGGTGAAGAAAATAAATGGGGTGTATTCCCCGCCCTTTCTGCCGGGTGGCGTATTACAGAGGAAAATTTTATGAAGGGTGCATCCTGGGCTGATGAAATAAAAATAAGGGGAGGTTGGGGTATCATGGGTAACGAGCGACCTGTTGGCTCTGCTAACCGCTTTAATTCCATAGGCGGAGGGCCGGGATCAACTGCCTATGATATTTCCGGGACTAACACATCAACCCAGCCCGGGATAGCTTTTACCGGCATCGGAAATCCGAATGCAAAATGGGAAACCAATGAAACGGTTAATATTGGTTTCGACGGAACTTTCTTAAATAACAGATTAGATGTCATCTTCGACTGGTACACCCGTAATACTACAGATTTGCTTTTTGCCCAGGAATTGCCTGGTACGCTGGGAACTGCCAGATCTCCTACGGTGAATATCGGTTCCATGAAAAATACCGGTGTCGATGTTATGGTTACTTATAAAGGAACAGCTGGTGATTTCAGGTATGAAGCAGATGCCATTTTTACCATGTACAAAAATGAGATCACTAAAGTATCTGACATTACAAAAAACTTTGACGTTGGCTTTAGCAACAGGATTGGAGGTGGCTTGGTTCGTAATCAGGTTGGACACACCGTTTCCTCCTTTTTTGGTTATAAAGTACTAGGCCTTTTCCAGGATTCCGCCGAGGTGAGCAAATCACCCGCACAAGCCGGTGCTGGTCCGGGCCGTTTCAGATATGCCGATATAGGCGGGCCGAATGAAACAGGTCCGGATGGTGTAATTAATGCAAATGACAGAACTTTTATCGGTGACCCCAACCCGGATTTTACTTATGGGTTCAATGCCAGGTTATTTTACAAGGCATTTGAAATCGAAGCATTATTTTATGGCGTTCAGGGTGGTGAAGTGCTCAACTTTACCAGGTGGTTCACTGATTTCTACCCCTCCTTTGCAGGGATTGGTAAGTCAACCCGGGTATTGAATGCATGGACCCCTACCAACAGGAATACGGATATTCCTCGTTTTGAGAACGTGTCAAACAGCAGTACCAATGGTGAATTAAATTCTTATTATGTGGAGGATGCCAGTTATCTGCGCTTAAGAAGTGTAAAGCTGGGTTATTCGCTTCCGCCGTCCCTGTTACAAAAATTGAATATTGAAAAGTTGAAGTTGTTTATACAGGGAACGAACATATTTACATCTACAAAATATACCGGTAGTGATCCGGCAGTGAGTGGTGTTGACACAAATTTTGGTGTGGACGTGGGCAATTACCCCGTAAACAGGCAGGTACTGTTTGGATTAAGCCTGGGCTTATAATAAAATTAATTTTAAAAGTGAATCAATTATGAACAAGATAAAAATAAGTATCCTTTCGGCTCTCTCAATAGTAGTGATCCTGACAATGATTATTGTAGCCTGTAATAAAAAATTCCTTGATCAGGAAACAGTAGGTTTACTAACAGAGAGGGAAGCCCA
Organism: Chitinophagaceae bacterium; assembly: GCA_037718865.1. Classification (GTDB taxonomy): domain Bacteria; phylum Bacteroidota; class Bacteroidia; order Chitinophagales; family Chitinophagaceae; genus JADCRZ01. Next base: position 77,131 of record JBBJMP010000016.1, on the reverse strand, counting down.
AAGTACAAAAGGTGCACGGCAATTTTTAATCAGCGCATATGCAGGATTAAAAGGTATTGGATGGGAAGGCGGAGGTTCAAACTGGGTGTATGGAAGTATTGTAGGTGGAGAAGCGAACAAGGGCTCCGATGCGGGTGACCAGGCGGAGATCGTCCCCATTCAACAGTTCACTGCTTCTGCGACTAACGGATATTTTAATGTAAAGTGGCGCGCATTGTATGAAGCCATAGCCCGCGCAAATGGTACCATCCGGATAGCTACTGCGCTGACGGCAGCAGACATTACAGATGCCCAGAAATTGCAAATCATGGCAGAGGCAAGATTTTTAAGAGGGTTTTATCATTTTGAAGCGAAGAAAATGTGGAACAAGGTGCCCTGGGTTGATGAATCTATTACAGGTGAAAATGCAAGGGTACCAAATACGGATGATATCTGGCCAAAAATAATGGCAGACCTTGACTTTGCCCAGAAAAATTTAACGGCATCCAAAGCAGAAATTGGAAGGGTTAATAAATGGGCGGCTGCTGCTTTCTACGCAAAGGCCCTCCTGTTCCAGGGTAAATACGCTGAAGCAAGACCTATCCTTACTGACATAATCACTAACGGAGTTACCTCCGGTGGAGTGAAATATGATTTGGCTACATCTTTCCATGACCTTTTTAATGCGGACCAGGAAAACCTTGCCTCCACCAGGTCCGAATCAATATTCGCTTATGAAGCTTCGGTGAACGATGGTTCAGGCGGTAACAATGCCAATTACGACCAGATCCTCAACTTTCCTTATAACGGCGGTCCCGGTGGATGCTGCGGTTTTTTCCAGCCATCGTTTGATTTTGTGAATTCCTTTCGGACAGATGCCACTGGCCTTCCCTTATTGGATCGTTCATATAATGCGGCTGCCAACCAGGTTAAAAACGACCAGGGTCTTGCCTCCACCGCACCGTTTACACCGGATGCAGGTAATCTGGATCCACGTCTGGACTATACAGTAGGAAGAAGAGGAGTTTCGTTTTTAGATTGGGGGCTACACCCCGGATCTGCCTGGATTAGGGATCAGAACAATGGTGGTCCATATGCGCCAAAAAAGAATGCCTTTTATAAAACGCAGGCGGGGAAGTTGACGGACGGCACAAACTGGGCAACCGGTTTGACGGCTACCAACTATAAAATCATGCGATTTGCTGATCTCTTGTTGATGGCAGCTGAAGCGGAAATTGAAGCTGGAAGCCTTGAGACTGGCCGGCAATATATAAATCTAATACGTGCCCGGGCAGCCAAACCAGAAACTTGGGTTAAGGATAGTTCGAATACTACCTATGTGATAGGCCTTTATACCACACCTTTTACTAGCCAGGCATCTGCCAGAACGGCGGTGCGGTTTGAAAGGAAACTGGAGTTGGGCATGGAGGGCCACCGCTTTTTTGACCTGGTACGCTGGGGTATTGCGGATACCGAGATTAACACCATTCTTGCTTTTGAAAAAACTAAGATTGCGGCAGGATACGGAAGTGCAACCTTCACCAAGGGTAAGAACGAATACTTCCCCATTCCTCAAAGGCAAATAGACCTCGAAACTGCCGGAGGGCAGTCAGCACTGGTTCAGAATCCGGGGTATTAGGTGATTAGGCCATATTCCGAAGATACGTAATTTAGAAAGGTGACTGCTTCTTTGTAGAGGCAGTCATTCTTTTTAAGCGTATTAAGGTGAAAAAAAACACAGAGCTTTAGTGGATGATCCCGGTAAGAAAATGTAATGGAATACTGATTGTTCCAGTCTTGCTTCTGATAGCCTGCAATAGTATTCACTTCAATCCTTTTGTCAGCAAAGAGGTGAAGCAAGGGTACAAACTGGCGAAAGTTTATTGCAGCTCTTGCCACCAGTTCCCGGAGCCTGATCTGCTTGATAAATCAACTTGGGCATTGTACGTGTTGCCGAGAATGGGAGGTTTGCTTGGCTTTCGCCAGCTTGAGACCGGAGGCTATATAGAAGGTGGAAAAGAAAGGATAAAGCTGGATCAATGGAAACAAATTGTTCGCTATTATACTTCGCAGGCTCCTGAAGAACCGCTTCGGGGAAAGAAAAATAAGATCAGGACAGCACTTAAGCATTTCAGCATTAACATTCCTTCGTTTACCATCCAAAGGCCCGCCACCACTCTGGTAAAAATAGATTCCGGTAAACAGCGTATTTATTTCGGAGACGGGCTCACCGGACAGCTATATGCCTTGTCGAATGATTACCGGTTAACCGATTCTTTTGAAGTAAACCCGGGTATTTCAGGTCTGCATATTGGCGGCCGCAACATGATGGCCCTTTCAATGGGGGTGCTTCATCCTTCAGATGAAAAAAAGGGAAAGCTGGCAGTAATTGATACGGGTAAAACCAGGATGCATAACCTGCTGGATAGCCTGCAGCGCCCGGTCCATGCATTACACGTCGACCTGACTAATGATGGCAGGGAAGATATTATCGTAGCTGAGTTCGGTAATCAAACAGGCATGCTTTCATGGTTTGAAAATATTCCCGAGGACAGGTATGCAAAGCATATTTTAAGGGCCCAGCCGGGAGCAGTTCGAAGCCAGGTGAACGATTTCAATAAAGACGGCAGGCCGGATATTATTGCGCTGATGGCGCAGGGCGATGAAGGTTTATTTATTTATTATAACCTGGGAAATGGTAATTTCCGGGAGGAGCGGATCCTGCAATTTCCCCCTTCCTATGGATCAAATTATTTCGAGCTTGCTGATGTCAATCATGATGGATTTGCTGATATCATTGCGACGAACGGAGACAACGGAGACTATCCGCCTATTCTTAAAGCATATCATGGAATAAGAATTTATTTGAACGATGGCCACAATCAGTTCAGGCAGGAGGTTTTTTTACCGGTAAACGGTGCAGGAAAAGCAATTGCTAAAGACTTTGATGGAGACGGAGACATTGATCTCGCTTCCATAGCTTATTTTGCAGACTACGATCATTACCCAGAGGAGGGATTTATTTACTGGGAAAATACCGGTAGGTTATCCTTTGAACCCTCTTCTTTCGAAAAGGTTAGTATGGGCCGTTGGTTAACCATGGATGCAGGTGATATTGACGGAGACGGAGACCTGGATATCATCCTGGGCAATACTAATTTTTCTTTGGGATATGTGCCGGAACAGCTGAAGAAGAAATGGGATAGATATGCTCCGTCGGTGGTCATTCTTGTAAATAATTTATATAGATGAGTGGTTTAAAGTTAAAACCTTAAACTAATTGTCTTACCCGCATTCACCTGACAATAAACAACGAACCTTTCAGCAGGGGATTTCCATCTTTCATATCGATGGTGTAATAATAGGTGCCTGCCGAAATAGGATGACCGTTTCGTGTACCGTCCCACGGTTTACTATAGCCGCGGCTTCTGAAAACAACCTGGCCATACCGGTTGAAAACCAGTGTTTCGGTATCGCCAAACAGGTCCAGCGGTTCAATCTTCCATACATCATTGATCCCATCCCCATTCGGTGAAAAAGCATTAGGAATATTTATTTTATCATACACCCTCACCTGAACATCATCGGTGCTTGTTCCACAACCCTTATTTGAATTAACATGAAGGGTGTAGATAACATCTTGCGAAGCAGTGATCACCGGGTTCAGTACATTGATATTATTCATGCCTAAAGACGGTGTCCAAAAATAACTGATGTCTGTCCCTTTTGCCGATGCAGACAACGATATCGACTGGTTCTTTTTCATTTTCCTGTCGGGCCCTGCATTTGCAACCGGTTTTTTCCAGACGTTTACCCGCACGGTTGCCGTATCGAAGCACCCGTTCTTTTTAACATTGACAGTGTATACCGTTGAATCAGCCGGGCTAACGCCAGGATTTGAAGTGGTTACCGATGACAGGCCTTTAGCGGGCGTCCAGAAATACTCTGTTCCCCCGCTGGCTAGTAAAGAAGTGCTGCTTCCTTCACACATGCTTACGTCTGTATTAACCACTGCAACAGGGTTGCTGAAGATAGCCACATAAGTAGAATGTTCGCCCTTACAGCCTGCGGAAGTAGTTACCTGCACCTTATATAAACCGGAATCACTGAATTGTATGTTGGGTATTATGGGACTTTGCCCGTTCGAGGTAAAACCGTTTGGGCCAGTCCAGAAATATTTCTCTCCGCCCGCCGCAAACAAAGTTACATCCTTGCCAAGGCAATAAGAATAGTTGGTGCCTTGCGCATAGGGGATCCTGTCAACAATTATTTCTACCGTATTGGAACCAAGCCGGCATTGCGGTGTATTAAGATTGCCTGCTTCTCCAACCAATACCCTATATTGATAAGTTCCTCTGCTGCTTGCCGGCCTTATATAATCGGTATTCGTAGCGCCGGCTATATCAGCCCAGCTGGCTCCTGAGTTAAGGCTTTCCTGCCACTGGTAAACCGGAACCTGGAAGCCCAACCCGGTCATGGCGTTCAGCCTTATTGCACTGGTATCATCCTCGCAGGCTTTGGTTGAACGTAAACCGCTCAGGGCTACCGCCGCAAGGATAGCGGGCCCGCAGGGACGAACCATAATATCATCGAGCAGAAAATCCATTCCACAACCGCCTGTTGCATTGTTAGTCAGGCTTAACAAAACGGAAGTCGAGGCATCAGTCTTAAATAGCAGGTTATACTGAGTCCAGGTGGCTTCGTTTTTTTTGGCAACGGGACCAGTTTTGGCTGTTGCCAATACATTCCCCGGTGCGGTTTCGACGGTATACTTAATGTCAGGTTCAGTAGAATTACCGTCACAGGCAGCCGCCGGCTTGGAGAGGTTCATTATCCAAAAAGAAAGTTCATACGTTGTATTCGGACAAAGCCCGGAGAGTGTATTTTCATAATACTTAGGGTTATCACCTCCGTTTATTTCCATATAATAACCATTGTTCCCATCACCGGGGGTATGGTCAAATGGAACGGTGTACCAGGAATCAGAATAACAAAGAAAGGTCAGATTTCGGATCGCATATTCTCCTTCTCCCGGACAATCCTTGGATGAATAATTATATGATGAAACTCCTGGAGTTAGTGCAGGACCTGGGTTTGCGCCGGTTCCAAATGTGATGTGCACGGCGGGATCTCCCAAACTACCGTTACATACCTGCGTGATACCATCAAGGCAGGACCAAAGCAGCACCAGAAAATATATCCCGTATTTTACCATGCTTTCACAAAATACAAAACCTTGAACGTTAAACCTTAAACTTTAAACTGTTTAAAGTTCCTTTCCATTTTGTAAATTTAACATCTGATGTATCCACGATTGATTCACTACTTGCCGGCCTTTTCCGTACTTATAGTATTCATCTCCTCCTGCACAAACAAAAACCAGATTTTTACGAAATTAAATGCACATGAAACAGGTATTCATTTCAATAACCTGATTACGGAAAACGACTCAATGAACATACTTGACCTAGAGTATGTGTATAATGGAGGCGGCGTAGCAATAGCGGATTTTAACAATGATGATTTACCTGATGTATTTTTCACCGGCAACATGGTTAGCAATACCTTATACCTGAATGAAGGCAAATTGCACTTCCGCGACATTTCTGCAACGGCCGGCATCGATAGCAAAAACAAGTGGAGCACGGGAGTTGCTACCGTCGATATTAATAACGATGGCCTTATGGACATTTATGTATGTGCATCCATAAAAAACAAATCGGCTGATAGGGCAAATGTGTTATTCGTCAATAAGGGCCCGGACAAAGACGGTAACCCACGCTTTATCGATGAAGCTGAATCATATAACCTTGCAGACACAAGCTATTCGACCAATGCCGTTTTCCTGGATTATGACAATGACGGTGACCTCGACCTGTATGTTTTAACCAACAGGATGGTAGACAACCGTTACCCCAATGAATACCGTAATAAAACGATCGACGGCAGTTCACCAAACACAGACATCCTTTACCGTAACGACTGGGATTCGGCCATCGGCCACGCGGTGTATACCAATGTGTCAAAACAAGCCGGTATCGTTCATGAAGGGTTTGGTTTGGGCATAAACGTTACCGATATTAATAAGGACGGCTGGAAAGATATTTATGTAACCAATGATTTTTTAACCAATGATCTATTGTATATAAACAATCAAAACGGAACTTTTACCAATAAGGCAGGCAGTTATTTCAAGCATACGTCCTATTCAGCCATGGGAAATGACGTGACGGACATTAATAACGACGGCTTAATGGATATCATTGCCCTGGACATGTTGCCTGAAACCAATTACAGGAAAAAGATGATGATGCCGGCCAACAATTATCAAACCAACCTGAACAACGATCAGTATAATTATGAATACCAGTATGCGCGTAATACATTGCAGTTGAACCAGGGCCCGGCTGTCAAAATAAGTGATTCCACGCCCGAACCAGCATTCAGCGAAATTGGATTCTATGCAGGGGTAGCACAAACAGATTGGAGTTGGACTCCTATGGTAACCGATTTCGACAACGACGGTTTCCGGGATATCATAATAACCAACGGATTTCCCAAGGATGTAACGGATCATGATTTTATGACATTCCGTACCAATGCCAGCAAAATAGCCTCCAAACAGGAGATGATGGAACAGATACCGGCTGTAAAGCTTCATAATTTTGCCTTCAGGAACAACGGGGATCTAAGTTTTACCAATGTAACAGGCGACTGGGACATGAAGGAGCCGTCCTTTTCAAACGGCGCCGCATATGGTGATCTTGATAATGATGGCGACCTTGATATTGTTGTCAGTAATATTAACGACAAGGCAACGGTTTACGAGAATACATCCGGTCACAAAAAAAACGATAACCGTTATTTACAAATTAAGTTTGAAGGTAGGCAGTCAAATAGAAATGGCCTGGGGGCCCGGGTAGAATTGCATTATGACAATGGAAAACTGCAGGTGTACGAGCACACACCATATAGGGGATATTTGTCTTCTGTTCAGCATCTTGCCCACTTTGGATTAGGCAAAACGGAGGTGATTGATTCCGTGATCATTCAATGGCCCAACGGAAAAATGGAAATTCTCAAAGACGTAAGAGCGGACCGGGTGCTGAAAGTTGTGTCTTCAAATACAGACATACCTTATACATTTCAGCAAAATGATCTTGCTCAACCGGCCTTGTTTAGGGAAGTCTCTGATTCATTAAACATACATTGGAAGCAGGAAGAAATTGATTTCAGCGATTTTACTATCCAGAAATTACTTCCGCATAAATTTTCCGAGTATGGGCCCGGACTGGCAGTGGGGGACGTAGATGGAAATGGGTTGGATGATGTGGTATGCGGAGGCTCTTTTTCATTTAGCGCCACATTACTCTTGCAACAGGCCAATGGAAAATTTAGGGAAAAAAAATTGTTGACTGGTGCAGATAAAACGAATAAAGCCTGGGAAGACCTGGGATTGCTATTATTTGACGCAGACGGCGACGGCGACCCGGACCTTTATACAGCGAGCGGTGGTTATGAAAACGAACCTAACACAAATGCCTACCTGGATAAATTGTATATCAATGACGGCAGCGGAAATTTCGTTATTGACCCTGTTGCTCTACCGGGGAACATGACCAGTAAATCCTGTGTGAGGGCCGCTGATTTCGATAAGGATGGCGACCTGGATCTTTTTGTTGCGGGAAGGGTTGAACCATGGAATTATCCTAAGCCGGTATCCAGTTATATCTATCGCAACGATTCACGGCCCGGCCTGGTAAAATTTACTGATGTAACAAAAGCGGTTGCCAGCGACCTGCTTAATATCGGGTTGACCTGCGATGCGGTGTGGACGGATTTCGACAACGACGGCTGGCCGGACCTCATGCTGGCTGGAGAGTGGATGCCGGTAACCTTTCTGAAAAACAAAAAAGGTAAGCTGGAAAAAGTGAACCTTGTTCCGGGGATAGGGGAAAATGCCGGTTTCTGGAACAGTATATCACCGGGTGATTATGACAATGACGGCGACACGGATTACGTCGTTGGCAATATGGGACAAAATTCATATTACCTTGCCAGCAGCAAATATCCGGTTAAGATCTATTCGAAAGATTTTGATGATAATGGAAATTACGACGCTATCCCTTCGTTATATCTGCCGGATGAAAAAGGCAATAAAATGGAATATCCTGCGCAGACCAGAGATGACCTGATCAGGCAAATGATCGGTACGAGAATAAAGTTTCAGAATTACAGGTTGTTTGCCAATGCTACAATGGACAAGATATTAACAAAGGAAGAATTGAAAGGCGCATTGATACTGCAGGCCAGCAATTTAAAGACCTGTCTTATAAAAAACAATGGAAATGATAAGTTTGAAATGATACCGCTTCCCATGCAGGCACAGATTTCAAGCATCAATGGAATGGTTACGGAAGACTTCGACGGAGATGGTAACCTTGATATAGTTATGAATGGAAATGATTTTGGAACGGAAGTAACCGTTGGCAGGTATGACGCGTTAAATGGTTTGTATATGTCGGGAGATGGTAAAGGAAACTTTTTTCCGGAGACTATACGGAAGAGCGGCGTATATATTCCGGGTAATGGCAAAGCGTTCGTTAAGGCCAGGGGTGCTGCAGGCCAATGTTTATTGATAGCAAGCCAGAACAGGGGTAACCTCAAAGTGTTTGCCCTGAATAACGCAGTAAAGACAATGCCTATACTTCCCTTCGATGTTAGTGCCGTTATCCGGTATAAAGATGGCAAAACACGCAGGCAGGAATTCTATTATGGTTCTTCTTTTTTGTCACAATCCTCCCGAACTTTACACCTGCAGAAGGATATGACTTCGATAGAGATCATTGATATGAAGGGTAATCACCGGAAAATTAATTTGTAATGCCGACCGGATATTCATTATATATGCCAGTATGATAACGATTTTCCGTGCACTGTGTGTGTTCAGTGGAATGGTGTTTTTCTTTTCATGTGCTGAAAAGAAACAGCAGAGTTCTTTCCATGCAATGGATACCGGTATTTTGCACCAGAATCAATATCAGCTTACCAAAATAATTATTTACGATGTTTTTAGTCCGCCTGTAGCCAGCCGTATTTATGCGTATACTTCCATTGCCGCATATGAAGCTATCCGTTTTGCTGAGCCGGGATACCCGTCTCTTGCTGCACAATTACATGGTTTTGCCGATATGCCCAAGCCTGATAAGAAAAAAAAATACAATTACCTATTAGCAGCAACCAAAGCCTATTTCACCGTAGCGCACAAGATCGTTTTTTCCATTGATACGCTGAAGAAATACGAAAATAATGTTTTCGATCATTTCAAGAACGCGCTGGATGAAGAAACGTATGATCATTCCGTTGCATTTGGCGAAGCCGTAGGCAATGCAGTTCTGCAAAGGGCTGCAAATGACAATTATAAAAAGACCAGGGGGATGCCTAAATACCTGGGAGGTAAAGAAGATGGCAGATGGCAGCCCACCACTCCAGATTATCTTGATGGGGTGGAGCCTTTCTGGAGCCTGATCAAACCGTTGGCATTAGACTCCGCATCGCAGTTTAAACCGATACGACCGCCGGCCTTCAGTAAAGATAAAAATAGCCGGTTTTATAAGAATGCGCTGGAAGTATATGAGATGCGAAAAAACCTCACTGATTCGCAAACAACGATTGTTCAATACTGGGACGATAATCCTTTTGTAATGGAGCACAGCGGCCATCTCATGTTCGCTAACAAGAAAATTACGCCGGGCGGTCACTGGATGGGCATTGCAGCTATCGCATGCAGGAAAGTGAAAGCCGGACAGGTTCCAACGGCTCAGACGTTTGCATTAACAGCCATTGCGTTGTTCGACGGTTTTATCGCCTGCTGGGATGAAAAGTACAGAAGCCAGTATGTACGTCCTATTTCAGTCATCCATGCCCTGATTGATGATGAATGGAATTCTTACCTGCAAACTCCGCCTTTTCCTGAACATCCGAGCGGACATAGTACCATTTCAGCTTCCGCCGCCACATTACTGACGAAAATTTTCGGTGATTCCTTTCCCTTTCATGATGACAGTGATAAAGAATACATAGGCATGGAAAGAGATTTCAAGACATTCTTTGAAGCGTCTGATGAAGCGTCCATAAGCCGAGTCTACGGCGGTATACACTTCCGGACAGGAATAGAAAGCGGCATGAAACAGGGGAGGGAGGTGGGAAGATTTATTAGTGAAAAGCTAAAATTGAAAGAGTAGATTTTGAGGTTCGGGGTTCAAGCTTCAAGATTCAAGGTTCGTTGATTGATATGTTCTAACAAGCAAATCGTATAATCATGAATTCAATAAAGGTCCTGCTCGTATTATTATCTGTCTTGCCGGTTTTGGCAAATGGTCAAAGTAACCCTTCGAAGGGGTTCATTCCTCTTTTTGATGGTACGTTCAGGGGATGGGAAGGAGACACCATACATACTTTCCGCATTGAGGATAATGCAATCGTTGGCGGATCATTGTCAAAAATCGTTGAGCACAACGAATTTTTATGCACTCGCAGTTCGTATGGCAATTTTATTTTAAGGTTAAAATTTAAATTAACCGGTTCAGGTTTTGTGAATGCCGGCGTTCAGTTCCGGAGTAAACGGGCGGTAGATCCGGCTTATGAAATGGTAGGGTACCAGGCAGATCTGGGCGATAAATACTGGGCAAGTTTGTATGACGAATCAAGAAGGAACCGGACTCTGGCAAAACCGGATTCCATATCATTAACTAAAATATTAAAGAAAGATGATTGGAATGATTACGAGGTTATTTGTCAGGGTAAAAATATCCGTATCAGGTTAAACGGGCAGGAAACAGTAAATTATACAGAGAAGGAAAACAACATTCCCCAGGAAGGGTTGATAGGTTTACAGATCCATGGAGGGGGCAGGGCCCTGGTCCGTTATAAAGACATTATGGTTAAAAAGCTTCCTCCTTAATCAAAAGAAAAGCCGCAGATTCGCAGATGTATAAGCTGCGAAATCTGCGGCCGTATTTCTTCCGCTTACTTAGCCCAGATCCCTTCAAATTGAGCCGTGTTACCATCTTCATTCGCACATTATTCAATAACCTTTAACCTTATCCACAACGTTTAACAAAGGAAGGCCTAGGCTGTATCGTCTGACATTTTCGGTAACCAGGGCCATAAGCCTGACCTGGCGGATGGCGGCCTGTCCTGAATTGTGCGGCGTAATGATCAGGTTTGGACAGGTCCATAGAGAGCTTTCGGGAGGCAAGGGCTCGGGCGTTACCACATCCAATCCGGCCCCCCTGATCCGGTTTTCTTTCAGTGCCCTCACCAGCGCCTCCTGGTCAACCAGGCCGCCCCTGGATACATTAATAAAATAAGCCGTAGGCTTCATCGCCTGGAATACCTGTTCATTGAACATTCCCCGGGTTTCTTTTGTCAACGGAGCTGCACTCATTAATACATCCACTTTCGGCACCATTTCCATCAGCCAGCCCGGGTCATGCAATTCAGCTGCAAATTCCGGTTTGGGCAATGGCTTGGCATCAGTAGCCAGTACGTTCATCTGGAAACCATAATGCAGGCGGCGGGCAGTTTCGGAACCAATGCCCCCCATGCCTACAATGCCAATCGTTTTCTTATACAGATCGTCTAGTACCACCGTTTCAGGGGCCTGAATCCACTTGCGTTCTTTAAAGGCTTGAAAAGACACTTGGGTGAGCCCGCGAGTCAGGCTTAGCAACAGGCTTATCGCTGTTTCTGCAATCACTGGAGCATAGATCCGTTGCATATTGGTGAGTATACAAGGATGCTCAACAAGGGCCTTCCCCATGTTTTCCACCCCTGCACCCAGGACCTGGATCCATTTTAGACTGTTTGCGGCTTGCAGGTTTTCTGCACTTACTGATCCGATTATGACCTCTGCTTCTCCCAGTTGCTCACTAGCCTTGGAATCGGTGAGTATTTTCAGGTCAACATTTTTTGCCGCCGACTTGATCTGTTTGATCTCAGCCTCGGAAAACTTCCCGGTGCTTACAATCTTTATCGTCCGATCAGGGTCTAACGGTTCAAATTCGGTACCGGAGCTGCCTGAGCGAGGAGCCGCAAGGCCGGCAAGTGGAGTAAATTGTGTGGTAGCCACTGCCGAGCTGGCAGCAAGTGTGGCTAAAAAATTACGACGGGAAACAGGGTGTTTAGCCATATTGTAAAGGGTATTGGTTTAATAAATGTAATTTTATTAAGAAATGTTTCTAAAATAATTCGATAATCAGGTGTAAAATAATTATTCTCCATGTATGAAAGATAATAATCGTTTGGTAACCCGTCGGAATTTTCTGGCAATGGCTGCTACAGCCACCATTGCCTCGCCGTTGATTCTCCGGTCGGCAACCAGAGCCTCATCAGCGAAACTCAGCCATGCCTGCATCGGGGTTGGCGGAATGGGATGGGGCGACCTGCAAAATTTCAAGAAGCATCCGAATTTGCAGATTGTCGCATTATGCGATGTAGACGAAAACAATTTGAAAAAGGCCGCCGAAGCCTGCCCCGGTGCTCGTACATATACTGACTGGCGCGAGCTTCTCAAAGCAGAGGGTAGCAAGATTGACTCGGTCAACGTGACCGTTCCCGACCATAGTCACTTTATAATCGCAATACATTCCATACATGCCGGAAAACATGTTTATTGTCAAAAACCCATGTGTCATGATGTAGCGGAGGTGCGAGCGCTAACGAATGAGGCCGTCAAAGCCGGTGTGGTTACCCAACTTGGAACGCAGGTCGCATCAACTATTGGAGACCGGACCGCTGTTCAGTGGATCAGGGACGGGGCCGTCGGTAAAATCAAACATGCATATTTATGCTCCAACCGCCCGGGTGCGGTCGCCAAATACCGACTTGAAGGACCACGTCCGGCAGAGGGAGAAGAGCCACCCTCGCATTTGCACTGGGACCATTGGATTGGCACAGCGCCCATGCGACCTTATGCGCCTGCCATCTATCATCCTTCCATCTGGCGAACCTGGCAGGACTTTGGAACAGGATGGTCTGGTGACATTGGTTGCCATATATTCGATGCCGTTTGGAAAGGTCTGAACATGAAACCGCCGAAGTCCGTAATGGCTGAAGTTCAGAAATCCTGGCAAGACTCGCCTGAACGCAAGGCTGACACCTGGCCACAAGGCAACCATATAACCTGGATGTTTCCGGGCAATCAACTGACGGAAAGAAGTGTGCTTCCGCTCGAATGGTTTGACGGCGAGTTCTATCCGCCGAAAGAAATACGTGCTTTGTTCTCAGTGGAAAATTATCCCGCCGAATCAGCCATGCTGATTGGCACAGACGGCGCTTTACTTATACCACACGGCGGCATGCCGGTGCTTTTACCCGAGAGCAAGTTCAGGGATTATAAACGTCCCCAGGTGGAAGAACGTAATCATTATCATCACTTCGTTGATGCTTGCCTGGGCGGTGCAAAAACTGAGTCGCATTTTGCGCAGTCCGGGCCAATGACCGAGGCTATACTACTGGGCACTGTGGCCATTCGTGTGCCGGACACTCTACTGCAATGGGATTCCGTAAAAATGAAGTTCCCCAATAACCCCGAGGCCGATATATACCTGCGTCGTAGTTACCGCAAAGGCTGGCAGGTGAGTGGAGTATGAAGGGGATGTTTAGCCCATTTAATAAAAAAACGTTAACATTGTAAGAAGTATTTCTGTAATTTCGATACCTTGAACCTAGAAAGCACTACTATGCGCTATGCGTAACTGAAAGACAGTTTCGTTTAATAAAAACTTTTTCAGAATATAAACTTCAACTTTAACTAACATTACTGAAAGCTGTATGAAAGTAAAAATTTTACTAACCTGCCTGCTATTATGCCTGGGCTATGCCAATACCCACGCTCAGCAACCCATCCCTATTTCCGGTACAATACTAAATGAAAAAGGGGATCCTTTGGAAGGGGTGACAATAAAAGAAGCCTCTACCAATAATTCAACAGTAACGGATCAACAAGGGGCTTTTAAACTTTTTGTCTCCTCATTAAGAGCTAGATTGGAAATAAGTCATGTTGGCTACATTGCGTCTGTTATGCCGTTAAACAATCGAAGCACCATCGAAATTTCAATGAAAGCGGCTGCTTCAGACCTGGGTGAAATAGTTGTTATTGGTTATGGCACCCGACGAAGATCAGACCTCACCGGTGCAGTTGGATCTGTGGGCGAAGCAAAACTTAAGGAACGTCCCGCTTCTTCCCTTAACCAGGCTTTAGCCGGTAAGATTGCCGGTGTACAGGTAAACACAAACTCAGGACGTCCGGGCGGGCGAACCACTGTTCGGGTGCGGGGGTTTAGTTCAATCAATTCCTCCAATAACCCGTTGTATGTGGTTGACGGTGTTATGCTACCTATTGGTAACCAGGCCCAGGCCAGCCAGGCAATAGACTATATTAACCCGAATGATGTTGTGTCTGTTGAAGTATTAAAGGATGCGTCATCCACTGCCATTTACGGGGCAAGAGGAGCGAATGGCGTTATTCTCATCACAACCAAAAGAGGAAAGTCTGGTGCAGGGAGAGTAACATATGATGCTGATGCTAGTGTTTCGACCATAGGGCCTAATAGAACCGAAGTGCTTAACGCCAAAGAGTATTTAGCCGTGGAGGATCTGGCCTGGAAGAACATGCAAAAATATGACCCGGCTGGTTGGGCAGCAGGCAGATGGAAATATTTAGAACCCAGGTTGCGTAGAATCGATCCACGGATTTTTGATGCTTCCGGCAATCCATTATTTGATACCGACTGGTTGAAAGAAGCGTCCCAAAACAAGCTTTCTCAAAACCACCAGTTAGGTTTTAGCGGCGGTAATGAGCACAATACTTATTCTCTTTCTCTTGGTTACCGTGACGACCAGGGGCTTATAAAACAATCTTATCTAAAGCGTTACTCAGCACGGTTTACTATAGACGACCAAATTAAACCATGGTTGAAAGTGGGCGGTACGCTAAGCTATACGAATCAATCCGAAAACCTGGTGGATATAAACGATGCAGTGGCGAGGCAGATTGTGGAAGATTTTCCTTTCCTGCCTGTAAAATACGCGGATGGTACGTTTGCAAACAATAGAGATTATCCCTTTGCAGAAGGTACCATGAGTTCTGTGCATAGATTAACTGGCAGGAAATACATATTAAATACGCAAACTATTTTAGGGAGTTTCTATTCAAATATTAGCCTTACAAAAGATTTAGAGATGCGCACGGTTTTAGGCGCTAATGTGCTTACCCAGGAAAATAATCAATCCGAGACTCGAACATTAAATATAGGTGCTCAAGGTACAGCATCTGCCAGTAACAGGAAGGAAACGTTTTGGTCTTTAGAGAATTATCTAACCTATAATAAAAAGATTGGTGACAATCATGATTTCACAGGATTGCTGGGTCTATCCTGGCAGCAAACTAATTTTTTTAATATATCAGCCAATGTACAGAACTTCGCCACAGACTTTTTTACTTTTAATAATTTAGGAGCAGGTAGCCAGCTGCCAACTGTGGGATCCAATGCTTCCAAGAATTCATTTAATTCCTATTTTGGAAGGAT
Organism: Chitinophagaceae bacterium; assembly: GCA_037718865.1. Taxonomy (GTDB): domain Bacteria; phylum Bacteroidota; class Bacteroidia; order Chitinophagales; family Chitinophagaceae; genus JADCRZ01. The sequence continues at coordinate 61,559 of JBBJMP010000016.1, read as the reverse complement.
CAATTACACATTAAATGGTAAGTATTTATTAACAGTTACCGGTCGTGCCGATGGTTCGTCTAAGTTTGGCGCTAATCACAAATTTGCATTTTTCCCTTCTGCGGCGTTAGCCTGGAGGGTTTCCGAAGAAGATTTTTTACAGAACAATGGCATTATTTCAAACCTGAAATTGCGGGCTAGTTTCGGATTATCAGGAAACTCTGAAATACCACCTTATTCATCTTTACTACTTTACAGTTCAAACTATGCCGCTATTTACAATGATGCAAGGGTAGGGGGAACAGGTATTAACCGTTTAGCCAACCCTGATTTGAGATGGGAAAAAACGGCCCAAAGTGATGTGGGGGTAGAACTGGGTTTGCTAAATGGCAGGATATCAATTGAAGCGGATGTTTATTATCGAAAAACGACAGACATGCTGCTGGATGCACCAGTTCCCCAAACCAGTGGTTATGCCAGCATCCGACAGAACGTAGGTTCTATGGAAAATAAGGGTGTAGAGCTCTCACTGAATACGGTTAACATCAATACCAGAGATTTCACATGGAATTCCACCTTTAATATATCCATGAACAAGAATAAAGTACTTTCACTAGCTACACCTTCTGACATTTTCGGTATTGGTGGACCTAATTTTATTAATCAAACGAATGTCATTCGGAAAGGAGAACCGGCTGGTTCATTCTGGGGCCTTAAACGTTTGGGGATATGGAGTGAAAAAGAAATAGCTGAAGCGGCAAAATTCAGGAGCTATCGTAATGGTATTACTATCTTTCCCGGAGACATTAAATACCAGGACGTAAATGGTGATTATGCTATAACTGATGCTGACCGTATGATCCTTGGTAATGGAAGCCCTAAAGGCTGGGGAGCATTCACCAACACTTTCCGATATAAAAATATTGATTTGTCTATTGAGTTGCAATACACTTATGGCAATGATCTGTTAGATATGACCTTACATCCCAGCGAGGATCGCCAGGCATTGGCTAATAGTTACAAAGTTGTTTTGAATGCCTGGACTCCCCAAAATCAAAATACGCAAATAGCTGAAATACGCGATACCAGAGCCGGCTATGTAACGAATGTAGATAGCCGCTGGGTTAAGGATGGCTCATTCATACGCGGCAGGAACCTTTTACTGGGTTATGCCTTCCCTGAAGCCACTATTCAAAAACTGAGATTGTCCAAACTTAGGGTTTATGCTTCAGCACAGAATTTCTTTTTGCTTGTGGGAGATGAGGTAAATGGAGATCCGGAAACCGTAGGATTAGCAGGGGGTGATGCGCAGAATGTATTCTCACAAGGACAAATGTGGCATGGCTATCCTAAACCTGCAATCTTCATGTTTGGTTTTCAGCTTGGTTTGTAATTAACACCTTTAATAAAAATGTCAACTATGAAATTTAATATATTGAGAAATATAAGCAGAATCTTGCTCATTGGAGCTATATTGTTTGTATCAGGTTGCAAAAAATTTCTGGACGAAACACCTCCTTCAAACTTATCAGAGAGTAGCTTTTTTACCATACCAGACCATGCTGAAGCCGGTTTGGTTTCCGTATATGCAGGTACCAGGTTTATAGGTGACGGGTCAGGTATCTTTTCGTCGAACTGGCAATTGCTTGAGGCCCCTACCGGAACCTCCACTACTGAAACTGCTCAGAATTCAGACCTCAACAACCTTTATTCACTTACCTATGATGGTAATACACAGCATATCATTAACTGGTGGAACGGTCTTTACAGGGTCATTGCCAATGCTAACCTTGTTCTGGAGAAAGTGCCTCCAATTACTCCCATGGATGCAAATCAGAAAAAGAAGGTTTTGGGTGAAGCACAATTTCTTCGTGCCTGGGCTTACTTTTATGCAGTCAGGCTCTGGGGCGATGTTCCATTGGTATTAAAACCCCAAGCTGCCGCCTCTGAAGATTTTTCGCCTTCCCGTACTCCCCAGGAAGCTGTATACAAGCAAATTGTGGACGATCTGATAGCTGCCGAAGCGGCAGGTCTTGCATGGATGGATGTCAGCGGACGGGTTTCCTTAGCCGCAGTAAAGTCACAATTAGCCAAAGTTTACCTGACCATGGCCGGGCAACCGCTGAATAAGGGCGCAGCCTATTATAAATTAGCAGCAGATAAAGCGAATGAAGTAGTAACGTATGCCAATGCTAATCCCGCAATCATTAACCTTTTCCCTACTTATATGGACGTTCATAAGGAAAGTTTGAAGAATAGAATAGAGCATATTTTTATGCTCCAGTATCATGTGTTGGTGGCTGGTAACCCTATGGGCAACATGTTTCCGAATTTTAAGCCTGTTACATTCCAAGGCCCTTCCGGAACAGGGAGCACGGTTCCAACAACTTTTTTCTATAATTCTTATGAAACCGGTGATCTACGGGCAAAAAACCAGGAGGGCTATTTCTATACAAGTTATTATACCAATGGAAGTGGAGTTCCCTTTGATTTGGGTGCCCCGTATATTTTTAAGCACTTTAATACCACTTCAAGTGGCTTTTTGGGTATGCCAGGTTCGCGCAATAACAACCTAAATGTGCCGCTCATTAGATACGCTGAGGTTCTGTTAATGTATGCAGAAGCCCAAAACGAAGTGGGAGGCCCTGATATGATGTCCTATAATGCATTCAAACGAATCAGGGATAGGGCTCAGCTTGTTACACCTGACATGGGTACTTACACCAAGGATACATTCCGGGAAGCTGTTTGGAAAGAGCGCTGGCATGAGCTATGTTATGAAGGGATCACCTGGTTTGACATGGTACGCCTTCGTAAGGTATTCAACGAAACCACCAAGGGGTTTGATAACTTTGTCGGACATATCAATAGAAGCTCAAATCAACCGTTGCAGGCCAAACATTTGTTATTTCCTCTTGGCATACAAGAAATGAATAATAGCCCCAAGTTAACGCCACAGAACCCTGGGTACTAAGGAAATAATCAGAATTATCAAAAGACGTATGTTATGAAAGTATCTGCTGTCGTAGTATTCATGTTTTGCCTTTCACTAACAGCGACCAGTTATGCGCAGTCCGGTGACGAACGACAAATAGCGGCCGCCGTTGAAACGCTCAAGAAAGGCATGTTGGAGGGCAATAAATCGGTGCTCGAATCCATCACGGCCAGTGAATTAAGTTACGGGCATTCGAACGGACTCATGGAAGATAAGGCTTCATTCGTGGGGGCGCTTGCATCCGGTAAGTCCGACTTTTTAACCATAAACCTTTCTGATCAAACGATCAAGATCGTGGGCAATACGGCGTTAGTCAGGCACCGTCTTTCAGGCACCAATAAAGACAGCGGCAAGGAGGCCCCGGTAAATATCGGCATCCTGCTTGTTTGGCAAAAGCAGCAGGGTAAATGGAAATTACTGGCCAGGCAGGCCTATAAAATACTATAAAGCCTGGGCTACCCGGCTGACGGACCATCCTGGCTTCCCCACCCCTAAGAAAGGAGCGAAATATACTTGCATTTTTGTTTTCGGGCCTTCCCTTACACCCCATGTAAAAATTGGGAATGAATATAATCCACAACCATGCTCAGGTCGCCGGTTTCTTCAAACACTTTTAACTGCCGGTCAGCACCGGTACCATGCTCCAGTATTTTTGCCACGATAGGCAGTGCATTCCGACTGCCCAAATGATCCACCACATCATCTATAAAATCAAGTAGTTCATAGATCAGCACCCGCGTGTTTACTTCAGACTCTATACCAAAATCGATGAGGCTGCCATCCAATCCGTAACGTCCAGCACGCCATTTATTTTCATTAAGCAGCGCCCTCGGATAGATCATATAGTTCATATTCTTTGAACGCAGCATGTATAGTTTGGCACATACGCCCTGGAATAGTGCGGCAATGGCAATGGTCTCTTCCACCGTCATTGGCACATCGCAGATCCTGAACTCTACCGTATTAAAGAAAGGATGCACCCGGAGGTCCCACCAGATCTTTTTAGCATTGTCGATGCAATTTGTCTTGATAAGCAGGTTTACGTAACGGTCATAGGCTTCAATGCTCTCGAAATAATCGGGTATCCCTGTCCGTGGAAATTTATCAAACACTTTTGTACGGAACGATTTATAGCCGGTTTTTCTGCCCTCCCAAAACGGAGAATTAGTGCTTAACGCATAAATATGGGGTAAAAAATACCGTGCGGAGTTGGCGATATGGATTGCCATGTCTCGGGTTTCCATGCCTACATGCACGTGTAATCCAAATATCAGGTTGCTGCGGGCAGCTTCCTGTAATTCGTTTACAATTTCATTGTATCGTGCATGATCGGTGATCAGTTGGCTTTCCCAGTGACTAAAAGGGTGTGTTCCTGAAGCACCTACCCAGAGCCCCAGGTTTCCGGCAATGTCAGAAATCGTTTTGCGCAGCAATCCTACGTCTTTATATGCTTCGGCCACATCAACGCAGATATCCGTACCCACTTCCACCACAGCCTGGTGCATTTCTGCCTTAACCTTGTCTTTGATCACTTTATGACCTTCGTGCACGATCTTCTGTTCATGGCTTCTTAATTCCCTGGTATTGGGGTCTATAACCATGTACTCTTCTTCCACACCCAGGGTAAAATGTTTATAGCTGATTCCCATAATTGGTTTGTTTGAAGTTTAAGTAGCATTGATTTAAGCCTTTAAGGAAGCGACAGCCCTGCAGCACTTCGCTTTACATATTCACCCCAGGTAAGATTGTCTTTTCCGGGCTCCTGCGCCTGTGCTTTTTCAATAGCATAATTAGCTGCCGTTTCTACCACCCAGTCAAAATTTTGCTGTCCGACACTCTTGATTTCCGCATCAGGGGCAGGATTACAGAAATCAATGGCAAAAGGTACACCATCGCGAAGCGCAAGTTCAACAGTATTAAAATCATAACCCAGGTAATGGTTTATTCGCAACACTATTTCTTCCATCAGCTGGTGACGCTCGGGAGAAGGAGAGAAGCCCGCTTCATAACGCAAGTGGTGAGGATTTCGGGGTTCGTAGGGCATAATACGCACATGCTTTCCGCCAATGCAATAACACCGATAATATTCATCAAAAACAATTTCTTCCTGCAATAACATAACAAGTTCGGCAGTTTCGGCATGTTTATTAAAAAAATCATCCGGGTCATTCACTTTGTACACATTTTTCCATCCGCCCCCTGCAAAAGGTTTCATGTAAGCAGGAAATTTTATATAATTAAAGATACCTTCCCAATCTAACGGGTATGCCAGGTTGCTAAACGACTGGTCGGATGTGTCTGAAGGACGGTCTCTCGATGGCAGAATGACCGTTTTTGGAACCGGCACGTCAATTTTAGTAGCCAGGCAGTTATTAAAGAATTTTTCGTCTGCGCTCCACCAGAAAGGATTATTGATAACAGCCGTACCTGTTAGAGCGGCATTTTTCAAATATGCGCGGTAGAACGGAACATCCTGGGAAATACGGTCGATGATCACTGCATATTCTGTTGGCTCGCCCTGAACCACCTTGTCGATGCGCACCGGTTCGGCAACAATATCCTCAATGCCTTTATTGTTCACCCTGTCTATAAAAGCCATAGGAAAACTTCTTTCCTGACCGAAGACAATGCCTATTTTTTTCATTTTTTTTGTTTTTGATGTATGAATATGGTGATTGAATAAAATTATTTTTAAATGCACAAAAAAACAAATTGAATATATGTCATATTTATGGTAATTAACAAGCAGCCTTTATCATTTGCAGCCGTCATTGACAGGTAAAGGGTTAACCCGAAGCAAGCGGCAACCGTTTAATAGAGATTGATGAAAAGTGAGAAGTTTGGTATTCCTGGCACAATTTTTTTCACTGATTGTGGTTATAAATCAGCACGCAGGCTTGAAGGTGAATGAAGCCTGCCAGTATTAAAAAAAATTCTATTGACTATTTTTAAAACATGCGAATCAGAAAGGTATCGGGCTCATTAAAGGAAAGCATCAGCATCGAGTCACGGCATCTGGCACGTACTGTAGATGTAGATTGTTATTTACCCACCCCGGTGAACAATCCTGCTTCTATGAGCCTTTTGCTAATCAATGATGGGCAGAACATGAATCAACTTGGGCTTGCGACCATGCTGGACCAATTAAGATCGGATAATCAGATCTCCCCACTGTTATGTGTTGCTATTCATGCCGGCGATAGGTTTATGGAATACGGAACGGCAGGCCGGTTGGATTATAAGGGAAGAGGGAGCAAAGCGCGGTTATATTCCTGGTTTATTATTGATGAACTGATACCCCTGATCCAGTCAACTTACCGGATTCATTCGTTCCGTGAAAAATCATTTGCCGGATTTTCATTGGGAGCATTGAGCGCGCTTGATATAGTGTGGAACTATCCGCAGGATTTTACCAGGGCAGGAGTGTTTAGCGGCTCCCTGTGGTGGCGTACAACGGGCCTTCAAGAAGGATACAATGAAGATACAGACCGTATCATGCATGCCCAGATACGCAAAGGAAAATATGTGAAGGGACTAAAATTCTTCTTTCAAACCGGCGCCCTCGATGAAGTAATGGATCGCAACAACAACGGTATAATAGATTCCATTGACGATACGCTGGGCCTTATCGATGAACTGGTAAAAAAAGGGTTTCATGCTAAAAAGGACATACAGTATGTAGAACTCCAGGATGGCCGTCATGATGTAGCGACCTGGGCTGAAGTGATGCCTGATTTTTTAACGTGGGGTTGGGGTGTTAAAGCCGCAGATTCGCAGATTATCGTTTCGCGGTAATCTGTAAATCTCCGGCAATTCCTCCTGATTATGATTGAAAGCAGCTACCTAGTTAAAACTATATCTTAATCCTATCTGTCCCTGGAACCTCGATCCGAAGGTTAAGTTCCAGGGAACCTGGTTAGGCGTATAGTTGTATCCTTTGCCCATAAACGCTCCGCTGGTTCTGTTTACAGTAGAGAGGATGGTATAAGCCTGGTTACCCACCGAAAATTGTCTGCCCCAATCGTTATTGATCAGGTTAGTCAGGTTAAACACATCGAAGGTAAACTCTAACGTGTGTTTAGTTCCACCGGTCATAAGAAAAAAATCCTGTGTAAAGCGCATGTCAATCACGTGTTCCCATGGTGTGCTGCTGCCATTTCTTTCCGTATAATTTCCTCTTCTTTTATTCAGATAGTCATTGCTGCTGATATATTTTTCGAATGCCGCTGCCTGCTCCGCTGCAGTAAAACGTACGGCTGTGTTGGTTGTGTTCAGGAAATCGACGAATTGAATTTCGCCAGGATTTTTTGGTACGTACAACAGGTCATTGCCAAATCTGCCGTCACTATTCAGGTCACCGTTAACAAGGTAAGTCAGCCTGGAGCCGGAATTAGCAGCGTAAAAAAAGGCAATGGATGACCTGAAATATTTAGTATAATTAAGATTTAAGGAAAAATTGCCTATGATTCGGTGTGTGAGCGCATAATTGGTTGTTGCCAAAGGTGGATTATTTGGATCTCCCACGACCTGTACAAATTCCCAATTAGATAAGGCGGTGGAACTGGCTCCGCTGTTTACTTCCGTAGCATCATTATGATTATAGGCGAGGGATACAAACCCGTTCTTCCATGTCTTGGTGACCTGGGCTGTAAGGTTATAGCTATATCCTTTGTTTGTATTAGTCAGTAATATCGCATTCGTGATATTCGGGTTGAGCCTTCTTCCTCCTGCGTTGGTAGAAGAAGAAAACGCAACTCTTTTATCGAAGCCTTTATTGTAAACCGGATCGGCAACTCCTGCCGCGGAAGCGAGGTTGACATCCTGATAAAAAACATTATTCAGTGTTTTAGAATATATTCCCTCGAAGGTTGCATTGATATCCCATGGTAACCTGACGTCCGCAGCAAGGTTAAATCGCGCTACCTGGGGCAATTTAAAATCCTTATCTATTATATTTACTTCAAACGTTCTTCCTGCGCTGCCCAGGGAACTTTGTTTATTAGGGTCAGGTTCAAATCCTCTCCCTGCATTCACTTCATTGGCAGGCGTTCCTGTGTTGTCGGACACGTTAACGGTATTAAATAACAGTCCGGTGTTGGAGAATTGGTTAGAGATCCATACAAACGGTACCCGGCCTGTAAAGATTCCTGCACCGCCCCGTAAAATAAAACTTCTGTCGCCCTCCAGGTCATAATTAAATCCGACCCTGGGCGACCATAATAATTGTTTGTTGGGAATGTTAGAAGTTGAATAAGCACTTTTAAACGTTGAGTCAACAGTCCGGTTGAACGACGGTTCATCTCCGATTACGGGCACATCAACCCTGATACCTGCCGTTAACCTGAATTGTGCATTGACCTGGATTTCATCCTGTGCATAAAACCCTAATTGCGCTGCTGCGAATTCAGCGGAAGGTTTTGCGCTGCCGGGAACATTCGAGTAAGTGACCTGAACCTGCCTTGGGTTGTCCCTGTAAAAATCGTTCAAACTGGCAAAGGTCCATCGCCCATTAAAGTTATTGATAAACAGGTTCCTGAACTGAAAGAATTCATTATGTGTTCCGATCGTAAAGGTGTGTTTGCCTTTAAAGATTTTAAAGTTGTCTGTGATCTCAAAAATGTCCTGGTCCAGTTCATTGGCCACCGAGCTTCTTTCCGAGCCTAATTGGATGCCGTTATTTGCCGTCCCTTTGGATATTTCAATAAAGGGAAATAAGGATCCGTAAGTAGTGCGGAAATCCCTTATCCTATGCAAGCCAAGAATCAGGTTATTAGCGTAAGAACTGCTGAACCTGCTTCTGATCTCAGCCACAGTAATATTTTGTTTGTTATTGAAGCGGTATGTGTTGTTTCCAAAGCGGAATAAGGTTGGCGAACGCGAAACATTGTCGTCATAGGCTTTTATATAGTTATGACGTATGGTCAACCGGTGTTTATCGTTAATATTCCAGTCTAATCTCCCAAAAAGCTTATCACTTTGCCTTTCGATATTAAATGTATTGTAAGTTCCCGGGTCATAGTTGTATTTTGTTTTTACGTAGTTGGCAAGGGTGTCTGCTTCGCCCGTACTTAACAGCGAATTGGTTTCACCTGCATTGAAAATGGTAGGTTCAGTTTTCCTGGCGATTTCGCCGTTTACAAAGAAAAACAGTTTGTTTTTTATAATTGGGCCGCCCAGCCTGATGCCAGATTGTTTATCATTGAATTTGGCAGACTTTAACCCGCTTACCGGATCATCACCAATCGTGTTCTGATTTCTGAAAAAATGATAAACAGATCCCTCAAATTTGTTGGTACCCGAACGGGTAACTGCATTAACGCCGCCTCCCGTGAAGTTTCCATATGTGATGTCGTAGGGAGCCAAAACAACCTGTATTTCCTGTATAGCATCGAGAGATATTGGAGTAGTTCCAGCCTGGGCTCCAGGTGTACCTGAAGACGATATTCCGAAAACATCATTGTTTACCGCCCCATCAATTGTGATATTATTGAACCTGTTGTTAACACCACCAAAAGAATTGCCGTTTGCCTGGGGAGTTAACCGGGTATAGTCCTGCAGGCTTCTGCTTAGCGAAGGCAATGCAGCGATCTGTTGCCTGCTGATACTGGTTGAAGCACCTGTTTTCTTTTTTACTGTACCTGCTCCTGTAACCACCACTTCCTGTAATGCGGTTGTGCCGGTCGAAAGTGACACATCTACTCTTGTATTTTCACCAAGCGATAATATAATACTGTCTTGCTGGAAACTTTCAAAACCCACAAAGGTGATTTCGACGGTATAGGGCCCTCCGGGGATCATGTTCACGATGTTAAAAACGCCTTGTCTGAGTGAACTGCTACGGTAAACAGTTCCGGTTGGCTGATGTGTTGCGGTAATTGTTGCTCCTGCCAGCACTTCGTTTTTATCGTTTTTTATTGTGCCGCTTATGTTGCTTGTGGTTACCTGTGCCGTGGAAAAGAAAGGAAGGAATAAGATGAACATCGTTAACGGATGTAGGATCTTCGCTTTTAACATAGAGTTAGTTTTAACCTGCAAAGAAAACAAATAATCAAACACGTATTTAGTTGGGATATTAACAATTTGTTAGGCAATCCTTTGGTTCAAAAGGCTGCATAGACCATCCCCTGTCGGCAGATAAAGTATTTAAACTTAACCCTTTTGTTATTTGTTATTTTTGCAGTAAACATAAATATGTATGTTAGATAGTATTGAGAGTGCCATTGAAGATATTAAGAAGGGTAAGCTCGTCATCGTAGTAGATGATGATGAACGCGAGAATGAAGGCGATTTCCTTACAGCCGCACAAAATGTCACACCGGAGGTCATAAATTTTATGAGTTTACACGGCCGCGGTTTGATCTGCGCTCCCCTCATCGAAGAGCGGTGCGATGAGCTCCAACTCGAATTAATGGTAAATAACAATACGGCTTTACATGAAACGGCTTTTACCGTTTCCGTGGATTTGCTGGGTCGTGGCTGCACTACCGGCATTTCAGCTTCTGACAGGTCTAAAACCGTAAGAGCTTTGATAGACCCGGAAACAAGGCCCGAAGACCTGGGACGCCCGGGTCATATCTTCCCTTTACGGGCCAAAAGCGGCGGAGTACTCAGGCGCGCCGGTCATACTGAAGCAACGATAGACCTGGCCCGTTTAGCCGGATTTACACCAGGGGGCGTTTTGGTAGAAATCATGAATGAAGACGGATCGATGGCAAGGCTGCCCGAATTAAAGATAATAGCCAAAAAGTTCAACCTTAAACTTGTCTCTATCAAAGACCTTATTGAATACCGGTTGAAAATCGATTCGTTGATAGAAGAAGTGGTTCGGGTGGATATGCCTACAAAATATGGTCATTTCAAGCTGATCTCTTTCAAAGAGAAGAATACGAACAATGAGCACCTGGCGCTTATCAAGGGGGAATACAAAAAAGATGAACCGGTGTTGGTCAGGGTGCATTCATCCTGTTTTACAGGTGATATACTAGGATCATTGCGGTGCGATTGCGGCGATCAGTTGCATAAAGCTATGGAGATGGTTGAGGCAGAAGGTACGGGTGTAATACTTTATATGAACCAGGAGGGCAGGGGTATAGGCTTGGTGAATAAACTCAAAGCATACCGTTTGCAGGAAGAAGGAATGGATACCGTTGAAGCCAACCTGCATCTTGGGTTTCCCATGGATAAAAGAGATTATGGTATTGGTGCTCAGATTCTACGTTACCTCGGCATTACCAAGTTGCGCCTGATCAGTAACAATCCGAAGAAAAGAGCGGGGCTGCTGGGTTATGGAATCGAAATTGTTGAGACCCTGCCTATAGAAATTCTTTCCAACCCGCATAATGAGAAGTATTTAAGAACAAAAAGGGATAAGCTTGGCCACGAGATTCAGCGGGAATCCGGAGTCGGGAGGTCCCAGAATATAGGGTAAATTCCGGCTGGTGGTTGGTGGGTCATGCAACGTGACGACCCGTTGATTTAGGGGTCGACGAGCATTGTTTATTGTTTTCCGTTTGCCGGCTCCAGACTTCCAATTCCCGACTCTTTACTGATGCCAGGCTCAAGCTTCCTCCCCGGCTTCCTTGACTTTTTGAATAATTCGTCTAACCTGTCGAATTCTTTGCGGTAAGATATACTGCTTCCGGAGCGATTCTGCTTTCCGCCGGAACCCAGATAAGAATAGTTTTCCCTATAGAAGAAGGTAAGCCTGAACTTGCCATCCTGTGTCAGTTTCCATTCCGCTACAACGTCGGGTAAAAAAGGAAATGCCGAGGATTGGTTTTGCTGGGCCGTATTCAAACCGAAATCCAGTGCCCCTCCAACAACGAAGGTCAGTCGCTCGTTGAAAAAGCTTTTCCCAATCGATAAATTAAAATTGGTCCGGTCGGGCAGGGTTATCTGGTTTCTGTTGTAATTGTCTAAGAGGTTCGATCCGCTGTACAGGCTGGCATTTATATTTACCTTCAGGCTTTTATCTTTGAAAACATCCTGTAAGATATTAGAGAATTCGTTGGTGAGGATATTAGAAAGGAACCCGGAAATACTGTTTACCACTATGCCTTCCAAAGCCTTGTTGGCGATATCGCCGGTTCCCCCTCCGCGCGCGCCACCTCCAGTATAAGGGCCGAATGTATTAAACAAGATCAGGAAAGAAACCTGTTTATTCAGTTCGTTAACATCATTCTGGATGAATGAAAATATGGTGGCTACATCCGGGCTGCTGCGAATAGGGCTATTTTGCGGCAATTCGATCCTGAAGGCGATCTTGGGTGCCGTGAGCCTTTCCGTCAGGGTTGCGATTACCAAAACCTTACCACGAAAACGTTTCACATTCTCATTTGTGGCGGCGTCAAGATTTGATCCGCTAAGCAGATCATTGAACCGTACGTTCTCTGCTTCGTATTCCGCTTCAATATTAATGATGGCCTCAAACGGATTCCCGTTCCAGGAGATGTAACTTCCCGCCTCTTCCCGTAATTTAAAGTTCCGTTTAATGGATTGAAATGAAAAAGTGTAGTTTCCCCTTTCGATATTAAAGCGGCCGCTCATGGTCATTGCTTCCCGGGTGCCTACGCGAAGTTTTAAATTACCGTTACCATTGGCAGCGATGACATCACCGGTTAGTTCGTCCAGTATCACAAATACATTGGCATAACGGTTAGCAGTAAGGTCCAGGGAAACAGTCAGGTTGCTTTCCCGTAATTTTAAATCCTGCTCGGCCATCTCCCGCCCATACACTTTCCAAACTATGAAACCTGCCTCTCCGCTTTCACGGCTGCTGCCGATTGGAAGATAGATGTTCGAGGTGTCAGTAGGTTCTCCTTTTATGTCCATGTTCATTTCTTCCAGTGGCCCCGTAAAGCTCATATTCACTTTTCCCACCACCTTTCCATAAAACTGGTTATTGTCCGATGCAGTAGTATTCATAAGCAATAACTGGTTACTGCGCAGGCGAAAATCAAAGGACAGGTCTTTAAAAGCCTGATGGTACAATTTACCGCTTACGATTTCCCCGCTGTTATTCAGCGTGTCTTTGATGGCAAAACTTCCGAAGTCAATCGATCCATCGTTTAATTTCACCCTGGCATTGGGAATGGTATAAGAACACCTGGTATATTTTACCGTCAGTCCGGCGTCTTTTAATTGTACGTCTCCCAGGTATTTCAGATTACTTGGAGTTCCCACCACCTGTAAATTACCTGTTGCCTTTCCTGACATGTTGCTGAAAATGCCACTCAAATATTTTTCCAGCAGATCGATGTTTGTGTTACGCAGGTTAAAATTCAGATTCATATCCGTTTTGGTGCTATCTGAAAGATCGAATATACCCCGCATATCGAAATCATAATTTTCATTTGCAGAGACAACACCGGTATTCAGTTTTCCCGTTCGTTTAAAGTAACTTGAAGTGATCTGCAGCATACCCAGTGAATCGTCGTCCAGGCGGAAATATCGGGTCTCTGCTTTTACGTCAACCTGCAAATTTCCAAAAGGATCGGTAACATCCACAATGCCGCTCAGCAAACCTTCCAGTCTGTTGCCTTTAACGAAGAAAGGCGTAAAGTCGCCGATATTGATCTTTTTTAGGGTAATCCGCAGATCATCGGTGTTACCAAGGGAAGAAGGGACCGAAGTAATATAAATTTCCTGTTCCGCGTTGGAAATACGCAAGGCATCTGTAGTTACACGTTCCCTGCTTAGTATCAGTTCCCCGTCCTTATCAATTGACCAGGTTTTTCCGTTGATGTCGAAACTGGATGGATGAAACAGGATACGAACACCGTTGTTTAGCGTTTGTACCTGGCCGGAAATATTTGCGGAGTTTAAAGTTTGATTGGCGCTGGTGATAATATTGACGTTCGACAGATCCTGACTTGATTGGATATTGATCTCGGTGCCTGGGAAATGTAAACTGTCATTAACGAATACATCGGCGATCCTGGACTCCAGGGTCAGCGTGTCATAGTTTCCCCGGCCGGTAAGGTTGACATTGAGAAAGGATATATTTTTATAACTAAACTGCGGGACTTCAGCATGCACTTCAAACAGGTTATCTTTTGAGTTAATGCGCCCCTTCAGGCTTGTATTATTGAAACCTTTCAGGTTATTATCAAACAGGCTGATATAATCATCGATCTTTTTGGTAGTAATGACAAAACTAAAGTTCTCGTTTGCCAATTTTTTGTTTGATGGATTAATATAGCTGGGATAATACCGGTTTAGATAGATCTGGAATGCGTTAGGTAGTTCCCTTATGGTAAACTCTCCGGTCAGTGCAGCATCAAATTGATTACTCATTACAATAACGCTTCGGTTATTGCCGCTCATTTCAGATTGAACGGTCAACGAGTCAAAGGAAATGCGCTGACCGTCTTTGAAAACGGAGGCATTAAATATTTTGGCAGAACCAAGGAAGTTGTCAATGTTGGAACCGGAAAAATTAAATTGAAGCTGGCCGTTAAAATCGATATCATCCCGGTAAAGGTTCAATCTTTTCAGGTTCAATTTATCGATAGAAGCAGTAAAGTCGAACCTGGGTTGCGGGCCGCTGAAATCTATGAGTCCGTTCAGACTTGCCCCCAGATTAGTATCGTCGGCCGTAAATGACCCGTTAAATAACCGTTTAGCTAAGGTGCCCTTTACCTTGATGTTAGCGTAACGGTAGTTGCGGAATTCAACGCTGTTAATATTCCCGTCGAGTTCCGCCTGTAAAGTTCTCAAGTCGAAGCCTGCTCCTTTGATGGAACCATTAAATGTGATACGTCCCAATTGGCTGTTATCCAGAAGGCTTCCTATATTAAAACCGGAAGTGACGAGCTTGCCCATATACCTGGCCGAACGGTTGCCTGCAGAACGTAATTTTATATTGACATCACTGACTGACAGTGAACCCAGGTTTGTTGTAATGGTGCCATAAGTTACAAAGTCGTGGATGAAACCGGTAAAATAACCCTTAAACCTTATTTGCCGAAGCCTGTCAAGCCGGGGTTCTTTAATTGTTTTAATTGAGGGAATAAAGGAAACTGCATCATTATACGTAGTTATGAAATCATTGGCTTTGAAGTCAATAAAGGCCTTATCGATATCAGGCAATCCTGCGAGTTTAATGTCTCCATGAAGCAATGTGTTTTTTCCTGCCCTTATTGTTATGTCTCTGGCAAACAGATTCGAAATGGTGCCTTTAACCGTGCCTGTTACCAATATGCGTTTCTTCCAGGGCTTTACTGCCGGGGCAAAATAGGCAATATCATCACTATCGAGCTCGCTATTCTTAAATATGCCTTCCAGTTTCACCTTCTCAATGAAGTTGCTCATGTCACCAAAATCCTGGTAACGCATCGCGAAGAAATTCCGCAGGTGGCTTTTATTGGTTTTGATGTCCAGATCAGCAAATTCCATCCCGTGGGGTTGTATTTTTATGTTGGCACTGAACGACCTTATCTGGAAGCCGCTACGTTCTACTGCGCTTAAGGAAATTTTTGCCTTCACCGTGTCATCTGTTAATTTAATCCCGCTGATGGAGCTGTTTATGCCGGAAAAAAGCATATTCTGTCCGTCAAAATGATAGAAGACATCCCGGTCGGCCTTTTTGGTTGTTTTAAAGGTCCCGTTTTTGATCGTGATCTTTTCAACAGCCATTGTCCAGGCATCCGGATTCCAGATCAACGAACTGTCAGTAATTATGGCCTCCTCTTCAGCAACGGGAATAATTTTTTTTGGTCTTCTTCCGGGGTAATTGTAGATAGCGAACAGCGGATCGTCCAGCGAAATGGAAGTGATATCAATGTTTTTTTCGGATAACTTGATTTGCCTGGCATCAACACTCATTGACCGCACGTCAAACCAGGTGTCTTCACCTCTCCATTCGTCTTTTTTTAAGAAATGAATATTACTGAGCTCCACTATTTTAAGGTCCAGGTCAATGCCTTTTTTCTTTTTGGCGGAAGGAGGAGCTGAAAAATAATCAACCAGGAACTGGTAGTTCCAAACCGAATCCATCCTGTGCAAATTTACATAGGCATCCTGTAAGCCTATATATTTGAGAACGATCTTGTTCTTCAGGAAGAACCAGTCGGTTAGGCGTACATTCACCTTGCCGGCGTACAGCAAGGTATCCTTCCGGTGGTCGGCGACCATGGTTCCTTCTAGCGACATTTTATTGAAGAAGGCAAGGTTGAAATTGATATGTCTGACTTTTACGGTAGTATTGAGATCTTTTGAGAGGCGGTTTGTAACCTGTTTAACAAGCCAGTTTTGAACCAGGGGGATGTTGACCAGAATGGCCGTAAGCAAGACCAGTCCTAATAAGGTCAGCACAAAGTAACCGGATATTTTCAACAGTTTCTTCAGTAGTTCGAATATTACGTGTAAAAATAGGCATTCGACTCCGATGTGCAAGTTTGGTATCCGGTGGGAAAAGTTAAATCCGCACATCATTCATATCCTTCCGCTGAATCATCACCCCGTTTATCACCTACTGCTTCCATTTTTCCTCGGGATATCTTTATCACTTCTGTTCTTCCAATATCGCCGCGTTTACTTACTTTATGCCCTAATAATTTCAATTGCCCGATGATGTCTTCGGGAAAGTCATTTTCCACATATAAAACATCGGGTAGCCATTGATGATGGAACTTGGGCTTGTTCACGGCATCTTCCGGAGTCATGTCAAACTCGAGCATATTGATCAGCGTCTGAAATACCGATGTGGTTATAGTTGTGCCCCCGGGCGTGCCTGCTACGATGACCGGTTTACCTTCTTTCAATACAATGGTAGGCGTCATAGAGCTTAACATGCGTTTACCAGGCACAATAGCGTTTGCCTCCCCGCCCACCGCGCCATACATGTTCGGCACTCCGGGCTTTATGCTGAAGTCGTCCATTTCATTGTTCAGCAGGAACCCGGCGTTCCCGACAACCGTTTTACTGCCATAACCTCCGTTCAGGGTGGTCGTTACTGCTGCCGCATTACCCTCCTTGTCATACACACTTATATGCGTAGTTTCTTCGCTTTCCCGGCCGGGATTTCCCGATTGGATGGTAACACTATCGCCTGCTTTTGAAGGATCATACAATTTAAGACGTTCGTCGATATAGGCATCGCTGGTGAGCAGTTTAACAGGTACTTTATAAAAGTCCGGATCGCCGAGGTATTTAGCCCGGTCAGCATATGCCAGCCGCTCCACTTCCGCCATCAGGTGAACGGCTTTTACTGAGTGAAATCCATATGTTTTCAAGGGGTGTTTTTCAACCATCTTCATCATCATGGGTAATAACACTCCGCCGCTGGCGGGTAAAGGCATGGTTAAGATGGTATATCCTTTATATTGGAAAACCACAGGTTCCCTTTTCCGGGCTTTATAGGAGGCAAGGTCTGCATAAGAAATAATTCCCTTGCCCCTTTTCATCTCTTCAACAATCAACCGGGCCGTCTCTCCTTCATAGAACCCTTTCTGCCCTTTGTCTCTTATCCGTTTTAGTGTATTGGACAGATCTTCTTGCACGAGGGTATCGCCTGCTTTCCAACCGCCCTCTTTTATAAATACCGGCTTTACAGAATTATACCTGTCAAACTCATTCTGATAATTGGTAAGGGCAGTGGCCTCAGCCGCTGTGATGGAAAAACCCTTTTCAGCAAGCTCGATTGCGGGTTGTATCAGCTTTGCAAAAGGCAGCCGGGCATACCTGAGTGAGGCAAATAATCCAGCGACTGTTCCGGGGACCCCGGCAGACAAATGACCATCCTGGCTTCGATTGGGGAGCGCCTGGCCGGCGCTGTCCAGGTACATGTCGCGACCGGCCTTCCCGGGAGCTGTTTCCCTGAAATCAAGACTTACATTGGTTCCGTCCTTCAGATGCGCTACCATAAATCCCCCGCCGCCTATATTACCGGCTCCCGGGTAAACAACGGCAAGGGCCAGCTGGGTCGCAATAACCGCATCAATAGCATTGCCGCCTTGCTTCAGGATCAGGACACCGGTTTTACTAGCGAGGGGATGGGCAGATACTACAGCTCCGTTATTGCAATTGACTTTTTTCTGAACCGTATAGCTAAACGGGTTTATTTTGGATGATGCAGCTTTTTGCTGGCTAAATGACTCACCTATAAATAAGATGCACGCGGGAATGTATATATAAATTTTATTCATAAGAGTAGTATGTAAAAAATTATGTAAAACTAAGTAACTGGATGGATCTATATATGTTTAAGGATTATTGCAACTCTTTCTGAAGAATAACTCGCTAACCGGTATTATTAGTCTATTGCCCTTTGAACATTGTAAACAATTTAATTTTTTATATGAGTAAATTAACGTACACCTTTCGTGTTTCCACTCTTTCTTTTCTGCTCATTTTAATTACTCACTGGTCTTTTGCTCAAACAGGAACCTTGCGCGGTTCTGTAAAAGACGTAAACGGACAGGCTTTATCAAATGCTTCCGTGCAGGTTCAGGGCAGTAAAATGGCGACTATATCTGACAATAACGGTGACTACTCCCTAGATTTACCGGCAGGCAAACATACCCTTATTCTTTCTTTTGCAGGTTATGTCACCCAGCGTAAGGAGGTTGCCATCACCGAAACCGGTTCCTTGCAGCAAGATTTCACGCTGGTTAGCGCCGGCGAGCTCACTGATGTTACCGTAATTGGAACCCGGAACGCCTCAAGAACCAGGGTTGAAACACCCGCACCGGTTGATGTAATCCCCGTTTCCCAGGTGATCAATGAGATCGGCCAGGTAGATATCAACCAGATCCTCAACTTCATCGCCCCTTCTTTTCAATCTGCCCGTCAAACCATCTCCGACGGAACAGACCATGTTGATCCTGCCCAATTAAGAGGCCTTGGCACAGACCAGGTTCTGGTGCTGGTAAACGGTAAACGACGCCACCAATCGGCTTTGGTAAATGTGAATGGTACGGTTAACCGCGGACAGGTAAGTACTGACATGAGTGCTATTCCTGCCACTTCTATTGATAGGATTGAAATATTGAGGGACGGGGCTTCGGCACAATATGGCTCGGATGCTATTGCCGGTGTAATCAATATCGTTTTAAAGAAAAGGACGGGTTTGCTGGAGGCAAGTGTCAGTTACGGCTTGTATAACACCAGCTACCCCAAAAATTTCGCGCTGTACAAAGTCACCAATAAATCGGATGACCCGGATGTACGCGTGACGGACGGAGAGACGCTGCAGGCTTCCCTGGGTTATGGATTTGCCATTGGCAAAGGTTACCTGAACCTCACGGGTGAATATATTAAGAGGGCCGGAACTAACCGCACGGGCACCTTTACGGGGGCCGTTTATCCCAATTTTGGCGGAGCAAACAAAGATGACTCCGTTCTTCAGGGCAGAGGGCTGACACGTAATGATTTTGACATGCGGGTGGGGAATTCGGACATGAAAAGTACTTCGGGTTTTTACAATTTTGGTTATCCTATCGGTACTAATGGAGAACTATATGTGTTTGGCGGCTATAGTAAAAAAGATGGTAACGCTACGGGCATATTCCGCTATCCGAGCGGCATACTCGGCAATGCTACAAAATACGCCGCCAATGTTTTTGCCATTTATCCAAACGGTTTTTTACCTGAAATCGAGTCAGACATCGTAGACTTTTCCACAGCGGTGGGCTTCAGAACCAAATTAAATGAATGGAACGTAGACCTGAGCAACACCTATGGAATAAATAAGTTTGACTTTGGTGTTGCCAACTCTGCAAACTATTCACAATTTGCAGTTGCAGGTAATAACCAGACGGCATTTGACGCAGGTGGATTAAAATTCTGGCAAAACACGGCCAACCTCGATTTCTCCAAGCAGTTCCCGGTAGCGGAAGGTCTTAATGTAGCCGCCGGCCTGGAATACCGCATAGATGCGTTTGGCATCCGGAGCGGGCAGGAAGCTTCTTACAGAAATTTCGATGTAGCCTCCGGCGCTTCTGCAGGGGCACAGGTCTTTAACGGATTTGTAAACACGATAGGTGATGAGAGAACAAGAAACGCCAAAGCGGTATATGTCGACCTTGAGCAGGATTTTACCAAAAGCTTCCTGTTGACAGGGGCCCTGCGCTTTGAAAACTATAGTGATTTTGGCTCTACGCTCAACTACAAAGTTTCCGGGCGTTATAAATTCAGTGATGCGTTTAATGTAAGGGGTTCCATAAGTTCCGGTTTCCGTGCTCCTTCCATGCAGCAGCGCTTCTACGCCAAAACTAACACGCTGTTTGTATCACAGGGAGGTAACCTGGTGCCGATCCAGGCAGGAACATTTACCAACGACAGCAGGCCTGCCGAAATCCTGGGCATCCCCAAGTTAAAGGAAGAAACCAGCCAGAACTATTCTGTAGGTCTTACCACCAGGCCGTTCACCGGTTTCGAAGTAACGGTTGACGCTTACCAGATCGATATTGACGATCGCATTATCTTGACAAATAATTTTTCCGGTGGCAACAACGCCCAGTTAAAAGCACAGCTTGATGCGGCAGGAGCAAGCACGGCCAATTTCTTTACCAATGCGATCGATACACGTGCCAGGGGTATTGAAGCGGTATTTTCCTACACGAAAAATTTTTTAAAAAAGCATTCGTTACGATCCACGCTAGCCATGACTTTTATCGATAACCAGGTAAAGAAAGGTGCTGATGGTAAAGCCATCATTCATGCATCGGATATCCTGGTGAGCAGCGGGCAATTAGCCAATTATTTCAACCGTGAAGACCAGAGCCGGATAGAAGTGGCAAATCCAAAAGGTAAGATCAGTCTCACCTTCAATTACAAATACAGTAAGTTCGGTGCGATGCTGCGGTTAGTCAATTTCGGTAAAGTGATCTACCTTGATCCGAGCATAAACCCTGCAAATCCCGGTGCATTTCCTGTAAACGCATTTACCGGCGTTGCACAGACCCTTGACCAGGAATTTTCACCAAAGACAGTTACCGACTTGTCTTTGTCTTACCAGGTGATTCCGGAGGTAGCACTGACGGTTGGTGCCAATAACCTCTTTGATGTTTACCAAGACAGGCACACGCATAGCAGTAATATGAGCACCGGCCGTTTCGTATACAGCCGCCGTGTGCAGCAAATGGGTTTTAACGGGGCATATTATTTCGCCCGGTTAAAGTTTAGTCTGGATACTAAAAAATAAACAGAAACCCTGAAGGTTCGTTAAACAGATTTTTTTCCCGGGATTTGTTTATGGGCCTTTGGGGTTTTATCATAAAATTCAGCAAAACCTTGAAGGTCTGTTAAGCAGGTATTCATGAAACGCTTGCCTGACCATCAAGGTTTTCTAACTTGCTGTCAAAACCCATTTGAGTTCATGAGGAAGACATTTTTGCTGTTTACCTTTTCCCTGGCTGTTGCTACCATAATTGCCCAGGTTCAATCTCCGGAAAAATTTTTAGGTTATGCATTGGGAAGCCGGTTTACGCCTCACTGGAAGCTGGTAAACTATTTTAATCACGTGGCGCAGCAGGCGCGGGATGTTGCCCAGGTACATCAATACGGCGTTACCAACGAAGGAAGACCCCTTATCGTAACATTCATTTCTGCTGCCGGGAATATTAAAAGGCTGGAAGAGATCCGGGAAAACAATCTCCGGTTGGCAAATCTTGGCAGCAGCAATGTGCAACCGGACCTGAATGCTCCGGCGATTGTATGGTTAAGTTATAATGTGCATGGCAACGAAGCTTCATCCTCGGAAGCGGCAATGCTTACCTTGTTTGCCCTGGTAGATCCCTCCAATGCCGGCACAAAGGAGTGGCTGAAAAATACGGTAGTGGTCATTGATCCCTGTATAAATCCGGATGGGCGTGACCGTTATGTAAACTGGTTTACTTCCATCGCCGGCAAACAGTTCAATCCTGATCCGCAGTCACGGGAGCACATCGAATCGTGGCCGTATGGAAGAACCAATCATTACTATTTCGATCTCAACCGCGACTGGGCCTGGCAGGTCCAGCTGGAATCCCAACAACGGGTAAAACTGTATAATGAATGGCTGCCGCAAGTACATGCGGATTTCCACGAACAGTACTATAACAATCCCTATTACTTTGCCCCGGCTGCTGAGCCGTATCATGAAGTGATCACTCCGTGGCAAAAAGAATATCAAACAATGCTCGGGCGTAACAATGCAAAATATTTCGATCAGAAGGGCTGGCTCTACTTTACAAAAGGCGGTGGATTCGACCTGTTTTACCCTAGTTACGGCGATACTTATCCTACGTTTCACGGTGCCATCGGTATGACCTACGAACAGGGTGGTGGAGGAGCAGGCGCTTTAGCAGTGATCACGGAAGACGGTGATACGCTTACCCTGGAAGACCGCCTGACCCATCATCATACAACTTCACTCTCCACCATAGAGATCAGTTCCCAAAATGCAGCCAGGCTTGTAAAGGAATTTCGAAAATTTTATAGTGATGCCCTGGCAAAACCTGCCGGCGAATATATTACCTATCTTATCAAACGCCGGTCTACCAGTGCTGCCCTTGAAACGGTGATAAACAGGTATTTGCGGAACAATGGTATCAGTTACGGTTATGCGCAGTCGAAGGAAACGCTCCGGGGCTTTAATTACATTTCAGGTAAGGATGAACCGGTTACTATAGAAGAAAACGATATACTTATTTCGGCGTACCAGCCCAAGTCAGTCATGCTGAAAGTATTGTTTGAACCCAGGTCAAAGCAGGGTGAAGTATTATCCAGGCCCTACGATATAACAGCCTGGTCCCTTCCCTATGCATTAGGATTAGAAGCCTATGCGATTAAACAAGCTGCAAAACAAAAGATGCTTCCTCCATCTCCGGATCAACATCGTTCGCGTGACTCTATAGGAAACAGGAACGGCCGGCGGAATGCTTATGCATATGTTATCCCATGGAAACATTTGTCTTCTGCCAGGGTGCTGGCACGCCTGTTACAAACAGGCGTCAGGGTTCGATATCATGAACAGCCCTTCAGCGTAAACGGAAAAGATTTCGACGCCGGCACGCTGATCATTACTAAAGCGGCTAATTCCAGGTTCGGCGACAGGCTGTTTGATACCGTTCACCAGGCTGCCGTGTCCAATGGAGATCTTCATCCTGTTGAATCTGTGTTTACCGGTTTCGTGGATAAAGGGGTTGACCTGGGTGGCAGCAAGGTAAGGGTTATTCAGCCTCCCCGGGTCGCTCTCATGGGTGGTGAATCTACCGATGTAAATGCTTTTGGCGCCATCTGGCATTTTTTTGAGCAACAATTGAATTATCCGGTATCGCTATTGTATGCTAACGATTTTGGAAGGATTGACTGGAGGAAGTATAACGTGATTATAATTCCAAATGGAAACTACCGGTTTATCACTGACAAGGTTTTTAACGAGCAATTAAAGTCTTGGGTGCGCCAGGGCGGAAAACTGATTGCTATGGAAGGCTCCGTAAATCAGTTGGCGAACGCAGAATGGGGTATCAAAAGTAAGGAGGAAGATAAAAAGAAGAAGGAAACGGAGGAGGAAAAGGATCCTTATCTCCCGGTAAAAAAATATGACAACCGCACCAGGGATGACCTGATTTCCCTGAATTCCGGAACCATTTATAAAGTGCAACTGGATAATTCACATCCACTTGGTTACGGTTACCCGGATTATTATTTCACCCTTAAACAGGATAATGCCGTTTATGAATTTATCCGTGAGGGCGGCTGGAACGTGGGAATATTAAAGAAAGATAATTATATAAGTGGGTTCCTTGGTTCCAAAGCTCAGGAAAAATTAAAAGACGGATTGCTGTTCGGGGTCCAGGAGATGGGCAGGGGAAGCGTTGTTTACCTGGCAGATGATGTGTTATTCAGAGGCTTTTGGGAAAACGGCAAGCTTCTATTCTGCAATGCGGTTTTCATGGTAGGGCAGTAGCTAAGATATTCTATCTTCGCGGTCGATAATTCAACAATTTAAATATGATGCAGCGATTTCAATTTCCATGGTTTTTAATATTGGCATTCATTGCATCATATGTAACCGCCCAAACTCCTCAGGCATTATCCTCTTCAGATATATTGCTTGGATTAAAAAAATTAAATGTACTTGGTTCAGTTTTATATGTTGCCGCACATCCGGATGATGAAAACACCCGGTTAATGGCTTATTTCGTCAAGGACAAGCTGTACCGCACCGGTTACCTGTCTTTAACCAGGGGTGATGGCGGCCAAAACCTGATCGGCAACGAACAAGGCATCGAACTCGGAATGATCCGGACCCAGGAATTATTGGCCGCCCGGAGGATAGACGGCGCGGAGCAATACTTCACAAGGGCCTATGACTTTGGATTTTCCAAAAGCACCGAAGAAGCGTTACGCATCTGGGATAAAAATAAGATCTTATCAGATGTGGTGTGGATCATCCGGAGGTTTCGCCCCGACGTTATTATAACCCGTTTTCCGCAGGACAACCGCGCGGGCCACGGACACCATTCGGCTTCCGCAGTCCTGGCCGTTGAAGCGTTCTCTGCTGCAGCGGACCCCGCCAGGTTTCCCGAACAACTAAAATACGTAAAGGCCTGGCAGACAGAAAGGATAGTTTGGAACACGTTTAATTTTGGCGGCACCAACACCCAGGCAGAAGACCAGCTGAAGATTGATGTAGGAACCTTCAACCCGCTCATAGGAAAAGGCTATGGTGAAATTGCTGCAGAAAGCCGGAGTCAGCATAAAAGCCAGGGCTTTGGCATTGCCCGCCAGCGAGGCGAAGCGCTTGAATATTTTTCGCCCTGGAAGGGCGAACTTCCGAAAAACCATTTATTTGATGCTGTAAATACAAATTGGGACAGGGTAAAAGGCGGTGAACTTATTCAAGGGAAAATCGAACAATTAATCAATGAATATGCTTTGTTTGAACCGGGTAAATCGGTAAAAGGTTTGGTAGAACTGTATCGCAGCCTTCAGGGCCTCGAAGAAGGCTATTGGAAAGAGCAGAAAATAAAGGAAGTCAAACAGCTTATTGAAGCATGCAGCGGATTGTGGATCGAGGCAACCGCAAACCAGCCTTATGTTGTACAAGCCGATTCATTAAGGATTAACTTCTTTATGAATAACCGCAATGGCAATGCAGTACTTATCAAAAAGATCATGTTGGAAGGATTTGATTCGTCATTGAACCGTTCACTGGAATTAAACCGTAATCTGATTATTACAAAACCGGTTTATATTCCGGCTTCAAAGCCGGTAACGCAGCCCTATTGGCTGGAACAGGAAATGAAACAAGGCTCTTTTGAAGTAAAAGACCAGTTACTTATTGGGAACGCTGATACAAAACCCGCTCTCGAAGTTTTATTTACGCTAAATGTTGAGGGCGAAGACCTGGTTCTCACTAAACCGGTAAGATATAAATATACTGACCCGGTGAAGGGAGAGATCTACGAACCCGTTTACGTATATCCTCGCATTGTTGTCTATCCTGCTTTAAAAACAGTGTTCCTTGATAAAAATAATATGGCGATGGTTGGTATGCAATTAAGGTCTTACACAGACACCGTAGATGCCCGCTTAAGCCTCTCGCTGCCCGCCGGACTGGCTAACGGCAACAATTCGAACATGCATTACGAATGGAAAGCCGGTAATGCATTTAATAAAGCGAACCAGGTAAGTTTCAATGTCAGACAGAAAAGCGGATCTGTACTGAAGGAAGTGGTTGGGTTGAATGCGGTCATGAACGAAAGTGTTTATTCCAGGGACCTTAAAGAAATTAAGCACGACCATATACCTCCCATTGTTTATTTTCCTGAAGCAAAAGCAAATGTGGTTAAACTCGACCTGCAAATAGTCGGAAAAAAACTGGGTTATATCGAAGGTGCGGGTGATTATGTGCCAACTGCATTACGCCAGATGGGTTATGAGGTTACCATGCTTGGCGACAACGACCTGTCGAACGCAGATCTTTCTCAATTTGATGCTATTCTTACCGGGGTGAGGGCGTACAATGTCAAGGAATCGCTCAACACGTATCATGAAAAGTTGATGGATTACGTAAAGCAGGGAGGTAATCTGATTGTACAATATAATACATCAAGTCAGCTTGGACCGGTTAAGGCAAAAATAGGACCTTATGCGTTCAATATCACCCGCACCAGGGTCTCTGATGAAAATGCCAAAGTGAAAGTATTGAAACCAGATCACCCCGTGATGAATTACCCTAACAAGATCACCGCTGAAGATTTTGATAACTGGGTGCAGGAAAGAAGCATTTATCATGCACAAAACTGGGACAGCCATTACGAAACAATCTTTTCGATGAATGATCCCGGCGAGAAGCAAGATGAAGGCAGCCTGATCATGACAAAATATGGCAACGGAATTTTCGTGTATACGGGACTGGTATTTTTCAGGGAGTTACCTGCCGGAGTAACCGGGAGTTACAGGCTGCTTGCAAACATGATTGCTTTAAACAAGGGAAAAAATGCCAGCGCTTCGAAGAAGTTGTGAGATGTGAAGAATTCCTCTAAGAAGGGGATAAGAGGTCTTGGCGTCTTCTTTGTGTATTACTTTGTGACCTTTATGGTTAAAAAAAACCACAAAGTGATTCGAGATGAAGCATTAAATGGGGTTTGCAATTATTCATAAAAGTCGATAAAGGGTCAATTAAAAATTTCAATGAATAAACCTTCAGAACAAAGGCGGAACATAACCATCGCACTCGTCGTCATTTCAGGAGTGTTGATCGGCTTATTCATAAAACGCGTCCCAGTTGGCCTGTTGATCGGTGTGGTGCTCGGTTTATTGGTTGCCTCTATGTCATCAAATAGAAAATGATCAAGATATGGAAGATGAATCAAATGAACGTATTCCCTTATTCCGATCGTGGAACCATTGGTATGCTTTTATCATCATCTTCCTGGTTGCCCTCATCATATTATTTTCTTTCTTCACTAAATATTTTGCATGAGCCAGGCCGATTGGATAGTACTGGGAACGACACTGCTGGCCATTGTTACTTACGGCTTATATAAAAGCAAAACAACAAAAAACCTGGATGGCTATTTTCTCAGTAATCGCACTATGCCCTGGTACCTGATCCTCTTGAGCATCATGGGCACCCAGGCCAGCGCCATAACTTTTTTATCAGCACCCGGACAGGCCTATACGGACGGAATGCGGTTTGTGCAGTATTATTTCGGACTACCCCTGGCTATGGTTGTGTTATGTATAACCTTCGTTCCCATCTTTCACCGGTTAAAAGTGTTTACTGCCTATGAATATCTTGAGAACCGCTTTGATGTAAAAACCCGGACACTTACTTCTTTTTTGTTTTTACTGCAACGTGGGTTGTCTACAGGCATCAGCGTATATGCCCCATCTATCATTCTTTCTTCTCTCTTTGGATGGAACATCTACTGGACAAATATTTTCATGGGTGGAATACTCATCATCTATACCGTAACCGGTGGGGCCAAAGCAGTGGCCTATACCCAGCAATTGCAGTTCCTGGTGATATTTGCCGGAATGTTTATTACTGGCTGGATGGTAGTACATATGTTGCCAAAAGATGTTGGTTTCATCGATGCCCTGAAAGTCAGTGGCAAATTGGGAAAATTGAACGTAATTACGACCGGCGTCACAGATAAGGGATTTAACTGGGAGGATCGCTACAACATCTGGAGCGGCCTCATCGGAGGCTTTTTTCTTGCTCTATCTTATTTCGGAACCGACCAAAGCCAGGTAGGCCGTTATCTTACGGCCAAGAGTGTATCAGAAAGCCGTATTGGTTTACTCATGAACGGGTTGGTAAAGGTGCCCATGCAATTTTTAATTCTATTGGTAGGAGCACTGGTTTTTTCTTTTTACCAGTTCAATGAAGCTCCCTTGTTTTTTAATGAGACCCAGATCGCCAGGGTGGAGTCTTCGCCTTATAAAGATTCCTTACAAT
This sequence comes from Chitinophagaceae bacterium, assembly GCA_037718865.1. Classification (GTDB taxonomy): domain Bacteria; phylum Bacteroidota; class Bacteroidia; order Chitinophagales; family Chitinophagaceae; genus JADCRZ01. The sequence goes on along the minus strand of JBBJMP010000016.1, from coordinate 33,687 downwards.
CTATACAAAAGCAGTACAAGGCCCTTTCTGCAAAAAAAACCCAACTCGTTCAGGGTTTTGTAAGCGAATATAAAGCCGGCATCACGTCAGGGAAGTCGGAACACGAACTAAAAATGGTTAATACAGAAACAGAACGCCTGCGAGCAGATTTTAAAAAAATTTTGCAGAAAAAAGAGGTGGGCGGAGACCATAGCGACACCAACTATATCTTTCTTCGTTTTGTAGTCGACCACATGCCGAAAGGTTTGGTCGGCTTGTTGATAGCTGTTATTTTCCTGGCCTCCTGGGGCAGTATTGCAGCGGCATTGAATTCACTGGCGTCTATTTCAGTAGTGGATATTCATAAAAAATTTTTCAGGAAGGATAGTTCCGAGCTTGAGGATTATTCCACTTCAAAGTGGTATACTTTCGGCTGGGGGATATTCTCCGTTTTTGTTGCGCAGTTCGCAGGTAATATGGGCAGCCTTATAGAAGCGGTAAATATACTGGGGTCTCTGTTTTATGGAACGATCCTGGGTATTTTCCTTGTCGCATTCTATATAAAAAGGGTTGGAGCAAGGGCTACTTTTTGGAGTGCGTTGATTGTAGAGGCAGGTATAGTTTTACTGTTCTGGAAATCGAAAATCGGATTTTTATGGCTGATTGTAATCGGGGCTTTAGGCGTGGTGATTTTAAGTATTTGCTGGGAGGTTATCATGCCGGACAAACAGAGGTCTGGAAAGAACCAACACCAACCTCGCCCCGAAGAAACGGGTTAAATACCCGGCCCTTGAAGGGTACGGGTGAGTAATTCAGTCTTTAACATATTTTAACAATTATTATAGAGGCATAGCGCTTGATTCTAATTTATTAAACATCTAATTTCTACAAGGATCATTTCCCATTCTCTTTAATAGTTAGGTATGAAAAAACTTGTATTTTTTATTTTAAGTGTTATGTTGACACAAATCTTACAAGCCCAATCCAGTTCAGGACGATTCTACGGTAAGATTGTTGACGCGTCAACAAACAAAGGCATAGAAGCGGCTTCCGTACAATTGATTTTCCAGAAATACGACAGTACTACACAAACAAGTAAAGATTCACTCATCGACGGCATGTTAACCATGGGCAATGGAGACTTCAACATGGAAAACGTGCCTTTGTTTTCCAGTATTACCGTGCTCGCAACAGCCATTGGTTTTGAAACGTTTCAGCAAAAAATATCCATAAACCCAAAAGGCAGGCAGGGCATAGACAAGGATTTGGGTAACATCAGGCTGAAGATAGATCCAAAAATGTTACAGACCGTTACCGTAACAGGCACCAGGCCTCTTATGTCTCTGGGGATTGACCGGAAAGTATTCAACGTGGAAAAAAACATCACCGCTGCCGGAGGGACCGCTGAAGACGTGATGAGAAGCGTTCCAACCTTGTCGGTAGACATTGATGGCAATGTTACGTTGCGCAACAGTTCTCCCCAGATCTTTGTAGATGGACGCCCCACTTCCCTAACCCTTGAGCAGATACCTGCAGATGCGATAGAAAGCGTGGAGATCATTACCAATCCGTCCGCCAAGTTTGATGCTTCCGGTGGTACCGCAGGCATTCTAAATATCGTGCTCAAAAAAAACCGCAAAACAGGATATAACGGAACGCTAAGGGCCGGAATAGACCAGCGGGGCAGGTATAGTTTTGGCGCAGATATTAATGTCCGCCAGAACAAAATAAACTTTTTTGTCAATGCCAATCTAAGGGAGCGGAAATCGATCTCGACCGGCGAAACGGACAGGCTCACCTTCATTCAATCACCCAATACGCAACTATTTCAGGATGATAAGAACACCAGTAACAGAGATAATTTTTTTGGAAGGGCCGGAATTGACTATTTGATCGATAACAGGAATACCTTGTCCCTTTCGGGTAACCTGATTGAAGGTAGTTCAAAGAACAGGGCAGTCAGTGAGCTGCTTGTTGATACCTTGTACAGTACGGGAAAAAGGTCTTCCTACAGCGAGCGTTTGTCGAATTCTAATGGGGACTTTAAAAACAGGGGAGCTGCTTTGGGGTTTAAGCACCTCTTCGCCAGGGCGGGCAAAGAGTGGACGGCAGATATAAATTTTAACAGCAGCAATAATGTGAATGAAAACAATATCTCCACGTCAACTTATAATATTATTGGCGGACCGTTGAGTAAAGAATTCAGGCAGCTGATTGAAGGAAAGGGCAACAATGAAAATCTCACCGTTCAAACCGATTATGTTGATCCCATTACTGAAAATTCAAAGCTGGAATTCGGCGGGCGTATACAAATACGAAATTTAAATAGCCGCAATGACATCAGCTATATGAGCCCCGGCGGCTTATTCCTGAAAGTTCCGCAATTGTCTTCTCAATATAGCAATACAGATAAGGTATATGCAGGATATGCCACCTTCTCCAACAAGATCAACAATTTTGGCTACCAGTTAGGGCTTCGCATAGAAAGCTCCGAATACAGTGGTGATGTACTGACCGCCGTTTTATCCGGCAAGGATACTGCGATCTCTTACAGTAATAATTTCCCGTTGAGCTTTTTTCCAAGTATTTTCCTGTCTAAACAATTAAACAACGATCAGGAACTACAGCTCAATGTAACCAGAAGAATAAACAGGCCTAACTTTTTCCAGTTATTTCCTTTCACCGATTACTCAGATTCACTTAATCTCAGCAGGGGAAATCCCAATCTTAAGCCTGAATTTACCTATTCTGCAGAACTGGCTTATCAAAAAACGTTTTCAGGCAGCAATACTTTTCTGGCCTCTGCTTATTTCAAGTATACAGACCAGTTAATTACGCGTTACCAGGAAAAAGAAGTGAATCCGGTGTCGGGAAAAGAAAATTTGATCAATACGTTTATCAATGCCAGGTCAAGTTATATCGGGGGTCTTGAATTGATACACCGGCAAACCATGAGCAAGTGGTGGGAGCTTACCGGAAATCTTAATCTGTTTACATCAAAGATAAATATAGATGACCAGTCGGTTCCTGACCAGGACAATATCTATAGCTGGTCCGGAGAACTGAACAATACGTTTAAGCTTCCTGCGAACTTTTCTGTTCAGTTAAGCGGTGAATATCGTTCGAAAACGATATTGCCGCCGGGAGGTGGCGGTGGCGGCGGTGGTGATCGGGGTGGTGGCGGTGGAGGTGGTGGCGGCGGCGGGTGGGGTCAACCGCAAGCTACTTCACAGGGATACATCAGGCCGCAATGGGAAATAGATGCTGCGGTACGGTATAACTTTTTGCAGGATAAGGCCTCTATAACACTAAATGTTAGCGATATCTTCAGATCAGATGCGAATAACGTATATTCCGAATCTGCCTATTTCAGGCAGAACTCATATCGCTTGCGTGACCCTCAATTTTTCCGTCTGAATTTCAGCTGGCGTTTCGGTAAGTTCGACGCTTCTTTGTTTAAGCGAAAAAATCAGAAGAACGGTGAAGTGGAAGGGCCGGAGGAGAATTGAGGCGATAGTTAGGAATTGAACTGCGGGAGCTGTACGAAGTTGACAACTTCGAACAGCTAAGACGTAGAAAACTTGAGTAATGCAGACAGCTCATTAAAAAACAAAAGAGGCTGACCCTTTGGCCACCCTCTTCTATTATTTCCTAAGGTCTTATTTCAAGCTAGTCAATAGTTTTTCATTTAATGCGACGTAATCTTCATTTTTAGCCTCTTTTGCCAATGCGATCGATTTGTTGGCACTGGCCATAGCATTTGTCTTATCTCCTTCCTTTGCCTGGATCTTTGCCAGCAGGTGAACCATCCAGTACGCCTTGGGGTTGGAATCAACGGCTTTCTGCGCCCATTCTTTCGCCTTTTTCATGTCTTTGCCATTATCATAATAATAAGAAGCTGCAGCGAAGTAAGGCCGGTTATCTTTATTCATCAGGTTATCGATCTGAGCCATCACTTTTGTTTCAATATCTGTACTGATCGGGAGGATCACCGCTGTATTTTCCCATACCATGCGCAGATCGCAAGTGTTGGCTTTCACGTTGTGAAACTGCATGCCAAAGGTCTCATAGAAATTACTTACCTGCGAAGTTTTGGCAGTCACCCTTACCACATCGTTTTCCATTTTATAAGCCGCCGGGCTGGTTACATCCAATTGTTTGGTCAGGATGATCGTCCAGTTATCTTTATTAGGAATGGTCAATAAACCGTATTTGCCGGCAGGAACTTTTGTGCCTCCAATGTTTACCTCTTCGCCAAAGGTTAATACAGTTGCCTGGTTGGCACCGGTTCTCCATACGTTGCCGAAGGGCACAAGGTCTCCGAATACTTTTCTTCCTTTCGCGCTGGGGCGTGAATAGGAAAGTTCAATGCTGGAAAGGCCAAAATCCTGTTTGATGGTTTGGGCCGGACTTGGCGATGGTGTTCGTAACGCCTGCCCATTTGAGCAGACATGCAGTGTGCAGACAATCATTAAAACAGAAAGTATTCTTTTCATTTTTATTATGTTTTTGCAAATTTAGTTGAATAGAGATGAAGGGAAAAATTAACATCCTGCAATCAAAACCGGATCGTGACAAGTGCTTTGATTTTTTTGCCATTTACTCCTTTCCAGGCGGGCCCCTGTTTTATCAGCCGTATTGCTTCCTGATCGAGCAATACGGAAACCGGTTTTTCTATCCTGAAATCAGATAGTACACCAGCTTCGCTCACCATAAATGAAACAGCCGCTTCGCCTTGAACAGACTGTTCAGACGGAGGAATTTTTTTGTTCTTTTCCACATACTGTTGAAAGTGTGTCAAACCCAATACAGGTTCTGCGCTATTGGTTGATTTAACCGGGGAAGATTTTGAAACAGTTCTTTTTGCTGTAGTCGTAACTACCACTTCATTAAGGGAAGACGCTTCTTTATCTTCCTGCATTTTAATTTGATTATCAGTGAGCCCTGCCGATAACCTGGCGTTTGCTCTTTTGTATCCTGCCGCGCGTACTTCGATGTTTGCCAAAGGTTGCGGCAAAGAAAATTGAAAATATCCGTTTGCATCCGTACTTAAACCGGTTTCATAGTTCTGCTGAATGAACACTGTAGCGAAAGGAACAGGCTTGTTTGTGCTGTCTACCACTTTTCCGGTGAAACGATAACTAAGCGTTTTTTGTTTGTTGGCGGTAACTTCATTACTTATAGAATCGACATCTTTTCGGGCAGCCGAAGATAATGAACGGGCAGCCTGATCCGTTTCTTCACTTTTGGCAACAAGAGGATCCGGCGGAGATGCTGCCGGTGCTGATTGAATTTCTAATGATTGCTTCTCGCGGGCCTGGTCATTATCTGGTCTGGTTTCAGGTTCAGGTGGATCCATTAACGTCTTGGACTCTTTATCAGCTTGCGGCACCATAGATGTTGAAGGGCTTGAAGAAAGAGAGTCATTCGTTGAACCAGGTGCTATCAATACTTCGTTGCTGGCAATAGAGGGTTTCCGTGTTTCAGACATTGGAATCAAGGTAAACAGCAGCGTTCCGGTTCCGATGAGTATCAGCATGGCTGCCGCAACCCACCACCACGCCGACCGTTGAAGAGGGACCAATTTACCTCTTTGACCGATTTTGTCTCGTAAACGGTCCTGCAATTCTTCCAGGTCAGCCCTCAGTTTACCTTCTGCTGGCTCCAGTGCTCCGTACCCTTCAATAGCGTCTGCCAGGAAGGGGTCATCCAGAGCTGCTTTTTCGAGGGCATGCATTTCGGCTGCAGGCATTTGCCCGTTGACATAGCGTTCTATATCCGCTGCTGTATACTGTTTTATATTGTTGAAATTACTCACTGAATGATTTGCTAATATACAAATGCTAAATTTCAAACCTCAAACCTCAAACTTCGAATGCTATTTCCCCTCCATACATATTTTTAAATTTCTCCTTCCGTTTTGGATCAGGCTTTTTACTTTATTCCAGTCGCGGCCCGTGATCCCGGCAATTTCCTTATAACATTTATTCTGTAAATAAAACAATTCCACACTTTCCTTTTGTTCGCCTGACAAAGTTTGCAAACATTTTTCCAGTTTTTTGTATTCTTCCTCTTTTTGCAATACTCCATTCAGATGCAGTTCTTCACCCGATTGCACAAGAGAAACATCCAGCTCCACCGTCCGTTTTGTTTTAGGTGACCGGAGTAACATCAGACAGTGATTTTTGGCGAGCGTATATAACCAGCTTTTAAAATGTTCTATCTCGTACTTATGCAGTTTCTGTACCAGTTCTTCGAAGATATCCATAACGGCATCTTTGGCTAATTCCGGATCATTAAGGTATTTAAGGCAAACGCCATACACCAGGTCCATGTAACGTTGATACAGAATACCAAGCTTTTTTGTATCACCTGAATCCTTATACGCTGCAACCAGATCCTGGTCGGAGGTTTCGTCACCCGATATCTGTTTTATAAACGGCAATAGCTGGGAGGAGTGTCTGGCTTTACTCCATTTTAATTTTATGTTGAATTATGCAATTTAAAAAATCCCTGCATCAATATGAAAAATCTACTGTTATGCGAAACATTTTCATGATTGGTGTGATAACCATCTTCGTGCTATTATCGTTCCGTTCGATCATGCGTATTACTGTTGAGGGAAAAGTAATGGATGAAACCGGCAAACCTCTTCCACGGGTAACGGTTATCGAAAAAGGAACCAGCAACGGAACAACAACCGACGTTTCGGGTAAGTTTGTCCTGTCTGTTTTAAACGAGCAGGCGAAAATTATTATTACGGCTCTGGGATTTGAGGCAACAGAGATGGCTGTGAAAGACCAGGGTGTGCTGCAGGTAAGCCTCATCCGAAGCAAGCAAAAGCCGGAAGAAGCGGTCGTGTCTGCCTTACCCTATAATCCGGCTCCAATAGCCAGTATGAATGGCAGGGGGTTTCTACAAAAAACCCGGATGGACGCAAGTTCTTACCCTGGCTATATCTCCTCAAGTTCAGGTGTTTCAGTAAGGAGGGAGCATGATCGCGATCCTGAGCATAAGAAAGATTCCTGGCGGCACAATAACAACTACAACACTGAAGATTATGATGCTATTGTGGAGAACCGTTTCCTGACTGTAAAGGATAACGCCTTATCTACCTTTTCCATTGATGTAGATGGTGCATCATACAGTAACATACGTCGTTACCTGCAAAATGGGCAATTACCTCCTGCAGGTTCAGTACGCTTGGAGGAGATGATCAACTATTTTCATTACGATTATCCGCAGCCGGCTAACGGGGACCCCTTCTCGGTTAACACCGAATCCGCCGATTGTCCGTGGAACAGCAAGCACCGTTTGGTGTTGGTCGGCCTGCAGGGTAAAAAAATTCCGGCCGGAAACCTGCCTGCCTCTAATTTAGTATTCCTGATCGATGTGTCGGGTTCCATGATGCCTGAGAACAGATTGCCCCTGGTTAAAGCTTCAATGAAATTGCTTGTCGATCAGTTAAGGGACAAGGATAAGGTATCTATCGTCGTATATGCAGGTAGTGCAGGTTTGGTATTACCCACTGCAAGCGGCACAGAAAAGATAAAAATCAAGGAAGCCATTGACAACCTGGAAGCAGGCGGTTCCACTGCAGGGGGCCAAGGAATAAAGCTGGCTTACCAGATAGCAAAGCAACACTTTTTAAAAGAGGGTAATAACCGGGTCATCCTTTGTACCGACGGTGATTTCAATGTAGGCGTAAGCAGTGATGCAGAGCTTGAAAATATTATTGAAGAAGAACGTAAAAGCGGAGTTTTTTTAACGGTGCTGGGTTATGGTATGGGCAATTACAAAGACAATAAAATGCAAAAGCTGGCCAACAAAGGTAACGGCAACCATGCTTATATTGATGGGATAGGTGAAGCGAAGAAAGTACTGATCAGCGAATTCGGCGGCACCTTATTTACCATCGCCAAAGACGTAAAACTTCAGGTTGAATTTAATCCGGCCAAGGTGCAGGCTTACCGCCTGATTGGTTATGAAAACCGATTGTTGAATAAGGAAGATTTTAATAACGACCAGAAAGATGCAGGAGACATGGGCAGCGGTCATACTGTTACGGCATTATATGAAGTTATTCCCGTAGGAGTAAAAAGCGAATTCATTGATAGTGTGGATAGGCTAAAATACCAAAATAACAGCAACCCGGCTGTACGCCATCATACCAGTGATGAACTGATGACGATCAAATTACGTTATAAAAGTCCGGATGGCGATTTGAGTAAACTGATCGAACATCCCGTTGCCGACAAGCAGCTTATGCTGACAAATGCCTCGATAAATTTCAGGTTTGCTTCGGCTGTTGCTGAGTTTGGCATGTTGTTACGTAATTCTTCCTTTAAACAAAACGCTTCTTATGATCACTCCTGGCAATTGGCCAAAGGAGCTTTAGGAAGTGACGAAGAAGGTTATCGCAGTGAATTTATAAACCTGGTGAAGAACGTTCAATCGATTGTCATGAATCAAAAGGGAACAGGAGGGAAAGAAACTGGAAGAGAAAGCATAGGCAGTCATAGATAACACCTGTTTCAGAACGGTTTTGATTCTGCTGGAGAAGAATAGCCGCAGATTCGCAGATTGCCAGGACTACCCTCATATAATCTGCGAATCTGCGGCTCTATAAATGAAATGCCGGATGGAATTGCTGCAAAGTATCTCTCAGGTATTCCCTGTCAAGGTGCGTGTAGATCTCTGTTGTTGTAATGCTTTCGTGCCCCAGCATTAGTTGTACTGCACGCAGGTCAGCGCCGCCTTCCACCAGGTGGGTGGCAAAGGAATGGCGGAAAGTATGCGGTGAAATATTTTTTTTTATCCGGGCCTTGCTGACCAGGTGTTTCAGTAGCAGGAATATCATTACCCTGGACAATTTTGTGCCCCTGCGGTTAAGAAATACAATATCCTCATTACCAGCTTTTAACGGCACGTTTTTCCTGATTTCCGCCAGGTAAATGTTTACGTATTTAATGGCTGCAGAGCCTACGGGTACCAATCGCTCCTTATCTCCTTTACCGATCACACGAACAAAGCCGTCATTAAAATGAAGGCAGGAGATACGCAGGTTGACAAGTTCGCTTACCCGAAGTCCGCAACTATACATGATTTCCAGGATGGCCTTGTTTCTCCCCCCTTCCGGTTTACTCAGGTCAATCTGATTGATAATACTTTCAATTTCCGTGAAACTTAGTATATCCGGCAACGCTTTTTTTAGCCTGGGGGCTTCTATTAGCGCCATCGGATCTTTACGTGTGATATTTTCAATCTGGCAATATTTGTAAAAGCTTCGTAGTCCGGATAAGGTTCTTGCCTGAGATGAAGCAGTCATGCCAAGCTCGCTGATACATTGCACAAATTCCTGCAGGTGTTTCAGTTCTATCTCATCAGGTGTTTTCATGAAATGATTGAGCTGCAGAAATTGCGTGAATTTTTCAATATCCCTTAGATAAGCTTCCACTGAATTGTCAGATAGTGAACGCTCAAGCTGGAGATAAGCTTTGAATCCTTTTTTGTATGATTCCCACATGATACAAGGTTATATGTTTCCCGGGCCTCAAACTATCAGTCCCTGATAGCTCAAAAAATACTAATTTAGGTGTTCCATTCAAAATTCGCATTTCAACGGTCAATAATGAAAATTAATCTGCGCTTGTTTCAGAAAAATGTTATTCTAAATAAAAGAATATTAAGGCGGTTCCTAGGCAAGCTGGAAAAGGATCCACCTAAAGGCCTTGATAAAATGGCAGAACTGGTAAGCCAGAACGTGTGGAAGGAAGTGGATTGCCTGGGTTGTGCCAATTGCTGCAAAACCATGTCTCCTACGTTTACGGTGAAAGATGTCAGGCGGATATCGGATCACCTGGGCATGCAGCCGCTGGCCTTCCGGGAAAAATACTTATACTTGGAGAAAAAAGACAATGACTGGATGAATAAGCAGCAGCCTTGCCAGTTCCTCAATCTAACCAATAACATGTGTTCAATTTATGAAGTACGCCCGGCAGATTGCTCGGGCTTTCCGCATCTGACAAAGAAGAAGATGGCCGATTATGTACACGTTCACAAACAGAACATACAATATTGTCCGGCCACTTACAAGATGGTGGAGAAAATGAAAATGTTATTGGGACAAGGGGTGGTTACAGAAATACATCTTCGATAAAAAAGAACTCCGGCTTGTTACCTGCTTTGAAAGAAATAGACAGGATATCATATTGAACGCGTTTCCATTCCGGATATTTGTATAAGAACGCTTCAGCGGCGTTCATGAGTTTCTTTAATTTTTTCCCGTCAACACTTTCTTCAGGTAGCCCGAATCGATCGCTTTTCCGGGTCTTGACTTCAACAAAATGAAGTACCTGATCCTTGCTTGCTATGATGTCAATCTCGTAGTAAGAATATTTCCAGTTTACGTACAAGATATTAAACTGTCTTTCCGTAAAAAACAGCTTACCCAATTCTTCACCATATTTTCCCAACTCATTGTGTAATGCCATTAGTGACTGTTATCTTTATCCCGGGTTTGGTACAGTAAAATAATTTCTGATGAGCGCTAAAAGTAATTTATTCAGGTTGTCCGGCAAAGTTCAGCATTATCAATGGGGCGGCCATTCTTTCCTGCCTGCTTTATTAAATCTCCCTAATGATGGTGATCAGCCCTTTGCAGAATACTGGCTTGGTGCACACGATAATCTCTCTTCCGAATTTGAAGGACCTGCTGTTACGCCGCTGAATCAGTATATCCGTGAGAACCCGTCAGTATTGGGCACTACAGTAAAAGAGCAATATGGGCGGTTGCCCTATCTGTTGAAAATACTTGATGTAAAGGATATGCTGTCTATACAGGTGCATCCTTCCAAACAGGCCGCAGCCATGGAATTTGAAAAAGAAAATCAGGCAGGCATTGCCTTAACAGCATCACACCGGAACTATAAAGACAACAATCATAAGCCTGAATTAATGGTGGCCCTGAGTGATTTCTCACTATTGCATGGTTTTAAACCTGAAGAACAGCTTAAAGCTGCCATTGCTGCTGTTCCGGAATTTACTTTTATGCAGGCATTGTTTGATGAAGGTGGATATGAGAAACTTTACGGCAACCTGATGTCCATGAAGCAAGCCCAGGTAAATGAAATCTGCAAGCCCTTGCTGGAACGGATATTCCTGCAATACGAGAACCAGGAATTATCAAAAAACAACCCGGATTTCTGGGCGGCCCGGGCAGCACTTACCTTCAATGAACCTGATAAGGTTGACCGTGGCATATTTTCCATTTATTTGCTGAACCTGGTGCATCTTAATCCGGGCGAAGCCATTTTTCAGGATGCCGGACTGTTGCATGCCTACCTGGAAGGCCAGAACCTGGAGATCATGGCGAATTCAGATAACGTACTGCGCGGCGGACTAACGCCTAAACATATCGACGTTGACGAGTTGATGAAACATGTACAATTTGATCCTACTGATCCAGTCGTCTTACGCGGTAACCGCATAAACGAATTTGAAGAGGTTTACTCCTCGCCTGCACCTGATTTTCAGCTGTCCAGGCTGACCATACCACGAGATCAACTGGTTTCTCTTCATTCTTCTACAGTTGAGATCTTCCTGGTAATGGATGGATCCGTTACGGTTAGTGAAAACAACGAAGCACTAAAACTTTCGCTTGGAAAAGGTGAAGCCGCTTTGGCGTTTGCCGGCGCAAAGCTGTTGTGGACAGCAACTGACAATGCTGTCATATTCAGGGCGTCCGTTCCCGCGGCATAAGTGAATAATTTAAAGAATAAGCTGGTGATTAAGGGCTTTTTGCGTTATTTTTGCGGTCTATATCTAAACTATGAGATTGAATAAATCATTGCTTTGGGCCTTTATTCTATTAATTGTTGTTGCGGCTTTATATCGCGTTTTTCCCAATCGCCCGTGGGGTTTTGCTCCGCAGATAGCAATGGCCGTTTTTGCCGGAGCTATGATAAATTATAAGAAATGGGCTTTTGCTTTGCCGCTTTTTTCCATGTTCCTTTCTGATGTGATATACCAGGTTTTATATACTTATGGTGTCATGGATATGCCCGGCATTTACAAAGGTCAGTTGCAGAATTATTTATTATTCATGGGGGTGACCTGTCTCGGATTCACTATGAAAAGAGTGACGGCAATATCTGTTTTTGCCTATGGTCTTCTTGCCCCGACCCTGTTTTTTCTTGCATCAAATTTTCTTTTATGGATCAATGGTGGAGGTCTGCAACGCCCTAAAACATGGGCCGGTTTAATGCAATGTTATACCGACGCCCTGCCTTTTTACAAAGGAAGCTTACTGGCAGGTGTTGTTTTCAGCATCATTTTATTCGGGGGATATTACTTACTGAATAAATCTGCGTATAAAACCAGAATGGCCTAATAGTTAAACTTGTTGCGTTTTAAAATCTCTCTGTATAATTTCCTCTTTTAGTCTCCACTTTATTTTACTGGAAAAGTTGCCGGATATGGTTTATTATATTATTTTTATCTGGGTTTAGTTGTACACTCCTTTCGGTGCCCCATTGAAATCGACTTCGTGCCTGTGGTTGATAACGGATGAGTATTGATAATAAACCATTTTAGAGATCTCTCATTTCGCCCGAAACATTCTTTAAGTTTAATATGCGCTATGGGCTCATTCGAGATGACAAGAAAGTTAAGACAAAAAACCAAACGAAATGGCTGAAGGCAACCAAAAGATGGGTAAGGCTCCTTTACCCGGAAGCAGTCCGGATGATCCGAAATTTACGCCTTATGTATTGGACAGAACCATCATTGCTATTCCTCTGCTCAACAGAATTAAAGTGGAGGACCTTACAAGGGAGAAAATCGCGACGCTTATACAGGAAGCGGCATCAAAGGGCAAGGTGCCGCGAAAGTTACCAGATTTCGAGATATATGACGAAGCGGAAAAAAAGGATATATTGAATTTAATCAAAGAGGCGGCAAAAAAACGTGAACTACTGCCATATTTGCTCCCCGTAAAAGTTTACGATATAGTTATTGATTTACATTTAAGCTTCAAAGGCGGCAGGGAAGAAGCGCAGAAGCGGGTGAAAAAGATGATTGAGGATATACAGGAAGAAGAAACGCCAAAGCGGGAAGATATATTAATCAATCATGTCAAAACCGACATCAGCAGGCAGTATGTGTTTGCAAGCTTAAGCGGAGAAATGATCCGGAAACTTGTTCAGGAAGATAATAAACAATTGATACCCGACGATAACAAGGGGGATAATACAAAACCAAAAGATACAGGTAAATCCTTCCGGGCGATTTACCGGATCTGGCCTGACTTTGACGTGAAGGCCTTTATCACCAAATCGATCAGCACTGTAAAAGCCGATGCAGCCCGTTCTTCTTTTTCAGCCTTTGGAGAAGGCATCACCTGGGCGGTAATTGATTCGGGGATCGATGCGAGCCATCCCCATTTCATAAAGCATGAAAATATTCATGATTCTCATCATAAAGACTTTACAGCCACTACAGAAGAAAAGGCAAAACCATTTGATGATGGTTTTGGCCACGGGACCCACGTTGCTGGTATCATTGCCGGAGAAATAGTAGATGAGATAAAGGCTGTTGTCCGGCACAGGGACGAGTTTGGAGAAATCGTTTTTAAGGAAACAATTGAAAAGAAAATATCCGGCATGGCGCCGCAATGTAAACTGGTAAGCCTTAAGGTTCTTGATGGAGAAGGAAAGGGCAAAGCGAGCAGCCTTATCGTTTCCATTGAATATATTCAGGAAATCAATAGTTTCGGGCGTGAGTTAAAGATCCAGGGAGTTAACATGAGCTTGGGGTACGACTTTGACCCGGAATGGTTTGCCTGCGGGCAAAGTCCCTTATGTGTTGAGGTCGACAGGTTGGTTAAATCAGGAGTCGTGGTAGTTGTGGCAGCCGGCAATACCGGGTACGGATTTGTTAAATCGGCCTTCAGGAACGTTGTTGCTGCAGGCATGCCTCTCAGTATCAACGATCCGGGAAATGCGGAATTTGCCATTACCGTAGGATCCACTCACCGCAACATGCCGCACACGTACGGCGTATCTTATTTTTCTTCAAAAGGCCCTACCGGTGACGGAAGATTGAAGCCGGACCTGGTGGCACCGGGTGAAAAAATTATTTCGTGTGCAGCGGGCGAAAAAAAGAAAGATGCAGAAACGCAGATGCAGGGCCAGGGCAATTGCCTTTACGTGGAAGACAGTGGTACCAGTATGGCCGCACCGCATGTATCAGGAGTCATTGCGGCATTTCTTTCTATACGGAAAGAGTATATCGGCAAACCCGAGGTGGTGAAAGCGATATTTCTCAACACTGCAACGGACTTAAAAAGAGACCGGTATTTTCAGGGGCACGGGCTGATAGATCTGATGCGGGCCATTCAATCAGTATAAATTATATAATATGAACAACATATCGGGTTACCCGTATTTTGAGGTCCAGTTTACGAAAGAAGGCGCTGTTTTTGATAAACAGGCGGTTGACTTATTATTGACCGGCATGAGCCAAAAGCCTGTTACCGATTTATTGGTTATCTCACACGGTTGGAACAACGACATGAATGATGCCCGCGTATTATATAAGAATTTTGTACCGTTACTGGCGAAACAACAATCAGCTTTGGGATTATCCAACCGGAGCTTTGCAGTTTTAGGCGTTCTCTGGCCTTCCAAAAAATTTGCAGAAAAAGAGCTTATAGCCGGAGGAGGCGCCGCAAGTTTAAGTGGTACTGGTCAACCTGAAGAACTACAGGTGCTTTTAGATCAATTAGAGAATTTATCTGACTCTTTTGACGACGACGGCGCGAACAACACATTGCAAAAAGCTAAAATTGCGGCAAAAAACATTCAACGCAGTTCCAATGCGCAACATGAATTTGTACAACAGATGAACGCCCTGATGACGGATTCGGTGCAAAAAAATGCCGTTGAAGCGGATGAAGATGACATTCCTTCTTTAGGTGATGTTAATGCAAAAGAACTTTTAATGAAATTAGAAGACCATTGGGATACCGAGATGCCGTCAGATGGCGGAGGCGCAGCCAGCATGAATGTAACCCATCGTTTTTCTGAGGAAGGAGGCGCCGCCGGTATGGACTTTTCTTTTGATGGCATTATTTCCGGCGCACGGAATTTATTGAACGGGGTAACTTATTACCAGATGAAAGAGCGCGCAGGCAAAGTAGGCAGTTTGGGATTGCATCCGGTATTAAAACAAATCAGGGGGCGGTTTCCGCAAATAAAACTGCATTTGATCGGCCATAGTTTTGGCGGCCGGTTGGTAACTGCAGCGGTGGCGGGTCCTGATGGGCCATCAACACTTACTGTAGATACTTTAATCCTTTTGCAAGCCGCTTTTTCGCATTATGCTTTTGCGAAGAATTATGAAGGCACAACGAATGGCTTTTTTCGCCGGGTCGTCAGTGAAGGGAAAGTGCTGGGACCGATTTTAGTAAGTTATACTCGCAACGACCAGGCAGTGGGCCTGGCTTATGCCATTGCCTCAAGAATTGCGAAGCAGGTAGGCTCAGGGCTGGGAGATAAAGAGGATTTTTATGGAGGCATGGGTGGGAACGGCGCCCAGATAACACCGGAAGCAAACAATGACTTTGCGCTAAACGGTACAACAATGTATACGTTTAATAAAGGAGTATTGTATAACCTCAAGTCGGACACTGTTATCTCCAGTCACTCCGATATTTGCAAAGCGGAAGTAGCCCGGGCGGTTTTGTCGGCTATTGCTTAGGTAATGGTGAAGCAAGTTTTGTTAAAACCTTAAACCCAAAGCTAGTCGTTCTCATAGCCTTCATCAATGTCAAGCGTCTTACTCATTGCGGCGGTTGTAGCTAACACATCGCAACGGTTGTTATGGGGGTTGTCTGCATGTCCCCTTACCCATTTAAATTGGATTTTGTGTTGCTTTGCCAGTTCATAATAACGCAGCCACAGGTCTTTGTTTTTTTTCCCTCCTTTAAAATCCGTAGCGATCCATTTCTTTAACCAGCCTTGTTCGACGGCTTTGACGATATACTGGCTGTCGGAATAAATGATGATAGTTAATTTGTCGCGCTTCAGGTTTTCCAGTGCTGCTATCACGGCCATCAATTCCATGCGGTTATTTGTAGTAAGCCGGTAACCTTTTGACAATTCTTTTTCTACCGAACCCCATTTAAGGATAAGCCCATATCCGCCTGGTCCGGGATTGCCCCTGGATGAGCCATCGGTATAGATGATCAGGGGTTTAGATTCCATTAAACTTCAATTTCACCTTTAAGGTAAGTAACCGCATAACCTGAAATCAAAACCCTGTCATTCGACAATTCGCAATCCAGCCAGCCCTTTCGTTTAGACAACTGGATGGCCGTTAGCTGCTTTTTCCCCAGTTTTTCTGTCCAGAAAGGCGTCATCATAGTATGTGCCGAGCCTGTGACAGGATCTTCGTCTATTCCAGACCGTGGAAAGAAGCACCGGGATACAAAATCGGTTTCATCACCCGGAGCAGTGACAACGATGCCCCTCGCGTCCGCCAGTGCCAGGGTCTTAAAATCTGGTTGAATCGCTTCCACCTGTTGCTGAATTTCCAATACTACCATGTAATCATATATTCCTTTGTATACAGGTGCACCGGTAAGAAGAAGGCCTTCAAGAATGCAGGAGGGAGGGTCATCGGTTACCTGCGGATGATCAGCCGGAAAGTCAAGCGTTAGTTTTCCAGTAATCTCCTTAATTACTTTTAGTAAGCCGGACCTGCTGAGAAAATTTATTTCATTGCCTGAATATCCCCAGTGATTGAAAATGACAGATGCCGCGGCCAGTGTGGCATGGCCGCACAGCGCTACTTCGGTAGTTGGCGTAAACCACCGGATTTGATAGTCTTTACTTTCTTTAACCAGGAAAGCCGTGTCGCTTAGATTGTTCTCCATGGCGATTCCTTGCATAAGCTCATCAGGCAACCATTCGTTCAGCGGACATACAGCTGCCGGATTGCCGGCAAATAATTTATTGGTAAAAGCATCAACCTGGTAAATGTTTATCTTCATGAAGAGGAGTTATGAGGTGATAGGTATGAGGTTTATACCTGGAGAACGCCTGTTTTAAATTCAGCCATTACCGGGTTATGATTGGCGGCATTGATGCCCTGTGAAATTAGCTGCCGGGTTTCCAGCGGATCAATAATAGCATCAACCCAAAGCCTCGCTGCCGCATAATAGGGACTCGTTTGTTTTTCATACCGGTCCTGAATCTCATTTAACAGCTTTTGCTCTTCTGCCAGGGACACTTCGCTGCCCTTCGCCTTCATGCCGGCGACCTGAATCTGTAGCAGGGTTTTCGCAGCCTGTTCGCCACCCATCACGGCAATTTTTGCCGTGGGCCATGCGTAGATGAACCTCGGATCGTAAGCTTTACCGCACATGGCATAGTTACCAGCTCCGTATGAATTGCCGATGACGATGGTAATTTTCGGCACAACCGAATTAGCCACTGCATTAACCATTTTAGCACCATCCTTTATTATACCTGAATGCTCGCTACGGCTGCCGACCATAAAGCCGGTTACGTCCTGTAAAAATACCAGGGGGATCTTTTTTTGGTTACAGTTCATGATAAAACGGGCCGCTTTATCGGCGCTGTCATTATAGATCACTCCTCCCATCTGCACTTCACCCTTCCTGCTTTTTACCATTTTTCGCTGGTTGGCGACAATGCCTACCGCCCATCCATCAATACGCGCATATCCGCAAAGGATAGTTTTACCATAATCTTCCTTGAACTGTTCAAAAGAAGACGTGGTTGCCGCGGTTGAAGACGCATCAGTGATGCGTTCGATGATCTCCAGCATATCGAACGGCTTTTTGTCAGCCGGAATGATCCCATGTAGATCCTGGGGATCTTTTGAAGGAGGTACCGCGCTTATCCTGTCGAAACCCGCTTTCGGTGTATTTCCCAATTTTGATATGATCCGTTTTACCTGCTCAAGGCATTCCTGCTCGGTGTCAAATTTATAATCGGCTATGCCGGAGATCCCGTTATGCGTCAGGGCGCCACCTAGAGTCTCCGCATCAACATCTTCGCCAATAGCCGCTTTTACAAGGTAAGGACCGGCGAGAAAAATAGAACCGTTGCCTTCAACCATCAGGGTTTCATCACTCATGATAGGGAGATAGGCCCCGCCAGCAACGCAGGAGCCCATTACCGCTGCAATCTGGGTAATGCCCATTGCGCTCATACGTGCGTTGTTCCGGAATATCCTTCCGAAGTGTTCTTTGTCCGGAAATATTTCATCCTGCAACGGTAAAAATACGCCGGCACTGTCAACCAGGTAGATCACCGGCAACTGATTTTCCATGGCGATCTCCTGCATGCGCAGGTTTTTCTTTCCGGTTATCGGGAACCAGGCACCTGCCTTCACCGTTTGGTCGTTGGCAATAATTACACATAACCGCCCACTGACATAACCAATTCCTGCTACCGTGCCGCCGGCCGGACAACCACCTTGTTCTTCATACATGTCAAACCCGGCAAAGGCACCTATCTCTATAAACAGGGAATTTGCATCAATGAGGTAGTTTAGACGTTCACGGGCGGTTAACTTATTTTTAGCGTGCTGTTTTTCGATGGCTTTTTTTCCTCCGCCCAGGGACAGTTTGTCGAACCGCGATCTTAACTGGCTCAATGCCAATCGCATCGTGTCTTCATTCTTATTTGATTCAAGGTTCATAACCGGGATCAGTTGATCATGCAAAATAAGGGGATTTGGCGGAGTAAGTAATATGAACTGCAAGTTATGATATGAGTATCGCCGGTTTAGCAAATGGCAATTCTCAGTCATTCTTCTTATTTTTAAATGCTATGCACAACAACAGGGTCAACTGGGTCATCTTGATATGTTCAGCCGCATTTGTTAAGGTCTTTGCTTTTTTCCCGCACGCCGTCGAGTTGTATTATTCAAACGGCGTCTACCCGTACATTGGCCAGACTCAGCGGATGCTACTTGGCTGGATACCGTTTAGCATCGGTGATGTTCTATATAGTATCTTTTTTATTTATTGCCTCCGCAAAGGATATTTACTGTTGCGGGCCGTCTTAAAAAAACAGGCCACCAGAACCATGTTTCTTCACGCGGGCAAACGTGTGCTTTTTGCCTGTTTATTGATTTATACTTTATTCAATCTGTTATGGGGATTAAATTACAACCGCCTGCCCATGGCACAGCAGATGGATCTGGGACTGGAAAGATATTCCACCCTTAACCTTACTAATCTGCTGCAGGTGCTGGCTGCCCGTCTAAATAATCTCGACTCAGCATCAAGGTCCTTCCGCGCACCGCTTACAAAAAAGCGATTATTGTTTAACGAAACGATCAATACGTATTCCGTGGCTGCCAGACAGTATCCCGCTTTGCGATATAAGACGCCATCTGTAAAACCCTCTATATTCAGTTATGCCGGCAACTACCTGGGCTTCACGGGTTACTATAATCCTTTTAGCGGCGAGGCGCAATCCAACACCCTGGTTCCGGCTTTTATACAGCCGTTCACTACCTGCCATGAGATCGGGCATCAATTAGGATATGCTAAAGAGAATGAAGCCAATTTTGCAGGTTTCCTTGCAGCCCGTTCTTCATCTAACCCTGCCTTCCGTTACTCCCTGTACTTTGATATGTATTCGTACGCATCCCGTGAGCTATACCGTAGAGACAGCACACGGGCTAAAGAGCAGCACAAGCTGTTAAACCTGCAGGTAAAAAAAGACTATGAAACTATTCGCAATTTCTATCTTAAATATGAAAACCCGTTAGAGCCTGTTATTCATAAACTGTACGGCCAGTTTTTAAGAGCTAACCAGCAACCTCAGGGAATACGCAGTTACAATGAAGTAGTGGCGATGTTGTTGGCATTTTATAAAAAGTATGGAGAAATTTAGTAAATGTGCGGGTGTGCGAATGTGCGAATAAAGAAATTTATTCTATATTGATTACAAGTATAATTTAAAGAACAAACCTTATGGATACTGATTCGCCCATCATCATTCGCACATTCGCACATCCGCACATCCGCACATTAAAATGTGTTTTTCCACATCATGCTTTCTACCGGCCGGTTGGGTTGGCCGCTGTATTTTGCATTTTTTTTATTATTGTATTTTATTTCTATCTCGCCATCCACAGGAAAGTAGATTAGCTGTCCGACAGGCATTCCTTCGTAAACCCTGACGGGTAGCTTACACGAAATTTCAAGCGTCCAGTTTCCGCAAAAGCCGACATCACCCTTGCCTGCGGTAGCATGAATATCAATGCCTAAACGGCCCGTTGACGATTTTCCTTCCAGGAAAGGCACATGGGCATGCGTTTCAGTATACTCCTCTGTTACCCCCAGGTATAATACACCCGGCTGTAACACATAGCCTTCTTCCGGAATTTGAAAATGTTCTATCGCATTGTGTTTGCGGGCATCAAGTATCCTGCTGGTATAAACAGCCAGGTGTTTACCCAGGTGCACATCATATGAATTGGTACCCAGACATTCTCTATCAAAAGGCTCGATTTTGATGGAAGCTTTGTCAATTTCTTCAAGTATGCGTTTATCCGACAAGATCATATGGTAATGGGCTTTATTTTTGGGACTGATGAATAAATCCTAATCTGCAATCTAAAGTCTTAAATTGTACAGGTGCCGCTATTTTATCAACATAATATCAACGATGACACAAAACTGGGCGTTTGGAAAATCGGGGAAAACGAAGATTTCTTTCTGATTCGGGTCCCGCTTCAGCGAAGCATCTCTCATCCACACAAACGCCTGCAGCATCTGGCCGGCCGTTACCTGCTACAGTACCTTTTTCCGGATTTTCCATACGGACTGATACAGATTGCCGATACGCGTAAACCTTTTCTCAGCAATGATGCCTACCATTTTTCTATTTCGCACTGCGGCGATTATGCCGCCGTTGTGGTAAGCAGATCAAGCAGGGTGGGCGTGGATATAGAATTGATAAAACCTTCAATAGAAAAGATCAAACAAAAGTTTTTAAGGGAGGATGAAATGCAGATGCTTGTTAACAGCGGAATTAATTTATTACTACCGCCGGCTGTAACACCTTTGACATCGAACCCCGAAGCCCGAACTCCAAACTCCCAACTCCTGACTCTCTCCTGGAGCGCTAAGGAAGCCATGTTCAAATGGTTTGGAGATGGAGCCGTAGATTTCAGGCAACATATGCAAATAAATACAATAAGCGGTGATACCGGACAGGGATGGATTACCTGCACGTTCAGCAAACTAGTGGTGACAAACCTGTCGGTGGAGTACCTGATCTTCGACGGGCTTGTGATGGCCTGGGTGGTTACTTAGGGCCGCACGTCCGCACATTTTCCAGTTCATACTCATGTTTGATCAATTCATCGTTTTTACTATTGATCAGGCTTCGCGAGCACGTAGATTTGCTTAAATAATAACAACAAAAAACATCATTCTTCTTCTTCTTCCAGGAAAGCAATCGTGCTGATGGAGGCACCGGCAATACCCTTGATGGAACCATACATACCCGATGTATTCAGGAGCACCTTTTCGAGTTGTCTTTCCCTTTCTTTCCACAGTTTTTCCATCTGCATCCTTTCCTTAATGATAGAATGTTTCATCGCAACAAATCCTTCCACGATGGCTTCTATCTGCTGTTTGAACTCAAGGCCCGTTAGAAAATTGTAGAGCATCTGCATCTTTTCCCCCTTGTTCTCTTCCAATCTTTGCGTTTCTGATATACGTATGATGGCATTACGCAGCGCTGCGGTCATGCCGGTAACTTCTTTAAATGAACAAATCCATACGCCATCCTTTTCCCCGAAACATTGCATTTCTTTGGGAAATACCTTAGTCACCAGAATGGCAAGGTCTGCCTGCTTGTTACGCATGTCCGTTTTTAATTTCTCAACCCATTGATGATTCCAGCTTTTGGCATTCTTACTTTCAAATATGATCTTACCACATTCTTTTCCGGCATAGTTGCGGACTACCTGCATACAGTCGGCACCTTCAACACCTTTGCCCACTTCTAATATGAGATCATAAGGAAAATGTTCGCGTAATACTGATTCCAGCAAAAGCTCCTGCACCTCACCCTGCAGTTGCATAGAACCCTGGTCTGCTTTTCGCCTCATTTCCTCGGCCAGCTTCCGCTGATCCGCCAGCTGCTTCTCAAGTTCAGTTAATTTATACTGAAGTTCGCTTTCCCTGACAGCCGTCTTATCCGTTTCCTGCTTACGTATCTGCTCGGTCAGCGATATTCTTTCCTGCTGTAACTGTTTCTGGAGTTGAATTTCCAGTTCTGTCTCTTTATTCTTCAATTCCTGTTCCTTCTTCAGAAACTCAAGTTCTTTCTGCCTGGCCATTGTTATCTTCTCTTCATTGTCCCTGTTCAATTGTTCAAGCATGCGCAGCTTATTTTCATAGACACCGGTTATAGTAGCGCGCAATTTCCCTTCCAGCTCCTGGGAAAGGCGCAATTTTTCTTCCCCTAATTTCTTATCGAAGTCAAGCTGTTGTTGCTTGGACTGCCTCGATAATTCCTCGCTTTTCCTTTGAAAATCTTCTTCTTTTTTCCTGGTGAAGCTGATCATCTGGTCCCGCAGTGCTTTCTTGTATTCTTCAGAAACGGCATCTTCCATCATAAACTTATGGCCGCAAGCGGGGCATTTTATATCTGTTGGCATTCATCTAATTTTTGCAAGTTTACAAAAAGATAGTCGCACGCTTACGGGCTTCCGGAGTGGCTAATACCTTTAGTTAAAACTACTAAAATTATTAGTACTGCCAAAATAAAATCTTCAGATTAAGAGTAACTGGAAAAGAGCATTTTGCCATGCTGGCGCGAAAATAAGGAAACTCAGCAATTAATAGAGAGCTTTTAAAATAGTTGTTCCCGGGTTTTGATATTAACTTATTTTTTGTATTTTTATATCCCCACTGGCACTTAACCAATATTCACTTGATTAGATCAGCTTCCAGTTCAGGCATTCATTCATCTGAAAATTGTTGGTTTATAAATCTGATATTTTAACGTTGTCGTAATTAAGAACACAGGTTAAGGCTAAGGTTAATCTAAGAATATATTTTCCTGCGTAAGACGAAAGACCGGCTATTCAATATTTCTGAAAATCCAGGCTTGACGAAGTTTCCGGATTTTACCTCTGATATACAACAAGATATAATGTCCTTGTGCGTAGCGTGCATCTTTTATTCTGATCTTATAATTAAATTAAACAGCAATGAATTCCAAGTCTACTAAACGGCGGCTAAGGTATTTTCCTGCGCTGGCCTGCATCATGACGCTTTCTGCTCTGTTAATGTCTTCAAGTCACCGGGAAGCTCCGTTAATTTCAAACGATCCCCTGGCAGATAATACAGATCTGTATGCTTTCCGAAGTCCTGACGATCCTAACAAGGTTGTGTTAATTGCCAATTACATTCCAGCTGAGCTGCCGCAGGGAGGCCCGAACTTTTATACGTTCGGAGAAAATATCCGTTACGAAATTCATATAGATAATAATATACTTACTCCCGGCGACGATATCATTTACCGCTTTACTTTTAAACAGACCAACCAGGATCCATCTACCTTCTTTAATATCAGGTTGGGAAAACAAAATTTGTATACTACCTATACCTGCCAGAGAAGTACCAATGGCGGGGCCTCATTTAGTACGATCGTTTCCAACGGGGTGGTCCCTCCCAATAACATCGGTCCGCGCAGCATAGAAGGTCTGGTGGGGCTGAAAGCAATGAATTACAACATGCTTATGGACAGTTCCATTGCCACGGCCAGTTCGGGTGAAAAAATATTTTGCGGTCCTGTCGATGATCCGTTTTTCGTAGACCTTGGCGGCGTCTTCGACCTGGGCGACGCTCCCCGTCAGTCTGGTAAAGTGCGTGACGGGCTGGCCCGTTATAACGTGCATGCTATCTGCATCCAGGCAGACATTGCCACCCTGCAGAAAAGGAATAAGCCGGTTTCACAGGCGTCAGGCATTTTAGATCCCAATTATGTCATCGGTGTGTGGGCATCAGCCAGCAGGCTATCTACCAAAACGCTGAATACCCCTGCAGGCGGAACTCCTTTCAGCACGGCGGGCGGTGGTACCGTGTCTGAGTCTGGCAAATGGGTGCAGGTTTCACGTCTGGGTATGCCTTTAACCAATGAGGTGCTGATCCCCATCGGAAAAAAGGATCTGTGGAATGCCCTGACTCCCTACCAGGACTTTCAATACATAGGCACGTTCGGAGATTATTTTTTTAATCCTGAGCTGGCCCTGTACATGGACGACAGCAAATTCGGGAAGGCCATTCCTGCTCTAAGGGCTTTGCGTATTCAATCCAATTCTTTAAATAAATATGATTTCCGTAATGGCAATTTAGGGGTGTTTTCTCTGAAAGGGTCGGCGCTTTTAACCGCTACCGCCCTGGATATGAGCTATGCAGGGGGAATGCTACTGCCGGCTGCCAAAAAGCCAAGGGCGGTTGACGTATACCCGATTTTCCATACGGGAGTGCCTAACCTGCCTCCTTATCAGCTGGCCACCGGAAAAAAAGGAAATCCTTTTGCCTTTGGCAAACCGGTTATTAATAACTTCCTTCCCAATGGCGGCGACATGCTTCGGTTAAACATGGCCGTACCACCGACAAACCGTAAGGATGCAAACTTCAGTTCGCTTGGTCTGCTGCAAGCCGCAGCTTTGGGTTTGACAAGCCCGTTATATAACGGTAATACCAACCTGCAGTTTATTCCGAATATGGACGGGTTCCCGAATGGCAGAAGGCTTGAAGATGATGTAACGCGTATTGAATTACAGGTTGTCGGAGGGGTAGTACTGGCAGCTATCGGTTTCTGGTATGATGATTTCAACCCGGCCAATGCTTCGGCTTCGCCTGTTACGAACCAGTTGATAAACACCTTACAATATTCAACCGGTGTGGAGAAAAATGATACTTCTTTTAAAACGTCCTTCCCTTACCTGCAAACGCCCTGGAGAGGCACAGACATTCAGGGTCAGCATTAAACGCGGACCTGGTAATGAATTGATATTGCTTTACATGAAAACGGAAATAATATGAAACGAAAAATATATGCAGCATTTTTTTTACTACTGATGGTAGTAAACTGTTTCCCGGTTTTTGCATCGAGTCACCGCGAAGCGCCTATGATCGGCTCTGATCCGCTGGCTGATAATACGGACCTGTATGCGTTTAAAAGTCCCGACAATCCCAATAAGATAACCATAATAGCCAATTATATTCCTTTCCAGTTGCCGCAGGGTGGGCCCAATTATTACTCCTTCGGCCAGGACGTCCGGTACGAGATCCATATCGACAACAACGTGGCAAACAATACGACCGGCAGCGGGGACGATATAGTGTACCGGTTTACCTTTAAAAAAACAAACGAAGATCCCACCACTTTCTTCAATATTCGTTTAGGGAAACAAAACCTGAAAACGACCTATACATTGGAAAGGAGTATAGATGGCGGTAAAAACTTCATGGTCATCCTGGAAAACGGAATAGTGCCTCCTCCCAACGTCGGCCCCCGCTCCATCAGTTCTGAAGTAGGATTGTCTGCACCGAATTACAACAGCCTGATCACTGGCGCCATAGCTACGGCCAGGTCGGGTGAAAAAGTATTTTGCGGTACTGCTGACGACCCCTTCTTTGTTGACCTGGGCGGCATTTTTGACCTGGGTGATGCACCGCGTACAACAGGCACAAAACCGTTTGACGGCCTGAAGTGCAAAAACATATCAACCATTGTATTGCAGGTTGATGTAGAAACTTTACAAAAGGACCACAAGAACGTTAGCGAGGCCACCAACATCCTGGATGCGAACTACGTGATAGGTATCTGGGCGTCCGCAAGCAGGCGTAAAATGAGGACACTTAATACCAATGGAACACAAAGTTTCTCAGGTGACTGGGTGCAGATATCACGCCTGGGAATGCCCTTAACCAATGAAGCGGTCATCCCTATTGGTAACAAGGACCTGTGGAACTCGTTGACTCCTTACCAGGATCCTCTTCTCGGACCGGTCAGTACATTTAATGAATATTTTTATAACCCTGAACTGGCATTATACATGGACGATAGCCAGTTCGGCGGAGCAGTGCCTGCTTTAAAGCCTTTGCGCATACAAAGTAATTCCCTGGGGCAATTTGATTTCCGGAATGGAAGGAACGGGCTTTTTGGATTGAAAGGAAGTACGCTTCTTGCCGGTACGGCATTGGATGATGCGATTGCTGGTAATTTGTTGTTGCCTGCGCCGGGTAAACCACGGTCGGTAGACCTTTGGCCCATCTTTAATACGGGGGTGCCTAACCTGCGTCCCTACCAGCTGGCGACCGGCAAAGGCGGCGATCCGCTGAAAGCAGGCAAACCCTTTATAAACAACTTCCTTCCTAATGGAGGCGATATGCTTCGTTTGAACATGGCCGTTCCTGCCACTCCACGTAACCATCAAAAGTTTAGTGCGTTAGGTTTGGTACAGGCAGCCGTACTTGGGTTAACAGATGCCGAATATAACGGTAATGCCAACCTGCAATTCATTCCAAATATGGACGGGTTCCCGAATGGCCGAAGGCTGGAGGACGATGTAACACTGATTGAGTTACAGGCTGTCAGCGGCATTGTGTTGGCAGCTTTAGGTTTGTGGTACGATGACTTTAGCGGAGGAAACCCTGTCACGCCTAGACTGTTGAATGTATTGACGTATAAAACAGGGGTAAATGCTAATGATACCATGTTCAGGTCTTCGTTTCCCTATGTGCAAACACCCTGGCCAGGTACCTGCGATTGTGCAGGGCAGGCTGTGGATTACAAGCAACCGGATGTGTTACCGCCATCAGTGACGAGACTGGGTTTATCAGCACCGGCCTTATTTATGTCTTCTTCGCCTAATCCTTTTGTGAGTAATACAACGATCAGCTACCGGGTAGAGGCTGCAGCCCGGATCAACCTGGCTGTGTATGATGCGGCCGGAAATTTCAGGCAGACCCTGGTCAACAAGTCACACGATGCAGGCACGTATACGGTTAATCTGAACAATACAACGCTGAAAAGCGGTGTGTATTTTATCAAGGCCTATCGTAACGGAACCATCGCGCAGACCTTGCTGGTGGTGAAGAAGTAATGTGAGATTTAATAAAGTAACTATGAAAAGAGTTCACCTGTACTCGGTTATGCTGGTAGTATTTGCAGCGACTGTAGGTTTTGTAATCTACAAATCTAAAGATGCGGAAAAGGAAAAGCAGGCTACCCTTTACGCATTGCAGCAAAGAAAAGGGCCGTCCGCTCAAACGCAGGAATGGATATCAACAAAATCCACTGCTTCTGCGCTGCTGGAAGCGATAAAAAGAAATCCGGCTGATACGAAGTCATCATTGGCATTGGCGTCCTTATATATTCAGGAGTCAAGGGTCACCGGCAATCACATATATTACGATATGGCGGCCATGAAATATATCAATGATGTTTTGTCTAAGGATGCCTGGAATTTTACCGCCATGGTGTACAAAGCGCTTATTTATCTTTCACAACACCATTTTTCAGAAGCGTTAGCCACGGCAAACGTAGCCCGGCAGATCAACCCCTATAACGCTTTTGTTTATGGTATTCTCGTTGATGGTAACGTCGAATTGGGTAATTATACAGAGGCCGTTGCACAATGCGACACGATGATGTCTATCCGTCCTGACATCAGGTCGTATTCCCGTGTATCTTACCTGCGTGAGATCCATGGAGATTATCCAGGCGCCGTTGAGGCCATGAAGATGGCGGTTGAAGCAGGCGCTCCGGGAGATGAGGGCCGGGCCTGGGCAAGGGTTCAACTGGCTCGTCTATACGAAAATACCGGAGAGCTGAAACACGCTGAGATGCATTACACGATTGCCCTCAATGAACGGCCGGATTATGCTTACGCATTTGCCGGGTTGGGACGCATTGCGCTGACGTCTAAAAATTATCCAAAGGCCATAACGCTATACCAGCAGGCGGATTCGCTGTTGAGTGATTATTCTTTCAAAGAAGAACTGGCTGAAGTGTATGCTGCGTCCGGACAGGAAGAGAAAGCATCCACCTTAATAGAATCGGTGATCAAGAGCATGAGCGCCGAATCGGAACAGGGTCAGTCAGATGAAAACATAGGGCATTATGCAGATCGCGAGCTGGCCCTTGCCTATCTAAGGATCAGCAATTACGAAAAGGCGTTATACCACGCTTTACAGGAATATAACCGGCGGCCGGAGAACATAGATGTAAACGAAACCCTGGCGTGGGTATATTATCATACGAGCGACTATACGAAGGCGTTAGCACACCTGAAGAAGGCCCTTAGAACAAACAGTAAAAACCCGGTCTTGCTTTGCAGAGCAGGTTTGATCTTTGACAAGGCCGGAGAAAAAAACAAAGCAAAGTCAACCTTGCAGGAAGCGCTTAAAAACAACCCTGCTATTTCAGGATCGTTGAAAATGGAAGCTAAGGAAGCGTTGAAAGCCTTGTAGAGATCGATAACCACCCCCGGCCTTGCCCGCCGCCAAGGCTTTGGTAGGAGCGGTTTGCTGCTCAAACCTGCCCTCTTTGAAAAAGGAGGAGAGCATTATAATTTTCTTATTCCCTCCTTTTCAAGCTACTGTGTACCCACAAGTTTTGGGTATAGCAGTCAAAAAATAAGATCTTTGAAGGATGACAGAACTAATTAATTCTTTCCCCGGCTTTACCGGTTCATTTGGCGATAAGCGCATTGATAAAAGAGCTGAGGAAGCCTTATACAGGTTAGTTTTAGGCCTTTTCAAGGAGGGGGTTAGGGGTGATTACCGGTTGACTAAACCGCTGAATATAATACCTCAATCGCAATTAGTGAAATTTCACAAAGCCCTGAAATCGTTTTCCCTGATAGTTCTTTTGGCGTTTGCCGCCCAGGCTGTATCGGCGCATAATATTAACTATGCTTTGGAAAAAGCTCCGGTCGGAGATGTGGTGTGGTTCTATGTACGTCTGGGAGTAACACATATTATTCCGGAAGGATTGGATCATATTTTGTTTGTTGTTGGTCTATGCCTGCTGAGCACAAAAATGTCTACCATAATATGGCAGGCCACCGCCTTTACGATTGCCCATTCCATTACCCTTGCCCTGAGTATGAAAAATATTATTGTAGCTCCCGGTTCTGTTGTCGAACCTATTATAGCCTTGTCCATTTTGTTTGTAGCCATAGAAAACGTCGTTATACACGAATTGAAGTCGTGGCGGATAGCCATAGTATTTGTCTTTGGACTAATACACGGGATGGGCTTCGCCAGTGCACTCAATGAGATTGGTCTTCCTCCCGACCGGTTTATTACATCTATTCTTTCCTTCAATGCCGGTGTTGAACTGGGACAAATAACAGTGATTGCCGCCGTTTTCCTTTTGCTCATTATTCCCTTCAGAAAGAAATTGTGGTATAGGTCGTGGATCGTAAACCCTGTTTCCATTTGCATTGCACTGGTTGCCGCTTACTGGTCCGTAGAGAGACTTTTCTTCTAACCATTCCTGCCTTCCCGGCCTTACATTTACAGCAACAAAAAATAATAATTCCGAAAAGTTGTAATAAATGCTTTTAAAGGCCGACTAATGAATAAAAGCAGGAATATTGAATGGAAAAAGAATTCATTGAGTTAATAAACAATAACCGCGCATTGATCTTCAAGGTTTGCAACTTGTATTGCCGGGATAATGAGAGCCGTAAGGATTTATTCCAGGAGGTGGTATTACAACTCTGGAAATCTTTTCCCGGATTCAGAAGGCAGTCTGCCAATAGCACCTGGGTATACAGGGTGTCGCTCAACACAGCCATATCAAACTTCCGGAAAGAATTAAAAAAGCCTGAAAAAAATGCACTGACGGTAATTGAGTTTGAGATTCCTGATATGTCTGGATCGACGGATGACAAAGAAAAAGAAGGTATTCTTAACCTGGCGATAGAAAAGCTCACAGAGATTGAAAAGGCAGTGATTATGCTTTACCTGGATGAGAAAAGTTATGACGAGATGAGTGATATCATTGGCATTTCCGTTGGCAATGTAGGTGTAAGGCTAAACAGAATAAAAAATAAATTAAGTAAGCTTATAAAAACAAATTAACATGAACATAGAGCAAATAAAAACAGCATGGCAGGAATACAACCAGAAGCTCGCGTTATCTCAGCGGTTAAATGAACAGATCATATTAAGTATGTTAAAGGAAAGGTCGCGGTCGAGGGTTTCAAAGATCAGGCGGGAGAATATTATTCACCTGGTACTCATGGTCATTACCTTGCTATTCCTGGGAGCCATCTTTGTCGGGAATCCTTTTGATTTTAAATATATCGTGCAATATGTTCCTTATGGTATATTATCCATCGGTGTTATATTGGCCATCTTTTCTATTTTTAAAATTTTTCAAAATTTTGATGTCGATATGAATCACATCAGTCTTGCTGCTTTTCTGAACAGAACGATTGATGCCTATGATAAGAATAAAAAAATTGAACGTTGGTTTGGTATCATCTTTCTATCCGCGGGGGTATTAACTGCATTTTCTTTTCTTCCAAAAAAACTTGAGCACAAGGCACTCTGGCCCGCACTGGGCGAAACAGCCATCAGCATAATCATAACACTGCTCATTTATTTCGTGGCTTTTAAACTGGGCGCATTTAAAAACAGGAAAAGGGAGGGATTTGAAAATGATTTGAAGGAGCTGAACGAGTTAAAGGCTATATCATCTGAATTAAGCAACAATTAACAGGCTTGACCACTGATAGTTAAAAAAACCCTTGCTGGAATATTTTAGCAAGGGTTTACTGTGCGGAAGAGGAGATTCGAACTCCCATGCCAGTTACGGCGCTACCACCTCAAAGTAGTGCGTCTACCAGTTTCGCCACCTCCGCAAAGATTGAGCACTGCAAATGTAAAAGGTTTTTGGTAAAATACACTAAGGCCACATCTGTCACCAAACTCTCACTCGATCAGAGCATTCTTCCCGCACATTCGCACATCCGCACATCAGTTCTTCTTCTTCAGCACAATCCTGAACGTAGTGCCCTTACCCGGTTCCGAGTTTTTAACGAACAATTGTCCCTGATGATATTGCTCAATGATCCGTTTGCAAAGGCTTAATCCCAGGCCCCATCCCCGTTTTTTTGTGGTAAATCCCGGTTTAAAGATCCGGCGAAGGTTAGCCGTAGATATTCCCTTTCCGGTATCCCTCACATCGATATAGGTCTCTTTACTGTTCTCCTGCAAATGAATGCTTATTTCCCCTTTCCCCTCCATGGCATCAAGGGCATTTTTTAACAGGTTCTCGATGACCCAGTCAAACAGGGGTGCTGAAATGTTAGCTACGATCTGTTGTTTTTCATTAGCCTCAATCGTAAAGCGGACTTTCCCTGTGGCCCTTTTGCGGATGTACTCAACCATGTGTTTTATCTGGTCAACGAGATTTGTTTCTTCCAGCCTGGGAGTACTGCCGATTTTCCCGAAACGGTCAGACACGAGGTTCAACCTGTCAATATCTTTTTGCAGTTCGCCGGTAATGGCATCGTTAGCCGGGTTATCCTTCAACATCTCCACCCAGCCCTGTAAGGAAGATATGGGAGTTCCCAACTGGTGCGCCGTCTCCTTGGCCATGCCTACCCAGACCTGGTTCTGCGTGGACTGGTGGCGGCTGGTGATAGACACAATGGTAATGATGATGAACAACGCAACGATGAAAAGCTGCACGAGCGGGAAATACCTGACTTCGGTCAACAGCCGCGTATTACCATAATAGTACTTATTATAAATGAAGGGGTTCTGGTTAAGCACGAGCACAAAGGGTTTATTGGCCGAACGGAATTCATTCAGTTTTTTGTCCAGATATAACGGATCGTTGGCCGCTTTGGAACTATCCAGGTTTATAAAACTGACGATGCTGTCCTTTTCATTGGTTTCGATGATGGGGATATTGGTCTGTTCATTACGAATGAGGTTGGGAAGGGTGAGATCCATATCTGACGTGGTTCCGATTGCTTTGCTGGCTTCCACCCACTGCTCTACCTTTTGCCTTTCTTCTTTGATGATCTTCCTGGCCAGGTATTGCGAATAAAATATGGTGCCCGTTACGATGCCAATAGCGATCAGTGCCAGTACAGTTCTCCAGCCAAACAGTGATGGGATCATTCAACGAATTTAAAAATGGTAAACGTGCAACCCTTACTTTTGAATCTATTTCAGAACCAGCCCCAATTGAATTCAAAAATAGCTATAGTTATATTAAACTGGAACGGTCGTAATTACCTTGAACGGTTTCTTCCTTCGGTGCTGGCTTCTAAATATGCAGATTTTGAAGTGATCGTGGCCGATAATGCCTCCACTGACGATTCATTGGCTTTCCTCAGGCACGCCTATCCTCAGGTTCGCCTTATTGAACTGTCTCAAAACTATGGTTTTGCCAAAGGATATAATGAATCATTGAAACGTGTGGGGCAGGAGGTTGGTTATTATGTGCTGCTTAATTCGGACGTAGAAGTGGAGCCTGGCTGGCTAGAGCCAATTATACAGCTTATGGAATCTAACGACCGCATCGGGGCCTGCCAGCCGAAAATAATGACTTATGCGGACAGGTCATTGTTTGAGTATGCGGGAGCTGCGGGCGGCTGGCTGGATACGTTAGGTTATCCGTTTGCTCGTGGAAGGATCTTTGATTTCTGTGAGCAGGACCATGGACAGTACGACGCTACGGAGCCCATCTTCTGGGCCAGCGGGGCAGCCTTGTTCGTGAGGGCATCCCTGTTTCATCAGTTAAAGGGCTTCGACGAATACTTTTTCGCCCACCAGGAAGAGATTGATTTTTGCTGGCGCCTGCAGTTAGCGGGTTACACCGTAATGGCTTGTCCGGCCTCCAGGGTCTATCATGTAGGAGGCGGCACCTTACCCAAGGGTAATGAACACAAGGTGTTTTTAAACTTCCGGAACAACCTGATCATGCTCGCTAAGAACCTGCCTTTTCATAAGTCGGTCTGGAAACTGCCCCTGCGCATCCTGCTGGACATTTTCTCCGCATGCAAATCCCTGTTTGAAGGGGAGGCCACCTATTTTATTGCGGTGCTCGAGGCCCATGTTGGTTTTTACGGGTGGCTTTTGTTTGACAGGAAGAAAAGCGTTTTCCCCGTCCGTAAAAGCGGCACTTTACAGGGCTGGTATCCGCACAGTGTGGTATGGAAGCATTTTGTTTCCGGCAGGAAACGATTTGCAGAAATTGTTGGGAATAAAATGGATATTTAGTTATGAACCTTTATTTTTGACTTGTAAAATAACCATATGGAGCATATTGAAGAAACCGAATACAAGAATCCAAAGGAAAAAGACTTTGCGTATAATTGGGTGCATTCATCGGTGTTCCTGTTTTATTTGCAGGTATTTTGTATTATGGCTTTTATTCTGGGGGGCTGTTATGGATTGTACACGCATCGTTATAAAGGGAAACCGGATGTAGTAGTGCCCGACAATACGTTGTATACGCCGAAGTATAAGTAAGGGATAAAAAATTTTGTGGGAAGTCTGTATTCATTAAATTTGCACTCCCTGATAGTTCTTTTTGGAAATTTGCGAAAGTAGCTCATTTGGTAGAGCGCGACCTTGCCAAGGTCGAGGTGGCCGGT
>JBBJMP010000015.1:0-137433 GCA_037718865.1 Chitinophagaceae bacterium | reverse complement strand
AAACTAACCCTTCGGTCTATTTGAGCCAACATGCATCTGCTCTAGTGTTTACGTTTCAACATTACCATCAACCATCAGACCATATACATAGGCATTGTATGGATTTACCTGCTGCGCCTTTTTCGCTATCTCCAACCCTTCGGAAAAATGGTGCTGCGATAAAGAAATAAGTGATTTATACACAAGAGCATTGAAGTTCAATGAATCGATTTGTAAAATGGTGTTTACGCATTTTAGTGCAGCTTTATCATAGTATGCATAATTTCCCGTTTCCCTCGCTTCCTGTATATACAATGCCGCTAATCTTATCAGCGCATTCATATCGGTAGGCTCTTGTTTCAAAATAGAAATTAAATTGTTGGCTTTATTGCGAACATCCTGCCATTCCGCTGTATTGGCTGCTGCACCTTTACGTAGAAGAAGTTCATATACCATATTCTTACTTTCTTTCTCCTTTCTACTATAGTTTGCAATCACTCCAACAACGGCAGCACAGAATATCATCAGGAAAATAATATGAATATTTTTGTTTTTCATTTTTCAGATTTTGAGTGAATCGTAATTATTTATTTCAGCAATTCTTTCAAAGCATTTTCAAACCAAATAACCCGGCTAGACAACCAGGTTATTTGTTTATAGATTACATCCCCCAAACGTTTCCGTTTTATTGTTTAATGATCTTCTTTGTTTCTACTCTAATACCATTGCTTTGCACAACTATGAAATATGTGCCCTTGCTAAGGCGGGAAATATTAAATTCCGTCGTACCGTTTGTCATGACCTGGGAAAGCACTGTCCTTCCATTTTGATCCAGCAGTTCAGCCGTCATACCTGTTCTTGTTGAGGTTACTCTTATAAAATCAGAAGCAGGGTTAGGGTGTATACGGATCGGGCTCTGGCCATCGAATTTGACTGTTCTGGTCGCGGAATGGGTAAATCTTCCATCATTATCTACCTGCTTGATCCGGTAGTAGTTTGTACTGTTTAAAGAAGGATCAGTATCTACAAATACGTAATTACCTGCTGCGCTGGCTGTTGCATTGACTCTTCCGATTTCTTTGAATTTCTGTCCGTCGGTGCTCGACAGAATTAGATAATATTTATTGTTGGTTTCGCTTGCAACACGCCATCTTAACATCACGTGCGGACCCTCTTTTTCTGCAACAAAGCTTACCCAGTTGACCGGAAGTGCCACTAACGGTCCTGCATATGATGCCCCTACAAACCCTCTCCATGGAGTTTGAACGAAAGGAAAGTTAGCCCTGAACGTTGTATCATTGTTAGTAACTCCGGCATTGAAACCAAATACATTTAACAGTTGAGCAGTTGCCGGATGTGGGCTCGTCATCGGGTCATAATCATCATACCATAAACCAAGGGCTGCCAAAGCAATACCGGAAACGGCCTGCAATTCAATTGTCGTAACGTCATCTTCCAGCCTTCTGCCATTGGGGAAACCATCCATGTTCGGAATGAACTGCAGTGAAGTGTCTTTGTTATACAGCGTATCAGTGAGCCCAAGCACCGCAGCCTGGACTATGCCGAGCGAACTGAAGTCCGGATCATTTCTGGGGGTAACGGGAACGGCCATATTTAACCGCAACATATCACTGAGCGTAGGAAGGAAATTATGTATAATGGGTTTGCCTGTGGCCAGTGGATTGCCATTCTTACCGGTTGCCAACTGGTATGGCCTCAAATTCGGAACACCAGTAAGAAAAATGGGAAGTAGATCAACAGCCCTGGGGCTCATACTATCCGGAAGTAAAACATTGCCAAATGCAGCATCATCGAGGGCAGTACCTGCGACAGCAGAAGTTCCTTTCAGATCATACAGGCCTTTTTTACCATTCCTGAAGTCAAAAGAACCCAAAGAATTTGTTTGAATCCGCAATTGGGATAAACCCGGTACAGCAGTGCCGAACTGGGAATCATCCATATATAAAGCAAGTTCGGGATTCGAAAAATGCTTGCTGTAGGGAACATCAGAACCGATGGCTGTAATAATCGAGTTCCATTTGTCTTTCTGGCCAATGGGAATAATAGCTTCATTCGTCAAAGGCATACCTAAACGGGATACCTGAACAAAATTTCCTGAAGTAATGGCTTCACCGCCCGTTGTATCGAAAGTTGACATCGACTGGCGGCTCGCACTCGCCCACACACCGATAACAAAATCGGGGTCTAAAATACTGGTAGCCTGTAAAGTTGTTTTACCATCCTTTTGGAGAGTAGAAACAGGCACTTCTATCACAATTGAATGCACATTCAATTTTGCAAGGCCGTCACGGCCGGGCGTTCTGAAATTACCCACATCAAATGCACCGCCCAAATCAACAAAGAAAGGATCATCTCTTGGTCCGCAAAAGACCTTTTCTCCGGAACTTGCCATCATGATTGCATTTGAAGCAAGTGTTTCATACTGCGTTCCCAGGCCAACGGTACCATCTTCAATGGATCTTGGACCGATATTATTTGGCGGAACGATTCCATTACTCACAATTGTGGTGAAAGTTCCGTTTATACCACGTTCCAAAGAATAGGTCGATTTGAGATTCTGCTGTCCCAGCCGGATGTTGAAGAAAGTAGTAGGATCCTGGTTGGTTGTTGTAAAAGTAAAACGATATGTTATATCATCACCTGATGTAGATGCGCTGTTTTTTACATGAATTTCATACCGCACGTTTTGGCCGAAGGTGTAATAATTCGGACCTCCCTGAGGCAGTTCAAAAGGAATATAATTGGCAATCAGCACAACGCTGTTTGTATCGGTAGGGCTTCTGAAGGCGTATACATCAGTATTATCCGCTAACGGATCGTATGCAATCAAAGGTGCTTCTCTGTGGGAGGAAGCTAACACCGTGGTTTGACCAAGTGCTATACAAACCAAAACGGCTGAAAAGCGTTTTATAAAATTTTTCATAATCTGTTTTTGATTTGTTAGAACCTTGGTTTTAAAGTATAGTCAAAACCTCTCCAGGGAGTTTGTACAAAAGGAAAAGAAACTTTAAGGGTGGTATCATTTGCAGTAGGTCCGGAAGTGAAGCCGAGGACACTTGCCAGTTGGGGGGTAACAGGGCTTCCCGTTCCGTTGTAATCATCATACCACAGTCCAATTGCAGCAAGCGCCACACCCGATACCGCCTGCAGTTCAATTGTAGTAACATCATCTTCAAGCCTTCTGCCATTAGGAAAACCATCCATGTTAGGGATGAATCGGAGTACCGTAGAGTCAGCTGTGTAAGCTGGATCTGTAAGTCCTAAAACAGCCGCTTTAATAATGCCCAAAGAACTGAAGTTCGGATCGTTCCGGGGTGTTACAGGAACTGCCATGTTCAGCCGAAGCATATCGCCTAAAGTGGGTAGGAAGTTATTGATAAATGGTTTACCGGCAGCCAGGGGATTGCCATTTTTTCCTGTAGCCAATAAGTGTAACAGTACTCGTATCGTCAGGGCTACGGAAAGCATAAACGTCAGTATTGTCGGCTAACGGATCCATTGAAATCAATGGCGCTTCACGATGTGATGAAGCCCTTACCTGGTTTGTAAGAAACACTGCGAGAAGCAAAAGCAGGCACAGCTGCACGGCTTTTAAACGTATAATTTTTTTTCCCATGATTATACAATTATTCTTTCAATAAAATAATGGATTTCAATTGGACAAAAACAAAAGAAAAGCGTTTTTACAAATGCATTAATGGTTAAATGCGTTTGACACATAACGGTTTGTGCTTAGAAGCAACCTTCAGCACTTATAAAGTTCTAAAAATAGAATACCAGAGGGCACTCTTTGATGAAAATAAAGGTTGCATTAATATTTGCTCAGTTGGCTCTTCAGTTTCATCCTTACTTAAGAGATAGCGGAGAGTGAGGGAATTGTAACCTCTCCTTAAAACAAATACTATGACCAGCGATAGCATCTTGCATCATGAAATCTACATGTTGAAATATTTATTGATCCTATATTTATCCATTTGTAATTCTTGTTTGCCGGACAGAGAAACATGGCCAGTCTGCGTTTTTAGAAGGTGTATCGCCAAAAATGCCGTGCAAAAGAATACAACGCGTCGCTTCAGAAGAATGGTTATTGCAAATGAATCTCCTGCTCTTACACTTTTAGCGTTTCATCCGCCTTTCTTAAACCTGATATGACCGTACATATATTTTGCAATTGCATTTCCGAGAATTAGGCCAGCGGCAACGGAAGGCCGGTAATGTATTCCGCCGAAGTCTCCGTGGACAAAATCTCCGGTTACAATAGTCTTTCCGTACAAGTTAATGCAACCCGAAATTCCAATTGGACGCTTATATAAACAGGCAGTAATGGAAATTGATTCAAAACATTAATATTTAGTTTACATTTATTTAATATCATCTGGCTTATCCACCTGGCGCTGTTTTCCGGGAGCCGTGCAGATAGGCTCTCAATTACCAAGGACGAACATC
This sequence comes from Chitinophagaceae bacterium, assembly GCA_037718865.1. Lineage (GTDB taxonomy): Bacteria > Bacteroidota > Bacteroidia > Chitinophagales > Chitinophagaceae > JADCRZ01. The sequence goes on along the minus strand of JBBJMP010000015.1, from coordinate 132,987 downwards.
GTTTATAGTGGAACAACTCACGAACAAGAGAAGAGCACGCGTTGGAAAATACTTCAGAATTTCAGAACAATCTTTACATAATGCTTCCTTAGATTTTAAATTAACCCAATGAACCAAATGTCATCAGAATTTCCGGTCACACAAGAAAATAAGGAGGCGGCGTTAACCTTTGCGACACCCTCGCTCGGACGCAAGCGCGTCGCTTTTGTACCTTTATTTCGGGCGCGCGCGGCGCCACCTGATCAGATCCCGCCCGATTGGGAGAATGTCATTCTGCGCCGGGTGGTCTACGACCCTCGCCGCGAGGCCAATGGCGCGGACCGTTCGCTCCGCGGATGGCTGCGCGCAGTCTCCTCGGGACTCGCCGACATCGACCCTGTTGTACTGCCGATGCAGACTATTGACAAGCAGGTAGTCGAAGCCGATGAACTTGAGGGCACGCTGGGTCCGCGCCTGCGTGAACAGGGCATGGATGCCGCTGTCCTGGTAATGCTCGGTGGCCGAGAATCGGGCACCAACAGTGGCTTCTGGTCGCGCGTGGTAATGGTGGAAAGTAATGGCGTGTGGCTGATGGAGCTGATCCATGGCCTCACCGGCTTCAAAGATCTTTATCACTTTGATAACGACGCCGATCCAGGGGAGCGCTCGATCGACACCTTCGACGAGATGTCGGCATCCAGCCAAACTCATCCGACCGCCTTTACCAAAAACGAGTTCGGCTGGCTCAATACGGCGGCGATCCGGCTGCACGCGGGCGCGTCCGTCAATTACGAGTTGCAACACATCAGCCTCGCTCAGCCGCCGGTGGCGGGGCGGGTGGCCGCCGTTCGCATTGGGGACAGCTTTCCTTACGTGCTGATAGAAGCGCGCAAAAAGACCGACCAGTTTGAGGCAGGGATGCCGTCTACCCGGGACGTGCAGGAGAGAGGCATAGCCAGCGAAGGTGTCATCGCCTATCGCGTCCAGACCCGCAACCCGACCGTGCAGGCGCGTGAGGGCAACAAAAAGCCACTCTATCTGATGACGCTGACGGCACTGCAGCCCGGACAGTCGGCGGCCCTTGATAATGGGGTTACGCTGACCGTCACCAGCGCGCTTCCTGACGGCTTCGGCATCCGCATCGATGATGCCGGTCAGCATCTCATCGACCGAACTGCTACGACACGCGCGCGCACTGCTGCTGGCCCGCCCTGCGCGTTGGTCTTGAACGGCCCTGGCATCGAGAACATCGCCTATCGCGACACCGCCGGGCATATGAACGAGATTTGGCGTGATCCACGCGGCCAGGGCACCACCGACCTCACCGCCAATGCCGGCGCCCCAGCCGCCCAAGGCAACCCATTCACCTATTTTGATCCCGCTGACAACCAGGTTGTGCTGGTCTTTAGAGGCACCGATAACCAGGTGCGCACCCTCTACTGGATGTTCGGCGCAGTTGGCCACGACAATCTCACGGGCGCAATCAACGCGCCAAAGACGGCGGGCGACCCGGCAGGTTGGTTTTCGGCGCACGACGCCTTTCACCACGTTGTTTACCGCAGTGGCGATGGGCACCTTCATGAATTGTGGTGGCAGGGACAAGGCGGCGTTGGTCATGGTGACTTGACAGCACAGGCTAACGCCGTCTCGGCGGCAGGTGATCCGTGGCCCTACTATGATCCCGTCCGCTCGACCAACATTGTTGTCTTCCGGGGCACCGACCGCCACATTCGCAGCCTTTACTGGGCTCCGGATGGCGCGGTTGGTCAGGACGATCTGTCCGGCTTTGCCGGGACGCCGGCGGCGGCAGGCGACCCGTTCGCATGGTTCACCCCTGCTGAGGATACACACCGGATTGTGTATAGAGCCGCGAACGGACATCTTTATGAGTTGTTTTGGCCCAATGTCGCACCCGTGCAAGGCCGCGACCTGACCGCGTTGTCGGGAGCGCCACCGGCTATCGGCAACGTGTCGGGCGGCTACAATCCGAGCGACAATACCCAGCACGTCATTTTCCACTCGGCTAACGGCAGGATGCACGAATTATGGCATTTCCTTGGCGAGACGGCCGTTCATCATGTGGACCTGACCGCTGCCTACGGCGGACCGCCTGCTGTCGACCGACCGGTCTATTACGCCAGCATGCGCGCTCCCAATCAGCACGTCGCGTATCGCGGCACGAACGGGCATATCTACGAACTGCTTTGGTGAAGGGTGGACAGAATGCAATTGGCACTTCTTATTGATTTTGTTTTTTATTCCCAGGTCAATCTGTTCCAAAAACCGATATATATATTTACTGACAAATACTATTGTATAAATAAGGTTCCAACTTAGTAAATGAAATAAAAGCTCCTAGAATTCTATCGTTTAACAGACCACAAGGATTGCCCTATGAATGAAATTGAAAATACTATTCTGCTTGCCTCGATAAAAGAAATCATTATTAATGCAAAGGAAATTTTCGATAAAAGTAAGCTCCGCAATATCCGTTAGTTTTACATGGCATTCCAAAAACGTGATGCAGTGCGTCACGAATTGAGCTGGACGCATTGTTTTAAAAATATCCAGGTTATTCGTGAAATAGTGAACGTGCGAAGTTTATGATTGAATCTCAATACAAGCTTGCATTAGACATTGTACTTTAATAGCAATAAAAAGCTATATTTTTGAAAAAGCAACCTCCAAAACAAAGACGTTTACACGCCGAAAACCTTTTGTGGTGTTGTATTATCGGGGTATGCTTTTACGCTTTCATTTCATGCAACCACCAAACCTCATTACACCCACAAAAGGATACTGCTAAAAAGCCACAGGTCATTAATGATATCACTAAAGATAGTTTTGCTGCGCCAAAAGTAATCCCCATCACTGTACACAATCAGCCCAAAGTAATAAAAGCAGGAAAGCCTGTCATCAGAATAGATTCATCAAACGGAGGCGCCCCTTTCTTTACCAACTATGGCACGGAAGAAGGGCTGGCGCTAAGTTCTGTTCGTTGTAGCGCAAGCGATAAAGCCGGCAATCTCTGGTTTGGCACGATCGGAGGAGGCGTGAGTAGATATGACGGGAAAAGTTTTACAAACTATACGATAGCCCAGGGGCTGGTAGGTAATGTGGTATTTTATATTATAGAGGATAAAGAGGGCAACCTCTGGTTTGGAACGAGTTCAGGCGTGAGCAAATATGACGGCTACCGTTTCACAAATTATACTCCAGCGCAGGGCCTGGCGGGTCATTTTGTATCCTGCATCATGCAGGATAGCAGGGGTAATCTTTGGTTCGGCAGCCAGGAGGGAGGCGCAAGCAAATTTGACGGCAAAAGCTTTACAAACTATACAACTGCTCATGGTCTGGCAGACAATTATATACGTTGTATGATGCAGGATAGAAGTGGAAATATCTGGTTTGGCACTGCTGCAGGAGGTGTAAGCAAACACAATGAAAAAACCTTTATTAATTATACAACAGCACAGGGGCTGGCAAGTAAATCTGTAAACAGTATCTCGCAGGATAAGGCCGGCAATCTGTGGTTTGGCACAAGCGCAGGAGTGAGCAAATACAACGGGAACAGGTTCACGAATTATACAACAGCACAGGGCTTGGCTGATAATGATGTATCCTGCATCGTGCAGGATAAAGACGGCAACTTGTGGTTTGGTACTTATGCAAGAGGCATCAGCAAATATGATGGCATCAGATTCAGGAATTACACCAATGCACAGGGGTTGGCTGAGAATAATATTTCCAGTATCCTGCAGGATAAAGCTGGCAACCTTTGGTTCACATCCCACGGCGGGGTGAGCAAATACGAGGGCAATAGCTTAACAAATTATACTACTGCAAACGGGCTGCCCGGCAATCTGGTGTTCAGGATCCTGCAGGATAACGCCGGTAACTATTGGTTTGGCACCTTTGATGGGGGCGTGAGCAAATTTGATGGAAAAAGCTTTATGAACTATACCATAGCCCAGGGACTGGCAGATAGTAGAGTATGGGATATGATCCAGGATAAAGTAGGAAATATCTGGTTTGGTACGGATAAAGGAGGTGTGAGTAAATTTGACGGCACTTGTTTTACCAATTATACCACCGCCCAGGGGCTGGCAAATAATTCTGTAAGTAGTATCTGGCAGGATAATGCCGGTAATATCTGGATTGGAACACATGGAGGCGCAAGTAAATTTGACGGACAAAGCTTTACCAATTATACCACGGCCCAGGGACTGGCAGGTAACAATGTACAGCGGATCATAGAGGATAGTGCAGGAAACCTCTGGTTTGGAACACATGATGATGGGGTAAGCAAATTTGATGGCAATCGTTTTACCGGGTATACCACCGCTCAAGGGCTGGTAAGCAATAAGGTATATAGCCTTATAAAGGATAAGGCTGAAAACATCTGGATTGGCACAAATGCAGGTGCCAGCAAATATGACGGAAAAAATTTTACTAATTATACCACGGAACAGGGGCTGGCAGATAATTATATATGGGCTATGGTGGAAGATCAACAAAGGAATATGATATGGTTTGGAACAAACCATGGTTTGTCAGGGCTTAAAGAAAAGCCATCAACTACCAGCAATAGGCAGGATAATGAGTTTGAAAATTTTAATAACAATACCGGCTACCCCATAAAGGAAGCGGCTTTTAATGCCTTGTTGTTGGACAATAAAGGAATAATATGGGTCGGGAGCGGACACAATAAACTCATACGATTTGATTATGCAGCAGTCGAGAAGAAGAACCCCGAAGCCCTGAACTTAAATATACAAGCTGTAAAAGTGAATAATGAGAACATTTGCTGGAATAATATCCTTCGTATGCGTCAAGGTAATAAATTAATTGACAGCCTTACCCTGCTCAATGAAATGATTACATCGTTTGGGAAAGTGTTATCACCAGCAGTTTTAGACAGCATGGGAGAAAAATATGGTGACATACAACTGGATAGCGTATCAAGGTTTTACCCGGTACCCATCAACCTGGTCCTTCCCTATAAAGATAACTCAATAAGCATAGATTTTGCGGCCATAGAACCTGCGTTGCCAAAACAGGTTAAATATCAATATAACTTGGAAGGTTATACTAAAGACTGGAGCCCGCTCAGTAATATTTCCACGGCCGTTTTTGGAAATATGACGGAAGGGGCTTATACGTTTAAACTAAAAGCAGTAAGCCCTTTCGGCGTCTGGAGCGAAACAGCATATTCCTTCAAAGTACTGCCGCCCTGGTGGCGTACCTGGTGGGCTTATACCTTATATGCCTTGTTGATTGGCGGTATGGGATATAACTTCTATCGAAATCATATTCGTGGCTTAAAAAGAAAACAGGCTGAGCAGATTAAGACAATGGTAGCCACCCAGGAAGAAGAACGCAAACGCATTTCAAAAGACCTGCATGATGAGGTAGGCATTAAACTTTCCGCCTTAAAATTATTTTTATCTTCTTTAAGTGAAAAAGCATCCGCTACAAATAATGAAGAAATAAAGTCGTTGGCCCAAAGTTCTGAAAACTTAATTAGTGAAGCTATGCAGGATGTGCGCCAGCTATTGCTCAACCTAAGTCCTGGCATACTCGAAGAATTTGGTTATACCACCGCAGTAGAAGGACTCGTAAGCAAAATCAATGAAACGGAACGGCTGCATTTCAGCCTGGTGATCTTTGGCATGAACCAACGATTGCAAAAAGATTATGAGCTGACTTTATACCGCATTACGCAGGACTTATTAATAATGTATTGAAACATGCCGGCGCCAAACATGTATCGCTACAGATAGGCCGGCGGAATGAAAAAATAATTTTAATGATAGAAGATGACGGAAGAGGTTTTGATGTAAGCAATCACAAAGACGGATATGGATTGCATAATTTAGATACACGCACCAAGGTGCTGAACGGCATCATCACTATTGATTCGCAACCTGGAAAGGGAACCAGTGTGCTGATTGAAATACCGTATAATTTTAATTAAGTATGTCCTATCAATTACCCATCCATTTATTAATAGCCGATGACCACCAGCTTATTACGGATGGTATTTCCAGGATACTGGAAACCGAAAAGACGATTGGCGAAATTCATACTGCCCGTAACGGTCGTGAAGCAGTGGATAAAGTTTTGATAACGGATGTTGATTGTGTGATCATGGATATCAACATGCCGGTATTAAACGGATTGGAAGGCACCAAACTCATTAAGCAGGAAAAGCCTTACGTAAAAGTTATTGTCGTCAGCATGCTTTGCGATGCGGCTATTGTCAGTAAAATGATGAAGGCGGGAGCAGATGCTTTTATTAATAAAGATACCGGCAAAACAGAGCTGTTAAAGGCCATAGGTAAAGTAATGCAGGGTGAAAGATATATCAGTCCGGCAATTTCCAATAACTTATTTACTCATCTTACCGATCGAAACGTTAATACATCGGATACTAAGAAACAGCTTACGGCAAGAGAGGTTGAGATCATCCGTCTTATTGCCGATGGCCTTACCAATCATGAAATCGCAGACAAGCTTTTTCTTAGCATAGTTCCCGTAGACACCCATCGAAAGAATATGCTTGCAAAGCTGCACTTAAAAAATACTGCCTCCCTGGTTAAATATGCAGCAGATCATAAGCTGCTGTAATAAATTTCTACTTACTCTTTTCCTTTCTACACCAAAAGGTGTATAGTCAAAATACACGAAAAGGTGTATAGCTCATCCCTATTATATCTCCAATCTTCGTGTTGAAATTTTTTATGAGGAACAAAGCAGTAAAGCTGTTTGTGCTACTAAAGTTTAATTTCTTTCCTTACCTGTCTGATAAGTTCCGTCTCTGTATTGTACTCAAAAAAATATTTTTTATCCGTTAAATTATAAATCATGAAACAAGCTTTAACCACAATTGATGCCTTATTAAGATAGCCGGAAAACTCTGAAGTATTCATACAAAAAGCAACCTCAGCGTCTCACAATAAAAACCCTTTAGCAATTATCTTTTAGAATGTTTTTTTAACCACTTAAACATCAATTATGAAACAAGTATCAAACACTAAAAATTTATTAGTTCTGAGTTCTTCTATTTTTCAGTCAATCAATCCACGAAACTTATTCGGTAAGTACCGCCTTGTTCTTTTGCTCATGTGCATCACGCTATTTATCAGTAATTGCAAAAAAGACGATCATCCGTGTAAAAAAACAGTGCCCTTAATAGCTGTCTTCCAGACTGAATCAGTTATAACCCAGGCCGGCCCTCTCCAACTTATTACTGCCACCGGAACAGGTGATGGAACGCCTATTGGAAAGTCTTCTTTTGTTGGTCACGGACAAATTGATGCCAATAATATCTTTACAGAAGTCGATGGAATTATCACAGTTGCAAATGGAGATCAACTATTTGAGACTGGTATAAAAGGAGTTAGTCCTGTTGTTGATCCTGCTACCGGTAATATTTTACTAATTTATAATAGCATAATTACAGGCGGTACCGGTAAATATGCTGGTGCAACGGGAAGCTATACCACCATCTTTCATGGAAACCTTTTTAATCCTGCAGGAATCGACTCATTAAAGGGTACTATTATATTAGATGAATGTCATGGAAATAAATGAGCGCTTTAAAAAAATTTATAAAAGATAACAGGGAGGCACAGGAAGATTTGAGGGTGCAACTGGTAGGTTTACAGCCACTGGTATTTCAAGCATTTACATTTAAACAGGAAGCGTTACATTCGACGGTACAATTTGCTATTAGATACAGATCTTACTATAGTGATAGTATAAGGGTTCATAGAAATATGTTTGGCCATACTATCTGAACTAACGACTATGAGCCTCTTCATTTCCGTCCTCCGCAACGCATAGTTATTAAAAATTCACTCATTTAAAAAGCAAACTCATGACAAAGAAACGCACACTCTTATTCTTCCCGGTATTAGCCCTGCTGCTGGCCGGCTGTACTAAAGACTTCCCTATTGATTTTAACCCGAAACACCCCCCGGCGCCTGTACAAATCAATTTTACCGAACACAACCTCTTTCCTGAAGGCGTAGTGTACGACGCGATCCACAACTGGTTCTACGTCTCCTCCGCCGACCATGGCACCGTCGGCATTGTAACATTTGACGGTATTTACAAGCCGTTCATTATGGATGAAATGCTGGCTCATTCCAATGGCCTGAAAGTGGACAAGGCCCGCCAACGCCTCTGGGTGTGTGACGCAAATAAGGGAATAGGAGCATACAACCTCAATACCGGCGCCCGGCTTTTTTTCGCCGACCTGGCGGGCCTGCTCCCGGATTCGTCTAATAATTTAATCAATGACGAGGCGTTAGACCCCGAAGGCAATGTGTACGTCACCAACAGCTTTGTTCCGGTTATATATAAGGTAACCCGCGAGGGCAAGGCATCCATCTTTTTTCAGAACGCTGCTTTTGCCAACCCACCCGGTGGCTTCGGCTTTAACGGTATCCAATATGACGAAAGAGGATTTTTACTCGTAGCCTTTGACAACAAGGTCGTGAAGATACCGGTGCGCAACCCGGCCAGCTATTCTATCGTGCAGTTGGATGCTCCGGTCAGCCCGGACGGGCTGCTCCTAAGCAAAGACGGCAAGCAACTGGTAGCGGTGGACTTCACAAAAGTGGTTTCGTTCATCAGCACAGACGAATGGAAGAGCGGCCGCCTGAGCACTTCGTTTGACGTCGGGGATGTATTCCCCACTACGGTTACCAGTGACGGCAAGCGGGTGTTCGTTGTGTATTCATATCTTGACAAGTGGTTCGCCGGACAGGAACAAAACACTTTTACCATACAGGAAGTGCCGCTGAAAAAGCCGACTCAGTTTTAAGGCGGCTTGGTTATGCGGACGTCAGTTGGTTACCTCTTTACCCGCCAAGCTTTCCATCAATGGGTAAGGAGAAAGGTAAGGCCCCGACGCACAGCGAAGGTTGTTTTAATAAAATTATTTTTCCGCCGTTGGTATTGCCATTGTGCTATCACCAACGGCTTTTACTTTTTCACTTTCCGCCTATCCAAAAATGTATATAAGAAATACGTTACGGTGTATTGCATCGATATTATTTAAATAGTTATGTCGTTATTACTAAAGATATTTCTTCACAGCCTTTATTCCGGATTATCATGGAATTCAAACAGGGAGAACTCGTAGGGCAGGAAATAGAAGTAGCCGGTTATTTGCTGCAGGATCTTTCGCTACTGCAGACAGCCGGTCAATTAGAGGTAAATAAAAAAAAGTCAAAGCCCACATAATCTAAAGAGTTCCATTGAACAAAAGCAGCTATATCAATGCGTGGACTGAATGCATAGTTTACATATTGAGTAAGCTCATTAGTAGTTACACGGCCTTGTAGCAATTTTACCTTATTAAGGGTGTAATCAGTTTTAAAATTTAGGTGTTTATTCACGTTGATTCCCAAGCAAGTTTCAAATACTGCAATGCGACCAGTGTAAAAGCCACCCCAGCCATATTCCACATCAACCCAAACTCTTCTGCCCTGAAATGTTCCTGCCTGTATTTCCTGCCTGTACATCCAATATTTCCCCACCGGTATTTTTACAGCATCTGTTAAATTGAAAGTATAATCAAGCCTGTCAAATTGTTGTATAAAATTATACTCAAAGCGTTCACCGCTTTTTGTAAAAAAGCCAAGTGGCCTGCTTTCATTCACGAAGCTTTCAAGCTTACCTGTTGTATGCGTTCTATACAAATCAAAACCCCAGGGTCGGAAATACATTTTCCTGATACCATATTTAGTAAACCATCTTGGTGTAAAGCGAAAGAGCCATCTTAGGTTATCAAAATTATTACCTTCAAGAAAGCCTAACTCCGGGTTGTATTCCTGCTGAATACTTTTAATGCCAATAACGTTATCAATTAATCGCCTATTAAATTGCTGCAACAATTTCGGATGCATTTAAAATTGATAAAAGCTTCGCTTCGTATAATTTCAATTTATTTCAATGATTGTATTACCAAATCATCAAAATAAGTTTGAGCATCTGCTTTCGTCCAAACGCCTGCCAAACCACCCTCTTTAAAAGTATCGTCTTTTACCTTGAATAATTCTTTACCATCAAAAAGTACAGTAAACATATTTCCTTGTATACTAACTTTTAATGCATGCCATTTTGCCTTTGCCATAGGAGCATCCATTCCGTAAGTTCTGCCTTTACCAACAAGAGGCAGATCGTTTCTTTTTCCATTCTCCACTTTGTACAATACAACATTTTTTTCCAAAGGATTTGAACGAACAATATAGTAGTTATCCTTATCTATATATCTCCAAACTAATCCACCTCCCTGATCCTCTTTACCTGATACCGCATTTAACTTCACCTGAAGATGAAGGTCTTGATATACAAGTTTAGAGTTTACACAAATATTGAAAGTGCTGCCCGAATTAGTGGCGCTTTGTTTTAATACCTTATTGTTTTGCTCTGTCACAACCATCCATTTACCCGTAGGGGCAACCCAATCTTTCGGTAAACTCCCTTCTGCACTTTCTTCAAAGCTTAAGGTTGTATCAATATTCACCACCCGGTTTTCAGTATTTATTTTCGCAATTGTATCAAGAGTGCTGCCAGAAGCATTTGTGTTGTTATTTCCGCAGGAAAGCAGAATATACATTGTGAGCAACAATAATAAAAATTTCATATTATGATGTTTTAGCTTTTAAAAAATTGATATGGCAGGTGGAATTAATTCTATTACTAAACTTTATTTGGATATACGAAATCAACATTCTTGTGTTTCATTTTAAAATAGATATACCACCTAACAAATAATTACACTTCCATAAACTCTTTTACAAAAGAATTGTCAGAATAATTGATGTCTCCCGGTGTTCCGTAATACTCAATTCCGGCTTCGTTAAGCAAGATTATCTTATCGCTCAGCTCCATTGCTTCTCTATGGTCGTGCGTAACATAGAATATCGAAATGTCTTTTTCTTCCACTAATTGTTTTATCAGTTTGCGCATTTGGGTTTTCAATTTCACATCCAGGTTCGCAAGTGGTTCATCCATTAGTAACAATTTAGGTTGCAGTACCATACTTCTTGCCAGTGCAACTAATTGTTGCTGCCCGCCTGATAGTTGATGCGTAAAATCATTTTTTAAATCAGCAATTCCAAACTCATCCATTGTTTGCTTAATAATTCTTTTGTAATCACCTATTTCCTTTTGCTTCAAACCAAATTCAATATTTTGATAAACAGTAAAATGAGGCCACAATGCAAGGTCCTGGAAAATAAAGCCAACATTCCTTTCATGTGGCGGAATTATAATTTTATTTCTTTGAGATACCATTACCCCGCTTATATAAATGCTTCCCTCATCCAAACTCTCTAATCCTGCAACAAGCCGAAGTAATGTTGATTTTCCACTTCCTGACTTTCCGAGAATACTGGCGAAAGATTTCTCCTCGTTAACTTCAAAGGAAATGTTTCGCAGTATTGTTTTGCTGCCAAACATCTTTGTGCAATTTATAAATTGTATCACCGGCTCGTTCTCCATTGTTGATTGAATAACATCTTTTTTCCGAAGAACATACATATCAAAATTACAATGGTGAACAGCAATGACACCAAACTCATTCCGCTTACAACATATTGAGGTGCATTGGCAGTTCTTGTGAAAATGGTGACTGGCAACAAGGATGTTCCCGGGGGATAAATCATTATTATCGTTGACAACTCATTCAGGCAAAAAATCAAAATGATAAAAAAAGAAGTGAATAATGACTCCCCTAATAATGGGAAAGTAATTCTTCTGAAAACATAAAATGGCTTCGCTCCCGTTATACAAGCAGCATCAGTATATGAAACCGGAATTTGTTGAAGGCTATCAGAAATAATTTTTACAGAAATGAACAGAAAGCGTGCCATGAATGCAACGAGGATTATAAGTTTTGAAGAATATATAAAGCTCAATGAAGGTGTGTTATAAAAAAGTATTAAAGAAATACCTATCACAATTGAGGGGACAGCAAATACAAGCAATAAAAATGTTTGCAAAAATTTTATCTTGAATTGAACCGTCAACCAGGAGAAAATCAATCCATACATTGTTATCATGAATGCTCCTGCAATTCCAATGAAGAAACTATCCTTCAGCGATGGGAGAAGCGGTTTAATGATTGTAAGAAAGGATGATCCGGTTTTTGAAAAGGTTTGAGCTGTAAGAAAACCAACCGGCACAAGTACAGTGAAAATAATATAAAGCATAACTACTATTTGTGTAAGAGTTCTATTGCGGAGCTCAAAAACTCTGAACCGGAAAGTCTTTTTACCAAAAGAAAAAAAATGTTCCTTGGTTAAATATTTCTTTTCAGGCAACAACAGCAGAAGGCAAATTGAAGTAAGTATTATCGATTGTGTTATAGCAAGTGAATAATTATAGAACGCCGAAAACTGTATAAATATTTCAGTCGTGAAAACAGGAATTGAAAGATATGAAGGGACAGCAAACTCGGATAGTGACAGAATAAAAATAAGAATAAAAGATGAAAACAATGCAGGGCGGAGCAATGGCAGAACAATCTTAAAAAATACTTCTTTATATGAGGTAATCATCATCCCTGCTTCTTCCATTCTTGCATTAATATTTTTTAAACCTGCCTGAATAATGAATGCTGCAAGCGGTGTATAAATGGTGGTGAGAATAAAAACAACAGCGGGCAAACTATAAATAAAATCTTTATAAACACCAGCAAAAAGCCACACATCATTCCATGCCACGCAAATCACATACGAAGGCAATAACAACGGAAGCAGTAATAACAAACGAAGAAATTTAAAAAAAAGAATAGTGGTTTTCAAAAATAAAAACGCAAAACAACAGCCGAGCAGTACTGATGATAAACTAACAGCAGTTGATATGATTAAACTGTTCCCAATACTTTGCAGCACATCTTTATGAAAAACTGAAGTAAGACTTTCTGCGGCTACACCTCCGTCATTAATAAATGCACGGAAAATTAAAGCGCACAACGGCAGAACAACAGCAGCAAAAAATAAACCTGCTGCCGAAAGTAACACTGCTTTGCTGTTCATTGGCTTGCCCACTGTTTGAGGTATTCCTTTATCTGCTCAGATTTTCGGGCTACTTCGGCATAATTAACTTTCATCGGAACGATACTATCTAATGAGGGAACGGTGGAAGGGACTGCAACTCCTTTATGCAAGGGCATTTGAGCACAGCTTTCCGCCAGCATTTTTTCTGTTTTAACAGACAGCAAAAAGTCAATCAATTTTTTGCCATTTATATTATTTTGTGAATTTTTTATAAGCGAAACAGTATTAGGAACAATGAGATTTCCGAAACCACTTTGGTCAATAAAAATTGCTTTTACTGGCGCTCCTTCTTTTACAGCTTCATTTGCATCATCCGTATCTGTTACCCCCATTTGCACTTCACCGGTAGCTACTTTCTTTTTTACATCACCATTGCTTGATGCAATCACTACTCCATTCTTTTTTAGATCCTCCATAAACTGTTTTGCTTTCACATCCCCTAACGATGTAAATATTGCAGCTATATGAAAAGAGGTGGTGCCAAAAAGCGGGTTAGCAATGGTAAACTTGCCTTTATATCTTTCATTGGTAAGGTCAAGAATAGAAGAAGGAATATCTTGAGGCGTTACTAAATTGGTATTAATAAGCAGCACCCTTGCACGGGATGAAAATCCAATCCAGTGATAATCTTTATCAATAAAGATTTCGTTAATACCTGATGCAGCAGGCGGGCGATAAGTTTTGGTAATTCCTCGTTGCTTCAATACATCAGCACGCATGGGATCTCCACTCCAGAATACATCACATTGCGGATTATTTTTTTCAGCAATCAAGCGATTTACCACTCCTGTGGATTTTGTTTCTTCGGTATCAAAAACAGCCTTCACCCTAATGCCGGTTTGCTTCTCAAATTCTTTTAAAACCGGTTCGCTAAATACCTGATCAACGCTGGTATAAACAATTATTTCGTTCTTACTTTTATTGGTACAGGCTAATAGAAACAGTGAAATAAAAAGACAATGAAATCTTTTTCTCATATTTAAATAATGATTTTCGATATAAAGATTTATTATTTTTTATTAATTGGTTCTTCATTTCACTGCGTAGGCATATCCATTCTTTGTTGTTTTTTACCTGTTTGGTCTAAAGCTGCCCTGAGTCCCTTCGCCAGTTGTTCTGCATTACCAATTCCCCAATAATGTAAAAAAAAAATCCTTGGTTGTTCATGCACCATGTGATTATGCACAGCAACCACTTCAATATTATTTTCAATCAATGCTTTTATTACAGGTGCTACCTCATCTTCAAGCATGGTAAAATCTCCTGCAACTGCCGCTTTATCAGGGGTGCCCTGAAAAGCAGCCCATGTATTGAAGCCTAAGAAATTAGTAACCGGTACACCATGTTCCGTAAGCTTCACATCGGGTCGCCCAATAGTGTATTTATAAACACCTTTACTCATTTCAGCTTTATAGCCCATTACTTCATCCAGCCTTTTTGTATCAAGCGTATTTGTCACCGCTTCAGAAGATGCTGTTCCCTTTGCAGGATCACCACCTCTAAGTTCCTTTACTTTATCAATCACGGCCTTTGCCTTTTGCGCCATCATTTCAGTACCGCCCGAACCACCTATATGCATATACATTACATTGGGATGATTGCGTACAAAATGATTATGAATTGCTGTAATAGTTAAACCTTGCCTTATGATCTCCTGTTGTACAGGTTTTAAATCAGTTTCAGTAATGATGATATCACCCATAACCATGGCGCCTTTTTTAGCGGGTGTAAAAGCTACCCATGTACCTAAACCCATAGCAGGAATGATCTTGAAATCATCTACCATAATGCTCAAATCATTTTGCGGAATAGTTATTTTGTACTCACCGTTATTGGACTTACCCTTTATACCAATTATCCTCTCAATAGTGCTGGTGTCTATTTGTGTAAAATTCTGTTTGTCATTTTGTGCTAAGGTTATTTTCGAAAATGTCGTAAATAATACGGCAAGCGATAGCGTAAATAGTGTCTTTTCAAGCTTTAATGTTCTTTTCATAATTTTCTATTTTATATTTTCCTATATAAATCGATTCAAGTTACTCCTTAGTTTTCATTCTAAAATGCTGCAATAGTATGTTTATTGGACATTATGGAATAGTATAGAAATAACCTTTTGTATGTAATTTACTATTTCTCCTTTTTTATATCCTAAAAGAAAATTTTTATAATGTTAGTTGACGGAACTTTACAGTCATAAGCCCTTCTAATGAAATGGATAACTCGTGAAAGACCAAAAATAGACCGTATTGCCTGCCCGTGGCTAATCAAAAACTTTGTTGATAAAGAAGCAGAATTTATTTATGTTCCGGCTGATAGAGTGAAAGAACAAGCCAAAGAATTAAATGCAACACCTTTCGATATACCCCATGTTGAATTCTCACACTATGAAGACAAATGCACTTTCGACTACATTATTGAAAAGTACAAACTCACAGATCCGGCTTTACATACATTAGCAGTAATAGTAAGAGGTGCAGATACAGACCGGCACGATATTGCTAGCCAGGCATCAGGCTTGTGGGCATTATCCGCAGGCTTAGCTTATAATGTAACCGATGATTATGAGCTCCTGCAAAAAGGAATGATGATTTATGATGCCCTATATAGCTGGGCAAAGCATCTACAAAAAGAGAAACATACACAAAACCCGATAGATCATTTATTCATAGATGTCTTTAATAAATTCATAAAACAAAAAGCCGCACAAAAGAAAACACCGGATTGGGTAAAAGAATTAAAACAGATTATACAAGACCAGGTTGATACCAGCTTAAGCCTTACAGATATTTCAAAACGCCTTGAAATAAACCCCTCTTATTTATCAAGAGAATTTTCTAAACACTTCAACAATCTTTCCTTTGGCGAATACATAAGAAAGCTACGTATTGAAAAGGCCATTGAATTAATCAAAACAAAAACATACTCCCTTACAGAAATTGCTTACCTGACAGGTTTCTCAGACCAAAGCCATTTCACAAGAATATTCAGACAGCATACGGGCAAAAGCCCATCTGCATATAAAAAAGAATGGGAAAAAAGTAAAACCGGCGCAAAAGGTTAATTGTGTTCTATTTTGAGCTATGATGGCACTGTACCTTGTGGTATTAAGCTCATACAATGAGATCATGGGATGTAGCTGCAAGCTTGATCGTTTACGCAAAGGCTGTTAAAAACAGTATTGGGATCAACCTTGATCTTACATCCCAAAAAATGGAAATGGTTTATTAAATAAGGTTTGTTGATTTTCAAAATATTAATATGAAATGGATAACAAGAGAGCGACCCAAAATCGATAGGATAGCCTGCCCCTGGTTAATCAAAAACTTTATAGATACCGAAGCTGAATTTATTTATGTTCCCAAAGAAGAAGTATTTACACAAGCAAAAGAATTAGAGGCAATTCCTTACGACTTTCCTGGAGCAGAATACACACATGAAGGTGAATATTGCACTTTCGATTACATTGTCAAAAAGCACAACCTCACTGATCTAGCAGTAAACCAAATAGCATGAAGATGTACGATGCTTTATATAGCTGGGCAAAATTTGTTCAAGGCGAAAAACACACATGGCAACCTAAATGATAACAGTGAAAGAAAACACAATTTCCCCTGCTTACTCTTTAAGGCAGTTGGTAAAATATTTCTTTAAACTTGGTTATGCAGCTTTGGTGGACCAGTTGCGTTGATAGGGTATATGCATAGGGATTTGGTAGAAGAAGGAGAAATGAAAAATATATAGTCTAGCGGTTGGCTTGCCGTTTCACCGGGTCTTGTGCCTGGACTTTAGAGTCGAAGTTGGATACCTGCTGGGAAGGCAATTTTCCAGGCGCCATTCTGCTTGGTGAACACAACATTTATCATGGCGTAATCGATATTGCCCTTGGAATAGGCCTTGCCGTCCGGGGAATTGTAGTCCTGCTCAAACCGGTACTGCGCTTTGACCGTTGCCAGTGCGACAGTGGGGGCTAAGAATCGGAGGCCTACTTGTTGGCTTTTAGCGGACGAATACTTGAACATCGTTTCGCCTAACACCTGATGGGCTTTGATGATTTCGGCCCGGTTTTTCCAGTACATCCCGACCGGGTTAACCAACGTGGCATCCGGGGCATAGATGTCGTACTGACCGGAATTATAGTAATCGTGGATATTCCAGGCGTCATCCATTTTCTGGATCACGGCCCGTATGGCTTTTTCGTCAGTGGCTGACTAGGCGTAGCTGATATAGTAAACCAGTACCAGGGCGAGGGTTGAGACAAATGTTTAAGGAGGAGTCGGTTCACCTAAAAGAAAGCTTTGAAGCTTGTCTGAAAGAGTGCTTTGAGGCTTGGGTTCCAGAGCCAACGCTTGACAAGCGAGCAGATGTGATGGTAGGGATGAATGAAGACGAAGGTATTAAAATAATAAAATAAAGGGCGGGGTCATTGAGAAATGAATTCCAACAATAGAGAAGAATGGCCCTTGGGACCGGCATAGCAAGATGTTCGATTAGGTCAGCCTCCACGGCAGTTTCAGGAAGTCTGTTAGCTTAGTAGCAAAGGCCCCATCTTTGACAAATCTTGATTTGCCGGAACGAAGTTGTTCGAACGCCTTCTTCCTAAGGCGACAAACCCGGGAAAGTGGGACCTTGCCCTATTGCTTTTCCTTTATTATACCGGAGCCAGACCTGATGAGACCGCACAATTAACGGAAGTAGAAACATTAATAAACATTTCGGCAAGCACTTACAAGATATCGATCTTGAATTTTGAAATAACATTTATTCGGCTCTCCGGTCCGGCATCAACAAAGCCGAATTACGCAGTATATATGCTAAAGGTTAAATTCCAGGTTCACAAAATAAAACCTCCCATTATTTCCGAATTGTATGGCTTTGCCGCTGTAGAGTAATATTCCGTCCATGGAATTGATATAATTCTTTAACATATTGGGATAAACATTAAAAACATTAGCGGCTCCGGCTGTAACCGTAATCCATCCCTTAGGGGAGTAGGCTATACGAAAGCCCGAATTAACCCTAGGTGAAAGAACTTCATCAAGGCTTCGATCACTACCGTTATAGATAGACGCCACCTTGCCGAAATGAACAGCACGGGTTGCAAACTCCCATTTTCCCGTTTTGTAAATTGCGGACAAAATAATTTTATTACGGGGTTGACCCTGTTCGATTCTTCCCCTTTCTTCCACATTAAAAAGCAGGTCTTTATACTGCACACTATCGGGTAAATTTTTAGCGCTTTGAGTAGTGCCGTATACACGGGTTTTTGTAAAATTGGCCGAAACCAAAACTTCTACAACAGATTTACGGATAGGCCAGGTTCCGGTAACAACAGCATCTATGCCCTGCGTACGGGTACTTATGGCATTGGTAAAGAAACGCACCGCATCAATATCTTTATGATTTAAGCTATCCAGGATTTTACCAACCCTTGGCGTAGTGTTGTTTCTTTGAATGGGGCCTGTGTATATAATACGATTCCTGATTTGGATGCAATAAGCATCCAGCGTTAAATGAATACGGTTGGAGATTTTTGAGGTGATTCCGGCACTTGCGTTCAACGATTTTTCTGCCCCGAGCGGTTGTATGCCAAAAGCTTCAGCCATTTCGCTGTCATTGCGGAACGTTCCTGTTAAAAGCAATTGGCTAAACCGCACCACCTGGGTTACTGCACTAAAATAGCGTTGCTGAATAGGGGGCCACGAAAACCATTACTGATGGATCCTCTTAATAAAAACCTGTCAGAAAATTTATACCGCAGGGCAAACTTGCCTGCCAGGTTGCCTCCAAAATCGCTGTAATGTTCGTAGCGGCCGGCCAGGTTCCATAACAGCTTTTCGTTCTTTTCCATTTCCAGCTCAGCATATCCGGCACTTATATGGCGGTTCTTATAAACAGCATCTTCCGGCCGGTAGCCGGGTACCACCTGTGCCCCACCAATTCTTCTGGAACCCGGAGCATAGTTAAGATAAGACGCTTCTTCGCCTTCTTTAATCTGGTAATTATCGATACGGATTTCGCCACCAAAGGCTACAGTAAACGATGATATCCCCATTAACTTTCTGGCGAAATCACGCGCAAAATTAATGTTGTTGGTGTTTTGCCGGAACAAAATGGTTCCGCAGTAAAATTCAGTTTGGGCATTTTTGCCCAAAGCAAACTGTGTGGCATTGTTAACGTTGGAAATGTCAAAACGATTAGCATTGCTGCCATAGGTGCTGCTCAAATCCCAGCGCCAGTTATTGCGTGTGATCCCTTTCATACCGATGATGCCTGAAACGTCAATAAGAGTAATCAACGGATGTCCAAGAAACCCATCAGGAAATAATGCTGTAATTACCCGGGTCGAATCTTTTAGATAACGATAGGTCCCTGCACCTCCCCTGGAACCCTGGCGATAATTGATTGCCCCGGTCCAGAACAGGCTGGCGTTTTTTCCCAAGGGGTATCCGCCATTCATTAATACGCCACCCGCTTTGAATTGTGGTAAGCCAATAGGTGAGTGATTCCTGCGGCTAAACCCCCGTTCCGCTATCTTTTTATTGTCTAATGCAATAATGCTATCCTGCACTTGTTTTGATGCGCCGGGTGGAAGATTATAATACACCGTACCCCGGTACTCACCGTTTCGCTGGGTAGTATTACGGTAGCGAAAATCAGCAGTAAGGTTCAAAAAACCTTTCTTGTTTAATCGAAACCCTCTGTTAACATTAAAAGCAACGGATTCTCCATCGCCTTTATGAAACTGCCCCAATGTCAGGTTAATAGTCGTTTTACCAGTTGTTTTTTTTAATCCTATATTGATGACCCCGGCAATGGCATCAGAACCGTACTGGGCAGCCGCTCCGTCTCTGAGTATTTCTATGGTATCAATGGCCGCTGCAGGAATCGCATTTAAATCAACCCCGGCAGTACCATAACCCAACGTGTTCTGAAGATTAATGGAAGCAACGTTATGCCTCCGGCGCCCTTCCAATAAAACTAATGTTTGGTCGGGAGCTAATCCCCGCAGCGTTGCCGGATTGATATGGGCAGCAAGGCCGGTAGTTTGCGGTGGTGAGTTAAAAGAAGGAACAACAACGGCAAGCATTTGATTTAAATCTATTGCGTGTTTAGGAAGGTTCCGTGCAGAAATCACATCCACCGGAACCGGAGTGTTCAATATACTTCGTTGAACAGAAGAACGGGAACCCAGTACCATTATACTGCTCATCTCATCCCCCTTTGTCATGTTTATTTGCAGCGTTACGGTTTCGTTAGCCTTTAGCCTAATTTCCTGCTCATGCTTTTTATAACCTGAATGCGTAACTGTGACCTTATAATTTCCCGGAGGAAGGGAAAGAAGAAATTCACCGCTGTCATTGCTCGAAATAAATCGCTTTCCCACTAACACCGTAGCAGAAGGAAGTACTTCTTCATTGTTTATTACCTTTCCTTTTATCGTTCCGTTCTGTGCATGGGAAAGCACTGAGAAAAGAATGGTGGAAAGTATCAGCAGGCAGTTCTTTAATAAATACATTTCCCAAAGAATTTGTAGTTAAAAGTTAATTCAATATATCAGTTCATACAGGGCAAGTCATTTAGAATTTAAAATTTTATTTACTTCATTTTTGAACGACCGTCCAATCGGAATTTCTATTTCTCCGACTTCAACCGAGTCAGCATAGAAAGAATTTATTTTGTCAATAGCAACTATATACGACCGGTGAATGCGCAGGAAATTAGTATTGGGTAATATTTCTTCCAGAGAGGAAATAGGTTGTTTGGTGACAATTGTTCTGTTGGCCGTAATAACTTTAATATAATCTTTCTGGCTTTCAATAAGCAAAATATCCTGTAAATAAACTTTAACCATTTTTCGGTCCACACGGAAATATAAAAAGGGATTGGAAGATTCTGTAACAGGTTCTGTGAATTGGTTCATATTTCCGGAAAAGGGTAGATTAATTTCCAATACCTTGTTCACCGCCTGTAAAAAACGTTCAAAGCCAATCGGCTTTACCAGATAATCCACTGCATTTAATTCAAAGCCTTCTACGGCAAATTCCCGGAAAGCTGTCGTAAAAATTACTTTAGGCGGGTTTTTTAATGTACGAATAAAACTGGTGCCCATGATGTGGGGCATTTGAATATCCAAAAACAAAAGTTCCACCGTATTGCGCTGAAGAAAGGACAAAGCTTCTACTGCATTGGCGCATTCTCCGGCCAGTTCCAAAGCTTCCACACCGGTAATATGCTTTTTCAAAATCTCTCTGGCAGGTGGTTCGTCATCAATGATCAGGCATTTTATTTTTTTAGGTGGTTGCATAAGCATGAGTTGAGTTCGGGTCCAGACGTTCTTCCGTTACCGGCACTTCCATCTTATTTCGCGCAGCCTCATCCCATTTTATTTTAAGATAAGTCATCATAATCTCAGCGCTAGTAGTAGTCTTCAGTTCATAACAACCCGGATAGACTATTTCCAGGCGCCTTTGTACATTGGCTAATCTGTCCCCCTGAACAGAGGATATAGCATCTGATGAAATTCCATTAATTAGCTTCATAGAGAAATCATCTTCTGTAATCTGCAGGTCAAGGTTAATCCAGAATTTTTCCAGTTTTTCATTATAGCAATAATAAAAGCTGTTTTCAATAAACGGCAATAATAAAAGCGGGGCAATCATCTTACCGGAGGCTTCTCCTTTTACAGATATATCAACTTCCAGCCTTTGTCCTATTCGTATCTTTTCCAACATTATATAATCGTTCATCATTTTTATTTCTTTTTCCAATGTCACTAACGGCTGATCGCATTCATACAGCATATAACTCAGCATCTCTGATAATTTGAGTAATAATTCCGAAGCCTTGACTGTATTATTTTGTGCAAACGAGTAAATATGATCCAGAGAGCTAAAGAGGAAATCCGGATGAATTTGTGCTTTTAATAATTGCAGCTCTGTAGTAATTTTCTCTCTTTCCAAACGTTCTTTTTCTTTTTGCTTGAGCCGCCAATACTTCAGCAGCTTAATGGAAGCTGCTACCATCACCACCTTTAGGGAACTTAGCAAACCGGCTGCAATGCTGCTCCATAAAAGAATATTTTGGGTAATGGCTGATGAGAGATGAAATGCTGTATCCAATAATGGAAATAGAAGCGCATAACAGAAATAAGCTGACGCAATTACGATAAGTCCGGCAACCAGCAAACCGGTTATAAAGCCAGTATAGTTGTCTTTTAGTAAATACTTTGGCAGTAAATAATAAATTACGTTGTATGCCATAAATGCATGGCACAGCAACAAGCTTAATGATTTGAGAAGCACAATCCCTATCCATTGAAGGCTACCTGCCTGTTGCAAGCCCTGTTGTGTATAGAAAAAAGTACCCAAAAAGTAAAGCCACCAAACAAGCCAGAAGAGAACATGGCGCCGGTAGCGTTGCTTTGGGTGGTCAGAAAAAACAAGATCATGCCATTTCATAGCCCTTGGCTTTTTTACTGGTACCTTCTTCAAAAGTTTTTAAGATTGCGGGATGCAGATCTATTTCCAGCAGAACGGTAAAATGTTCCGATTCCATAGTCATGTTGAGTTTATGCCTGTTGGGATAAAGCAACTGCAACCGTTTCTGTACATTGCTTAAACCAATGCCACTTTTGCGGATCCTTCCCGAATACTCTTCCGGTTTGCTGTTCGTAAGCAGGAAATAAAGTTTTTGATCTTCAAGAATAACACTCAAATTCACCCAGGGCCTTGACAGCATTTTACTGGTACCGTGTTTGAAGCTGTTTTCCACAAAAGGCAACAACAATAACGGAGCAATCATACTGTTCTTTATATCACCCCGGATGTCATCGGTTAGATCCAATTGTTCGCCATAACGAATTCTTTCCAGCGCTAAATAATCCTGAATCATTTTTACCTCTTTCTCCAGTGGCACTTTTTCCTGATTGCACTCGTAAATAAGGTAGCGCAACAAACCGGAAAGTTTCGTGATCATTTCCGGTGCTTTGGGTGATGCGTTTAACGTGAAGGAATAAATATTATTCAACGTATTGAATAGAAAATGCGGATGCACCTGTGCTTTCAGCAATTGCAGTTCGGCACTGGTTTTTGCCATAGCCACTTGTTGTATTTCTTTTTGTTTCAGGTACCAGCGTTTCAACAGCTTAATGCCCAGGAAAATGCTCCCTGTCGCCGGACAATTAAACAATATGTTTTCCCAGGCGCACCGGAAAAGATAGCCTTTATCTGCGGGAACACCATAGGCTTGTAAAGAGGCCTGGTAGACAGCCAATAGTCCGAAATATTGTTTAACAACGATTACGCCCAGCAACAAAATACTTCCGGCAATAAGGCTTCCGTATTTCTCTTTCCATAAAAACAAAGGAGCCAAAATATAAACAAGTACATAGGTAAAAACCATATTGTTTAATACCCCGTTAAACGACTTTGTTATAACAAAAGAGCAGAATTTTAATAGATCGGTTTGCGCCAATGCCAATAATTTTCCTTGCGGCTGCCAGCCGGGAAACCATTGTGCCGGGAACCAGTAGGTTAGCCAAAAAAATATCCACCATGCTATCCAAAACAGGAAGTGCCGGAGAAAGCGGTGTTGCAGCCGGTTGGAGAAAATAAAGTTGTTTATGTTCACTTGCAGAGATTGCTTCCTAAAGTTAAGCAATAATAAAAAGGGGAATGCCTGCCTGTACAATTTGAATAGACGAGGGTATTGTTTTTATCGCCTGATGCTATTCGTCGTCGCTTAATGAGATTCGTACAGCGATAGTGGGTAAGTGACATCCTTCAGTTGCAGTTCAGCGAAAAGTAAAATCGGCGGATAAATTAGTAGGTATTTTAGTATGGAAAGTCAAAACCCCACCTTATCCTGACCAATATTACTTTTTAGGGTTATCCAGATAGAGCGCAAAGCGAAGATAAGAAATAGACATTAGCTAATAAATTTAGTATATTTGTACTAAATATTTGAGTATGTTTCAGGGAATCACCATTAGTGAGTTTAATAAGTTCTTTACAAGTGAAGATGATTGCAGGCAGTATCTGTTTGATTTAAAATGGAATGACGGTTATCGATGCCGCAATTGCAATGGGAAGAAAAGCTGCAAAGGCAAGACTCGGTTTCATTTGCGATGTACACAGTGCGGGTATGATGAATCTGTCACAGCACACACATTGTTTCACAAGATGAAGATCCCGCTGCTGAAGGCTTTTGGGATTAACTTTCGGATCTCTGTGCGCAAAAAAGGAATGTCAACCATAGAATTGGCTAATGAATACGGCATCAATCAAAAATCTTCCTGGTTGTTTAAACGAAAGGCACAGGAGGCAATGGCAAGCAGCGGCAAACATCTTCTTAGTGGTCATGTAGAAGTGGATGAATTGATGATTGGGGGAGTAGATGAGGGCGAACGCGGAAGAAGCAAGGGAGATAAGAAGCTGGTAGTGATGGCAGTTGAAAAAGTACAAGGAGATAAAATAGGACGAGCCTATGCACAAACGATTGAAGATGCCAGTGCAGAAAGCTTTAAGCCTTTCTTCGAGAAATATATTGACAAAGATAACACCCAGATTAAGACGGATCAATGGAGGGGTTACTGGCCACTGGAAAGTGAATTTGAAATCAAGCAAAAGCCCTCAAGTAAAGGGAAAAACTTTATGGGATTGCATTATTTAATCATGAATTTGAAAGGATGGCTAAGAGGTATACATCATAAGTGTTCAGAAAGATTCATGAACGGATATTTAGATGAATTCTTCTTCAGATTTAACCGGAGAAACTTTCTACCAACCATCTGGCACAAGCTGATTGAGAGAATGATGCAACATGAACCCTACGCCTATAAAGCAAATGCGACTTAAATGGATAACCCTATTACTTTTAATTTTCATGGCTAAGAGGAACGGGTAAACAAAGACCTCAGTTTTGTTGATATCACTTTCCGATTTTTGACCTCCTGCCATCACTTCCGGGTGATAATATTCGTACAAAAATTATTCCCGGAAATGGGATGAATCGAACCTCCCTATGTATCCTAGCGGCAATACCTTAATGGTACTTAAATTATCCGGATCCTGGTTGCTATACAAAGTGCCCGGTAAATAAACCGAAAAAGTAAACAATGTTTTCTTACGCTATCCTTCATCAAAAACTGATTATTATGAAATCGACACCTAACTTCACTGCCAGGATGTTCTTCTTACTTTTCGCTTTTTTTGTACTCCCCTCCTGCGAAAAAATATTCAACTTTCCATTACCACATCCGGGAAAGGATCCGAAAGTAAAAAAAGTTCATGTTTCCACTGTAAACGAGTTGTACGCCGCCATTAATGATCCATCGAATGCGGGTAGCCAAATCGTGCTGGCGCCGGGCACTTATACATTAGCCGCTGACCGGCCGAACGGAGGACGTTTGGAATTGCAGCACGACATGAAGCTGCAAGGTCAAGCCGGGCATCCGGAGCGGGTTATTATTGATGCCTCAGCTCTCCCGGCCAGTTCAGTATTTCTACCTCTGACTTCTTTTCCGGGTATGCTTCGGACAGGGGGCATTCGTACAGGAAGGGGCTCCAACGCCATTGAATGGCTGACGTTAATAGGAAATGCCAATGCTCTGTCTGTAATAGATACCGACCTTAACGGAACGCCGACTACTTATCTAAAGGTTGCGCATTGCATTATAAAAGATGGCCGGTTTGGGATTGACTTGCGAAACCGTGATGAAGAAAGCAACGGCCGCATCATTGAGGCGGAAATCACCGATAACGAACTCATGGGATTTGTACTTCCCAATCCCAACGGTGTCGGCATTGCCATGCAGAACAGCCGCAACGTTCACGGCGCCGCTATCCGGGCCAAGCTCGGTAAAAATTACATTCACGGAAATATGATCGGTATTGCCGCTTACAATGTAGTAGGCAATCAATGCCGTATAGAAGTTGCCTCTATCAGCGATAGGATTGAAGCAAACGGACTGGGCCTTTCCTTATGGGCGGGTTTAAACCAGTACCCCAACTTCGTTGCCAATGACAATGCAATCACCTTTGCGGTGCACGGCGCCATAATCCGCAATAACCAAGGCACGCCTGCGCCGGTTGAAACGGTGCCGGGCGGAATCGCTGCCTTTGGCGGTCAGGTCAATCCGACTTCTTTGCCGGGGACGGTAAATAACAACGTGCTGAATTTAAGCTTATGGGATTGTCAGGTCGAGGGAAATCTGGGGCCCTACCAGATAAATGCTTTTGGGGCCCGGTCTTTATATACATCATCAAATAATCCAGCGGGTACCAATAACGTGGTGAACATAGATTTGCATGGCGTTAGTAAGGGCGCATCAGTGAATGTTGTGCCCAGTCTCCCTACGGAACCAGCGGGAACAAACAAGGTTAATGTTTACCGGTAAGGATCAGATTCGTTTTACTTAAAAGTGTGCTGGAGGCTTATCCCTAACCACTCTTTCCATAAATTCAAACCTCTTCTTTATTCCTCTATTCGCTCACTAATTATTTATGTATTATGACATTACAATTTAAGAGCAACAGCCAAAAAGCAATATGCCTGCTGGTGCTTTCACTATTTAGTTTACTGTTCAGTTGTCAAAAAAAAGATCAGTGGCCACCCAAAGCAACCCAGGAAAGTGCCGATGTTGTGCATGACTGGTACAAACTACTGATACGAATTCAGCTGCACTCGACTCCGGCACCAATAGCTCAATTAAATACCAGCAACTTCGGATATATTGGGGTTGGTTTGTACGAAGCTGTTCATCCCGGCATTAAAGGTTCCATAAGCTTGTCCACTAAGCTTTATCAAATGCCCGTGATGCCTGTCCCGGTATTGAATCGACCATATTTATGGTCAGCCAGTGCCAACGCTGCCTTAGCCAGTATGAGCCGTTTATTTTTAGTCGGCTTGACCGATGCCAATAAAGCAAGCATCGACTCGTTAGAACGAGCCTACAACGCCCGATTTGCCCTAAGCACATCCGAGGCTGTTTTATCCCGTTCGCAAGACTTTGGACGTTCAATTGCCACTGCCATTCATGACTGGTCAAAGTCTGACAACTTCACCATGTCGAATGCCGGCTACGTGCCTCCCGTATTTCCGGGTGCCTGGGAGCCAACCCCTCCTGCTTTCGCAAATGCGGTGGGCCCGTACATAAAGGATGCCAGGCCCTTTCTGGAGTCAAATCTAACCGCAACGGCTCCTCCCTTCCCATTTCCTTATTCTGAAGGCCCCTCGTCTGACTTTTATAAAATGGTAAAAGAGGTATATGATATTTCTAAAGTATTAACTCCAGAGCAAAGGGAAATGGCCAGGTTCTGGGCTGATGTAGGAGGGCCGGGAAACGGATATCCGATACCCGGGCATAATATCTCGATTATAACGCAGGTACTGGAAAAAAAGGGGTTAAACCTTGGGCGCGCGGCTGAACTGTACGCCAAAACAGCGATAGCTAACCGGGATGCTATTAATACTACTTGGAAGTTGAAATTTCATTATAATATTCTTCGTCCGGTTACATATATCAACAAATTTATTGATCCTTCCTGGCAGACTTTAGTACCGACTCCTCCCTACCCGGAATATCCTTCAGCACTAGCCTATGTCGTTGGGGCTGTTATGCAGGTGTTGACCAGAGAACTGGGTGATAACATTCCGGTAACCGACAACACGTATACCTTCAATGGTTCCGCTCCCAGGAATTACTCTTCTTTTACCAAGATGGTTGAAGAGGGCGCTATTTCGCGGGTGTATGCGGGTATACACTATAGAATTGTTGTAGAAATGAGTTTGCCACTTGGCAGGAAAATAGGCGATAAAGTAGCAGATATTGAATTGGTTACAGGTAAATATCATTAAACCTAAGTGTTCTTAAACTTAGCTCAAAAACATCCAAGCAGAGGCTAACGTGAGCTGAAAATGCCGCTGTATCGGCTGCTTACAAACTGGATGGATTTTAAAAGATAGTTGAGGGGTTTTAAAGGGAATGCAAGTAAGATTAGGTGCTGTTTCAGGGAGCATCCGGAGTTTTACCTGTCAAAGAACCGTGCTTTCTTTTTTGGTTGTACCATTTGTAATAACCTTCAATGGTCAATAGCAAACTTACTTTTATTGGCAACATTTCGTAGCACAAAGGGTGGAATTAAATTGCATACACAAATAGATTTAAAAACATTCATTCCCGAGTTGATTCTTTTCAATGCATGTTCACCTGATGAAAACATATTGATATAATGATATAATAGCCCTTGAAGCCAATAGTTTTTTACATTTATGGATAGAGGATTTGTAGACCGTAAGAGGCTTTTCCGCATTCATCAAACTAATGATTAAGTAACTACGCAAACAGCTAACGACCCGACTATGAACACATGATAGGGATGCATATATTATCCAATTCCAAACCAGTGGTTCCGAAATCTAACAAGTCGTTGAATGTTTGATAGATACAAAGATGAATTTGAGCGTACTCTTAGTTCCGGGCACTTTTATAGAAAATCATTATAAACAATTGAACATAAATGTGTTATACTTAGCGGAGAGTGAGGGAATTGTAACCTTTCTCTGGACTCTTCATTATCAGTAGTTTGAAAGTGATGTATTTTATGACTCACCGAATTACTCACCAGTTTAATGAACTGCAATACAGAGTAAAAATACACAATTTCAATTGAATGCAGTTTGTCAATGCTATTTAAATTAATTAGGTTCGGATGCAACAACCGCGGTACTCAATTCGACAACTGAACCCTTTACTTTATAAAGACAGCTTTTTTGTTGGTCCCTTATCATACTAATAAATTTATTTAAACGATGCGGGACTTCAGGCACCATATTAAAACGAGAATGCTGAAGAATGCGGCCAGGGCCTGGGGCTATCCGGAAACGGAAGCGGAAAATAGTTTGATCCGCTGGTGGCTATGTTACTATCAACCTGCTCCGCAGAATTGGAAAAAATATCCGAAGAAATTCATGCTTCCCGGGCAAGGGTGCTGAAAAAACTTGTTCAACACTATAACCTGACGTATTAACAGGTCCGCCGCCTGCTCATGCGATAGCCTGCGCCTTGCCTATAGAACATCATACAGAGCTGCCAGAAGATGCACAATTGTATACAAATCATTTATATGCACTATCGAAGTTTGAAAAGAATGGCAGCAGCAATTGCATTAATGAACCTTACATATAATTTATTTCGGTTGGTTTACCTAAAGTAGCTTTAAATAAATAACAAGGGATACGGTGCCTATTAGAGAAAAGAGGCAGAAAAAGATGAAATATAATCCTGGACCCATAATTAGATCATAACCTCAGATAAAAGTTAGAAAATGAAAAAATTATTTTTACGCAAGGAAAATTATTTTTTGTAAATCAGGGTTCTTAGAGATGCCCTTTATTGAATTGAAACCTACCCTGCAATGAAGTTACTAAAGTCTAAGGAAGTGTGAAACACATACATCAATGTGTTTTCTTTATGGTTACTGAATCAGATGAGAATAATACATTAACAAGGAGACATACCAATGTAAAAGTGATTAAGTTGTCCAGTAATTATGAATGGCTGCATGGCGCCGGCATTGGAAGGTAATTTTAATTAGTATTCACCCGTTGGCGTTCTTCATCCGATCCTGTGGGTTCGGGGTTGGTTACGTCAAGTCATGCACCCGGATGCTGCCTGCATTCAGCGCATCAATCAGGTTCTGCTCGTTATGTATCCCACCTCCCGCCGCATTGATGTATATTGCATTTGACTTCATTTTTGTAAATAAATCTTTATTGAAGATCTCCCGTGTTTCATTTTGCCGGTTATGAAGTGAATCACGCATGGGACACCGGCGGTCATAGTGGCACCCTCGGTACAGCCATTTTTCCGCAGGTTATACGCTGGCTCTGGAAAGATTGGCCGAAGGCGGTAACAAAAGGAGACTAAAAAAACGCTTTTTTGAGCGTCCTGCTTATTTCCGGCAACGATTGGCAATTGGTAGTGCAGAGTTTATCAGTTCACGGAGGGAACGGTTGCACTGCAGATGGCGAGGTGTACTTGCAGGATATTCCTGCCTCCAAAACATAACTTAAATGTAGATCTAAACGGGCAAGTGCCACTTGTTTCCGTTAGTATGTGATCGAACATTAAACCAATTAAGATGGCATATAATAATTATAAAGAATTATTGACTGAAATTAAAAGTAGGGTTCGCAAGGCGCAGCTCAAAACTATTATAGCTGCTAATGCACAAATGCTTTTACTTTATTGGCAAATGGGGCATTATATTCTTCAAAACCAGCAGGCAGAAGGTTGGGGTGCTAAAATTATCGAAAAATTATCTATTGATTTAAAGAAAGAATTTCCGGAATTAAAGGGTTTTTCTCCCAGAAACCTTTTGTATATGAAACAATTTGCAGAAGCTTACCCTGTATCGATATTACAACATTTTATTAATATAGAAAGGGAGTTAAAAGGCATGAAATCAATTTCGCAACAGGCTGTTGCGAAATTGCTAACTATAGAAAATGAGCAAAATGGAATTACGCAACAGGTTGTTGCACAATCACCAGAAGAATATTTTTTGCAATCAATTGTAGCTAGGATAACTTGGTCTCACCATATTGTTTTGAAAGATAAAATACAAAATCCGGGTCAGCGTTTTTGGTACATGCTTTACACCTTGCAACATGGCATCAGTCGTAATGTGCTGGCTATGCAAATAGAAACCGGATTATTTGACAGGCAGGTAAAAACAAAAAAAATAAACAATTTTGACCGAACGCTGCCCCAACCACAAACCGACTTTGCAAATTATCTTTTAAAAGATCCCTATATTTTTGATTTTGTACAAGCAAAGGAAATAGCAGACGAACGGAACATCGAAGAGCAGCTAGCCAGTCATATTACAAAATTCCTGCTTGAACTGGGCCAAGGCTTTGCATTTTTAGGACGACAGGTGCATTTTGAAATCGGCAATTCTGACTTTTACGTAGACTTATTATTTTATCATACCCGCTTGCATGCTTACGTTGTAGTAGAACTAAAAGCAAGACCATTTGAACCGGGTGATGCAGGCCAATTAAACTTCTACGTGAATATAGTAAATGATAAACTGCGAGGGCCACAGGAAGGAGATACCATTGGGTTGTTGCTCTGCAAAGGGAAAAATGAAGTGCTGGCTGAATACGCTCTTAAGGGGTATAATCAGCCTATAGGGGTTTCAGACTATCAGATAAGTAAAGCCATTCCAGAAGAGCTTAAATCATCATTACCTGATATCTGTGACCTTGAAAACGAACTTACAAAAGAAGACGACAAGTAATTGATAACGAAATTATCAAACGATTTATCGATTTGACGACTACATAGGGTCTCCCTGAAAATGTCAAAATACCAATACATATTATATAAAAATAATATTCATTATTCACTTTTTTTGACGTTTTATTGTTGAAGTGATGTTTTTTGGTAATTTGGCTTCGTTTCGATTACTCATTGGCGTAACTTCCCCTTTCAGTTACTTGTCTTAACTGTCGTCATACTGGTTTGATTCATTTAGGCAGCTTTTTTACCCGATGATGCTTTCGTTCGTCGCTTGGTAATTGTCACTGCATTGCTGGTGAGAATGCCAAAGAAGATCCATGCAACTTCTGTAGGTTGCGTTCTGGCTTTTATTTTACCCAGCAAGTAATGATTCTTTTCATTACCAAAACTTCCCTCCAACCAGGTACTGCGAATTTTTCCTAATATAGAGCGCATCAGGGATTTCTGTTCCTGGTCTTTTCCCTGTTTGCCTTTGGCTACAAAACTGGTGGCTATGTTATTTTCGGTGCAGTATTTTCTGTTGGCATTAGTGGCATAAATGGCATCAGCACCTATCTGGGAGCATTTGCCAAAATATCTTTTTTGAAGTTCGGTGGCCTGCCGTAGGCGGATGCCCTCATTAAAAGCATCAAAGCTTATGTGTTCTATGAAGTTGATCCCGTCGATCTGAACTTTGTTCACCTTGGCTCCAAATTCTACCGGTTTGGTTTCCTTACCCCGGACGATAGGGCGTATATAGGGCTTATGCACCGATACGATGCGGTCTGGTATTTTGCTTTCCTTGCCAAAGTAAAGACTCCATTGCTGTTGCTTGATCTTCTCTATCGTAGAGAGACGATGCACCTTGCGGCGCACCGATGGTTTTGATAACAAATTTGTGGTGCTCTTGAGCAACCGGTCCAGGTATTTAAGCATACTCCTGCACAACTTTTTGTTTTTGCGTTTGCTTTTCTTTTTAAGCTTAGCATAGGACAAATACATGCTCTTGAATTTATCATGGTTGCTTCGGCTACGGCGTAGCTTTAACTTTTTGCGAAGTTGACCTGCTAATGTAAAGACTTCATTACAACACTTCCATATCAGCTTGGAATCCGTAGGATAAGTGATGTAACTCTCATAACACGTAGCATCTGTCAACCCAACATGGGTTTGTTCCATATTCACTTTCCATGCCGATGCCAAGTGAACCTGCCATTTATCAATATTCAAATGCTTTCCCAGGTAACTTCTCCAACGCCCGGCCAAGTCATCATCCTTGATTTTTTCATCTGCAACCAGACGGATACCACAAAATAATTGAAGCGACCAGTCCGTGTTAAGCCGTTCTATTAACATCGCATCACTGACCTGAAGATAGTGTTTGGCTATCAGCAGAGCAATCCCTCCTTCTACACTAAGCCAACTCTTGCAACCTTTGCCACTTAACTGGCCCGCAGGAGCAGGTACAAGTTTGGATAACTCCGCAAAAGGTATTGACTGATATAACTTCCCAAAATCTGTTAGTAAAAATCTTTGATCAAGCAAGGAAGGCGAAAGTTCAAATAAAAGATTGCGGTACATTTGCTGTATGTTTTTTCCTGCCTCACTTTGCGCATCTTTTATGCCATTGTGGGGCTTTTTTACAGCTATACACATCCTGGAACCCTTTGTGGATAAGTATTCCAGCTTTTCAGGGAGACCCTACATAACTTAAAACTCAGCGTCTATTCCTCATTGCTTCCGGATTCACAATATTCGGTATGTTGCCATGCTTATAAAACTCAATAATATTAACCGCCGCCAACCTCGACATTTCATTTCCTGCTTCCACAGTAGATGAACCGATATGAGGTAATACGGCGACATTTGGCATCGATAATAGGCTGTCGGCACTCATGGGTTCCGGGTTGGTTTCGTCAAGTCCCGCACCCCAGATGCTGCCTGCATTCCGTGCATTCAACAGGTCTTGCCCGTTGTTTATACCTCCTCTTGCTGCATTGATGAATATTGCATTTGAAGTAGTGACAGCATGCTGTAAAAGATATTATTGGCCCACTATCTGCCAATACTTTTCCCGGGTTTACAAATACGTCAATGGTGATGGTCATTTCACCAGAAAACAGGCAATGTGAAGGACTGAAAAGGCTCCCGGTTCTGGCAATGCTGAAACAATCTTTGCAAAAGGACAACCCATTTTTTGCAGAAGATTGCCTCAAACATCCATTTACCCTGGCTATGGTAAATTTTTTTGCAATGACATCATTCTTTACTGACCTTCCCTCGGGAAATTGATAAAAATGGTGAGCCGCAACTCACCTTTTATTTTGGATCTTACATCACTGCAAATGCCAATGAGCCATCTTCTGCGAAATCTTCCATCCTTCCCCTGTTTTAATCAAACTAAAAAGATCGGACATGTGAACGCCGGAGCCAGCGAGTTTGCCCGACCAGCCATAAACTTCAAGACGAACAACCGCAATAGTTTCAAGGATTTCAACGCTGGCAAAATTAGGTTTAATATCGGGTGCGGGGCCGTTACTATCAATCCAGTCATACAATATTTGAGCGGGTCCAAACAGGAGCTTGTCACCTGCATAGGCAACAAATATGGCATCAGCATGGAAACCGGGACGCATAAATTCACTTTTTCCGGTTCTTGAACCTTCAATGTAGTATTGCATTGTTTTGATGATTGCATCATAGTCGGTAAGATAATTGTTTGAAGAGTTCATATTATGAGAGTTTTAATGATGAAAAATAAAAGTAAGCTTAATTCCATTGTTATTTCGCCATACCATCACGGTCATTCAACAATTAAATTAATTGCTGCTGATAGGGTAACCTTTGCTATGTTTCTTGACGCGGAATTTAGAACGAAAAACAGCAGTTTGTCGGGAAAATAGAGTGGTTTCATGTTTTTTATTATGTTACGATTATCGTTTTAAAGGCCTCGTCATTACAAACGTACTCTTCACCAACGCTTAAATCAATCGCCTAAACGGGTGAATTTTATCTTAAGAAGACAGTGTGGATAATATTTTTAGAAGCAGAGTAGTACAACAGAAATACCGGCTGATTGGAATTATACCAGCTTCTGCCTGATTGCTTTTGCTACCGCCTCAGATTTGGAGTTTACATGAAGCTTTTGATAAATATTTTTAATATGCGATTTCACAGTATCAATACTAATATAACAGACTGCTGCAATCATCTTATAACTATCGCCGGTAACTAATTGTTTCAACACTTCTCTTTCTCTCGCAGACAAATCAATAAACTCAACTGGGGCCTGTGCACTTTGTTTTTGAAACATCTGCAGCACTTTTGCTGCAACAGAAGGAGTCATTGGTGCGCCACCCTCTGCAGTTTCCTTTATTGCATCCAGAATTTTAGAGGGAGGGGTTTTTTTAAGAAGGTAACCTGAGGCACCGGCACATATTGAAGCAAATATCTTATCGTCATCATCAAAAACAGTTTGCATGAGTATTTGAATGTGTGGAAATTTTTGTTTGATGATTTGTACTGCTTCAATGCCAGAAATGCCGGGCATATCAATATCCATCAGCACTACGTCAGGCTCACTGCTTTCAATATCTTTAAGCACTTTTCTTGCGTTGGCAAAAGAGCCGGTGCAAGCAAAAGCGGGTGAGCCTGCGATAAGAACCGATAAGCTGTCACGGAGAGGTTTGTTATCTTCGAAGATGGCTACTTTGATTTCCAATATTTATGATTAACTAATGAAAATTGCTGACGCCCAAAATAATTGATATTATTTTAAAGTAACAATCACCCGTTCAGGTGATTTTCTGAAAAGAAATTGAGATAAATGCTAACTTTTTTCTGAATCAGAGCATGATCAGTGAACCGGATTAATTTTTTCATAAGCCTTTGTCTAAATCTTAAACTGAAGATGCACCGTTGTACCCCTGCCTTTTTCTGAATCAATTGCCAAAACACCTTTTAAATCTTTTGCTCTTTTCTGCATATTGTGTAAGCCATTTCCCCCCATAGTTTGATTTGTGGTATCAAAGCCATTTCCGTCGTCCTGCACTAAAATATCAAACGTTCGGTTACTCATTGAAATTTTTACCACTGCATTTTTACATGCAGAATATTTTACCATGTTTGTTACCGCCTCTTTAAAAATAAAATAAAGGTCTTTGCGCTGATTCATGGTAAGCTTCAAGTTATGTAATGCCTCATCGGCTGAGAAAACCAGCTCTATATTACTCGCTTCCAAAATTCCCGCTGCAAATATTTTCATGCGCTGCAGTACATTTTCAAAGCGGTCATTTTTCGGATTAATTGCCCAAACAATATCACTCATGCTCTCCTGTATCTGTTGCGCATCGCTTCCAATCTTTTCCAGCAATACAGATGATTGAGGAGCCTTTTGTTTTGCAACCTCGCTCATAATGCTGATGCTACTTAAGGTGCTCCCCACATCGTCATGCAAATCATGGGCAATTTTATTTCGTACCTGTTGCAGTTCTTTTAAGCGGGAAATGCGTATGTAATAAATACTATAAAACAAAACTGTTATTATTGCTGCCTCAAGCAGATAAGCCCACCATGTTTGCCACCATGGCGGGTGAATAATAATAGTAATAGAAGTGCCCTTTTCATTCCAGATGCCATCGCGATTGGAAGCTTTTACCTGGAACACATAAGTGCCGGGCGCAATGTTTGTATAGTTAGCCAGCCTCTGCTGCCCTGAATAGATCCAATGCTTATCTATTCCAACCAACTGATAGGCATATTGATTTTTTACAGGACTGCTATAGTTTAAAGCAGCAAATTCAAAAGAGAAGAAGTTCTGGTCATGGCTTAACTCAATTTGCTTTGCCTCGCTTTTTCCCGGAATCACTGTATTAAACAATGAAAACCGGGTAATAACTACGGGAGGTACTATTGTATTGACATGTAGATTATGTGGATGAAATACATTAAAGCCATTGGGACCACCAAAGTATAAAGTTCCATCCTTTCCTTTAAAACATCCACCGGCATTTTCCACTCTTATTTCAAACTGATCACCCTGTAATCCGTCATTTTTATCCAAATTGGTGAAGGTACGGGCAAAGGGGTTAAAACGACAAAGTCCCTTATTGGTGGTGAGCCATAAATTGCCATCGTCATCTTCCAGTATGGAATAAATGGTATTACTGGGTAAACCATCTTTTTTAGTAAATGAGGTAAAGGTTTCGTTTGCCTCGTTTAACCGGCACAGTCCTCCATATCGCGTGGCAAACCACAGGGTGCCTTTTGAATCTTTGAAAATACTTTTTACAGCACTTGAGGTGATACTTGTTGAATCATTCTGGTTATGTGTGTAATGCGTAATCTTACCTGTTTTAGGATCCAATTTGTCTAAGGCATAGCTATTATGACCCAACCAGAAATTCCCTTTGTTATCTTCACAGATAGCGTTGGTCCAGTAATCACTAATGCCTTCCCGATTTTTTGGATCATAAGTATAATGGACCCATATTTCCGTTTTAGGATTGAAACGGCTGACTCCACCTGTAGAACCGATCCATATCAATCCTTGTCTGTCTTCATAAAGCGTAAGAACCGGGTTACCATAGGTAGTCTGAAAAGGTAATTTAAAGGAATGATTTTTAAATGTACCGGTTTCCCGATCGAGCTTTGAGAGTATTCCAATAGAATTTTTACCTCCACCCATCCAAAGGGTACCCTCCCGATCCTCAAGAATAGCAGTGATGGAATCACTGCCTATACTTCCCTGCTTTGAAGGATTGTCACGGTAGTGGGCAAAGGTATTCGTTTGCTTATTCCATGCATTTAATCCTCCTCCTATGGTGCCGAGCCAAACAATACCGGTTCTATCTTCACAAATAGCACTTACATTATTATTACTTAAGGAATGAATATCGGAAGGACTATGTCTGTAAAGGTCTATTGCTTTCTGATTCAAATCTACTTTGTCGAGACCTCCAAGAGTGGAGAGCCATAGAATATTAGAATTATCAACAAACAACCCAAAAAATTTATTTCCATTGAAGCTTGTGGGATCATGTTGATCGTGTATATAGCGCGTAAATGATGTGCGTTCCTTGTTTAGCTTGTTGAGTACATTAGCCGAACCTACCCATAGGTCGCCGTTTTTATCTACTGCAATATCCCAGATATCCTCGCTGTAAATGGAGTGAGGATTCTTCGGGTCAGGTATAAATCTTTGATTACACTCTCCAGACCTTGGATCCAATAAATTAATTATGCCATCACTAGCGACCCAAAGCATTCCGCTGCTATCTTCAGATATTGAACTAACCCATACAAATTTTCTCCTTTTTATCTTCGTTTTGTCATTACCCGTAAGGGTTCCGTTAATTTTATGATCATGCAGGTAAGAGGTAAAACTAATTTTAGATGATTTCCCTTGCCCCTGTGGTATCAGATTTATCCGGTGCAATCCGTAGCTACTCCCTATCCAAAGCATTCCATATTTGTCCTTATATATAGTATTTATCCCTGCATCTTCTTTTGTATTTGAATCCTGTTTTGCAAATATGCTGTCTGTAAAGTCATCAAGTGTACCGGTTTTCTTATCATACCTTATTAATCGGCCATCATGATCGTTACCGGTCCAGATTTTACCTTCCTTATCTTCATTCAACGCCCAGGAAGAACTATAATTTGGAGAAAGAAAGCCGGACTTAGGTTTAAAGCGGGTAAATTTTTCTGTACTGCGGTCAAAAAGAAAAATACCCGATCCTCTTGCTATCACCCAAATAGTGCCACCGCTGTCTTCAAAAATTCTGGTAATCAAATTGCCACTGATAGAAGTAGCATCGTTGGGATCAAACTGGTAAGTTGTAAAACTATAGCCGTCGTATTTACACAGGCCATTATAAGTACCAAACCAAAGGAATCCTTTACTATCCTGCATATTGCAAAGGGCTGTATTATCGGGGAGTCCCTGCTCTGTGGTAATGTGTTCGAACCTGAGTTTTTGATTTTGGGCATAGCTTTCCCGACTATTGCTCCATAATAGCAGCCACACTGAAATACCTAAAAAAGCACTAGATTTCATTTGCTTGTTATATGAAAATATCTTAATTAAGCCATTGAAAATAAACTTCTCATTCTCCCCACCTTACTTTCCACTTTTATATCTCCCCATGTGCTTTGATAATATCGCCGATTAAATAGCACCAAACCTGCTTGCAGTAAGATGACTCACCGAATTACTCACCACTTTAATGAACTGCAAATACCCTGATAAAAGTATTTATTTCCATTGATTATGGCTAAAAGTTTATTTGAAATTTATCTCATGAAGCAGGTAAAAAGAGCACCCAAATGTGCAAAGCATTCGAGTAAAAATCAGTAATAAAAAGACAGTCAATCCATGCCAAACTTCTCTACCTAAAATAATACCTCCGGGATATAAATATATTCATGTACTTAGCTGTTGTTCTCTAGACAGCTCCGGTTCCCGTAAATAACGGGCTGGGTAGTAGTTCACTCACTTATAATTGCTTATAGGTATGCAGTTTTTTTCAGATCGAATTTCGTACGAACCTGGACTCATGCAATTTAGCAAATAGCAGGATCTGGTAAGTCACGGTTGGCCTTATTTGCAGGGCTCTCTTAGTTTAGCTTTTTTCGGCTACTAAAAACAATTGCGCATTGCCTAATTTATATGCTTTTTTTTCGGTAGAACCATACAACGCAATTGTTTTTAAACCAACCTTACCAAGCAACCTGATGAGTTCGGCAACTGTGTAAACATGGTGTTTGAAACGATGTACTTCCTGTTTGCCATCTTTTGTATAGGTAAGTGTAGTAAGTAAACAACTGTTCCATTCATCATAGTCATTATTTATCTCCATAGTCAAACCGGGAAGCTCATATTTATTTTCTTTAACGAATTTTGTAAGAAAACTTTCTGCCATCAGCCCGGTATTAATTACCCATCTTGCACTTTGCTTTAAAGTTTTTGAAACTTCATCTAAAAAGGTTTCCATTCCCTGGAAATTAAAATATCCAAAGCTATTGCCCAGGCAAAATGCGCCATCGAAGGAACCTGTTAATTGCAGTAACACAATGTTTCCCTCTATCACCTCAATGCTCAGTTGTTGCTCTTCAACTTTCCTCTTCAATACATTTATATATTCTTTAGAAATATCAACGGCTGTTAGTTGATAACCTTCATTTGCAAGCGCAATAGAATGTCTGCCTGTTCCACAAGGAATATCAAGAAAATTCAACTTCAGCATTTGTCCATTCAGGTGTTACCGCTTTTTCCCATATTTCGCAGTTGATGCCGGAGAAAAAAGTTTCATACCAGTTATCAGGAACATCGTTGGTCATACATATTTAGATTTATTTTTTTCATAGTTCCACAAGCCATAGCTTTTTGTCCAGCCCTGTGTTTTGCGGCGATACCAAAAATGCAAGATCAGTCCAAGAATAAACACAATCAGCAGGATAATCCAGAATGCCTTTTCCCGCCGGAAAAAATATAATGCAGTAATTAAGAAAGTATACTTTACAACTCTGAACCAGGCAGGTTGTGCATGTTTTGAGAAGGCGACTTCTATTTCGCGTCGCACGGTTTTGTTGAGCGCCATGTCTTTATACTGTTTTTGAATTAAGGAAAAGAAAAACTAAACCGCTAAGAATAGCTGAATCAATAAACTTTCTTCGTTTTATATTGTAAGAGTTAATAGTGAAATAAATTGAAGTTGCTCTTAAAGTATTGCTTCCTGGTTCATGCTACAATCTAAACGTTCAACCTATATACTTCATTCCACTTTTATGATTGTTGCTTGCCGTGCTATGATGCTCCAATGATAATTTTATATAACCAATTATTTGTAAACCGTCTCGTGACAGTCTTTCCTGCATTAACCTGATATCCTTGTGGTTTGAGTTATTTTCTCAATGTTTCTTTCAAAAAGGTAATTGAGATTGCCGGACCTCAGCTGGCTTTCGTCCCCTCAATTGTTCCCACAACATTAGCCGGAGTATTTATCACCATATTTGATGACCAAATTTTGCCAAACAGTAATGCCGAATCACTTGTTAAAGCGGACTCTCTTTCAAGGTTTTCTAATCGCCTTATTTCAGCTTCTCTCGGGTCTTGCGCAAATAAAATGTTGGAGATGCATGTAAAACAAAGAAGAATATTCATATGACTAAGTAAGTGTTTCATATTTTAATTTTTATATAATCAACTAATGTAAGTTTCAAAAGGGTTGATTAAAGCCTAAATCTAACAAGAAGGGCAATAAATGCAGGGTGTGCCGCCGGATCAGTTTGCATCCATTCGATATTAGACTAAAAAAAACAAATAAAACGGAGGGCCGTACAAAAAGTTTGAACTCGCCAGGATGAAAAGAATGCTGACAACTGGATTTACTGCAACGTTCTCCAAAAAAGAAAAATGAGAAGCGAAAGCAACACCCCCTGAACAGCGCCGACGGCTTCCATTAAGTGAAACAACTGATCCATTCGTTTATAATATCTGAAATTAATCATAAATACGCTTTCGTGGAGCGAATTTTACATTCTGAATAGAGAAGTTAAGCCCCTTATGGCCAATTGTACTGCACCACAATGCGGGAGAGTAGGTAGTGCAATATTTTTTAAAAAGCCTTTCAGAAATGAGAGGCTTTTTGTTTTCAGAATGTCTTTTACTATGACTTTTCACCAGGTAAAGTTCATACCTACAGAATAATAACTTCCGTTAAATCCAAACGGCGAGGCATCGGGGCTGTAAATAAATAATCCGTTGTTTTTGTTATCGTAATACCGCAAACGATCGGGGTACACGTTAAAAACGTTGTTAGCGCCCAGGGTTACCGTCAGCCAGCTTTTGGGTTTGTATTGAACAGATACGTCCGTCAGGATTTTGGGAGAAAAAGATTCATCGAGGGACGGGGTAATCTCATGAAAAATAGTCGTTCGGCCGTAACGGGTATTGGTGAGCACGAGGCCAAGGAGCCTTTTCCGGTAGTGTAAGGTCAGAATGATCTTATCCCTCGGCTGTCCCTTTTCTATCATGGCCTTGTCTGCCCGGTTGAATAATATGTTTGTATTAACACCGTTTGCCGGAAGATTGCTTGTAACCTGAATGGCCCCAAAAACCTTGATCCGGCTGACGTTGGCGGCCAGCGCATACTGCAGACTGGATTTCGGAAAATGCCAAACTCCCTTCAGTACAAAATCAATTCCGTATGTCCGGGTGTTGATGGCATTGGAGAAAAATGACACCTGATTAATTGGATTCAAATCCGGGTAAATGGATAAGATACTGTCCAGGGACTTGTTGTCCCTTCTGTTATACGGATTACTCAAGACAACCCGGTTTTTTATCTGAATCCAATAGGCATCTACTGTAAGACTGGTACGCTGGCCTACTTTTGCTGTCAACCCTCCACTCACATTGATACTTCTTTCTGCGGTAAGGGACGGTATGCCCAGGGCCTTTGTCACTTCATGATCATTAGGGAATACGCCACTGACAGCAGGCATAAGCAATGTGCCTCCTAATCGTACAAATCCGTTTGTGGTGGAAGCATGATAACGCTGCTGCGGGCTGGGTGCCCGAAAGCCGTTGTTTACCGAAGCCCGTAAAAGAAAGCGCTCAGAGAATTTATAACGTGCCGCCAGCTTGCCTGCCAGGTTGCCGCCAAAGTCGCTGTAGTATTCATAACGTCCGGCTACAGCAAAAAGAAAGCGGTCGGTCCATTCCGTTTCCAGGTCAAGGTAGGTACCCCAGACGTTACGGCTTTTATCGACCACATTTTCAGGACGAATACCCCCTGCACCGGCTTGCGTTCTGCCCGTTGGATCGTAATTATGCCAGGAAGCCGAATCTCCGGCTACGTTATGATAATTCTCGATTCTCCATTCAGCGCCAACGGCTACGTTCAATGACTTTTCACGGATTGCGTGTTTTTTATTGAAATGGATATTATTGGTGAGTTGTTGATAAACTTGTTTGCCCGTATTGAACGAAGTGGGTGCTTCCTTTCCCATAAACGATTGCGACGCGTTGTTGCTGTTGCTGACATTACTGCGCAATGCATTTCGACCATAGCTGCTGGTTAGCTCCCAGTGTTCGGCCTTTTTTGTATCACCTTTTATGCCTGCTATTGTAGAAATGTCAACCGTATGCGGATTTGACCTTGCCTGATAGCCGTCCGGATATAAAGCCAGGTTGACCTGATTGGAATTTTTCAGAAACCGGTAAGCGGCGTCTCGCCATACTTTCCGTTCATTTGCAGTTGCCGTCCAAAAGAGTTGTGTATTATTGCTGAGGGAATAACCACCGTTCACTAAAAATCCACCACTACTAATTTTTAAAGTACCAACGTTATCAATCACCGATTTGCGGTTAAAACCTCTTGCTTTTACGATGGAATCGTCTATTACTTTAACAAGGAGGCTGTCGTTGCGTGTAGCGTTTGCAGGATAGTTTCTATACACTGTGCCTTGATAGTCTCCACCGCGATACGTAGGCTCCTGGTAACGATAGTCAACGGAGAAATTCAAAAAACCTTTTTTCTTGATGGTGAAGCCCCGGTTAATGCCGAATGAAAATTTTTCGCCGTCGCCTTTATAATATTGTCCTGTGTGCAGGCGAACGGATGTTTTACCGGTTGATTCTTTTAAGCGGATATTGATGACGCCCGCTATGGCATCCGAACCGTATTGCGCTGCGGCACCGTCACGTAGTATTTCCACTTTTTCAATAGCGGAAAACGGGATGGAATTCAAATCATTTCCAACAGAGCCCCGGCCCAATTGGCCTTTCAACCCACCACCGTAAAACCAAGCCATATTATGGTAGCGTACACCCGTTCAGTAAAATCAATATATGCTGCGGATCGGGCCCAGGAAGGGTAACGGCTTCGTTTGAAAGTTCTCGTGAGGCATTGAAAGACGGTGCCGCAGCATTGAGCATTTGCGTAAGGCTGATTTGGCCGGTTTGTAGTAAACGGCTTGACGCGAATACGTCCACAGGGACAGGCGTATTCAGGTTGCTGCGCTGAACCATGGAACGGGACCCGAGCACCACTACTTCGCCCAACTCCTCATCCGGCGTTAGCGTAAT
Organism: Chitinophagaceae bacterium; assembly: GCA_037718865.1. Taxonomy (GTDB): domain Bacteria; phylum Bacteroidota; class Bacteroidia; order Chitinophagales; family Chitinophagaceae; genus JADCRZ01. The sequence continues at coordinate 89,552 of JBBJMP010000015.1, read as the reverse complement.
CGCAACGGTTTGAAATTTGCCGGGGGCTAGGGCTACTCCTTGCGTTGCTTTCTTGTATCCGGCTTGCGTAACGATAAGCGTATGATAGCCGGAATCGAGCGAAAGGGCAAACCGTCCGCTTACGTCCGTTAGCACAGTTGCCTGACCGGCAGAAACCGTGGCTGCGGACAAGGCACCTTCGACGCCCCGCACCGTTCCGTTGATAATTCCCTTTTGAGCAACGATAAAAGACAGGCAAAGCAGGTGAGCAAAAATCTGAGTAGTGGTATAACGGAAAACCTTTTTCACGGTAGTGTAATTAAGGGGTCAATCTATAAAACGTGAAGGTTTTCGGGGTTAAGGATTGCGGTGAATTTTTAATTGACGGTTTAATATCATCAAGGCGCATGCAGCCTTTCCATCACAGCCTGTTTATACAAACGGCCAATCGGAATTTCTGTGGCATTTACTTTCACGGAAAAGCCGTTGTAACCTGAAATCTTATCAACGGACACCATGTACGAACGGTGTACCCTTATGAACCGGTGTTCGGACAACAGGTTTTCCATTGAAGAAATAGATTGCTTAACGAGAGGATTTTTTCCGTTCGTAAGATACAGTTTAATGTAATCCTTCCAGCTTTCGATGTAGAGTACTTCGTTGATGAAAATCTTCTGCATGTGCTTGTCCACTTTCAGGTATACGAACGCATCGGGATTGGGAATGAAATCGTTTGTATGTTCAACGGTTTCATGGCCCATCATCCGTTTCAATTTGGCAATGGCCTTCACGAAGCGTTCAAACGAAACGGGTTTTACCAGATAATCTACGGCGTCCAGTTCGTAGCCTTCTACCGCATAGTCGCGGTAGGCCGTTACGAAAATCACTTTCGGCGGATGGGACAAACTGCGGAGAAATTCCGTACCCAATATCTTGGGCATATTTATGTCCAGGAAAATAACGTCTACCGTTTTTCGGTGCAGCACGTCCAGCGCTTCAAGGGCGTTTTTGCATTGCGCCACAATCTCCAGCCCGTTGATTTGCGCAATGTGGGAGGACAATACTTTTAAGGCCGGCGGTTCATCGTCAATAAGTAAACAACGCTGTTTCATATGAAAACTTTTTCCGTAACTGGTGAAGTTATTTGCGAAACAATAAAAAATTTATTACTAACAAAAGATTGATTTTATGCGAGTATCAGCTTTATATTTTTATTTCATAATCGGCAGTGCAATTGTTTTATCTTCCTGCCAAAAAGATCAAATTCTGGATGACGTAAAAGGACTATTCAAGTCAGATAAGGATAACACCTACAAAGGTCCCCAGGTGCAGGTAGGAAACGGTCAGGCAAATACTTTTGTAACGATTAGCCACTCCGGCGTACCAAAAAAAATAGGGGTGGTTTTCACGGAAGGTGCACTTTCCGGCTTGCCCACGGCCAATACAATATATCCATTAGAATTTCATCACAAAGCACTGGAAGCAACACTTTTCGAGCATGTTGCATTAGGATGGAGTGCCACCGGGCACGGACTTCCGCCATCAGGACAGATAGGACCCCACATGGATGTGCGCTTTTTTATGATGACCCAGGAAGAAAGGCTAGCTATTCCGGCTCCTCCGGCACCTGAATTCGATGTTGCCCCTCCAACTGGTTACTTGCCGGCTAACTATTCATTGAATGCTGCGGTATCCCAGATTGGCAGACATTGGGGTGAGAATATTTTTGAAGCCGGCATGACGGTTCCGCATACGATGATCTTAGGTACGTGGAACGGGCAGTTAACCTTCATTAATCCCATTGTTACGCTGACAACTTTGGCAAGCGGGGCACGCTATTCGGTAGCTTATCCTCAGCAGCAGTACTTTGCCAAAAACGGCTATTATCCTACAAAGTATAATATCTATGAAGATGATAAAGGAAGTCATTATGTATCGCTATCCCATTTTGTATGGCGATAATTAGGCTGAAGCAGTGAATGGAAAGCGGTAAGCAAGGATACAAAATAGCAAAACGGAGTTTGCAATAGAATAAATCAAACAGCCCCACAAGTTTCTGAAACTTGTTAACTCATTTTCACTAACAAATAGCAGGTAATAAAAAGCAAAGCTGCCGGATGAATAATTAACTGAGAAAGCGGATATAGACGCTTATACCTTTCCTAAAACCAAAGAGTATCCTTTTGCTTGGAATGTAAATTATCAATCATAAAACGGCTGCTAAAAAAAGGAATCCTTCTTTCACTTTTAGCAGCTTTCCTTTTGCCTCCTGCAAAAAAAAGCTTTCCTGTGAAGATTGCACGGAAAATTGAGCTGGCAAAGGCAGTGCTACTACCATGATCACCCAACTTATTTCTGGATACGCTTAAGAAAAACGAGCCCTCCTATATTCTGAATGTTTGAGTATGAGTTGTTTTTTCTTCCTGGTTAAAAAGCAGGTATTTGGGGGCACTAAGTCATACATCTATTTTTTTTCAAAAAGCCTGCACAGGGAGGTAAAAGCAGAGGGCATTTATGTAAGTGTGATCTGCCCGGGTGGTATGAATACCAACATTGCTGTGACGTTGCTAAATAAGTCCATGAGTTGGTTATCGCGTTTGTCTATAATGAATCCGCAGGAGCTAGCCCCGATTGCTATTAATGGTTTACTGAAAGGACGCGAAGTGATCATACCCGGAAAATTGAACCAGTTCTTAATGTTACTGGATAAGCTACTTCCTTCATCCGTTAAAAAATGATCACGACCCAACAAATGAAACAACTAAAATCCATAGCCCTGCCCCTAGTTATAGAAGCCGCTATTTCCTTACAGAACACCATTCATTTATCTGAATGATTGAAAACGGCATTTAAAAACACCAATACTAAAATCAACACTCATGTAGCGATGAGAATTCTCCGTTCGCCGCGCAAGATCCTAAAGCTGCAGAACCTGCTGCGACGACTGTTAAATTACAAGAGAATGATTACCATTTACTGTCCTCCACTCTGTCATTTGGGTATTTTCAACCGGCCCTCGCTTCTGTGGGTGGCAAAAACACAAATTATAAGCCTATATGGCCTTAATGACCCTATAGGTTTATAGCTGGATGTTTTAATTTATAAAATATTATACCCAAAGCTAACATAGAACAATCCACCTATCTGCGGGTTTCCAAATGCACTGTAATAATATTTATTCAGCAGGTTGGAAGCGCCTATCTTGAATATATTTTTCGTGCCGTGAATTTTATAGCTGATTTGTGCATCTAGAGTGCCATAAGCAGGAACCGAGCCTGTACCAAAAGTTCCTTCCCAGTCTACCTTATCCTGCCACCTGTAATTCAAATTAAATCCAAATTGCTTCCACGCATGTTCATTAGCCAGGCCAATATTAAACCGGTAGGCCGGAGTATTGAAGAATGAAATATAATCAGCAGGAATATTAAATATCTTATCAGATGTTACATTCAGGTTTGCGGTATAACCCTTTATCATACTGTATTCTAATCCTAATCCAAATCCTCGGGCCTTAACATCCTGACTCACGTTCTGGGCATAGGCGAAACTTTTCGTAGTAAATGAACTGAGGATATTTGTAACGGTAGCTGCAGATCCGGGTTGGCCAACAGCCACACGGCCAATGAAGTCGTTGTATTTGCTGAAATATACATAAAGATCCATCAACAGTGTTTTTCCAAGCAGGCCTTTATAACCAAACTCTAAAGAGTTTACCTTTTCTGATTCCAGCTTGGTGAATTGGCCTTTTTGCAGATCAGAAAGATTAGTAGTCTCCCTATACTTTGCAATGCTTTGTGCGGTATATACCGGGTTGCCTTTAAACTTGTAATAATCGGCAAATTCAGGCAAGGAGCCAATTAATGTAGTAGTACCGGTGAACAAATTGATGTATTGATCCTGTGTGGTAGGGAAACGATAAGCAGTTTGAAAAGACAACCGAATGTTATTATTTTCGGCAACTTTTATTAAAGCCGTAACCCGTGGTGTAAACTGGCCGTCAAAATTTTTTGACTTATCATAGCGTCCGGAGGCGGTAAACTTTAATCTATTATGGAATAAATCTTTTTGCAACTGTAAAAAAGCTCCCCATTCTGAAATCTTGATCCGGCCCGCTGTGTCGGCAAATAACGTCCCCTCGGAATTTAATATATATTGCTTATAATCGCCACCGATCAATACATCCACAACTTTGATTTTTTTACTCAGGTTTAGCTGGCCATCAAATTGCCACAGGTCGGTCTTATCCAAAAATAATGCACCTTTTTTTGAAATAGGTACTTTACGGATCTTCTCATACTGTTCATTAAAGCCTGGTGTTCCCGGCAATAAACGCCCTGAATCGGCTTTGCTCCTGGCAAGCCGATGTGCATTTGCTTCAGGTGCCCCCATTAACCTGGCGCCCGCAAAATTTCCGATATATTCAGGGAACCATTGCTGGCTTACCTTCCATGATTCATTAATGTAAGAGGCCAAAGCTGTAGTATTATAAGCTTCCCCGGCATTTTCCTGCGTGGTATAGCCACGGAGAAACCAGTTCTTGTTTTTAATTTCTGCTTTGTATTGACCCATCTTAACACCTTTCAGTGAGTAACGGTCTGCGCCGGTATATACCGTTGTTCCTGTTCCCCAATAACCGATCAGCGAAGCTTCCGTTTTACTGGTGATATTGTAATAAATACCACCGGAGACTTTTAAATTGTAGGTCTTGTAATCCACTAAATCTTTTTCATTATATCCCGAACGCGACACTCTTTTCTTTGGGATCAGGCCGTTTTTCATCGCTATCCAAAATACCCTGTATTTCGGATGGCTTGACATAAAATTATCTATTTCATCAGCCGTCGGTTCTTTTCCTCCCCCTCTAATAACTGCTGCCTTATATCCTTCTACTACCTGGTATATGATAGCTTGCGTGGTAGAATACATATCAGCATTCACCTCATCGCCATATATGTTTACACCATCATAGTTGATGTCTGAATTCCGGTCGCCCGGTTTTTGTTTACTGACAATATTGGTACGGGCAAGATTGCTCATATCGTTTGCCTGCCAGTCCTGGGCCTGTATGAATTGTGAATTGATCTTGAATGCAAATCTATTAAAGGCTTTAGCCCAGCGAATCGACAGATCATGATATGGTGACGGATCACGCTGTTCCTTATCAACATGCATAATGCCTTCTTTAACCTGGAAGCTAAATCCCTGGTATTTGAATGGATTCTTGCTGTTCATGAGAAGGGTACCGTTCAACCCACCTGAACCATATAAGGCAGAAGACGCGCCGGGCAGGAGCTCCACGCTTTCAACATCCAGTTCACTCATTCCAAGCAAATTGCCTACGGAAAAATTTAGCCCGGGGGCCTGGTTATCCATTCCATCCATGAACTGGTTCATGCGGAGATTGCCGCTACCATTAAATCCCCGCGTGCTTACGGTACGAAAAGTTAAACTGGATGTGGTAAGATCTACACCTTTCACGTTAGCAATGCTTTCATAAAAGCTGGGAGTTGCGGCATTTCTAATGGCAGCAATATTTAATCGTTCAATAGATACAGGGGATTCTAAAAACCTGGTAGGTGTTCGGGTAGCTGAAACAACCACTTCCTGCCCCAGCATTACAGCAGGTGTTAACTGGACTTCAAGCTTTTCAGAATTGTTAGTTACTGTAAGTTCCTGAGTTTCGAAGCCAACGGATGAAACCATTAAAATAACCGGAAAGCTCCCTGCAACAGGCAAGCGGAAATTGCCCTTATCATCGCTGAAAGTTCCTTCGGATCTGTTCTTAACGGTTACGGATACGGATGAGACCTTCTCACTCGTAACGCTGTTTTGCACAGTACCGCTTATAATTGTCTTCTGAGCCCATAGCCTGATGCAAAGAACCTGCCCCAATATAATAACGGCTGATAAACAAATTGTCTTTTTCATAACCTTATTATTAAATTTTGCCTACTCTATCGCAGCTTTTCGGCAATCGCTGTTATAACTGTGGCCAACAGATAATAAATCGCTGCAATTCAGGTACATCACTTTCAATAACTCACTAATTGATAATTCCAAGAAGTGATAACCGGATCTTTTAAAGTAATAGTTAAAGGGGAATAAATTGAGCTTCCATCAAGGTGCTGCCATGCTTTATCGAGAAAATTATTTTCTAAATGATATGCGATAGGCAAGTGACAGCTTGTAATAAAAGTTATCGTTAACGTCGTAGTCATAATATTTCTGGTCGCAGTTGCCATTCACGCATGGATGAATTTGATCCGTTCTGATCTTACGGAAAAAACTATGGCCTGTTTCTGCGTTCAGAACAATATTTTTGGAAAGATAAATATCAACGAAGCTGCCCAATTGATTCTCGTCTATGCGGGTATACTTGCCGGCCGGCCGGTTATAAGAATTAGTTTGTGCCCTGAATGCTATGCCATACCCGACCTTTTTTGCAAACAAATGTTGATAGGTGAGACTCCCAGGCAATACACCAAAAACCCAATCCTTATCATTGATCTGCCAATCAATACCTAGTAGGGGCATAATAAATAAACCAAAATATTCTCCATTGACATAGGCGCCAAATTTAAAGGTTAGGTTTTCTCTTTTTTTGTAGCTGGCTATAATTGCGCCCCCCACCTGCTGTTTCATGGTAAACCCGGCAGATGAATCATTCATTCTTAGTATACCGGTAATTAGTATGCTATATTTCAGGTTGATCTGTTTCAGGAAAGAGATCGGTAATGCCAGTCCGTAATAATGGTGCTCTTCGTTTTTATCCGCCAACTCAAACTGCCATTTTTCAAAGAACGGGCTGACAATAACAGCGTCTTGTTTATTTCTAAAAAGGAATGGAATGGTAGTGCTGACATTATAATAACTAAGTTTAATTTTCTCTTTATTCCAGGTTATTATGCCTGCTTTCGGGCTATTGGTTAAACGCGCGTTGATCAGATCCAGATATGGTTGAGCCATCCCTTGATTAACAAACATCATTAAGCAGCTGAAGAGGAGGAATGAATAAGCATTTTTCATAGCGGATCATTTTTTGTTTTGCCGGCTGCCGTACATTCTGTCCATTACACTCATTTGCATTTTCTGAAATTTCTCTTTATTGCCCCCGATGATAAACCGCTTTCTGGCTACTATGCCGATGATTCCACCAATAAGGGCTCCACCCACTGCCCCAGCGCTTCCTATTCCAACTGCCTTTTGACCTGCGGTTATTCTGAAAGCTTCGCAAAATGCATTGCCTAGCCCAAAAAAGTCCTGCTGACTAGGACTACAGGGAGGATCGTCTCCCATTATCAGGCCGGTAATAGCACCTGTGGCAAACCCAATAAGCGCTCCTTGTAACATGCCTCTACCGAATGAACCTTTACGTTTAAGTCTAACCACCTCAATATTGCCGTAATGAATATTTATAAGATCTTTTTCGTTTATCGCGTTAAATCGAATGGAGGCGGCCATACTCGTCAACAATATGGCAGAGTCTTTAATGGCGGCAAGATAACCAGAGGATATTTTAGCGGATGTATGTGCTATTGAAACTTTATAGATTTTTTGTCTGCTAGGGAAGCTATCCTGGCTATAGCTTAAAAGATGCGTTCCTGTTAGAAGAAGAAAAAAAAGAAGTTTCATAATAATATTTTTAGTTGGTTACTGTTCTTTCAATTTAAAACTACGATAACAAAAAACCACTTCATAATTGATAAATACCTTGCAGGGAACTTGCTAATGGGATAAATCAGTAAACCGTTATTTATCCTATCATCTCAAATGGATTTTTGTAAAAAATTATCTTACATTTAAAGAAAGTTGCATTTATTGCAAAAGCCAAAAAGTATTTTTGCAATTAGTACCAAAACAAAATGCCCATGACTCTCTCCAATGCTCAAGTTGTTTTTTTTCAGCAGTTAAAAACTCTATGCCTCTTCATTTATCAAAGGTAGATGAGGTGCCTTTGGCGAGAATAAAAAATCACCTGCAAGATGTTTTCGCTATGTATTTTACATGCCCGGGAGCTGTTAACAGACTCAATATTATTACTTTGCAGCAATCCATTAGTCATTATAGCTGTAGCGAAATATTTTGGGTTTACAATTGGTATAATATCATTGAATTAAAATTCCTTTTATGGAGGATGAAAAAAATAAGCTGTTTTTAACGGTTGAATAATACAACGGTTTAACACCAAAACGGTCATGCAGTGCCGGAAAACCCTCCGGTAATTATACGCATCGCCCGAATTGTCAACAGCTATTCTATAACCGTTATCATCACCCGAACCTCCTAACGCCATCGCATATATAATTGCCAGAGGGGCCATATTTAGCAAGGAATATGTCACTGCCACCAACACTCTTCAGATTGGCTGTAGCAGCGCCTGGGGCAAAATCAGCGGTACCTGAAAAATAACCCGTGACGTATGTATTGCCGAGATTATCTGTTTCGATACTCCTGCTTACAACTGCCGATCCTAACGGAGTGGTATTACTCAGCGCTTTTACATATGCTAAACTTTGCGCGCTCAAGGAAGCGGTTAAACAAACCAGAAAAGGAGCATCACAGTGTACCACCGTGCGCCTTTTACAACGGCTAAAAGTAATGTCTGTTTCATGAAATGCGTATTGAGAATGAATGATAGTTGTTATTACTAACTAAAAACGAATTCTAATGGTAACGGCGGGATACCTATGGAATGCCATATCCTGTTGTTTAATATAGGATACCCCTTCTACATTAATGTACGTTGTTGCTTTCCTGGCTCTTTTTTTGTTCCTTTCAGATGCCATAAATAAGGGAATACTGCCCAGTGCTGCCACAGTTCCAACTCCAATAACCGTTAGACCTGTAAATACGCCATCTAATGATGTGTTACCGGGAGCAAGAATGATAATTGGCGTAACAATTGAAGCAATTCCACCTATAGCTAAAACCTTGCCTGCAGTGCTTTGATTTTTAGCCTTAGTTAAATAATACTGACGGGTAGGAGCGGGAGAAGATGTACTCAGCTGACCGAAGGAAGATACCATGACAATCAGCAATAGCCCTGAAAGAATAGCTTTTCTCATACAATTAATTTTAGGTTGTTATCATAATTGTTGTTTAAGTCGCTTACGATACAATCTTACATTGTTTTAAAATGCTCTTGTAATCGACTTTCCTGATCGTGCAGTCGTATTATAGTGAAGAATACTGATCACGAGCAACCCTTGATGGATAATAATTGAAAAGCGCCTGACTATTCCTTTTTTCAACTTTCAGTTGCAGAAATTACTAAAAAATGAGGGTGAGCAAAAGTTTCAGTTGCAGAAATACTAAAATAAAGATGAGAAGCGGCTGACTTTACTAAATAAATTTCGACGAGTTTAATTACTTGAGATTAAATTTATCAAATGCAAACATATTTCTCAAACTAGCGTTGTACATGTCAAGAAAATTAAAATTCATAAATGCTAAGCGGTCAAACTTCTTTGCCGCAACGAGACAAAGAGTCGATGACCACTTTACTCAAAATGCCATTTCGAAACATGCCAATGCAGCCATGTTTTTTAAAACCATTTTCTTTCTGTCTGGCCTTCTCCTTTTTTATTGCTTAATCATCTCTAATCTATTCGGTGTTTGGACCATGTTGATTTTTGCAGGTTTGGTTGGAGCCTTCAGTGCTTTTATCGGGATTAATATCTGTCATGACGCCATTCATGGAGCGTTTTCACCACGAAAGAATGTTAATCTGCTCTTAAGCTTAGTGTTCAATATTTTGGGTGCCAGTTCTTATGTTTGGAACATCACGCATAATATGGTGCATCATTCCTATACCAACGTTGCCGGATATGATGAAGATATCGACATAGCACCCGGGTTGATCCGGATATCAACAACGGAAAAAGTAAATAAATTTCAGCGTTATCAGCACTTCTATGCCTTTTTCTTGTATGGATTCGCCTCTCTTTCCTGGGTGTTTAGAAAAGATTATCTCAAATTTTTCAAAAATAAGATAGGTCAACACCCGAACACTAATCATCCAAAAAAAGAATACTTCAATCTTTTCTTTTTCAAATCCATTAACTACAGTTTGTTCATTGGTTTACCTTTAGTTATTCTTGATATTACATTTTTACAGTTCCTTGCCGGGTTTCTCGTTATGCACCTTGTTCAGGGCCTGGTTTTAGGAGTAATATTTCAATTGGCCCATGTGGTGGAAGGGGTTGCTTTTCCATTCCCTGACGATCAGGGGAATATCGAGGAAGAATGGGCGGTACACCAGCTGCGTACGACTGCCAATTTTGCGTCCAAAAGCCGGTTGGTTAGTTTCTTCTGCGGTGGATTAAACTTTCAGATCGAGCACCACTTATTTCCAAAGATCTGCCACATTCACTATCCAGTTATTACGACCATCGTAAAGAATACGGCCGAAGAATTCAACTTACCTCACCTTGAGTATCCGACTTTCTTATCTGCATTGAAGTCGCACTACAGAATGTTACAACATCTCGGCAGAGACGCTTACTTAAGGCAAAGGAACGAGACGAATCTACATTCGACTTTTCAATAAAGCACAGGAATATTCTTATTGTCTAACGGTGGGAAAATATAAAAGCGAATCAAGTGAACCTACAAGTTTATACTATACTATTTTACAGTTCCAGTTATCTCCTGTTTTTAGCACTGCTTTGGGTGAGTAATGAAAAGAAGGGCATACGTTTATTTGATAAAGATGGTCTGGTTCTCAATCCGGGCGTTCTTATCGTATTGCATGTTGGCGGTATCATTTTATTTGGCGTGCTGCCCTTTTTAACAGGTTATGCTTCTTTTGTTGTACTTTATAATAGTGCCGCCCTAGGTGGTCTGCCGGTATGGCTTACTTTGTTGCTGGTAATATGTATTAGTATTTTTTCTTCACAGATTGCCAAAAGAAAATCTACGGAAGTAATACGAAATGGAGCTTTTAATACATCCCTTAGCACTGAATTTTTTTTTGCTTATTTTTTTGTACGCATCATATTTATATGTACTTATGAAATCTGGTTTCGTGGATTCCTGCTACATGATTGTATCATCAATTTCGGTGTACCGTTGGCTATTCTGATGAATGTCAGTCTATACACTTTATTACATGTGGTTAACGGCAAAGAGGAAACACCGGCTTGCATTCCATTTGGATTATTGCTTTGCAGTATCTGCATCTGGCAGGGTACCGCATGGCCGGCTGTTGTCATCCATTTAGCACTGACTATATCCTATGAGATCAGTTTTTTAAGAAAAATAATTTATAAACAAGCTGTTATATGAAGATCTTAATAACAGGGGCGGCAGGATATATAGGCAATAAGTTGGCGCATACCCTTGCCACCCGAGGCGAAGAGGTTCATGCCCTTGTCCGTTCTGATTCAGCAAATGAACTGTTGCAGCATCCAAAAATAAAAATCTTTAAAGGCGACATCCTGCAAAAGGAAAGTTTAATGGCCGCAATAAAGGGGTGCAAACAGGTATATCATACAGCCGCCAGAGTTGGTGTATGGGCCAGGGACAGTTCAGTTTTTTATGATGTAAACGTTAAAGGTACCGGCAATGTTTTAAATGCTGCGTTACAGGCAGGCGTAGAAAGGACCGTTTACACCAGTTCCTGCGGTGTAATCGGACCTTCCCTTAATGAACCGATGAAAGAAGATGATCCACGTACAACTGATTTTGATATCGATTATGATCGCTCAAAAAAAATGGGCGAAGATCTGGTAATTCAATACGCAAAGGAGGGAATGAATACGGTGATTGTATGCCCGTCAAAGGTCTATGGGCCTGGAAATACCTCGCATTCACTTACTGCCAATGCGATTATAAACAATTTCCTGATAAAAAAAATAACCTTTATTCCGTTACCAGGTACATACAAGGTTTGTTTTGCTTTTATAGATGATATAGTAAATGGCCATTTGCTGGCCATGGAAAAAGGGCCAATGGGAGGAAGATATATTTTAGGCGGATGTAACATTTCATATTATGAATTTTTTGATCGGATACGTATGCTTTCCTGTTGCAAGGGCCGTATAATCCAGTTGCCAAAAAGCGTAATTAAAGCATTGGCCCTTATGCAAAAGCTGAATCACAATCTCACAGGCAGTCCCATTCGATTTACGCCAAGATCAACAAATTATCTTTTTAGCAACTACACATTTTCAAGCGAAAAAGCAATTCGTGATCTTGGTTACCGGATCACCTCATTGGAAGAAGCATTACATAAAACAATTCACTTTTTAAATAATAAAATGCATGAGTAACCATTTTTATACACTGATAACGGGGGCAAGTGAAGGCTTTGGCAAAGCACTGGCTATTGAATGTGCCCGGCGAAAAATGAATCTCATCCTGGTAGCATTACCCGGAGCTGCGTTGTATTCCCTGGCTGATTTCATTACATTAAATTATGCTGTAGATGTAAAATGCATTGAAAAGGACCTATGTAAAGATGAAAGCAGTATTGAGATATATAATGAAGTAATTGCTTTGGGTTTGCAGATTAACGCACTTTTCAACAATGCCGGAATAGGCTTTACAGGACTGTTTGGAAATGGATGTGTTAAACAGTATGAAAACCAGATCAAACTGAATGTACTCGCCACAACTCTAATGACACGATTGTTTCTTGATATGTTAAAGCAAAATAGTCCTTCTTATATATTGAACGTGGGAAGCCTGGCCTCCTTCTTCCCCTTACCAAAAAAACAAGTTTATGGCGCTACAAAATCATTTATCTACTATTTTTCCAGGAGTTTGCGCACAGAGCTGAAATACGACAAAGTTTATGTTAGTGTTTTATGTCCGGGTGGAATGAAAACCAATATGGCCGTCAAACTAATGATTGAAAATAGTAACCATCTTTTACGCCTTTCCAGCATGGATCCGGAGAAAGTAGCGCATACGGTTATTAACGGTATACTAAAGAAGAAAATGGTTATCATTCCAGGCAAGCTCAACAAATGTTATGTGTTGCTGTATACAATCCTACCGGCTTTTATCAAAGCAATTATTACCAATCGCACAATGAAAGAATTAGATTCCGATATTCACGCTATAGGCCTTTTAAATAATCCAATGGCTGTCTAAATCAATAGTGATTGGTAGTACTGGCAAAAAATCATTCAAAGGATATAAATTTATTTTGTGCATAAGTTCGACACTATAGCGACTGTCCTGGTATTTACCGCATTCTTTATAGAATTTACGTTAATACTGCTCCACAATCCTGAAAAAAACTTAATAAAAGATATTAAGGCAAATTTTGTGCTTGGCGCAATTCTCATTCTGGCCGGTACATTTGTTAAAGGAGTAGAATTTAGTTTATTCTCCTTTCTATATAGTTTTTCGATTTTCAAACCCGAACCTTCCTGGTGGTTATGGATAGCGGGAATTTTAAGTTGTGACTTTATTCATTACTTCTACCATTGGCTCGGGCATAGAACACGACTATTCTGGGCAGCACACGTAACACATCATTCATCCATTCATTTTAATCTCTCAACAGCTTTGCGAACAAACTTTTTTCATCTTTTTTACCGTTTTCTGTTTTGGTCACCTCTTTGTATTCTCGGATTTCCACCTCTAATGGTTATGTTCATTGAATCCATTACAGCTATTCAAAATTTTATCGTCCACACCGAGAAAGTCAGAAAGCTTGGCGTGCTTGATTGGATTTTTAACACCCCGTCCAATCACCGGGTACATCATGGAAGCAATCCGGAGTATATCGATAAAAATCTAGGTGGAATATTCATGATATACGATCATCTATTTGGAACTTATGCAAAAGAAACACTTCCACCTGTTTATGGTATCACTCATAATATCGACACGCATAATCCATATAATATTTTATTACATGAATATATACGGTTGAGGAAGGAGCTTCCGAAGATCAATGGGCTTTCACAAAAACTTCGTTACTTGTTATCACGGCCTCAATGAAATATTCATATCTGATTCAGTGGAATGAATTTGATGAAGATTATCCGGGAGCCGGTGTAGATGATATAAAACACTGTTCCCTGTCATTTGGGATTTCAGTTTTTACTGCAAGCATTATGTTGAACACAATGTCCGTTTCATCTGGGCCATTCATGTTCATCACCATTCTTCCCCACATATGAATCTTTCCACTGCGCTAAGGTCGGGAGTTTTTAAAGGAATTTACCGTTATTTTTTTTATATCCCCATTATACTGCTGGGATTTCCCCCTGTCATGTTTTTCATTATTTACGGAATTGAAAAACTCTGGGGCTTTTTTTCTCACAGCAGGAAATTAGGTAAGTGGGGAGTACTAGAAAAATTTCTTATTACTCCATCTCAACATGCTGTACATCATTCATATAATGAACAAAATCTAAACAAAAATTTTGGAGAAACACTCCTCATTTGGGATAAATTATTTGGTTCATTTCAAAAGAATAACGGAAATCTGAAGTATGGAATTAGTCAGCAAGTAGATCATAGCAGTTTCTATAATACTGTGATGCACGAATTTGAAAACATGTCTCGTGACATCAAAAGCACAAAAAATATAAGGGAAAAATTACTTTACATTTTCGGAAAACCCGGCTGGGTGGGAAGAGGAATGTAAAGTCAAAATAATGCTATCTAAAAAACCAAAAAAAATGGAAGTAAAGACATTTAAGTACAGGAATAGAGAAGAGTATGCCTACAAAGTACTTAAACAACGAGTAAACCAATATTTCACCGAGCGCGGTATTAGTAGATTTGCCAACAAACAAGTAATTGTAAAGTCAATCATCATTGCACTAACAATGATTATCTCTTACTCCCTTATCATGTCAGATCTTTTTAACCCTCTGGTGATGCTGCTGTTTTCAATCGTATTTGGTTTTGCATCACTAATGCTTGGTTTTAATATTGGCCATGATGCGGCACACAATGCTTTTTCACATAATACAAAGCTAAACAAATTACTTGCTGGTACTCTGTGTGCAGTCGGAAGCAGCGCTTACGTATGGAAAATAAGACACAATCTTAATCACCATGCCAACAGCAATATTCCGGAATACGACTGGACAGCTTACGCACACAAGAGAATATTGACAGGCGATTCCAATAAGTTAATTGCTATATTATCCCGTTACCCGCATATCTATACTCCTGTACTTTATAGCCTTTACTTTATCTTTTTAACTTTCTATAAAGACTTTGAGATATTTTACAGCAATAGGATCGGCAATGCTTACCACTTCAAGCCTAATATCAAAGAACATATAATATTTCTCTCGTCCAAGCTTATTTATATTACAATGATCTTGGTGCTTCCAATGATCTATTTGAGCCTGGTGTGGTGGCAAGTGGTCATTGGTTACCTTATAATGCATATGGTTGCGGGCTTTATATTTGCGCTGGTTGCAATCCCACCGCATCTAACAGAAGATGCGGTATTTCCAACTGTTAACGATGAAGGATATTTAAGCCATAGTAGATTCACTCATAACTTAGATACTACTACAGATTTTGCACGCAAGAGTGTTGTGATTAACTGGATATTCGGAGGATTTAACACACATGTGATCCATCATTTGTTTCCGAATATTTGTCATGCCCATTACATTCCGCTCTCTCAAATATTGAAGGACACTATGGATGAATTTGGATTTAAGTATAAAGAAACCACGCTGTGGGGAGCTGTTTTGTCGCACTACAATTTTTTAAAGAATATGGGCAAAGGAAAACAAGTTGAAAAAAACTAATTAAATTATGAACGGTCTAAAAATAGGGCAAGCTTCCACCCCTGGATAAACGCATTTTTACTACAACAAAACTTTATGCTAAAGAGAGCCGGGTCCAAAGCTGGTTTCATTTTTGGGTCATCATTGGCTCGTTCAGGCTCACATTTTCTCCCGAGTTTGACAGTTAAAAAATGTAATTAATTTATTATCAATAGCTTAATAGGCACACTAGGCGTTTGTGCCACTACATTTGGGGTGTTTTTTGTAATAATTTAGGCGGTATTCTCATTCCAATTGCCTTGATTAAGGTTTGTGCATTGGGTGGTATATCGGTACGTATCCAATAAGTATGATTTTTAATAGTGACGGGAACAGCCATCACCTGGGCTAGTTCTTGCATCGCCTGCACAACCGTTAAAGGCCTTTGTGAGATGATTTTATTTTCTATTGATTTGGATTGTAATTGTTCAGAGCTTTTTCGTAATGCTTTTCATGTGACCAAGGTGCTGGCGGATAAAACGCGGAAAAAGCACGCCAAGGGCGTTTTGAAAGAGCAATATATTACGGTAGCCGTGAAAACAAATGGGACGATCATACAGCGGTTAAAACTCAGGAGGATTGTATATAAAACAGAAGATGGTAAAATCTATGCGTATATCACCAATAATTTCACCTTACCGGCCTCTCAGATTGCGACCATTTATAAAAATCGTTGGATGATTGAACTATTATTTAAACAGATCAAGCAAAACTTTCCCTTGCGTTATTTCTGGGGGGAGAGTTCCAATGCCATCAAAATGCAGGTGTATTGTGTATTAAAGCAGCATGAATTCTTGTGTAAATAAAAATCTCCTATACCAATGTTTACTTAAAAAATATTTTATATGGCAACATAACACCCAACTTGCCCTTTACTCATTCAACCGGCAACTGCATTTAGCCATCCGCTATAAAGTGCCATATTAGCTTCAATCTTATTTGTAGTTCAAAATTTATAGTGACACGCGCCTCAAAGAAATATCAGGCTGGTCTAGTTTAAACCTAATTTCTATTGTGCATCTACCTCTATATCATTAATTTTAACCTCTTCCTATATAAGGCATCTGATTTGCCATAATTGTCAGAAATGGGATATTGGTATTAGGTGGTAAGCTGGCCATATAGGCTACAGCGCGTCCCACCTCCTCCACCTTCATAGTAGGTTCAATTCTCTGCGAGCCATCAGCCTGAAGTACGCCCTCTTCAATTTTTTTAGTCATTTCACTGCTGGCATTTCCAATATCTATTTGCCCACAGGCGATATTAAATGCACGGCCATCCAATGAGATAGATCTGGTTAAACCTGTTACAGCATGTTTGCTCGCCGTATAGGGTGCAGAATGGGGGCGAGGTACATGGGCAGATAGGGAACCATTGTTTATGATACGCCCACCTTTCGGGTCCTGATGTTTCATAATTTTAAATGCCTCCTGCGTACATAAAAAAGCGCCGGTCAAATTAGTATTAATTACCCGTTGCCAGTCCTGCAGAGTCAGCTCTTCAAATGGTTTTGCCGGAGCATTTATGCCTGCATTGTTGAAAAGCAAATCCAGTCGGCCAAAGGTTTTTATTGTTTGGCTAAAAAGATGTTGCACACTTTCAGGAATGTTAATATCGGTAGGGACAACCAGCGTCCGATTAACATCACATGCATCAGCCGTTTCGATAAGTTGCTTTTCCCGCCTGCCGGCAAGAACGATGGACAATCCATCATTGAAAAGTGCTATTGCCACTGCTCTTCCAATGCCAGAACCTGCTCCGGTTACTATTGCAATTTTATTGGGTTGACTCATCCTTCAATGTTGATTTTTATATTTTCTATACCTTCCTCTGCTATATACGATCGTATGATTTCTTCCACGGATGAATCGCTAACAAATCCAAGTTTTTTAGCTCTTAGCGTTTCAAAATATGGCGGCCATGTAAGTACTATACTCTGCAGAAATGCATCCGGTTCATGAGATATTAATTTGGTTACCTCAGTACCAGTAATTTGCTCCAGACTATTTATCATTTCCATAACGGAAATAGTCAAGCCGGGAAGGTTGATAACTCTGTCGTCTCCGAGTAATTTTTCATCAATATTGGCTGCGTGAATAAAGTTTTTTATGACGTGTTTTGGAGATAGTATCCAACATGGTGTTTCTGGAGGTACCGGATAAGAAGCTTTTTTTCCTTGTAAGGGTTCACGGATGATCGAGCTTACAAAAGATGAGGTTGCCGCATTTGGTTTTCCTGGCCGGATGGCAATGGTAGGCAACCTGATACTTCGCCCATCTACGAAACCTCTCCGGCTATAATCATTTATCAGCAGTTCTACCATTGCTTTCTGGGTACCATAGGAGCTGCGTGGCTTAGGCGCGGTTTCGTCAGTTATTACCCTGGAAACGTCGCCTCCAAATACTGCACAAGAACTGGCAAAAACAATTCGGGGATGAATAGCATGCTTTCTGCATAATTCTAAAATCTGTAACGAAGCATGGAAATTTATTTTCATTCCCAACTCAAGATTTTTTTCCGCCTCTCCACTCACAATAGCTGCAAGGTGGAATATCACATCGGGCTGCTGCTGCAGAATATTTGTAATGGTGACTTCATCACTGAAATCTGCCTGGACGTATTCAAGTCGTGAATCGCGAAGTCTATCTTCAAATGCAATATCCACCATTGTTAAGCTAACAAGTTCGCCGTGGACAAGTCCTCCATTTTGTATGAGTTCTTTTGCTAGTCTTCTACCTAAAAACCCGCCACCGCCTAAAATAAGTATACGCATATAAATAAGTTATTAGGGTTATCCAGATAGAGCGCAAAGCGAAGATAAGAAATAGACCTTAGCTAATAAATTTAGTATATTTGTACTAAATATTTGAGTATGTTTCAGGGAATCACCATTAGTGAGTTTAATAAGTTCTTTACAAGTGAAGATGATTGCAGGCAGTATCTGTTTGATTTAAAATGGAATGACGGTTATCGATGCCGCAATTGCAATGGGAAGAAAAGCTGCAAAGGCAAGACTCGGTTTCATTTGCGATGTACACAGTGCGGGTATGATGAATCTGTCACAGCACACACATTGTTTCACAAGATGAAGATCCCGCTGCTGAAGGCTTTTGGGATTAACTTTCGGATCTCTGTGCGCAAAAAAGGAATGTCAACCATAGAATTGGCTAATGAATACGGCATCAATCAAAAATCTTCCTGGTTGTTTAAACGAAAGGCACAGGAGGCAATGGCAAGCAGCGGCAAACATCTTCTTAGTGGTCATGTAGAAGTGGATGAATTGATGATTGGGGGAGTAGATGAGGGCGAACGCGGAAGAAGCAAGGGAGATAAGAAGCTGGTAGTGATGGCAGTTGAAAAAGTACAAGGAGATAAAATAGGACGAGCCTATGCACAAACGATTGAAGATGCCAGTGCAGAAAGCTTTAAGCCTTTCTTCGAGAAATATATTGACAAAGATAACACCCAGATTAAGACGGATCAATGGAGGGGTTACTGGCCACTGGAAAGTGAATTTGAAATCAAGCAAAAGCCCTCAAGTAAAGGGAAAAACTTTATGGGATTGCATTATTTAATCATGAATTTGAAAGGATGGCTAAGAGGTATACATCATAAGTGTTCAGAAAGATTCATGAACGGATATTTAGATGAATTCTTCTTCAGATTTAACCGGAGAAACTTTCTACCAACCATCTGGCACAAGCTGATTGAGAGAATGATGCAACATGAACCCTACGCCTATAAAGCAAATGCGACTTAAATGGATAACCCTATAAGTTATTATTATAAAATTAATGATCACCTGGTGCAGAATATAAAAAAAGATCATACTAGAGGCAATATCCAAGATAACAACATAACCTGGAGAAGTCCAATCAGGGCTATTATTGCGAGTAAGAATGTCCAGGTCTGCAGGCCTTCTTTCTCAGTAAAACCGCTCATACGTGTTACCACCCAAAAGCCACTGTCATTCATCCATGATATAAACATAGAGCCAAATCCGATAGATAGTAAAATATAAACAGGATGATATGGAAGATTGAATTTAGGTCCTATTAATGCTGCCATTATCGCTGCAGAAGTAATCATAGAGACTGTACCAGAGCCTTGAGCAATTTTCATAACGGCAGCAATTATCCACGCAAGGAGTATGTAATGCACATTAAATTTTTGGGTGATAAGACTGATTGCTTTTCCAATGCCACTGTGTTGTATCATGGCACCATACGCACCACCGGCGCTGGTGATCAGAATTATGACGCCCCCTATTTCTAATGGCTTGGCAATCGCTTCCCATAGGTCTTTTGATCCAAGTTTTTGGGCCTTAGCCCAAATAAAAAGTGCCAGAAAAGCACCGGCACCCATAGCAATATTTTTATTCCCCTGAAAAGCAATCCAACCCGGAAGATTCCCATTAATTGCCTGTACAATTGATGCAAAGCTAATCATTATAAGAGGAACGACAATAGGCAGCACTGAAAGGGCCAGGGAAGGCGGATTCGGAATCGATGTTACCTGCTCGTTTACAATCCTAACCGGGATGTTTAGCTTTTTATTGAGCCATTTTGCTACACCAAGCACAACGGCAGTTGGGATAATTCCTGCTACAATACCAGCTATAATGACAGTACCCAAATCAATACCAAGTGTTTCGGCCATAATCAGAGGTCCCGGTGTCGGAGGAACAATACTGTGGGAAATGGCCGCTCCACCAGCAGTGGCAACAACATACAGCACAAAATCCTTACCTGTCTTACGAGCCAGGGTGATTCCCAGAGGTATCAATAAGAAAAATACGGTATCAAAAAAAACAGGTATTGATAATATAAATCCACTGATGAGAAGGGCAATCGCCGCTCGCTTTTCTCCAAGAGTTTTCAGCAGTTGGTTTACGATCTGTTCTGCTGCTCCACTTTCCATCATTGCCGTACCTATCACAGCCGCCAAGGCAATGACCCATGCAATTTTGCCGGCCATAATTCCAAACTCGGCCATAGGTAATTCAACTACTGTTATCAGGGGATTTTGCCCGGGTACTGGCGGTAAAGCTGGCGATAGCAACCCTACAAATATGGCAGATAACATAAGGGCAACAAAGGGATGAAAGCGCCACCTCGTAATCAAGGTTACCACCATTACCACGCTTAGCAAAAGCACCATAAACGGCCAATAATCAGAATTAATAAATGCTCCCATAAAAAAGTAATAAACAAAAGTAACTACCAAGATGATATTCCTTAACCCATTTTCAATTTTTAAAACAAGACTCCGTCAGGGGATAGCGAACACTTGCCAGGGCTGGGCTTTCATATTGCCTTCTTTAACATTCCATCGTTCACTTTCTGTATAACGGCCTGTATCTATTTCTGCTCTTTTTTCACTAACTAACAGTCAACCTTGCATAGATAGGCATTTTTCCAGTTTTATTAGCTTTTGCTCTGTTTATCCAGGATAACACGGAATGGGTGTGGTTCATATGATTAAATAAAGTTTTGGCAGATAACGATCTAATAAAAGCAGGTAACCGAATAGGTGTAGTAAGCTTTGAGATTTATTGAATATTATGAAGACAATATAAAGAAAAACCTTTCAAATTTTAGGATTTGAAGGGTTTTGTACGATTTAAGATGAAAGAAGGAAAGGGAGAGAGTTGGAGTTATGGCATGAAGTACGATAGCGGAAACTGTAAGTTAAGCGATGCGAATAAAAACGGCTTCGTTACAATGAAGGAAGGAGCGGAAAAGTTGAATGGGCAATGAGGTTGAAAGCACCTGTTCTGAAGCATGAGAAATATCATACTTAACTCCGAAAGCTAAACTTCTCATCAACTCCCCATTTTAGTTGTCAGTTTTAATCCGAAAGTCAATAATAAGTTTTTGGGGAGATGACGGCATCCTAATTCAATTTCTTGTATTGTTTGTACATGTTAGGCAACAGTATTAAAATAGATACAATCTGTAGGGGCCATAGTATTAATTTAAAATTGCTTAAGGTTTTCCAATTATTAATTAAATCATACAGTAGGAAAAGAACAAATACCGGGAAATAAAATAAAAAGAAGATAATCAAAACCTTTTTTGTTTTATTTGAAACTGCCATGATTTTATAATTATGTAATAAAAGGAGTAGAAGAAACCTCTAAAAGTGAATTTCCAAGGCTTATATTCTTATAAAAAAGTTTATAAATTTATAGAATTAGGCGCTTAAGTTGCAAAATGTTTATGATAAAGAGGTGAATGAGTGATCATGCGATCCATCAATTTTAAAAAAATGCTTTTGACAAATCCACGTCTGTTGAATCGAAAGAAAAACTCATTTAGATATGCTTGCATATGTCTTTGTGAGCATTGGTGATGAATTCCTCTTAACCAAGTTTTGAAATTCATTATTAGTATGTGCATTTCTCCAAAATTTTTTCCCTTTTCAGATAATTGTTGGGTAATATTCCATTCTTGCCAAGCTTTTCATAAGCAGTCCATCCATCTGTTCTTATTGCTGCTTCTGCACTTACATGCCTGGCTAATAATTTTCCGATTTCATCAGCACTATCATTATCAATGGTCATGCCATACGCCCGTCCCATCTGCCCATTGTCCCTTCTTTCAAGAGCAACTACAACAATCTTTTTATCTCCTTTACTACGTCCTTGGGCCCCTTCCTCTGTACCACCTACAACAAATTCATAAACATCTACATTACCTTCTAAAGCAAATTGTACACTACTACTCATTGACTCCTGTACTTTTCGCTTAAATGCCCAACAAGTCTTTTGACGTAAGCTTAATTCCCGACTTAACTCATTGGAAGACATCGCCTTTTTTGCTACGCTTATCCTATAAGAGAGCGACCCAAGATCGACAGGGATAACTGAAGAAGAATACAAAGACGGATTAACATTAGCACAACTTGCACCAGGTCCGCTAGCAGCACAGTTAGGCATTTACATAGGCTATGTTCATTACAGAATATTAGGTGCAACATTATGCGGTCTTGCATTTATCATTCCCTCTTTTATCATGGTAGTATTTATCGGTATCACCTACAAAATATTTGGTGGCTTACCCTGGATGCAGGCGAAGTTTTACGGAGTAGGTGCAGCAGTGGTAGGCATTATTTCAATAAGCAGTTACAAGCTCGCAGAAAAATCAATTAGCAAATTCAATATAAAATTTATTGCTCAAAAGTGGATGCTTTGGATATTCTTTCTATTTGCTGCAATAATAACTATCATAACACAACAAGAGGAAATATTATTATTTGTTGCAGCAGGCTTATTATATATGTTTGTAAAAGCGCCGCCTAAATGGTTTAAGAAACCTTCCATTTCAAATTCAATTCTGCTTTTCGGCTTCGGCTTTTGGGACTTTGAATTAGACACACCTGGAAAGATTGCATGGTTCTTTACAAAAGCAGGTGCATTTGTATTTGGTAGTGGATTAGCGATTGTACCATTCTTACATAGCGGAGTTGTAAACGAATATCACTGGTTGACTGAACATGAATTTATAGATGCAGTGGCAGTAGCAATGGTAACACCGGGACCGGTTGTAATAACTGTTGGTTTTATTGGTTACTTAGTGGCAGGCTTTCCGGGAGCCGCCGTGGCGGCTTTAGCAACATTTTTACCTTGTTATTTGCTTACCATTCTGCCAGCGCCATATTTAAAAAAGTACGGTAAGCATGCAAGCATCAAAGCATTTGTAGATGGCATCACGGCAGCAGTCGTAGGTGCTTTAGCTGGTTCAGTGATTGTGATTGCCATTAGAACTATAAAAGATATTCCAACAGCTTTAATAGCTATAGCAACCATCATCGTATTATTAAAAATGAAGAAGGTAAAAGAACCCCATATCATCTTAATCGCCGCAGTTATAGGACTTGTTTTGAAATTACTGCTTGCTGCTTAAGGTGTACAATGAAATCAAATTTTGACACATAAATAATGTCTACCTAAATAAAACTTAACACAGGATTTAAGCATCATAAAATCAAGACATTGATGCTGAAGGCAAACAAATTTCCGTCCGGCTCAAATTCTGCCTACCGGCTAACAAACGTTTTAGTCGGCAAGCCACTTTTTTCACACTAGTCGATCAGATTAAGCTTCTCTTGCACTGTACGTCTAATGAATCACCTCTTATTTTCCTTATCTATGCTAGTGTTAAGTTAAATGTAATATGACGTATTAATTTAGTATATTTGTAAAACACTTTACAAATGATACGTTATACTATTAAATTAACCAAAGCCGAAGTAGAAGAATTAATGGCTATAATTAATAAGGGTTCACATACTTCTCAAACTTTCCGCGTTGCTTACATACTTTTAAATTGTGATGAAGGAAAGTATTCTGAAAAAGTAACCAATGAGCAAATAAGTAAGGTGCTGAAAGTAGGAATGCGAACGATAGATAGGGTTAAGAAAAAGTTTTTGGAAGAAGGATTTGAGGCAGTATTAGAAAGGCGACCTACGTCGCGTGTATATGAAAAGAAAATGGACGGGGATACTGAGGCGAAGCTTATAACCCTATGTTGCAGTGAACCACCTAAGGGCTTTGCTAAATGGTCATTGAGATTATTAGCTGACAAGATGGTAGAATTAAAGTATGTTGAAAGCATTACGCATGTAACGGTAAGAAACGTACTAAAAAAAACGAACTTAAGCCTTGGAAAGTAAAGGGATGGGTGATACCACCTCAGCGCAACAGTGAGTTTGTGGCAAATATGGAATTAGTGTTGGATGTATATAAAAGGCCCTATGATGCTGATTATCCGGTAGTTTGCATGGATGAATCGCCAAAGCAGTTAATAGAAGAACTGCGGCCATCAACTAAAATGAGGCCAGGTCAGGATGCAAGAGTGGATTATGAGTATGTAAGAAATGGAGTGGTAAATATATTTATGGCTAATGAGCCCTTGAAAGGAAAACGAATTGTGGAGGTTACAGAATTTAAGACAAAAAAAGATTGGGCAGCATTCATTAAATGGATTGCAGATAAGGAATACCCGGGAGCTAAAAGAATAACATTGGTAATGGATAATTTTAAGACTCACAGTGCATCAGCATTTTATGAAACCTTTGAGCCGGCAGAAGCAAAAAGGCTTTGGGATAGATTTGAGTTTATCTACACGCCAAAACATGGAAGTTGGTTAAACATGGGTGCGACTTGTAAAGTTGATGCTGTAATTGTTTCGATTCTCAGATAAATGGGAATAGAGAAACCTGCCATTCTGTTGGTAGTAGTCTACTCCGACAGGCATAGAGAGTAATCTCTGGGTCTGAAGCTCGGTGGACAATGTACCGAATGGCCGCAAGGCCATCAGTGAAGGCCGTGAGGCTAAAGCTGACCTGGAAGTTTCATCCGGGATAGGGCTAGGCTGACTGGCATGGTTAAGGTAACTAAACTATCGATAAACGTCGTGAAGCCAAATGAGCTAAAGAAACTGATAAGCTCAAGCCAAAAGGCAAGCGTGGGACAATCTACTCCATGTTTAGATTGCACAGACAAACAGCACGCCGGCGGAGAGATAGAACCTAACCCAGTCCTGTTGCAGCATCGGAACAAGGTAAGCCCTATTCCTCGCCTGCAAGGGCAAGTCGACCGCAAGGAAGACCCATGAGGAAGAGGGTATAGGAACTAACAAAAAGCGAAGGGCGCTTTGTAACGAAGCGTATAGGGGATGAAAGGATCGCCCTGCGGTGAAAGCCGGCTGACTTGTTATAGTGGTCAATCATGGCGAGAAAACAAGTAGAACCTAAAACTAAGGGGAAACAAGCAAATGACTGTATCACCAAATATAGCTGCGGTTCCCACAGACGGAACAGACTGGAATTCCATTGACTGGAACCAGGCCCACCGTATGGTAGTGAGGCTACAAGTGCGTATCGCTAAGGCAACACGTGAAGGCCGCTGGCGCAAGGTAAAAGCCTTGCAATGGCTGCTGACACATTCTTATGCTGCTAAATTGCTGGCAGTAAAGAAAGTTACTACAAACCGTGGTAAACGAACACCCGGAGTGGATGGAGTACTCTTGAAAACACCAGAAGACAAAGCCGCCATGTGCAACTCCCTAAAACGTGCCGGATATCAACCCTCTCCGTTAAGGCGGATTTATATCGCCAAAACCAACGGAAAACTTCGGCCTCTCGGAATACCGACCATTCAAGATCGAAGTATGCAGGCTCTGCATACTCTTGCACTCCTACCTATGTCGGAAAGTATGGCAGATTGGAATAGCTACGGGTTTAGGCCCGAACGCTGCACTGCCGACGCTATTGAAGCTCTATTCAATAAGCTTAGCAAAAAGGACTCGCCACAATGGGTTTTGGAAGGCGACATCCAAGGTTGTTTTGACAACATCGGCCATGAATGGATGTTGAAAAATATCTGTTCCGATACGAAAGTATTACAGAAATGGCTGCAAGCAGGTTACATGGAAAAGGCTTCGTTATTCCCCACAGAAAAGGGTACTCCGCAAGGAGGAATAGCTTCACCCACACTTGCCAACTTGGTGCTTGATGGAATAGAAGACTTATTGGGAAGAAAGTTTCACTCGTTAAACAGATATGGACGATGTAGGCAAGTATCTCCTTGGGGGATACACTTTGTGAGATACGCGGATGACTTTGTGGTAATAGGTAAATCAAAAGATGTTCTTGAAAAAGAAGTATCTCCTATGATCGCAGAGTTCCTGAAAGAAAGAGGCCTCGAACTGTCCAAAGAAAAAACGAAGATAACTCACATCTCGCAAGGTTTTGACTTCCTTGGGCAAAACGTTCGTAAGTACAGGTTAGGAAAAAGCACAGCTAAGTTACTTATCAAGCCAAGCAGCAAGAACATAAAAGCGTTTCTTACCAGTATAAGGGAGACCATTAAATCGATGGCAACAGCAACGCAGGAAAACCTGATACGCAAACTCAATCCCAAAATACAGGGATGGGCTAATTATCACCGATCGGTAGTATCCAAAACTACTTATAAGAAGGTGGATCACGAGATATGGAAAGCTCTGCGGAACTGGGCCATACGGAGGCACCCGAATAAAAGAAAGCCCTGGATACAAGCCAAATACTTCCCCAAAATGAAAGAACGCAATCAATGTTTTAGTTGCCTAGTCAAAGATGAGAAAACAAAGGCTATTACAGCCATAGTGCTGAAACAAACTTCGGATACGCCTATTAGGCGCCATAAAAAAATCCGAAGCGAAGCGACTCCCTTTGACCCGGCATACGAAGCGTACTTTGAAAATCGGGTGTCAGCAAAGATGACAAACAACAAAGAAGGGCGCAGAAAAGTCGGGGCATTGTGGAGAAGGCAGAAAGGCTGCTGCTCTATTTGTGGAGAAAGAATTACAAGTGTTACCAATTGGAGCATTCATCACCTGGAAAGTCGGCTGGATGGAGGTTCTGGAAACTTATCCAATCTCACACTCCTGCATCAGGAGTGCCAGGAACGGGGCTTCATAAATGGTTTTAAGTATCTGTTTCCGGCTGAGGCCAACAAAACCTCGGCTTAGTATTGGCTTGAGCCGTGTGAAGGGAAACTCTCATGCACGGTTCTTAGGGGAGGGTGTCGCAGTAATGGGATACTCTTACCCGACCCGAAATTGAATTACACGTCTTAAATGGGCAATGCCTCAACAGGCATATATCCACTATGAAGAAAATTAAGGACGAAGTTAAAGCATGGCAAACCAATAGGAATAATAAGAACAGTAAAATAAATTGGCAGTTTACAAATAAAGAAGCAAGGGTAAAACTTAAAAAGCTATATCCGTCAATTCAGGATTAACTTAACACTAGATAGAATTAAAAAACAAAACTATAAGCATGCTTTATTTAAAACAATATGCAGGCGGTAGTAGGGTACAAAAATATAAGTAGAGGCATAATGCCACTGGAACCATGTTACCATTAGGGTTCAGGAGATCACACTACCCAAAAAAATTTTACAATACATTGTAAATCAATTACTTATATACCAGCGGAGAGTGAGGGATTCGAACCCTCGATACCCTTTCGAGCATACACACTTTCCAGGCGTGCTCCTTCAACCACTCGGACAACTCTCCATTTACGGGCAGCAAAAATACAGTTTCAACCCCTACCCGCCGAATAATTTTTCCGCATTCCCAGTCGTTATTTCGATCACTTCCTCAACCGAAACCCCTTTTACCTCCGCCAGCTTATCTATCACATAAGTTAGGTATGCAGGCTCATTTCGCTTGCCGCGAAAAGGGACGGGACTTAAATAAGGAGCATCAGTTTCAAGCACCAAATGCTCCAAATCTATTCCTTTTATTACTTCGGAAAGTCCTGCATTCTTATACGTAATTACCCCACCTATCCCTAGGTAAAAACCCATCCCGATAATTTCATGAGCTAGGTCTGCATCACCGCTGAAGCAATGAAAAACACCTTTCAGATTACCTTTCTGATGCTGCCGTACCGTATCAATGCACTCACGCGTGGAATTTCTGGAATGAATCACAACAGGCAAATCATACTGCAGTGCCCATTCGATCTGCCGGTTAAAAGCCATGTACTGTTCCTGCTCAAACGTCCTGTCCCAGTAAAAATCCAGCCCGGTTTCTCCTATTGCTGCAAAGGTCCGTTTCAACAAGCACTCTTCTGCGATCCGTAATTCGTCGTGTACATTTTCCTTTACCGAGCATGGATGTAACCCCATCATGGCTATACAATTTTCGGGAAATAACACTTCGAGATTCATCATCGCAGGGATCACCGCGCTGTCAATGCAGGGAAGATAAAATTTATTCACGCCTTTCGAAATGGCGGTTGAAATCACCTCCTTGATGTCGTCTTTAAATTCATCGAGGTATACATGACAATGTGTATCTATCATAGTAAGTGCAAAACTAAACGGTTTAAACTTCCCTTCTACTGCACAGTCTTAAACACATTATTTACTAAATAAACCTTAAAATTTCCGTTATGAAAATGAGAAAAAATCTTGCCCCCTTATTAACCTGCACAATCTTGGCCCTGTTTATTTTCCTCAGCTGTAAAAAAGAAACCAGTATTACGGGTCAGCAAAATGAAACCCAGTTTGCCACCGTCTCTTCCCAATCAGATGCCGAAGCCGAACTTATCTTTGACGATGTCTTTGACAACGTTATGGGCGTAAACGCAGAACTTGCTTTTGGCGAAACAGGTGTCTTCAGCAGTGTCCGCAGCATGGATGTAGACATGCGAACCAATTCCACCGACAGTCTGGGCACTCCCTGTTTTACCGTATCCATTACCCGACTTGCCCCTCCCGCCTTATTCCCTGTAAAAGTAGTCACCGATTTCGGCACTGGTTGTGTTGGGCGCGACGGCAGAACCCGTAAAGGAAAGATCATCACCGTTTATACCGGTCGTTTAACCGTTCCCGGAAAAGTTGCGGAAACCATTTTTGATGGATACTATATAAATAATATTCATGTAGAAGGCACACACAGGATAAAGAATAATAGTACTTCGCAGGTTTATGTATTTCAAACAGATATACAGGATGGTAAAATTACGAAGTCTAATAGTAATTATACCCAATGGAATAGTAAAAAAACGTATAGCCAGATTGAAGGTCTGGGTACCACCTTCTGGCCAAAGGATGATGTTTTCAGCCTAAGCAGCGAAGCTCAGGGCAGTGTCAAGACAGATGCGGTGTTTTTTACCTGGACATCCAAAACCCTTGAACCGCTGATCAAAAATTTCACCTGCCGGTGGATCGTTAAAGGGAAGATAGGAATCTCGAAATCCAGCACAGATACGGTTGTCATAGATTATGGAAACGGTGATTGCAATAACAAAGCGACACTCACAATAAATGGTTTAACTAAAGAAATTACTTTGGATTAATTAAAATATTGTTTATCTTTAAACCAGTTTTCATAGGGTACGGATTAAAAACGGGCCAGGGTTTCTACCCAGGCCCAAATTTTTTTTAGACCTTCTTCCGACTGAAACCCGTTACGGGTATGCTTCCCAAAATTAGAATATTCCAATCCTCCATTTCTTATCATCAAACAACAATTTTATCAAACGTGTATCCGGACTCACTGTAATGCTCAAGTAGTTTCGGTAAAGTATAACTCATTCTTTTCATTGCCTTTTCACTGTCATGAAACACGATAATACTACCCGGCCGCGTTGCTTTCAGCACATTCTGCCAGCACTGCTCCGGATTAATACTGATGTCAAAATCCCCGCTTAACACTGACCACATAATAATATGATAGTGTAATTTTTCCAAGACCTGCCTGGCCTGGAACCGTGTGATCTTACCATAAGGCGGGCGAAAAAGCAATGAATCGATGTATTTTGCAGCTTCGGTTATACTCTTTATATAAATCTTGTCATCCGCATCCCATCCATTTAGGTGATGGTGGGTATGATTACCGACAGTATGGCCTTCATTGATGATGCGCCGGTATAGATCTGTATGATCCATCACATTCTTCCCTATGCAGAAGAAACTCGCTTTTGCCTGGAACTTCTTCAACTCATCCAGAACGAAGGGTGTTGCAACGGCATGCGGCCCGTCATCAAAACTCAGATAGATCTTTTTTTCTTTGCCAGGCATGTCCCACACATACCGGTCGTACAAATATTTTTTTACCAGCCAGGGTGTTTTAACCAGGTAGAACATATCTTTCTAATTAATGGAGAGGCGAAGGTAATAAATGTGCGGGTGTGCGAATGTGCGGATGTGAGAAGGGATTTTTATAATGTACATCCCTTACTCTGACCACCCCTTCCTTTCCGAGGCTACGTTTGAACACATCTTAAGAAATTAAAAAGCATTTTTGGCTCGGCCAGAGGCAACCGGTTTGTAGCACTTGAGCATACATCTTTTAATGCCCCCGGACGGGGGCTACCAATTTCACCAGGTAGTGATGCATATTTTCATTAACATTACATCTAATGGTAGCCCCTGCGGGGCAATTGTTAGAAGATGATCACATTTCTACAAACGTTTTACCCCTAACCAGGGTAATAATGCACTGCAGGAAGTGATTTAATATCACTTCCTACTTACTTAAAAGATGTGTCCCAATGGTAGCCTCGGAAGAGGAGGGATGAGCTTCATACCTCACATTTACGCATTGCACATTTGTACATCTGCACTCATTCGCACATCTGCACATTTGCACATTCTTTCCGCACATCCGCACATTTACTATTTTTGCTTCATGACTAAAAAAGTGAGGGTGCGCTTTGCACCAAGTCCTACTGGTGGGTTACACTTAGGCGGAGTTCGCACGGTGCTGTTTAATTACCTGTTTGCAAAACAACACGGTGGCGACTTTATCCTGCGCATCGAAGACACTGACCAAAACCGCTTTGTGGCCGGCGCAGAACAATACATCATCGATTGCCTGAACTGGTGCGGACTTAACCCGGATGAGGGCCCACATATCGGGGGCCCCTTTGCTCCCTACCGGCAAAGTGAACGCAAGGATACCTACCGGCAACATGCGGAGCAGCTGGTTCATGACGGACATGCCTACTACGCTTTCGATACCACCGGGGAACTGGATGCCATGCGAGAAAAATTTAAATCCGAAAGTGATCCGCAGCCGCAATACAATTTTTTTCATCGGAATCAAATGCGCAACTCATTCACGATGGGCAACGACGAAGTACGGCAACTGCTCATGGAACAACCCTATGTTATCCGGATAAAAATGCCACAGGAAGAGCAGGTGAGCTTCACAGATATGATTAGGGGCGAGGTAAGCTTCAGCAGTAATACGATCGACGATAAGGTGCTGCTAAAAGCAGATGGCATGCCCACTTATCACCTGGCAGTGGTAGTGGATGATTATCTCATGAAAATAACGCATGCCTTCCGGGGAGAAGAATGGTTACCCAGTTCCCCCGTGCATATCCTGTTATGGAAATACCTGGGATGGCAAACCGAAATGCCTCAATGGGCTCATCTGCCATTAATACTAAAACCGGACGGCCATGGAAAGCTGAGCAAACGCGATGGTGACAAACTGGGCTTTCCAGTGTTCGCCATGGATTGGAAAGACCCTGAGAGTGGTGAGCTCATATCCGGATTTAAAGAGAAGGGATTTTTACCGGAAGCTTTTGTCAATATGCTGGCCCTGCTGGGCTGGAACGATGGCAGCGAACAGGAGATCTTCAACATCAGCGAACTGACCGAAAAATTTTCCATTGAAAGGGTACATAAGGGCGGGGCCAGATTCGATTTTGAAAAAGCCAAATGGTTCAATCACGAATGGATAAAAAAACAACCCGTTCAAGACTGGCAGTTGACAGTAAAAAAAGACTTTGAGGATAAAGGAATCTCTATAACGGATGAACTGTCATTTATAAAAGTACTTGAACTGGTGAAGGATCGATGCACCTTGTTAACCGATTTCCATGATCAGTCCTGGTTTTTTTTCAAGGCACCGGAAACCCTGGACCTTGCTGCGATTAAGCCTAAATGGAACGAAGCCAAAAAGCAGTTTTTCCTTGAATTTGAAGAGGTGGTGGGCGCCCTGCAAGATGCTGAAAGCGCAACGATCGAATCAGCCTTTAAGGACCTTGCCGCAGCCTATAATATAAAAGCCGGCGACCTGCTGTTACCCTTCCGCATCATGTTGGTGGGAGCTAAATTCGGACCACCCGTTTTTGATATTGCAGCAGCTATCGGTGTAGCACAAACGATAGAAAGGATAAATTATGCATTAAATCATTTTGAGTAAAAGTTGCCGCAGATTCGCAGATTGGTGGAGATGGCAAATCACACAAAATCCGTTAATCTGCGGCAACAGTATTAAAACACATACTGCACCCCAACACCTACCTGGTAATTTACCCCGGGGGCAGCATTGTAAAACCTGTTGGCAGCAGCATTGATATCGTTGCCCAAACTATAAGTCTGGTCGAAAAGATTGTCCCCACTAATGAAGAGGTCGGTCTGTACATGTCCGAATGTTCGTCTGAACCCTGCTTTACATCCCAATAAATTGTATGAAGAAGCGTAATCTGTATTCACATCATTTAAAGCAATGGGGTCGCTGTAATAATAAGTGACGTGAGCATAGAGGCCTGGTTTCGTAATTAGGTCTAAGCCCGTAGCTATGGTATGCTGTGCTATGCTGGGGATCCTGTTACCGGAAAATTCGGTGTTCACCTGTTTGAAGTCGGCATACCGGAAATGATGATACGTGTGGTTAAACCAGAGCGTGAACTGTGAAACAAATTGGCCCGCGATTTTAATACCGGCATAGCTAAGCGATGTTTCCACACCCTGCTGTTTTGTCTTGCCTGCATTTACAAAATAATCCGCCCCGCTTTGATCCCTCCGCTGCGTAATGGCGTTTTGCAGGCGGAAATAAAATCCGTTAACGTCAAAGGATAAACGATCAAACAGGATGCCCCGCAATCCCAATTCATAATTAATGCCCTGTTCTGCCTGGAGGCCTGTATTGATAACACTCGTAGAAGGAAGGATCTCTGCCACCGTCGGTGGAGAAAACCCTTTAGACACCAGGCCGTAAACGGAGATCTTTTCTGTAATTTTTTTGAGCATGGAAAACCGTGGTGCCAGCTCGTTGTTAAAATCAGTATTAAATCTAAACGGAGGAACATCCGAGAAGCGGTCAAACTGCACCCTGGAATTGTTTACACTGAAACCACCCGTAGCTATCCATCCACCGGGGAAGCCGATCTCCGCCTGGGCAAAAGCGCCGGACTGACGGATATCAACCTCGTCATCATTTTGTAAGGTATCCAGGCTTCCCCGTTTGTTGCTGTACACTTTAATGCTTGAGTACCCCTGCTGTACTTCAGCTCCCGCTACTACTTTCAGAGTGCTCTCTTTAATCCGGGTGGTATAACTAAAGGTGGTTCTTCCCCCGAAATGCGGTTCAAGCCTTCTTTCATAATTGCGGATCGCCGGATTGCGGATCTGGGAAAAAGCTCCATATACAGATGTGCTGTTCTGCCAGTGCGTGTTAAACTGGTACTGGTGATTGACGCCTGCCCAAAATGTCTTTTGATAGATGGCGGCTTTATTTTGAATGGCTCCCGGGAAAACTCCTGCCGGCGGACGGGCTGACTTTGGATTAGCCAGAAATTGCGCTTTAGTCAGTCCTCCGGGGGTTTCATAAAAAAGATCACCAAACAGCAAGTGGGTTGAAAGCGATTGTTTTTCACTGCTTCTGATCTTAGACTCCCAGCTGACAACATCCCTTCTCATGGCCGACTGTTCGCGATAGCCATCGCTGTTTTGATGCGTATAAGCGATCATGTTACGGAAGTTTTCATTGCCGGCAACCAGTGAGACATTCAGGTTGTTTGATGCGTAACTTCCCCGGGCATAATTAATGGAAAGCCGGTTGCTGGTTGGATTGGAAAAGCTATTCAACAACATCACTCCGCCAGTGCCGGCTCCGTATAAACTACTTCCCGGCCCCTTCAGAATTTCTATGGAAGAAATGTTATAAAAAGAAAACTGGTTGAGATAGGTATTGCCTCCGGGGTCAGTAAACGGAATATTGTTCCAGTAAATTTTTACATTTCTCACTCCAAACGGTGACCGTAGTGAACTGCCCCTAATGTTTAACCGGTAGCTACCGGGCGATCGTTCTTCCATTCGCACCCCGGGGGCTGCATTTACGGCGGGAAGAATGGAACCAGGACCAAAACGCTGCAATTGTTGCCGGCTGATAATGCTCACCGGTGCGGCTACTTCTACAAGTTTCCGGTTCTGCTCGTAACCCTTTACAACCACTTCCTCAAGAACCTGTGCACGGGTCGTATCTGTAACCCCATTCTGCGCCACGAGGGTGGTAAACGGATAACATAACAGGATAAACAAACGCTTTATCATAACAATGGTTAACTCCAGGCAAAGTAAACCCAATTATTTTTATCTTTCGTTTATGAAAGCGCCTAAACTTAACCTGTTCGACCTTACCATGATCGTAATTGGACTGGTCATTGGCATGGGCATTTTCCGAACGGCTTCAGACGCGGCACAGGCTTCTATCACACCGGGCGTGTATTTTGCCAGCTGGATTGCCGGTGGACTGATCGCATTATGCGGCGCTTTAACCTATGCTGAGATAGGTTCCCGGTATCCTGTCACCGGCGGTTATTATAAAATATTCGCCGAGTGTTACCATCCTTCGGTAGCCTTTGCTATTAATTGCATCATACTGATCTCAAACGCCGCCTCCTTGTCTGGTGTGGCCCTGATTGGAAGCGAATACATTTCACAAATCCTCTTTAGTTCACCACAGTCAGATTTTGTGAAAGCACTAATAGCTATGGTAGCCATTACCCTGTTCTACGGGGTGAACCTGGCCGGCTTGCGCATGAGCTCGAAAACGCAAAATGTGTTAATGCTGATCAAGATCTGCATGATCCTCGTGTTGATCTTTTCATTATTCTTTCCTGCTAACTACACCACCAATACACCGGCTGTTACATCAGCCGTTACACATAGCTGGAGCGATTACATCAAGTCGTTTGGCATTGCGCTGGTCTCGGTTTCGTTTACTTATGGCGGTTACCAGCAAAGCATCAACTTCGGAGATGAAGTGCTTAATCCCAGAAAGACAATTCCCAAGGGCATTTTCATTGGTATCGTAGTGATCATCCTGTTATATTTACTAGTACAGGTCGCTTATTATAATATTATCGGCTTTGAGGAACTTAAGTCTACCAGGGGCATCGCAGCCGTAGTTGCCGGCAAATCGTTTGGCGAAACCGGTAAATACATTTTTACCGGTTTGCTGTTCCTCGCTGTGCTTGCCTATGTCAACGTGCTCCTGCTAAGCAATCCACGCGTGATGTATGCCATGAGCAAGGATGGCATTCTGCCTGCTGCATTTAAAAGCAGGAACGTAGAACGCGATGTGTTGACCGTAAGCCTGACCGTATTCACGTTTATCTGTATCATCGTGCTTTTCTTTGCAAATACCTTTGATGCCATCCTGGGATTTACCATCTTCCTTGATTCCATCGGCATGGCCAGTTCTGCGGCCACCATCTTTATATTACGCAAACGCACCAAACACCTAAATAATTCCGGCATCTACACCATGAAATTATTCCCTGTAATGCCGGTCATCTTTATTGCCGCCTACATGTTTGTAGGAATAAGTATCCTGATTAATACGCCGCGCTTTGCGTTTACAGGACTTGGTGTTTTTGCCGCTTTCCTGGCCATCTATTTCTTAACCGTTAAATGGAGGCCGCAGCACCATACATCATAACCCAGTTTCATGGACCTATCATATATCTTAAACGAGTTGGGAGAAGAAAGAGAAAATTATTACCAGTCAATCGCTCCACCCATTATTCAAACCAGCAATTTTGCTTTTAAAACAATTGATGCGCTACGAAAAGCTTTTGACGATGAGATGTCGGCTTACCTGTATAGCCGTGGTATAAACCCAACCGTGGACATCCTCCGCAAAAAGCTGGCTGCATTGGACGGGGCGGAAGACTGCCTGGTGTTTAACAGTGGGGCAGCGGCTATTTTTGCGGCTGTATTGTCTATCGTCAAAGCGGGAGACCATATTGTATCTGTTAGAAAACCATACACATGGGCCCAGCGCCTTTTTGATAATGTACTGCCCCGTTTTGGGATAACGACCACTTATATCGACGGAACCCGGATTGAACATTTTACAGGGGCTATCCGGCCAGGCACCACCCTTATCTACCTTGAATCACCTAACTCCTGGGATTTTGCTTTACAGGATCTTCAGGCCGTAGCGGAACTGGCAAAAGCGGCTGGCATCACTACGATATGCGACAACAGTTATTGCACCCCGTTATACCAGAAACCCATTACGCTGGGCATTGACCTGGTATTACAGTCGGCTACCAAATACATAAGCGGTCATAGCGACACGATAGGCGGCGTATTGACAGGATCGGCAAAACTGATTAAAATGATGTTTTGCAGTGAATATCTCAACATAGGCAGCGGCATACAACCTTTTAACGCCTGGTTGCTCATCCGCGGGTTAAGGACCTTGCCCGCCAGGCTTGAACGGATCTCCCGGACAACGGAAAAAGTGATAGACTACCTGAAAAATTATGATAAGGTTGAAACGGTGATCTTTCCTCTTAACGATGATTTTCCTCAATACGAATTGGCCAAAAGGCAAATGCAAGGCGCCTGCGGATTGTTAAGCTTCATAATAAAAGCGGAAACCATGCAGCAGATCGTATCCTTTTGCGAGTCTTTAAAGCACATATTGATCGCCGTTAGCTGGGGAGGCCATGAAAGCCTGATCATTCCGAAATGCGCTTCATTGCTTCCCGAAGAATTTAATACACAAATCCCTGAGCACCGCATGCTTCGCTTGTATGTTGGATTGGAAGACGCGGATTATATTATTGCAGACCTGGAACAGGCTTTTGCCGGGGAGGTCTCAATTTTATGAAAGGTTTTGCCATGGCTTTCGTTGCAAAAGTGTATGAAATTCTTATTTTAGCCTTGTTTTTGAAAATGGCAGGCCGTTTGCCTCAATTGTCTGCTTTGCCTAACTACTTATAATTGATCTATGAAGCATTTGTTGTTCGTTCTTTTTTTGGCAGCTTTTTTTGCCACGCCAGTATATGCTCAGAATAACTGGGATCTTAAACGAACCATTCAATATGCATTAACTAATAATATTTCCGTAAGGCAGGCAAACCTGTCGTCTTTACAGGCAGAGCTTGATTTTAGACAGAATAGGTTAGGCCTGTATCCAAACGCTTCCTTTAATAATAATTGGGGATTTAGTTTCGGGCGACGCGAAAACCCCACAACGGGCATCTTTGAAAATACCAACTCCCTCTACTCAAGCTTTGGTTTTAATACTTCCGTCTCTATCTTCAACTTTTTTTCGCAGCGTAATACCATTGCAGCCTACCAATATGAACTGGAAGGCTTTAAAGCTTCAGAAGAAAAGGCGAGAAATGATATCTCCCTTCGTGTGGCCAATGCGTATTTACTGGCTTTGCAGTCTAAAGAGCAGGTCAACATTAATGAAGCGCAGATAAAACTTACCCAGCAGCAATTGGATGTAACCCGCAAACGTGTGGATGCCGGCAGCTTGCCGGAACTGAACGCTGCAGAAATTGAGGCCCAACTGGCCAGGGACAGTTCTAATTATATCACTTCTGTTGCCAATACCGAATTACAACTGCTGCAACTCAAAGCCATTCTGAACCTGGATGCGGGTGCACCTTTCAATATCGAAACACCGGATGTGGACAAAATACCGCTGGAAAGCCTTGCTGACCTTCAGCCGGAGGCAGTATACGCCATGGCTCTTGCTAACTTACCCCAGCAAAGGATTAACGACTTCCGGCTTAGAGCGGCTGAAAAAAGACGTGAGGCTTCCAGAGGGTTGATGTATCCCTCCATTGGTGCTTTTGCCGGCCTTTCAAGCAATTTCTTTGGACCTTTTCAAAAAGCCATTCCCGGCAGCCAGACCGGCGACCAGCCAACCGGGTTGTACACAAAAGTGGGGTCAGTCATTACTCCGGTTTTTTCACCTACTTTCAGCGGAAGGAAGGAAAACAAATCTTTGAAGGAGATATGGAGCGGCTTCGGCAGCCAGATCGAATCGAATTTTGGTCAAAGCATCGGCGTCGGAATCAGTGTGCCCTTATTCAACGGGAACATAGCCCGTACGAATTGGGAGAAGGCTAAACTGAATTTGCGAAATGTCCAGTTCCTGAAAGAACAAGACAACCAGACCCTGAAACAGGAGATCTATTCCGCTTATCAAAATGCCCTGGCATCGTTACAAAAAAGCGCAGCCAGTCAGAAAGCTGTGGAAACCGCCCAGCGATCCTATGACCTTTCGAAGAAACGATATGATGTCAACCTGCTAAGCACATTCGAGCTGATCACCGCCCAGAATAACCTGTTCAGGGCCCAGGTAGATATGACGCTAGCCCGGTATGACTATGTATTTAAACTGAAGGTGCTGGAATTTTATAAAGGGCAGGGATTAAAATTTTGATTGGTTCGGGAGTTCAGGGTCCGGGAGTTTGGAGTCGAACTTTAAAAATAGTAAATGAGCAAAACACATCACATCTTTCATATAACATCTTACATCTCACATACAACATCTCACATCTTACATACATCATATGAATAAAAAATTTTTGTGGATCCTTGTCATACTGGTTGCGATCATTATAGTGTTGGTCGGACTTAAAGCCACCGGTAAAATCGGAAAGGAAGAAGGTATTAAGGTTTCTGTTGAAAAAGTGACCCGCCGCACCATTATAGAAACGGTAAATGCCAGCGGAAAATTATATCCTGAGGTGGAAGTAAAAGTAAGTCCGGACATATCCGGGGAAATCGTAGAGTTAACCGTCAATGAAGGTGACAGCATAAAAAAGGGACAGGTGCTCGCGCGTATTTACGGAGACATTTACACGACCCAGCGCGATCAGGCAGCCGCTCAGGTAAACATGCAACAGGCTACTGTATCTAACAGCTCTGCACAGCTGGAAGCCTTGAAAGCAAACATGGACCAGTTTAAACGCACCCTTGACCGTCAAAAACAATTACTTGACGAAAAGGTAATTTCAAGGGCTGAATTTGAACAGGCCGAGAGCTCATTTCTTTCTGCTCAGGCAAACTACAATGCGGCCATCCAGGGTATCAAGGGAAACGAGGCCGGTGTTATCAGCGCAAGGGCAAATCTGTTAAAAGCAAACAAAGACCTGAGTCGAACGGCTGTAATTTCACCAATGAACGGCGTAATTTCCCTCCTAAACGTAAAAAAGGGAGAACGGGTAGTCGGCAATTCCATGATGGCGGGAACTGAGATGATGCGCGTTGCCGATATGAGCCTGATAGAAGTGATCGTGGATGTAGGTGAGAACGATATTCCAAAAGTGCATTATGCCGATTCTGCCATTGTGGAGATTGATGCCTACAATAACAGGAAATTCAAAGGCATCGTTACCAAGATAGCCAGTAGTAATACAAGCTCTGCACAGACAGCCACCAGCAATGATGTTACCAACTACAAAGTGCATATTCGATTGCTTCGCGAATCATATAAAGACTTGTTTGACCCGGCCAAGCCCAATAGCTTTCCTTTTCGCCCGGGAATGAGCGCCAGTGCAGACATTCAAACCAAGCGCCATGAGAACGCGCTGTCAGTTCCCATCAATGCCATAACAACACGTGAAAAGAACACCGACAACCCGGTCAATAAACCCGCGGCTAGCGAACAGCCCGCAACAGAAAATCCTGACCGTCCCGATGAATCTCGAACGGTGTCATTGGACTTGGATGAAGTAGCATTTATACTAAAGAAAGATGGAAAGGTAAAAAAGATAGCGGTGCGGACCGATATCCAAGACCTGAATCATATTGAAGTACTTAGCGGTTTAAATGAAGGCGACCAGGTAATCAACGGACCTTACAGCACGGTAAGTAAGATATTGAAAGACGATACGAAAGTAACCGTGGTGGATAAGGATAAACTGTTTGAAACGAAGAAAAAATAAAGCTAATGTGCAAATTTGCGGATGTGCGAATGGGAATGCAAAGTTTTTACGTATAATTAATCTCAGGAATGTTTATCTTTTGATTGGGTGACCTGATACATAACATTCGCACATTCGCACATTTGCAAATTCGCACATCATTTTTATGCAATTCGGAGTAATCGGAAGCGGTAGCTGGGCAACGGCATTAACCAAGATCCTCACGGATAATAACATAACTATCAATTGGTGCGTGCGGAGCCAGGCCATTATTAAACATCTGTTACACCGTCATCATAATCCCGGTTATCTTCCATCTGTTTATTTTCAGACATCACTGTTAAACATGTATACGGAGGTGGAAAAAATGGTCAGTGATAGCACCTGTGTTATCATTGCCATGCCATCGGCTTATTTGTCTGACTCATTGGAGAAATTACCCGGCAATGCATTTGAAGGAAAAAAGATATTGTCGGCTGTAAAAGGCATCATGCCGCATAATAACCTCTTGTTAAATGATTACCTAACGAAACAATTCGACTTCTCGCTGAACGATTATTTCACGGTAATGGGACCCTGCCATGCAGAAGAAGTGGCGGCAGAAAAATTATCCTATCTTACTTTTTCAGGGCTGGATGAAGCGTACACGGAAGAGATTGCCCGTTGCTTCAAAACCGAATACCTGAACACTATTACCAATCATGATATTTATGGCGTTCAATACGCAGCCGTGTTAAAGAACATTTATGCCCTGGGTGCAGGTATCGCCCACGGCCTTGATTACGGAGATAATTTTTTAAGCGTCCTGATTGCCAACAGCGCAGATGAAATGGCCGGGTTTTTAAAAAAATTCGGTATTCGTAATATTGAAGTTGGTGTGCACGAGGAAGAGCCGGTATCACATAAAAGGAGTGCAAATTACGCGGCATCGGTGTATCTGGGCGACCTGCTTGTAACCTGTTATTCTCTATATAGCCGCAACCGCAATTTTGGTAATATGATCGGCAAAGGCTATTCAGTCAGGGCGGCGCAACTGGAAATGAATATGGTGGCGGAAGGATATAATGCCAGCAAGTGCATTTATATCATTAACAAGGAAATTAAAGCCGAAATGCCCATTGTGGAGACCATCTATAGCATACTTTGGGAAAACCTCTCTGCCCAGGATGGATTTAAAAAAATTGAAGAGAACCTGGTGTAAATTATATTTGGTTCTGGCAAGTGTCTGTAACCACCCTGGTTTACTACGCAATCCACCCCTCAGTGAAATACCTGATTGCTCTCATCCTTTTCAAGCTACCCTGACACATTTTCAAAGGGTAGTCCCTCAGGGGCAATGGATAAAGATGATTGCCTTTCTACAAACGTTTTACCCTTGGCCGGGGTAATAAATAGAGTATTATGCCCCGGCCAGCCGATTGAACCGAAAGGGGCGTCGTTAACTTTACAGGTAATAAGTAGAGTATTATGCCCCGGCCAGGGGCAACCGTTTTGTAGCACCTTCAGTATGCCTTATTTATGCCCCCGGAGGGGGCTACCCATTCACCACAAGTGATAATAAATAACTTGCTTAGCATGACCTTGCAAGGGTAGCCCCTCAGGGGCAATGGATAAAGATGATTACCTTTCTACAAACGTTTTACCCCTGGCCCGGGTAATAAGTACAATATTATGCCCCGGCCAGGGGCAACCGTTTTGTAGCACCTTCAGTATGCCTTATTTATGCCCCCGGAGGGGGCTACCCATTCACCACAAGTGATAATAAATAACTTGCTTAGCATGACCTTGCAAGGGTAGCCCCTCAGGGGCAATGGATAAAGATGATTACCTTTCTACAAACGTTTTACCCCTGGCCCGGGTAATAAGTACAATATTATGCCCCGGCCAGGGGCAACCGTTTTGTAGCACCTTCAGTATGCCT
This sequence comes from Chitinophagaceae bacterium, assembly GCA_037718865.1. Lineage (GTDB taxonomy): Bacteria > Bacteroidota > Bacteroidia > Chitinophagales > Chitinophagaceae > JADCRZ01. The sequence goes on along the minus strand of JBBJMP010000015.1, from coordinate 47,411 downwards.
TATTTATGCCCCCGGAGGGGGCTACCCATTCACCACAAGTGATAATAAATAACTTGCTTAGCATGACCTTGCAAGGGTAGCCCCTCAGGGGCATGGATAAAGATGATTGCCTTTCTACAAACGTTTTACCCCTGGCCGGGGTAATAAATAGAGTATTATGCCCGGCCAGCCGATTGAACCGAAAGGGGCGCCGTTAACTTTACAGGTAATAAGTAGAGTATTATGCCCCGGCCAGGGGCAACCGTTTTGTAGCACCTTCAGTATGCCTTATTTATGCCCCCGGAGGGGGCTACCCATTCACCACAAGTGATAATAAATAACTTGCTTAGCATGACCTTGCAAGGGTAGCCCCTCAGGGGCATGGATAAAGATGATTGCCTTTCTACAAACGTTTTACCCCTGGCCGGGGTAATAAATAGAGTATTATGCCCGGCCAGCCGATTGAACCGAAAGGGGCGCCGTTAACTTTACAGGTAATAAGTAGAGTATTATGCCCCGGCCAGGGGCAACCGTTTTGTAGCACCTTCAGTATGCCTTATTTATGCCCCCGGAGGGGGCTACCCATTCACCACAAGTGATAATAAATAACTTGCTTAGCATGACCTTGCAAGGGTAGCCCCTCAGGGGCAATGGATAAAGATGATTACCTTTCTACAAACGTTTTACCCCTGGCCCGGGGTAATAAGTACAGTGGCAGGGACTAATGTAAACATCATTTATACATATTAAAAGATGTGTCCTAACGCTAGCCTTTTTAGGAGGGGGTTAGGGGGTTCAAGACTACATTCAGTAACGTTCTAACCCAATTCACCTAAACAGATCAGCAGCTATTCCGTCTGCATAAAGCTTACCGAGCCGGCTTAGTTGCAACACACCTCCCGTGTCCAGCAACCTTCCATCATCCAGATATTTGCCGGCGTCATGTTTTATTTCAGAAGAAAATGCATCCCCAAAATTACGGGTGATGTGGTTCAGCTCAAGTCCTTCCTTCGTTCTCAACGATGTCATGATGTATTCGTTCATCATTTGGGTGACAGTAAGTAATTCGGTTTCTGCCGGTATCCGGTTGTTTTTTAAGGATTGTATATATACGGTGTTATTGGAAACATTCCACTGCCTTGAACGGCCATCAAATGAATGCGCCGAAGGGCCTAATCCCAGATAGGTATGACCCTGCCAGTAGCCGGAATTGTGTAAGCTCCTTTTGCCGGGCCTGGCGAAATTTGATATTTCATAATGCTCGAATCCGGCTGCCTCCAGCCAATCTATCAACAATAAAAATTGCGTTGCCTGCTTATCCGCGTCTACATCCGACCTCTTATTCCGGCGGATCATTTTATACAAAGGGGTAGATGGCTCAACGGTTAAGGCGTAACAAGACAAATGCGGAACTCCCGCTTGAATGGCTAATCTGACATTTTCTTCCCATTGACTATCAGTTAAGGTCGGACCACCATAGATCAGGTCAATGGAGATATTATCGAATCCCGCCTGCTGCGCTGACTGGATGGAATGCATGGCCTGCAAGGCGTTATGTGCCCTGTTCATCCATCGCAGGTCTTCATCGAAGAACGACTGCACACCGATGCTTAATCGATTGATACCTGTAGCCTTCCAAACTTTCAGACTTTCTACAGTCACATCATCCGGATTAGCCTCCAACGTTATTTCTGCCCGGGGATCAACTTCAAAATGCATGTTTATTTTATGAAGGATATCACCCAACTCCTGTTCCGTGAGTAATGATGGCGTACCTCCCCCAAAATAAACCGTTTCTATTTTTTTACTTTTAAGGTAAGCACTTTCTTCGACACGTGTCTTCAATTGCATGGTTAATGGCGCTGCCATCTCAATTTCTTTTAATATCGCTGCTACCAGGTCCATTTTTAAAGCCAAAGAGGTGGAAAAATGGAAATTGCAGTAGTGGCACGCCCTGCGGCAAAACGGTATATGAATATAAATCCCCGACATATTATTACAATTTCACTACACTTTATTGAATCTAAACAACCATTCACATTTTCATCATATTAGATAATTTTTCATGACAGCACGAACGTGTAAAAACATCAAAAAAAAATTAATGTTATAACCCTGATTAATTTTTTTAACAATGTTTTCTGTAAAATCCTTAAATTTGAATCTTATATACATATATAGGATTTTATTAATGTTCCCCACCGACTAGTAGATCTTGTTATCTTCCATATGAAATTACCCGGTTGTTTAATACAGTGCTGTTTTTAATATTGACTAATACTAATACTTTTTATGAAGCAATGTTTAATTCTACTCTTTTATTCCCTGGTAATTTCCATGGCCGCCTTTTCGCAAGACCGGTCAATCACAGGTTTTGTAACGTCCAATCAAAATGGTTCGGCCTTACCTGACGTAAGCGTTGTTGTTAAGGGTTCTAATCTGGGCACTACTACAGACAAGGACGGCAGGTTCCAGATAAACATTCCTGCCAATGCGAGAACTCTTGTCTTTAGCTACATAGGTTATACGCTGCAGGAAATGCCCATAGGCAACGGTTCCACCATGAATGTTAAGTTAACTGAAGCCTCGCAGACTTTAACGGATATAGTTGTCACCGCCGCCGGTATTAAAAGGCAGAAAGGCTCAATGGGATATTCGGTCACGACCCTGCAATCTGATAAAATAGCTCAAAAATCAGAGCCTGATCCGCTACGCGCACTGACTGGTAAAGTTGCCGGAGTAAATATCCAGAGTTCCGGGGGCGCCGCCGGTGGGGCAACCAACATTAACATACGCGGAAACTCTTCGCTTGGAAATAATAACCAGCCACTGTTTGTAGTGGATGGGGTTCCTTTCGACAACAGCAGCTTTGGAAGTACAGATGGCACCGTTGGCGGGCAAACCACCACTAACCGCGCCTTCGACCTTGATCCAAACAATATCCAAAGTATGACCGTTTTAAAAGGTGCTGCTGCTTCGGCTCTTTATGGTTCCAGGGCAGCCAATGGAGCTATCATTATAACTACCAAAGCCGGTAATAAAAAAAGCCGCAAAGGCCTTGAAATTTCATACAGCAGTTCCTACTCCATAGAAACAGTTTCTGGCTTGCCCGAGTACCAAACAGAATACGGCCAGGGAACTAATTTTGACTATAGGCCGGGTGTTTTCGGCTCCTGGGGACAACCTTACCGGCATGTACAAAGCCTGGTGCCAACCCGGGATTCCATACCACATCAGTTGGCCATTCCTAACCGTTATCCGGCATCGCTTTTCCCGCAGTTTTATAAAGCTGACGGCATCACACCAGTGCAAGTACCTTACCGTTCTCATTCGGAGGATAATGCGAAAGACTTTTTCCGGACAGGCAGCGTGTTCGACAATGCGATTTCCATTTCGTCAGGAAACGAAAAGGCCAATTTTACCGTTGGTCTGTCAAGGATGCAAAACCAGGGTATCGTTCCTCAAAATGAAATCACCCGTACCAGCGTGAACGTAGGAGGAAATGCCCAGCTCGAAAACAAGGTTTACATCAGCGGGTCGCTTAACTATGTAAATACCAATCAGGTGTCGCCACAGGTTACGGCAGCAAACGGCAGCGGTGCCTCTATTATGGACATCCTCTTATTTGTACCTACAAGCTTTAACCTGAGCGGTTACCCTACCACTAATCCTTTGAACGGGAATAACGTATATGACAGGGTTGGCCTGGATAATCCTTACTGGTCCGTGCTTAACAGCCCCACAACAAGTAAGGTTGACCGTTATTACGGCAATTTTATAATTGGCTTCGATCCCCTTTCCTGGCTGAACATTCAGAATACCATCGGCTTTAACGCTTATACGCAACGCAACCAGGTGGTAAACGGAAAAGGCGGAGACTATTTTCCAAATGGCAACATAACCAATGATAATATTTACCGGAGAGAACTGGACAATACTTTACTCGCTACGGCTACCAAAGAAATCAACGAGAATATCGGGTTAAAAGTTATCCTGGGAAATAATGTAAACCAGCGCATGACTCAACGAAGTGTCGTCTTCGGTGACCGAATCATTGTTCGCGGCATCAATTCTCTGAACAATACCAGCGTCACCATTCCCATTGTACTTCCCAACAACCGAAATGACCTTAAACAAAGCTTTTACGCTTTTTTTGCTGACGTAGAGCTTGACTATAAAAAATTCGCTTTTCTTAACCTGGTCGGCCGCAACGATGTGTCTTCTACCTTACCTGCCGGTAACAGAAGTTATCTGTATGGCGGCGTAAACGGGTCTTTCGTATTTTCTGAAGCCTTCGACATGTCAAACGGAATTCTTTCTTATGGTAAAGTGCGCGCTGGCTACACTCAGGTAGGTAACGAGGCCACGCCCTATCAGACCGTAACCGTCTACCAGACAAACCCGGTATTAGGGTCGGGCAATGCAGCCAATACAGGCACCATTTCAACACCCTTTATCGGGCAAAGCACCTTATCACAGTCTGACCTGCTGGCCAACGCTAACCTCAAACCCGAATTTATCAAGGAGCTGGAGATAGGAACGGAACTGCAGTTTCTGAACAGCCGTATAGCACTGGATATGACGTATTACCGAAAGATCAGTACTTCACAGATCTTTACGGTGAATGCAGCCCCTTCAACCGGGTATACACAAAAAGTGATTAACCTGGGCAGGTCTTCGAACGAAGGCATCGAAGTTGGCCTTGACCTCATACCTATAAAAACGCCAAGGGGTTTAAACTGGACCATTTCATCCGTGTTTACACTTAACCGTAACATCGTGGAGGACATCGGTTCTCTGGCGGAACTGAACTATGGCGGTTTTTCAGATCTGGGCAGCGTGCATATCGCCAACCGTCCCTATGGTATGATCAGGGGATCAACCTACGCTAAAGATTCATTAGGCAATGTACTCGTTAACCCGAATACAGGCAAACCCATATTAAGCGGAAAAACTGAGGCTATCGGCAATCCCAACCCTGATTTTATTCTGGGGATCACCAATTCCTTCCGGTTTAAAAACTTTTCCCTGAGCATATTATTCGACTGGAAGCAGGGGGGAGATATGTATTCGTACACCGCCTACGAACTGCTTAGCAGGGGCGCAACAAAAGACATCGAAAACCGCGAAGCGATAAGGGTTGGACGGGGCGTAATGGGAGATGTAAATACCCTGAAGCCAATCCTGGATGCAAACAAACAACTCATCCCTAATAATATAGGTATTGCATCGGCGGATTATTATTTTACCGGTGGCTTTGGGCCCGGCGGAGCAGCGGAAGTTAACGTGTTTGACGCTACTGTTTTTCGCATGCGCGAAGTGTCGCTGGGATACCAGATACCGGAGAATTTACTTTCCCGGACACCCTTCGGCTCGGCTTCATTGTCTTTTAGCGGCCGTAACCTGTGGTACCTCGCCCCCAACTTTCCAAAATACCTGAATTTTGATCCGGAAACCAGTTCCACCGGTTCAGGTAATTCACAGGGTTTTGATTTTATCGGCATTCCTTCAACAAAAAGGTGTGGCATTAACCTGAGAGTAAGTTTCTAACCATTACTCATTAAACATTACAATGATCATGAAATTGATATATAAAATACAACTGGCTTTGCTGGCAATGGCGCTGCTTTCAGCCGTTTCGTGTAAAAAATTTGTTGACACCAATACGGATCCAAATAACCCGACAACACCAGTCCTGGAGTTGCTTTTACCCGCCACCCAGGTGTCGATGGCAGCAGGTATGAACAGCATTAACCTCGGTACTTCAGCACTGGCCCAGTACGTAAATTTTTCACAGGGAGGCCAGTTGGACCGCTATACGCAAAGCGGTACGAGTTACGATCGTTCCTGGACCAGCTTATACACCCAGTCGCTAAAAGATATTGAGATTATTATTACCGAAGCGACTAAAACCCAGAACTGGGGCTATGTAACCATTGCCAAATTACAGAAAGCCTACATCTATAGCATCATGGTTGACATGTGGGGAGATATTCCATACACAGATTCCAGCCGGGCAGTCTCGGATGCAGACCCCGAATTCATATCCGGTGCGGCCATCTATGATAAGTTGTTCTTGTTGATCGATGAGGCACTGGCTGATGCCAACAGAGGAACATTTTCTATCCAGCCTTCCACCTCAGACATTATATATAAAGGAGACAAAAATGCCTGGATACGGATGGGGAACTCGCTGAAATTAAAATTGCTTAACCAGATACGCCTGGTACAAAAAGACAGGGCCATTGCCGGAATTAATGCGTTACTCAGCAGTGGTGCTCCCCTGATCACAACCAATGCACAAGACTTTTCTTTCAGGTTTGGCATCACCGAAACACCTGCAAATCGTCATCCCTGGCATAGAAGCGAATACCAGGCTGGAAAAGATTTCTATATGGGCCAGGCTTTTATAGACCGGTTGTTTAATAGTGATGACCCAAGATTACGGTATTACATATTCCGCCAGAATGCTACCGCAGCTACCGGTAACGTTAGTAGCGGAAACGGATATTATGGCCGATATCCGGGTGACCCAACGGGAGCGCCGGCAGACCTGCCCAGAAGGTCGGTACCCGGCATTTATCCGGCCGGTGGTTTGTATGACAACAGTCCGGTCAATAACCTTCCGGCAACAAATGTATTTTTGACAAATACCGGCACGGCGGCGGCTTTCAAACCCGTTGGCAATATCGATGGTTCGGGAGCGGGCGTACTTCCTTTTATAACCAATTTCATGGTAAAGTTCATCCAGGCGGAAGCGGCTTTAACCCTGGGCACGACCGGAAATGCTAAGACCCTGCTTGAAGAAGCCATTACAGCAAGTCTGAACAGCATCAATACCTACTCAGCCACCTCCGGAAATGCTGCGCCGGCTATGTCTGCCACTATCATCAGTGGTTTTACGGCCAAGTTTTCAAATGCTTTCACTGCGGCAGATGATAACGGCAAACTTAATATAGTAATGACTCAAAAATACATTGCTTTATATGGTAACGGAATGGAAGTATATAACGATTATCGCAGAACAGGTTTACCGGTTCTTTCAGCCCTGGTAGCGCCGCTGAATATTTTCCCGCTGCGATTATCTTATTCTTCTACCGAACTGGCAACGAACAGTACGGTCACCGGCAAAGCCTCTGTTTTGCAAACCGCACAACAGTTCACGCCGGTATTCTGGGATAATTGACAACGCTATTGAGATCACCTTTTTATCTATCTGACAAAATACAAGAATGAAAAAAAATATTATTTATATACTGGCGCTTGCTTTTTTAATGATGAGTTCCTGCAAGAAAAAAGATTATGACTGGGAAAATTTTACGTATACAGCCGTACCGTTGGTCAAGGTAAATACAGCCAAATCAGCATTACCCACTGTTGCTACGGCGAATACATCCTTTTTCAATTTAAGCGATCCAAACCTGGCCAACCAGGAGTTTGAATTTACGCTTAACTGGGAAGGGTTTGGAAAGGCTGAGGTCGCTTCCATCAATGTGTATCTCGGGTTCAACCTTGCTGAAGCCAGTCCTCCGGCCTATCCCATCGTGATATCACAACCGGGAGGCCTGTATCCGAGCGGTATCCAGTTTCCGGTACCTAGCCGGGTAAGTACAGGCGACAAATTGTATTCAACTGTCACCACATTTCCAACCACCATTACACTTACGGCGGCGCAACTGGCAGCTTTTACAGGTACCCTACTTGGCAATGTCAAGCGGAATGATAACTTCCTGTTTAAATTTACGGTGAAACACAAAGACGGTCGCGAGATCGTAGGCTTCCAGGAAAATGTTTGCGACGAAAACCGTGGCGAGATCGGTGATTGCCGTGTCGGTGTCCGGTTCAGGTAACCGATATAGGAAAACACATAAAACAATCTTCTTTAAGGGTGATTAGTATAAAAAATTTATCAATCAATCTTGTCAAAAACATAAATATATCTGCAAATCTGCGGTACCAGATCCGCCGCAGATTCGCAGATTTTGGTTGCTTCATCTAATTAAATTCATGTCCAATGAATAGAAATCAAACGATAATTATGTCCAATCGCTCAATCTCACGCAAACAGGTTTTACCTTTCTGTTCCTGCTTTCTTTTTGCCATTGTTAGTTATATCCCTGATGCCTATGCGCAGGGAACGGCAAGCCAGGTCAGCTTGGGTAATACTGCCTCTGCTACTGAAGTAAATGCTTCCATCATGAAATCCATGCAATGGCGGCTGATAGGTCCTTTCCGCGGAGGACGCTCGGTAACTGCTGTAGGTCACCCAACCGACGAATCAGTAGCATACATGGGCACTACCGGCGGAGGGGTCTGGAAAACGGTCAACGGGGGCAGGGCCTGGAAAAACGTATCGGACGGCTTTTTTAAAACCGGCTCAGTGGGCGTTGTAGCCATTGCCGAATCAAATCCGGAGACCGTTTATGTAGGAATGGGCGAGCACACGCTCCGTGGTAATAATTCACATGGTGATGGAATTTACAAAACAACGGATGGAGGAAAAACCTGGGCTTACATGGGTTTAAAAGAGACCTATCATATTGGTCATATTATCGTACATCCTTCCAATCCGGATATTGTTTACGTAGCGGCCATCGGTCATGCCTTCGGTCCAAATAAAGAACGAGGCGTGTACAGAACGCAGGACGGGGGAAAAACCTGGAAAAATGTACTATATAAAAGTCCCGATGTGGGTGCCATTGACCTTACTATAGATCCAGCAAACCCGAATGTGTTATATGCATCTACCTTTGAATTCCGCCGGTTTGAATGGGGCGTGAGAAGTTCAGGGCCGGGCGCAGGAATTTTTAAAACTGTTGACGGTGGAGATAAGTGGACCGATATCACCTTAAACCCCGGCCTGCCCACGGGCAAAAACCGCGGAAGGATCGGCATTGCTCTCTCCCCCGCTAAACCTGACCGGGTTTGGGCCATTATAGAAGCCGAAAATAACCAGACAGGTGTGTATCGTACCGACAATGCGGGCTCTACCTGGCAGCTTGTAAGTCAGAACGCTGAACTGCACCAGCGCCCATGGTATTACCATCACATAACTGCGGATCCTAAAGACAGTCTGACCGTCTGGATTATGAATATCGGTTTGTGGAAATCTACCGACGGTGGAAAGAAATACGCATCGGTAATTACTCCGCATGGAGACAACCACGATCTCTGGATCGACCCTAAAAATACCAAACGAATGGTGGAGGCAAACGATGGCGGAGCGACCATTACCTACGACGGCGGCGGAACCTGGTCGTCTATTTACAACCAGCCGACGGCCCAGATGTACCATGTGATCACGGATAACAAATTTCCTTACCGGGTGTACGGATCGCAGCAGGACAATTCAACCATTTCCGTCCCAAGCCGTTCGGATAACGGTGCTATCTACCCGGATGACCTGTATTCTATAGGCGGCGGCGAATCTGGTTACATCGCTTTCGATAAAAATAATCCCAAATATATATATGCGGCCAATCACCACTGGATCACTAAACTCGATATGGAATCAAACCAGATCTCCGATATTTCCGTGGTGCCCGAGGACAATTACGGCTACGGATCGGCTGACATAAAATACCGTTTTCAATGGACCTTCCCGATAATCGTATCGCCACATGATCCGAATGTTTTATATGCTACTTCTTCTTATGTGCATCGCTCCCATGACCATGGAAAAAGCTGGGAGATCATCAGTCCTGACCTGAGCCGTTCCGATTCTTCCACCCTGGAAAAAACGCCCACCCGCGATAAACCGCAAATCGGCAAGTATTGGGGGCCGGTAGTAAGAGACAACACTGGCGTGGAATGGTATGGTACCATCTTCGCTCTGGCCGAGTCACCGGTAAAGCCAGGCGTATTGTGGAGCGGTTCGGATGATGGATATATCCAACTTTCCGTTGACAATGGTAAAACCTGGAAGAATGTTACGACAAAAGATATTCCGGAATTTGCACGCATCAGTATTATCGACCCTTCTCCGCTTGATCCGGCTACCGCCTATGTAGCGGCTATTAAATACAAGCAGGATGATTTTCATCCATACCTGTATAAAACGGGCGACTATGGCAAAACCTGGAAGAAGATAACGCACGGCATACCTGAAGATGAATTTACCCGGGTGATCAGAGCTGACACCAAACGCAAAGGCTTGCTTTATGCGGGCACGGAAAAAGGCATGTATATTTCGTTTGATGACGGCGAAAACTGGCAGTCGCTCCAGCTTAATCTGCCCGTAGTTCCCATCCATGACCTGACCATCCAGGACAATGACCTGGTAGCGGCTACGCATGGACGTTCATTCTGGATCCTTGACGACCTGTCTACCCTTCAGCAATTAACAACGGAAGTACAGACATCAACCACCCACCTGTTCAAGCCGCGCAATACCGTTCGGTATAGAGGCGGCGGAAAGCGCTCAACCATTGGCGTTGAAGGCGCCGCACCTCAGGATGTTGGTAAAAATCCTCCCAACGGGGTTGTGGTGGCTTATTACCTTAAAGAACAGCCCAAGGGAGAGATCACCATTGAATTCATCGATGCAGCCGACAAAATCATCAAATCATATAATAGCAAGAGCGATACGGTCAGCAACAAGCCTGAAAACGAAATGGGAGCCCCATCACGCAGGGGAAGGGTTGTGGTTACTCCTCCAACTGCCAAAGCCGGCGGCAACAGGTTTGTATGGGATGACATGCGCTATCCCAATCCCTTGCCATTGGATAGCATAGTAACTCATGGTACGGCACAAGGCCCTTTAGTCATGCCAGGAAAATATAAGGTTCGTTTATCCGTCGACGGTAAAGTGCAGGAGCAGGACTTTGAGATAGTCAAAGATCCGCGTATCGCTACCACACCGCAGGAATTCAAGGAGCAATTCGACTTATTGCTGGATATCGGGAACCGCATCACCGAACTCAGGAATGGGGTTAAGGCCATCCGTGACATGCGGAAACAGCTGGCTACCCATGATCAGAAATCCAAGGCCGTACAGGATATCGTGAATAAACTGTTGCGCATTGAAGATGAACTGGTGCAGGTGAAAGCCAAAGCCAACCAGGATCTGACCAACTACCCTGTACGGTTAGACACCAAACTGATCTCCCTGGCAAGCTTTGTTGAGTTTGGCGATGTAAAACCAGCTAAACAGCATCAGGAAAAATATACCGAACTATCGGGTAAACTAGCCACCCAAATTAAAACGCTTGAAGTTGTGAAACAACAAATGACAAAAGAATTGAAAAGAAGTTTTTAAGAGTATTGCCGCAGATTTGAAGATTGAACAGGATTTTATATTACCATGAACAATCTGCTAATCCGCGGCTTATCTTTTACACCAATGATAATCATATACGATGCTTAAACATTACCTATTTGTTTTAACCTTTTTCTTATTTGCCATGTCCGTTTCCCGGGCCCAAACCATCCCCACACCCAGGGAGTTTTTTGGTTTTAACATCGGCGATGACTATAAGCTGACCACTTACACACAAACAGAAGCCTATTGGAAGAAAATTGCTGCTGCATCTGACCGGGTTAAACTGGAAGACATCGGAATGACCGAGGAAGGCCGCCACCAGTTCATGCTGATCGTTTCATCACCCGAAAACCTTAAAAAGCTTGACCACTACAAAAAAATCTCCCAGAAACTGGCTCACGCCGAAGACCTCACCGAAGAGCAGGCCCGTTCCCTTGCCGCCGAGGGAAAAGCCGTTGTATGGATCGATGGCGGCCTGCATGCTACAGAGGTAGTCGGCATTCACCAGCTGATCGAAACAATCTGGCAGATCGTAAGCCGCAAAGACACGGAAACACTTCGCCTGCTCGACCAGGTAATCATCCTGTTTACCCATGCCAACCCCGACGGGCAGGAACTGGTGTCTGAATGGTACATGAGGGAAGCGGATACGCTTAAACGAAAAACAAATATTCCCAGGTTGTACCAGAAATACATCGGCCATGACAATAACCGGGATTTTTTTATGATGAATATGAAGGAAACGCAGAACATCAGCCGCCAGCAATACCTGGAATGGATGCCGCAGATCATTTACAATCATCATCAAACCGGCCCTCCCGGCTCCGTCCTTGCGGGGCCTCCTTACCGTGATCCCTTTAATTATGTATTTGACCCTTTGCTTGTAACCAGTATAGATGCTGTAGGTGCTGCCATGAATAACCGGTTGAACAGGGAGGGCAAGCCCGGCTATACCCAGCGTTCCGGATCAAATTATTCGACTTGGTGGAACGGGGGTTTGCGTACTACACCCTACTTTCATAATATGATCGGCCTGCTCACCGAAATCATCGGTAACCCTACTCCTTCGGTTATTCCGCTTATACCACAGCGACTGATCCCCGGTGGTGCAACACCTAATCCTATAAAACCTCAGAAATGGCATTTTCGGCAATCAATTGATTATTCCGTATCGCTGAATTATGCCGTGCTTAACTATGCTTTACGCGAAAAGGAAGACATGCTTTACGGCATTTACCGTATGGGAAGAAACGCTATCGACGCCGGCAACCGCGATAACTGGTCGCTTTCCCCAAAAAGAATCGATTCGATCAACAAGGCCTGGCTTAAAGATCAAAAGAATAAACCTGCAGATTCAGGCAATTCCGTTGCCCGCACAGGTTTGACGGACAGCATTCCGGTCAAATACTATAACCAGGTTCTGAAAGACCCTACGCTCAGGGATGCCAGGGGCTACGTTATTCCTGCTAACCAGCCAGACTTTCCAACCGCAATAAAATTTCTTAATGCGCTGATCAGATCGGGTATCGCTGTGCACAAGGCAACGGGAGAATTTACTGTGGCCGGAAAAAAATATCCGTCCGGCTCGTATATTGTTAAAACAGCCCAGGCCTTCCGTGCACACGTACAGGACATGTTCGAGCCACAGGATCATCCCAACGATTTCCAGTATCCCGGGGGACCTCCCATCCGGCCCTATGATGCCGCCGGTTGGACGCTGGCTTATGAAATGGGGGTATCCTTCGACAGGATAATGGAAGGTTTCGACGGGCCGTTCCAGCGTTTACCTTATGGTGAACTCCAATCGCCCCCTAAACAAGCCATGCCCTCCCCCTCCGGAGCTGGTTATGTGTTAAGTTCCCGTACAAACAATGCCTTCATTGCCGTTAATGACCTGCTCAAGGCAGGGATCGAGGTGTACCGGGTACCGAACGGAATAAACGGCAGGCAGGAGGCAGGTAGTTACTTCGTTTCTGCTAACGGCAAGTCTATACTCGAAAAAGCTGCTACAGAAGGTGGACTTGCAGTAAGCACAGTACCAAAACGCCCGATGGATGCCATCCGCCTTTCCCCGGCCCGAATCGCCCTCTGGGATAATTATGGAGGCTCAATGCCTTCTGGTTGGGTTCGCTGGCTCATGGAACAATATCATTTCGCTTATACAGTAATATATACCAAAGATATCAATGCGGGCAACCTGCGTAATAAATATGATCTGATTGTTTTTGTAACCGGTGCTATTCCTCCGGTTGGTGGTGGTGGAACTGGAAGGTATGAAGGATTTAGGATTTCAGACCCGAAGCCGGAAGAAATACCGGCAGAATTCCGTCCCCGGCTGGGTAGAATCTCTGCAGACACTTCCATCCCTCAGATAAAACTTTTCCTGGAGTCAGGAGGCACTGTTGTTACAGTTGGAACAAGTACTAGCCTGGCTTACCACCTGGGCCTGCCCGTGCGTAATGCACTGGTGGAAATGACCGCCAATGCCCAGGAGAGGCCCTTGCCAGGGGAGAAATTTTACATACCTGGAAGTATCCTGCGTTTGCGTTTGGATTCTACGCAGCCCGCTGCCTGGGGCATGCCGGCTGAATGTGATGTGTATTTTGATGCCAGCCCGGTTTTTAACGTTTCCCCTGCAGCCATATCCAAAGGGAACATAACCCCTCTTGCGTGGTTTGCCACCAATAAACCCTTGCGAAGCGGATGGGCATGGGGACAGGAATACTTGCAGGATGGCGTGGCCGCGTTTACTGCAGCGGTAGGTTCGGGCAAACTCTACGCGTTCGGCCCGGAGATTACTTTCCGAGGACAGACCCACGGAACGTTTAAACTACTTTTTAATACGCTTTACGCTCCAAACAAGAACGAAAACAAGATTGCAATTGCAAAATAATAGAGTTGCCAGGTATAATAAAAACTATGACACTACTAAAGCCAATTTCAATAGCGTTACTGATCAGTCATGCCGCCTTTAGCCAGGATACTGCATTGCAAGAATCCATGAAAGTCGTTTTGGATAAACGGTATGAAAATGAGATCAATACTCTGGCTAAACTACCATCGGTAAAATCAGCTTTTCAATCAATTATTGACTTTGAACCGCAAACCCAGGCGGACCTGATCACACTCACTGAAATTCCTGCACCTCCATTCAAGGAAACGGAAAGAGGAATGAAATTTAAAGAAATGCTGGAAGCTGCAGGGGCCGATACGGTATGGATAGACCAGGTGGGAAATGTGATTGCCCGGCGCAAGGGTAAGTCAGGTAAAAAAACGGTTGTCATTGAGGCTCACCTGGATACTGTCTTTCCTGAAGGAACCGACGTTAAAGTGAAGAGAAAAGGAGATACGCTTTATGCACCGGGTATTTCAGATGACACCCGCGGCCTGGCGGTACTGCTCGCTATGCTTAAATCGATAAAGAAAGCCAATATTCAGACGGATGCAGATATACTCTTCATCGGCACAGTTGGGGAGGAAGGATTGGGCGATCTGAGGGGAGTAAAACATTTGTTCAGCGATAAAGGTCCTAAGATCGATGCATACATTTCCGTTGAGCCAGGTGTTGAAAGGATTACGCATCGCGGTCTTGGCTCTCATCGCTACCGCGTAAGATTTAAAGGACCGGGCGGCCATTCTTCCGGAGCGTTCGGGACTGTTAATCCCCACGGTGCCCTGGGGAGAGCCATTTATTATTTCACCGGAGAGGCTGATAAATTCACCCGTGAAGGTATTGCAACCACGTATAATGTGGGCGTCATTGGCGGTGGGACTTCTGTAAATTCCATTCCTTTCGAATCGTGGATGGAAGTGGACATGCGGTCGGAAAGTTCCGAACGCCTGAATGGTATCGACCAGTTATTCCAGGCAGCCATTCAAAGGGCCGTAAAGGAAGAAAACCAGATGAAGCGCAGGGGCGCTGACCTCACCGTTGACGTAAAATCGGTAGGTGACCGGCCTTCAGGCGGAAACGATCCGGGTATAGCCGTTGTACAACGGGCTATTGCTGCAACCAAATATATAAAGGAGGAACCCCGGTTGGGAGCCGGTTCAACAAATTCAAACATTCCCTTTTCAAAAAATATTCCGGCGGTTACTATTGGAAGCGGTGGTGTAAGCGGCGGATTCCATGCGCTGAATGAATGGTGGTTGAACGACAAAGGATATTTATCCATACAGCGGACTATGCTTACCCTGCTGGCAGAAGCCGGCGTTTCAAAATGAACAAACACATATGGCTGTACTCACCTATTCTTATATTTATGAAACAGGTATTTCAAAAAACATGCTTTGCACTGCTGATTGTTTGCGGAAGTTTACCTAGTAATGCCCAGGACCCTGCAATAGAATCGAAAAAGGTCAGGGCCGTTGCTGAAAAGCGTTACCAGGATGAAATCAAGGCTTTATCCCTTCAACCCGCTATCAGGTCGGCAATGAAAACGATTATGGACCTGGAGCCGGAAACCCAGCAGGATCTGATCACACTTACCGAAATTCCGGCACCTCCCTTTAAGGAACAAAACAGGGCAGCCAGGTTTCAGCAGATGATCAAAGCGGCCGGCATTGATTCGGTATGGATAGACAAGGTTGGGAATGTAATCGGATTACGGAAAGGAAGGTCCGGCAAGAAAACCGTTATCTTGGAAGGCCATCTCGATACCGTTTTTCCTGAGGGGACCGATGTCACTGTTAAGCGAAGGGGAGATACGTTAGTGGCCCCGGGAGTAGGCGATGATACCCGCGGCCTTGCTATGGTTTTGGCCGTACTTAAGGCCATGCAAAAGTCAGGCATCAGAACCGAGGCTAACATTTTATTTGCCGGTGTGGTGGGAGAAGAAGGGCTGGGCGACCTTCGCGGAGTTAAGGAACTATTTAGTGGTAACGGAACCAAAATCGATTCTTATATTGCCATAGACGGTGGCGGCCTTGGAGGCATTACTTACGGAGGCCTGGGCTCCCATCGTTATCATGTGACATTCAAAGGTCCGGGGGGCCATTCGTATGGCGCTTTCGGGCTCGCAAATCCTCACAATGCAACGGCCAGGGCCATCAGTCATTTTATTAAGAGTGCAGATCCTTTCACCCGAAAAGACGTCAAGACAACCTACAACGTAGGTATACTCGGAGGCGGCACCTCTGTTAATGCTATTCCTTTTGAATCCTGGATGGAAATCGATATGCGCTCGGAAAGCCCTGAACGGTTGAGCGGCATCGACAGCTTGCTGCAGGCAGCCATACAGCTTGCATTAAAGGAAGAAAATCAGATGAAGAGAGCAGGGCAGGATCTTACCGTTAAGGTAGACCTTGTTGGCAACCGCCCTTCCGGAGTGGAAGAGGCAACCCTGCCGCTGGTTCAGCGTGCTGCTGCTTCCTCCCTATTCTTTGGCGCTGAACCTTTACTCGGCATCGGTTCCACCAACTCGAATATTCCGATCTCAAAAGGTGTACCTGCAGTAACCATTGGAAGAGGCGGAGCCGGCGGCGGAGCACACTCGTTAAATGAATGGTGGATGAATGATAAAGGACACCTGGCTATTCAGCATGCACTGTTGGTGCTGGTAGCGGAAGCGAATGCGAAATAAGAAAATGCCCAAATGAAATCGCTTTGATTATTGTAATAATATAATTTAAGATTTGAATATGTTTACACGTAAAAATCAACTGTTCTCAAATTTGCACATTTGCAAATTTGCACATCTGCTCATTATTTTTTTCATCTTTGCCCATTTGCATATCTGCACATTTGGACAAACTAATCCAGACAAGGAAAAGATCATAGCTTCCCTGGAAAGCCAACAGGCTACCTATGCAGACATAGCAAAAAAGATCTGGGAGTATGCTGAAGTGGGCTACCAGGAACAAAAAAGTTCTGCCTTATTACAGGAACAATTAAAGAAAGCCGGTTTTGAAATAGCTTCCGGCGTTGCAGAAATACCAACAGCTTTTACGGCCACCTTCGGTAGTGGCAAGCCGGTTATTGGTATCCTGGCGGAGTTTGATGCCTTACCCGGCTTATCACAGGCTGCCGTGCCTGAAAAAAAAGCGGTTGTTGCCGAAGGGGCGGGGCATGGTTGCGGACACAATTTGTTTGGGGCCGGATCTACCGCTGCAGCCATTGCCATAAAAAACTGGTTAAAGACCTCGGGCACCAAAGGCACCATACGTTTATACGGCACCCCGGCGGAGGAAGGCGGGTCGGGCAAGGTGTATATGGTAAGGGAGGGATTATTCAAAGATGTTGACGTGGTATTACACTGGCATCCGGGTGACCGGAATAGCGCCGATGCCTCCTCATCACTGGCCAACAAATCGGGTAAGTTTCGGTTTCACGGAATAGCGTCCCATGCGGCAGGTGCCCCTGAACGCGGCCGTTCTGCTTTGGATGGGGTTGAAGCCATGAATTATATGGTAAATATGATGCGGGAACACATTCCTTCAGACACGCGCATTCACTATGTGATCACTAGAGGAGGAGAAGCTCCTAATGTTGTGCCGGCGTTTGCTGAGGTATACTATTATGTCAGGCATCATAATATGAATACGGTAAAACAAATCTGGGATCGTGTGGTAAAAGCAGCCGAAGGCGCAGCCCTGGGAGCCGGTGTTACCATGGACGTAGAAATAACCGGTGGTGTCTACAATCTTCTCCCTAATGAAAAACTTGCCCGTTTGATGCATAGCAACCTTAAAACGGTTGGAGGCTTTAATTATACCCCTGAAGAAAAGGATTTTGCCACCAAGATCCAGTCCAGCTTTATCGCCGAAAAACCGTCTATAGACCTGGCCAAAGAAGTTGGCCCGTTTAAGATCGAAGAATTAAGGGAAGGAGGCAGTGGCTCCACAGACGTTGGGGACGTTAGTTGGGCGGTACCAACCGCAGGGCTTCGTTCAGCCACCTTTGTGCCTGGAACCCCGGGCCATAGTTGGCAGGCCGTAGCGGCCGGTGGAACCAACATCGGTGCCAAAGGCATGATGGTCGCAGCAAAAACATTGGCCCTCACAGCGTATGACATCTTCAAAAACCCGTCTATTACTGCTGAAGCCAATCAGGAACTCGTGAAAAAAAGAGGTGAAAATTATAAGTACGAAGCATTGCTGGGTGACCGAAAGCCCGCGTTGGATTACCGGAAGTAAACCATTGAGGAATCAATTGCCCCAGGCAAGGCTACCAGTTTGTAGCAATATTTACGAAAAAATCAACCGCATGCCAGCGGTACGCAACATTTTGAAGCCGCACCTACGGAGCGGCAATGAATAAATACCTTATTTCTACAAACGTTTAACCCCTAACGGGGCAAGCTTTTCTCACACAAACACACAATACCATGAGAATCTTTTTACTGTTTATTCTTTTATCATCCGTTTATTTAAGCCCGGCACAGTCCCCCAAGAAGCCAGCTGTGGCAACCGTTCCGGTTTCCACTTTCGATCAAAACCTGTATAGCGGTATGCGCTGGCGCGAACTGGGACCATTCCGTGGCGGAAGGTCCGGAACTGTTACCGGAATAAAAGGCAACTCCAACTTGTATTACTTTGGCTCAGTAGGCGGCGGCGTGTGGAAAACAACCGACGCCGGACAAACCTGGGAAAATATTACGGACGCCTATTTTGGCGGCAGCATCGGGGCGGTGGCGGTTGCAGAAAGCGACCCGAATATTATTTATGTTGGAGAAGGAGAACAGACGGTGCGTAACAATGTTGCATCAGGGTGGGGTCTGTGGAAATCAACTGATGCTGGTAAAACATGGAAACACATCGGCCTTCGCGACTCCCGCCATATCGGTCGAATCCGTATTCATCCTAAAAATCCTGAGCTTGTTTATGTGGCCGTAATGGGCGATTTATGGAAATCATCCGATACCCGTGGGGTTTACCGGACAAAGGATGGCGGAGCTTCTTGGGAAAAGGTCCTGTTTGCCAGTAAAGATGCAGGTGCGGTTGACCTAACCTTCGATCCTGCGAACCCACGGATCCTTTATGCAAGCACCTGGAACATCAGGAGGAACGGTTACAGAATGGACAGCGGCGGGCCTGATTCAAAACTGTGGAAAAGTGTTGACGAAGGTAATACATGGGAAAACCTTTCTGACAAACCGGGCATGCCTAAAGGAACTACCGGAATAATCGGCGTGACCGTCTCGCCAAAAAATACCAACCGCGTGTGGGCCATCATTGAATCGCTTGAAGGCGGTGTATTCAGGTCGGATGATGCCGGAGCTACCTGGACAAGAGTAAACCAGGACAGGGCGCTGCTTCAGCGGGCGTGGTATTATTGCCGCATTTACGCAGATCCGCAAAATGAGGACCTGGTTTATGTAATGAATGTAAGTTACGGGCGCTCGAAAGATGGGGGTAAAACCTTTGAACTGCTGAACGCCCCACATGGCGATCATCATGATCTGTGGATCGACCCTGAAAATAACAGGCGAATGATCATCGGAGATGATGGCGGAGCCCAGGTCTCCAATGACGGAGGGGCCAACTGGACCACCTACCATAACCAGCCCACCGCCCAGTTTTACCGTGTCAGCACGGACAATCATTTTCCCTACCGCATATACGGGGCTCAACAGGATAACAGCAGTGTCCGCATAGTTCACCGGACAGATGGAGGTTCCATAACCGAAAAGGACTGGGATGCCTTGTCCATCGGTGAGAGCGCTCACCTTGCCCCTGATCCCCAGAATAACGATATCATTTTTGGGAGTGATTACAAAGGTTATCTGACTATGCAGAACCTGGCCACTGGCCAGGAACGTTCGGCAAACGTATGGCCGGACTTGCCTGCGGGTTCAGGGGCCGAGGTAATGAAATACCGCTTTAACTGGAACTACCCCGTTTGTTTCAGTTTCCACAACCCAAAAAAATTATATGCAGGTTCAAACTATCTGCACGTTACGTATAATGGTGGTGAGAGCTGGGAGGTAATGAGTCCTGACCTGACCCGGAGCGAACCGCAAACCATTAAGTCGTCCGGCGGGCCAATCACCCAGGACAATACCGGGGCGGAATACTATTCCAACCTGTTTGTGATCACCGAATCTCCCTACGCTGAGGGTGAGATCTGGACCGGCTCCGATGACGGCTTGGTTCATGTTACTAAAGACGGTGGCAAGCACTGGGAAAAAGTGACGCCTGCCGTGTCGCCTAAATATAATATGATGAATTGTATTGACGTAAACCCTTTTGTAAAAGGCGGTGCTTATGTTGTGGCCACCTCTTACAAATTTGGTGATTATACGCCTTATATCTACAGAACGTCCGACTATGGTAAAACCTGGAAGCTCATCACAAATGGCATTCCGAAAGAAGAGTTTGTGAGGGCCGTCAGGGCAGATCCTAAACGCAAAGGATTATTATATGCAGGAACCGAAAAAGGCATGTGGATCTCGTTCGATGATGGGGACAGCTGGAACAGGTTTCAATTGAATCTTCCTCCTGTGCCGGTTCATGACCTGGCCATTAAAAACGACAACCTCATCGCTGCTACTCATGGCCGCAGTTTCTGGATCATAGACGACCTTACTCCCTTACACCAATTATCCAAAGAAGGAGCAGACAAAAACATATTGCTTTTCAAACCCATGCCAACTTACAGGATGCCGCTACAGACCGGAAGAAATATTAACCGGAAACTTGAAGGGGAAAACCACCCCGGCGGTGTGATGATACATTATTTTCTAAAAAATCGCAATGACTCGTCTGAAATTAAAATAGACATCCTTGAACCGGGCGGCCAATTGATTAAATCATTTTCCAGTAAAGCTAAAGAAACAGCCGATCAAATAACGATTCGCAAGGGAGGCAACCGCTTCGTGTGGAACATGCGCTACCCCGGATATAAATCCTTTCCGGGAATGGTATTTTATGGTTCTCCGAATCTTGGTCCTAAAGCCCTTCCCGGAAAGTACGTGGTGAAACTGAGCGCCCTGGGGCAAACCACGGAGCAGGAGTTTGAGATCCTGAAAGATCCCAGGGTAACTGCATCATCAGAAGACCTTAAATCACAATTCGACTTCCTTGTTAAGGTCAGGGACAAGGTAAGCGAAGCAAACCAGGCGATCCTGGATATCCGCAAAACCAGGGATGACCTGGTTTACCTGAAGAAGAAAATAGGTACAGATACCAAATACCAAGACGTCAGTGAGGCCATAAATAAATTTGAAGATCAGCTGACGGTAATTGAAAACAACATTCACCAAACAAAAAACCGGAGCGTTCAGGATCCGCTGAATTTCGGCGTTAAGCTGAACAACCGTCTGGCGTTTTTAATGGGCGAGCAGGGCCAGGGAGATTTTCGGGTAAACAAGCAGGCCGAAGAACTGCGCATTGAGCTGAACAGGAAAATAGATGCAGAGCTGGAAAATCTCCGCACGCTGAATAAGACGGGCCTGGACACATTGAAAAACCTGGTAAAGCAAAAGGGCATCGAGATGATCATGTAACCATAGCTCGGGTTCCTGCACTTATCTTTGCGTAAACAAATGCCTTTGCCGCAATTACCCCGGTGCACCTATCTGACAGCGTTAACTGCCTGCCTCTTTGTTACTTTAAACGGATGGGCACAGTATCGGCTTGTTGTCATTCCAACAGATAAGGATTCGGCCTTTGTTAAGGATCAGGTTAAACTGCAGACTTCTTTTAAGAATGTTGCCGCCTGTGTAGTGTATATTGACAACTTAGCTGCCACTTTACAGGCCAAAGGATATCCGGGTGCGTCCGTTGATAGCGTGCAGGTTGATTCCACTGAAGCAACGGTTCAGCTATTTCTGGGTGAATCCTTTCAATTTTCACTTATCAACACTTCGACCATAGAGCCGGGGATACTGGAACAAGCTGGATGGAATGATCGGAAAATTCTGGATAAACCACTGAACATAGAACAACTGGAGGCCTTCAAAACCCGGATGCTCGATTACCTGGAAAATAACGGCTATCCATTTGCCACGCTTCAACTGGATAGCATCCAGTTTAACAAAGAGAAATTAACGGGCAGATTTTCGCTGAATAAAGGTCCCCTGTATAAAATCGATAGTATCAGGGTGTTCGGAAATGTCAATATATCCAAATCATTTTTGCAGCATTACCTGGAAGTAGGAAATGGCAGTATATACAGGAAGAATAAGCTTAAGAATATCAGCAGAAAGCTTATGGAGCTTGCATACCTGGAAGAACAACAGCCCTGGAATATGACTATGCTTGGTACAGGATCAATCATCAACCTTTACCTGAAGGCCAAAAAAAGCAGCCAGGTGAATGTGCTGATCGGCCTGCTACCATCAAACCAGCAAACAGCTAATGCTAAACTATTGATAACGGGCGAAGCGAATATCAACCTGCGTAATACGCTTGGTAACGGAGAATCGATTGCACTTAACTGGCAAAACATCCAGGTAAAGTCGCCCCGGTTGAATCTTACGTTCCATCAACCGTATTTATTTGGTTCATTTGGCATAAGCACTTCTTTTGATCTGTTTAAAAAAGATTCTTCATTTTTAAACCTTAATTTCACTTTGGGTATACAGTATTCCTTAACCGGAAGCAACAACGGTCGTGTATTTATCCAAAGCCTTAGAACCAACCTCTTAACCGTGGATACTCAAAGAATAAAAACGATACGCAAGCTTCCCAACGAAATCGACGTAAGCTCAATAAACCTTGGCGTAGACTATGATCTTAACAGAACAAATTACCGGTATAATCCCAGAAGCGGTTATGAAGGTCAATTGACCGTTTCTGCGGGTACCCGGAATATCCGCAAAAATAATGTCATTGTAAAAATGGTTGATCCTGCTTTCAATTATGCTTCCCTATATGATTCCATTAAGCAGAATGCCTACCAGTTCAGGGTTAAAATGTATGCGGCGTATTTCCTTCCGGTTAGCCGGCAGTCAACAGTAAAGATCGCCATACATGCAGGATGGTTTCAAAGCCCGTCCATATTCAGGAACGAGTTGTTCCAGATTGGAGGGTATAAATTATTGCGCGGTTTTGACGAAGAAAGCATATTTGCCTCTCAATACGTGGTTGGCAACCTGGAATACCGTTACCTCATCGGGTTGAATTCGTTTGTGTTTACGTTTATCGATGCAGGATGGGCCTCAAACAAAAGCAATGCGTTAAACACCGGGAACGGCTTTGCCGGAGGCGGGTTGGGGTTGGCCTTTGAAACAAAGGCGGGAATTTTTAATATCTCTTTTGCTGCAGGTAAACGAAATGACTCCCGGCTGGATATCAGGCAATCAAAAATTCACCTGGGCTATGTCAGCTATTTCTAAATCTGCGAATCGGCGGCAACTAATTTGCCGCCGATTTTCAGATTAATAACACGTTATTCATTGCAAACGATATTTTTGCAGCCGTAATCAATCTGCGTGAAATTACCATTACTATTTCCGGGCCTGGCAGTTATGCTGTTCTTAATGACCATTGGCTGTTATTCTTTTGCCCAGGATACCAGCAGCAGGCGGGCGGATACGCTGGTTAAAAAGACTGATCGTTTAACGCCATATACGAGTGACAGCACCTTGAATGCAACAAGCAATGATGGAAATGCAGGCAGGCCTGTAAATACTGCATTTGGCAAAAGGGGGGACGACTATTCAAGCGTTCTCCGCCAGCAGCCTTATTTTAATTTTTTCGGAAGACCACGTTATCAAATAGCCATTAAAGAAGAACGGCATACGGAAAAGGATATCCTATTTTACCTGTTGCTGGGCCTTGTATGCTATTTTGCCCTTGTAAAACTGTTTTTTAGCAAATACTTCAGTAACTTATTTGCCGTTTTTTTCCAGGTATCCCTGAAGCAAAAGCAAATCAGGGAACAGTTGCTCCAAAGCCCCCTTCCCTCTCTGTTGATGAATATTTTCTTTGTTGTATGCGGCGGGTTATACACAAGTTTCCTGCTTTACCATTATCAGTTAACCACGTTCAACTTTTGGACAATCACCCTTTATGGCATTCTGGCCCTGAGTATAATTTACCTGGTAAAATTTCTGGTGCTAAAACTGATGGGCTGGATCTTTGACATCCGCGAAGCAACTGATACCTACATATTTGTAGTTTTTCTTGTAAACAAGCTTATTGGGGTACTACTCATCCCGTTTTTGATCCTTCTGGCCTTTTCAAGTAAAGCTGTCGTGCAGGTATTGGTAACAGTTTCCTTAACTATCATCAGCATCCTTCTAGCCTACAGGTACCTTTTTTCTTATTCTCCGGTCCGCAGAGAAATTAAGGTTAGTCAATTTCACTTTTTTTTATACCTTTGCGGTTTCGAACTGGCACCTCTATTACTGATTTACAAAGTGTTATTCAAATTTCTGGAAACAAGTTCTTAACTTTGTTTAACGAGAGCGACAAACATATGGTAAAAAACGGTCAGAATGCAGCTGCAACTGTTAAAACTGCGAAAAAGATTCTTATCACGCAACCTAAGCCCGAAACTGAAAAATCGCCATATTTTGATCTGGCGAAGCGCTATAACATTGAACTTGAGTTTTACCCGTTTATCCGACTAGAAGGGGTACAGGCAAAAGAATTCCGAAAGCAGAAAGTTGATATATGCCATTATACGGCAGTTATTTTTACCAGCCGCAACGCCATTGATCATTTCTTTCGAACCTGCGAAGAATTAAAAGTGCATATTTCACAGGATACAAAATACTTCTGCATGACGGAAGCTGTTGCTTTATACCTGCAAAAATTCATTCTCTACCGGAAACGGAAAGTTTTTTACGGAGCTGATGGCACCAATAAAAGCATGTTCGATGTGATTACCAAACATAAGGAAAATGAAAAATTCCTTTATCCATGCTCCGAGAATCAGCAGGATAATGAGATTGTGAATTGGTTAAAATCGAACCAGTGTGAGTTTGCTACTCCGTTTATGTATCGTACCATCAGTAATGATGTTAAAGAAGTGATTAACCAGAATGCTTTCGATGTGATCTGCTTTTTTACGCCCAGCGGTGTTAAAAGCTTATTAGATAATTGTCCTTTATTTGAACAAAACGGCACTAAGCTTGGTGCATTTGGCAATAATACTTCAAAGGCTATAGAAGACGCCGGTTTAACCTTAGACATAAAAGCCCCACAACCAAAAGCGCCCTCCATGGTGGCTGCCCTGGAAATGTATCTTTTAACCGTCGGCAGTCTTAAATAGCGATAAATTTTTTCTTAATTAGCAAAGACAACCCCTTGGTTGTCTTTTTGCATATGGAAAATTTAATGTTCCGCTTACTGATCAGGTATGTATTAACCTTGTCCTACTTAACGATAAATGATGGAGAGAAAAAAGAACCGGTTAGCCAATGAAACGAGTCCTTATCTATTACAGCATGCGCATAACCCCGTCGATTGGTATCCGTGGGGAGAAGAAGCTTTACAAAAATCCAAAAAGGAAAATAAACCCATACTGGTAAGTATTGGTTATTCGGCCTGTCACTGGTGCCATGTGATGGAACGTGAAAGTTTTGAGGATGAAGCTACGGCTGCCATCATGAATGAACATTTTGTAAACATAAAGATTGACCGTGAAGAACGTCCGGACCTGGATCATATCTACATGGATGCCGTACAAACTTTAACAGGAAGTGGCGGATGGCCCCTGAACGTTTTTTTAACGCCTGAGTGCAAGCCGTTTTATGGGGGCACGTATTTTCCTCCCAGGCAGTCCTTTAACCGCCCTTCCTGGAAAGAAGTTCTTTACGGCGTTACGAAAACTTATACTGAAAATCCAACTGACATTAACGCCCAGGCCGAAAATCTTACGGCACACCTTATTCAGGCAAATAGTTTTGGTTTAGGCACTACTGATACAGCGATTACGACAGAAAGTATGCATCGCATTTTTGAAAACATCATGAAAACGGCTGATAGGGCCGAAGGGGGTTTCGGGCGGGCACCTAAATTTCCCCAAACCTTCACCATTCAGTATCTACTTGAATATTACCATCATACCGGCAATCAGTCTGCTCTGGATCAGGCCTGCCTTAGCCTGGATAAAATGATCTACGGCGGAATTTACGACCAAATTGGAGGAGGTTTTGCACGCTATGCTACCGATGGTAATTGGCTTATCCCGCACTTTGAAAAAATGCTATATGACAATGCACTGCTTGTTATGGTATTGAGTGAAGCATGGCAACTTACGCATAAAGAATTATACAAAACCACTATTGAGCAAACCCTGCAATATATACAGCGCGAAATGTTATCCGGGGAGTTTGGCTTTTACGCTGCCCTGGATGCAGATAGCGAAGGCGAGGAGGGGAAATTTTACGTCTGGGATCTGGAAGAAGTAAAAGCCATCCTGGGTAAGGATGCTCCTTTGTTTTGTTCATTTTATGATGTCAGCGAGGAAGGCAACTGGGAGGGCAAAAATATCCTTCACATACATATACCGCTTGACACTTTCTCCAACCGCAATAATATTTCACCCACGGAATTAGATGCATTTTTGAAAAAGTCCGGAACGCTTTTACTTCATAACCGCAACAAACGGCCACGGCCCTCCCTTGATGATAAAATGTTGTTGGGGTGGAATGCCCTGATGAATACAGCCTTGAGCAAGGCGTATGCAGCAGTAGGTAATGAAAACTATAAAGACCTGGCCGTTAGGAACATGGATTTTCTATTGAAATATTATGGTGATCCCGATACGGGAAATTTTTACCATACTTATAAAGATCATATGGCCAAGTATCCAGCTTTCCTGGATGATTATGCATACCTGATACAAGCACTCATTCACCTGCAGGAAATAACGGGTAATGCAGACTATCTGAATAAGGCCAGGCATTTAACTGAAATAGTACTTGAGCATTTTAGTGATGAAGAAACCGGGTTATTTTTCTTCACGCATAAGGAACAGAGGGATGTGGTGATCCGCAAAAAGGAAATTTACGACGGAGCCACACCTTCCGGAAATTCTATTATGGCCTGGAACTTGCTCTATTTGGAAATTATTTTTGATAAGCAGGAATGGAAAGAAAGAGTTGTAAAAATGTTAAAAAATTTGGCTGAAACAACTGTCCGTTATCCTACTTCGTTTGGTGTTTGGTCAGGATTAATACAGAAAATGGTTATAGGCGTTGCCGAATTGGTAGTTTTAGGCCCCGATCCCGGTAAACTTCTTAATGAAATATTACATATCTTCATGCCACATAAAGTTTTGCAGGTTTCAGCTTCAGAAAACAATGACTTCCCTCTCTTGAATGGGAAATCTGTTACTGGGCAACCTGTAATTTTTTTATGTGAAAACTACGCTTGTAAATTTCCTGTAACTGACTTAAATTCATTAATGCGTCTTTTAGACGATCCCAATACATTTTCTAAAAGTTCTTTACAATAAAATGGTAATGTGAATCGTTAAAACAACTAATGAATATGCTTAGATATATCATATATAATTTTAAACCTGTGTTGACGATGGTGACCAATTATTCTTCCTGCCCGGTACGCTTCAATCTTATCAAGAACAGAAATGGGTTTGCTTTATTAACTCTTGCTGCAATGGTTGCTTTAACAAGCTGCGGCAAGTTCGGCAAGTCTTCAAGGGGCCCGGCCAATGATGGCATGCTACATGGAGTAGCACTTACCAAACGGTATGTATTACCTAAGCCTCCCGGAATGGTTTACGTTCCACCCGGAACTTTTCATATGGGCCCAAGCGACGAAGACGTCAATTACGCTTTTACGGCACGTAACAAACAGGTTTCCATCAATGGTTTCTGGATGGATGCCACAGAGATCACAAATATGGAATACCGCGAGTTCGTATATTGGGTTCGTGATTCAATTGCCGCCAAGCTGATGGGTTTTGTAAAAAATTCAGATGGGATTGATTATGTTGACTGGAAGAAAGCTTCGACGATCAAGTGGGGTGATAAAGCTACAATCGAAAAGATAGATCAGCTTATTTTCTCTCCGGAAAACAGGATTTTTGGAAAAAAAGAAATTGATGCTTCCAAACTAATATATCACTCTGAGACATATGATACGAAAGAAGCGGCCAAAAGAGAAAATGCCAGTAAACCGCGGTCACAGTTCATTGTAAAAAAGGATGTGCCTATTTACCCGGATACATTAGCCTGGATGAGGGATTTCTCTTATTCTTATAACGAACCTATGACCAAACGTTATTTTGCACATCCGGCTTATAACAATTACCCTGTTGTAGGAATAAGCTGGAAACAGGCTACCGCGTTTTGCGAGTGGAGGACTCATAAACTTAATTCTTTCCTTGAATCAAAGAAAAGGGCTACTGAATCTGATTTTCGTTTGCCTACTGAAGCAGAATGGGAATATGCCGCACGCGGCGGCAGGTCGCAGTCTATGTTTCCATGGGGTAACTACTATTTAAGAAACAAGAAAGGGTGTTTACTGGCCAACTTTAAACCTGGACGTGGTAACTATCCTGAGGATGGTGGATTTAACACGGTTCGTGCCGATGCTTACTGGCCGAATGATTTTGGCTTGTATAACATGGCTGGCAATGTTGCCGAATGGACTTCTTCCCTGTATTATGAAGGTGGTTATAATTTTCAACACGATATGAACCCGGATATTAGGTACAATGCCAAGGATTCTGATCCGCCCCGCATGAAACGTAAAGTACTTCGTGGCGGTAGCTGGAAAGACGTTGGTTATTTTCTGCAAAATGGTACCCGGTCGTTTGAATACCAGGATACCACCAAGTCTTATATCGGGTTCCGTTGTGTTGTTGATTTACCCGCAATACAGGGCCGCAAATAATGTAGAAATTTTAACAGGCCTCACAAAATTTTATTAATCAGTTAAGCGTTTATAAATTGATTTCGCAGTAAATCAAAATGATATTTTATTCTCCCGACTTAAATAATCTTATAAAAAAAATAACATGGCAGGCGTTTCTAAATCTACGGAAAGACTAGTAAATATTGTTGTATGTGTGGGCGCGGCAGTGGTGATCTTTGGTGCTTGGGCCAAAATACTGCATAAGCCTTATGCCGATATTATGCTTACAATAGGGCTGTTGACTGAAGCAGCTATTTTTATGATCTATGCCTTTTTACCTCCTCCCGGTGCCGAGATGGCTGCTTTAGCTGAAGCATTACCCAAGATGGCTTCCTCCAATAATAATAACCCGGCTTTGCAATCGTTGGACAAAATGATGCATGAAGCGGATATTACACCGGTTACCATGAAAAGACTCAGCGAAGGTTTTTCAAAATTAGGTACATCCGTAAACCAGATTAAAGATTTCAGTGATGCTACAGCTGCAACAAACGACTATACGGCAAAAGCTAAAGAAGCAACCGGCGCACTGGGCCAGATGAAAGAGGCTTATACCAAATCTGCAGCTGTAATGGCTTCCTTCAACGATGCTTCCGAAAGCACCAAGCAATTTCACGGCCAGGTTCAGGTATTGACAAAAAATCTTTCGTCTCTGAACACTATCTATGAGTTGGAATTGCAGGATACCAATAATCACCTGAAAGCAATGAACAGCTTTTACAGTAACCTGGTACAGGCTTCCGAAACCATGCAGGGTAGCGTTGTAGATGCGAAGAAGACCCAGGAGCAAATCGCCTTGCTGGCAAAAAACCTTGGCAACCTGAACAACATTTATGGCAACATGTTAAGTGCCATGCAGGGCAGATCATAATATCCGGTTGGAAAAATCATTGTTAAAAAAATAAATTTCAAATCTAATGGCTTTACCTAAAGAGCCCAGGCAGAAGATGATCAATATGATGTATCTGGTGCTCACAGCTCTGCTAGCATTAAATGTATCTTCGGAAATATTAAATGCCTTTAGAACCGTAAATAACAGTATCATCAGTGCAAACGGGGTTATTGACAATAAGAACCTTACTGTCTACAGCTCTTTCGACGAATTACTGAAAGATCCCAAAACATCAGAGAAAGCAAGATTTTGGCAGCCTTTTGCCATGCAGGCCAAATCCCTATCGAATAATGTAAACGATTACATAAACAACGTTAAACTGGAATTAAAGAAACAGGCAGACCTGAAGGTTGAGGATGGCGTTGAATCATTTGACGAAGATGACCTGGATGCTTCTTCCAGGCTTTTTGATACAAAAGGAAGGGGACAAGAATTGCTTAACAAGCTGAAAGCATATAGGGGCGAATTGTTGAATACCCTGGATCCTAATAAGTTTAACGATCCGATCCTTAAAAAAAGCGTTGCCGCAAAACGAGCTGAACTGGATAAAAGCTTTCCGTTAAACCTGGATATTCCCGTGTCACAAACAGGTAGCCAAAAAAAAGACTGGCAATCAGCTTATTTCTACATGACACCTACCATCGCTTCTTTAACTATTCTCAGCAAGTTCCAGAACGACATTAAAAACTCCGAATCGCAGGTGGTGGATTATTTCCTTAGCCAGGTAGGTTCGGTGAAGGTTGTGTTTGATGAATTCCAGCCCCTGATAGGCACGAACGCTACCTACCTTATGCCCGGCCAGGAATTAGAAATCACTGCCGGCATAGGAGCATATAGTAAGGCGGCTACTCCCACAATTTCAATCGGTGGCACCACTCCTGCCCTCACGGAAGGAAAAGCAATCTATAAATCCACTGTGAGTGGAGCAGGCGAAAAATCAGTAGTAGTAAATATCAGATATACTAAACCGGACGGTTCGGTTGGAACCCTGGAAAAAGTGATTAAGTATACCGTAGGTGTTCCTTCAGGAGCTTCCGTTTTCCTGGAAAAGATGAACGTGCTATACGCCGGCGTAGAGAACCCTGTTAACATATCTGCTGGTTCCTCAGGTCTTGAAAAAATGAATGTTTCCTTTACGGGGGGTGGTTCAATGACACCCTCAGGTGGAGGGCGATATATTATAAAACCTGTCACAGTCGGGCCGGCAAATATAAATGTAACTGTCAATGGCAAGACAACGCCATTTGCTATGCGCGTTAAGCGTTTGCCTGATCCTACGGCAATGGTAGGCCAAAGCAAAGGAGGATCAATTTCTGCGGCTACCTTTAAAGCCCAGGGCGGGTTATTCGCCAGGTTACTGGAATCTGATTTTGATGCACCTTTTCAGGTTGTAAGTTATGTACTGGGCGCCAATGGAGGTTCCTTTCAAACTTACCAGGAGGGTCCTAACGACGGAGCCAGATGGACAGGTAACGCTGCCACCATCGTTAGCAGGGCTACTCCGGGATCTTCAATATTCTTTGACCGCATCCGCGTTAAGGGCCCCGATGGTCTTGTTCGTGAAATTCCACCAATTATATTTCAATTAAAATAATGAAGTAACATGAAGAACATGTCTGTTAAATCAATCCTGTTAATCGCTGTTCTGGCTTTCTGTCTTCAGGATGCTGATGCGCAACAAAAGCGCGTCGTCAGAAAAAGAACACCTGCCAAAAGAACAACTACAAATAAAAATGCAGGAAACGCAGGAGCTAATTTGGTTACTCCGGCAAAAGATACCACACCCGTGGTTACACGCGAGGCTGAACTGGTTCTTCCGACCGTGCGTAAAAGTCTTCGAAACGATAATGTTATAGAACGTAATCTTATAACAGATAGAACAGTACTGGCATATGAGCATATCCGTGAAGATGATGCCGTATACAGGCAAAGGGTTTGGCGGGAAATTGACGTGCATGAAAAAATGAACCTCCCTTTTATGTATAAGGCTGATGACGACAACGGTAACCAGCGCTTTATCAGTATATTACTAACTGCTATAAAGGGCGGTACTATCACTGCTTTCAGTCCTATCGACGACCGTTTTACCACACCTATTACAGTAGGCGAAATTACCAAACAACTGGTAGGGGAGCCGAAAGTTGTGCAGGTACCTGACTGGACCCAGGATCCTGACGGTTCTAAAGGTATTACCAAGGACTCAACGATTGTAGAGGAATTTAATCCGGATAACACTGTAGAAAAATTTTGGATAAAAGAAGAGGCTGTGTTTGACAAAGAATCATCCAGGCTTCATATACGGATACTCGGCATTGCTCCATTGAAGACGATTCGCAACCCCGATGGCAGCTTCAGAGACGTTACTCCGTTATTCTGGGTGTATTATCCGGATCTCAGGCCATTGCTCTCAAAGTATGAAGCATACAACAGTAAGAATTATGGCGCGCGTTTGAGTTGGGAGGAACTGTTTGAAAACCGGATGTTTGCCAGTCGCATCATTAAATCAACGTATGACAATCCCTATGATCAGTTCATTGCTGGTTATGTAAAGGACCCGATCCTTAGGTTATTGGAAGGCGATAATGTTAAAGAAAAAATATTTAATTACGAACAGGACCTCTGGTCTTACTAGAAACAGAATTACTAATTTAAAAAGGTATCGTACAACTACGATACCTTTTTTTTGTACATGGTGGCTATTCTTGTAACAACGAAAATCACTTAGATTTTAAAACAAAACGCGTGGAAACACAATAAATAAATCAAAAAATACCCATTTACAGGTATTGTCAGATTGATTTGTTTCGCTATTTTTACAACGGTTTTTCATAGGATATTGGATTTTAAAACGGGGCTGGATTTTTATCCTGGCCCCTTTTTTATTGATTGTCAGTCAGATTTGAGTTCTTTGTTATTATTATTCTTAGTATAGTCCTGCTGCGTATTAAAATAGTTATAGACGATTGCCGCCCTTGAAGGTCCGATAACTTCAGCAAGGCTCACTTCAGGCGCTTCACGGATCCTGTTAACTGATTTAAATGATCTTAATAATAGATTGGCCGTATTTTTACCAATCCCCCTGATATTTTCCAATTCATTTTTAAACGTTCCTTTACTGCGTTTATTACGATGAAATTTAATGCCAAAACGGTGGACTTCATCCCTTATCCTTCTTATTAATTTAAGGCTCTCGCTATTGTATGGCAGTTTAATAGACTCTTTATCACCCGCATAAAAGATTTCTTCTTCATTTTTTGCCAATCCTACAACGGTTAATTTACCGCTTAAGCCCAGATTCAGAATGCTTTCCATAGCTGCACTTAACTGCCCTTTTCCTCCATCGATGATAATTAGCTGAGGCAGTGGCTGTGCTTCTTCAATTAATCGTTTGTAGCGCCGGCATACTACTTCTTTCATGGTTGCAAAATCATTAATACCGGCGACAGTTTTTACATTAAAATGGCGGTAATCGGCCTTACTCGCAACCCCGTCTTTGAAGCAAACCATGGCAGAGACAGGATAACTCCCCTGGAAATTGGAATTATCGAAACACTCTATGTGTGCCGGCAAAGCCGGTAACTGAAGGTCTTCCTGTAATTGGTACAACACTTTTTGCCTTTCAGCATCTGTTCTGCCTTCCAGTTGTAATGTTTTCTTTCTGCGGATCTCCTCCTTAAAATAACTCACGTTCTTTTCAGACAGGTCCAACAATTTCTTTTTATCACCCCCTTTAGGAATTGTGGTAATAACCCCTACCTCCGGGTAATCGATTGGGAAAGGAACGATAACCTCAGTAGAAAGGCTTTTAAAAAGTGTTCTCAATTGAGCAATAGCAAAAACCAGCACCTCTTCCTGCGACTCCTCCAGGAAGGTTTCCAACTCGGAAGTATGAGTTTGTATGATCGCGCCGTTCTGTATCATTAAATAATTCACATAGGCCACATCGCCGTCTTTTAATATCGTAAAGACATCCACATTAGTCACATGCTTACTAACAATGATCGATCTAGCCCGGTAGTTTTCAAGGTGTTCTATTTTTCTACGTGTAGCCTCTGCTTTTTCAAAATGAAGTTGTTCAGCATGGTTTTTCATTTCCGATTTGAAGTGCTGTAAAATTGGGTTGAGATTTCCCTTCATAAAATTTTTTAATTGGCTAAGCTGGTAGGCGTAGTCGTCCTCAGTTTGCAAAGCCTCACAAGGACCCTTACAATTGCCCAAATGGTACTCAAGGCAAACCTTAAATTTCCCTTTTGTAATATTTGCCTGAGAGAGGTTTAATTTACAGGTCCTTAACTGGATATTTTGTTTGATGAAATCAAGTAATTCCCTGACCCTATGAACAGAGGTAAATGGGCCCAGGTACTCAGATCCGTCGTTGATTACCCTTCTGGTAAGAAAGACCCGGGGAAAAGGTTCTTTTTTTATAACGATGAAAGGGTAACTTTTATCATCCTTAAGATTAATGTTAAACCTCGGTTGATACTGTTTGATCAGTGAATTTTCCAAAAGGAACGCATCCTGCTCTGAATCAACGATGGTAAACTCAATATGATGAATCCGTTGAACCAGGTCGTGGGTTTTGTAATTGGTAAAGGCCTTGCTAAAATAAGAACCCACACGCTTACGCAGGTCTTTAGCTTTACCTACGTAAAGCATTACATTGGCAACATCATAATATTTATAAATGCCTGGCTGATGCGGTATGGTATAAGCTATGTTTTGAAAATGGCTTGCTGTCATTAATACTCAGTAATTCCATATGTTAAGAAGATATCAGTCGGTGTAATCCCAGATACATTTGAGTATCCTTGTGGCTGATGGCTGATTCTGCAATTGCATGGTAGTGATAATTTGAAAATTACGGTCTGCCCTCCAATAAAGTTTTTTATGGATGAAAGTATCCTTTCTAATACTATTCTTCTCCAGGTAAATGCTTCTAACCTTATCATACAAAACCGGGTTTGGATTTATAGTTATATCAACACGACGGATTTCAAGATCTTTGTTTTGTGCTGCGTAAGTAAGGGTTACACTTGGTATTGACTGATCCGCAAAACTATTTTCTTTATACAAACCCGAAATCGACGGATCGCTGATATCGGGTTGCAGAAAATCAGCGGCTAAAACTTTAAATTCGTCCCATGAAATTAAACCGGAATCAGTCTTATTATTTATAGTAACAAATTTCATTACGGGTAGTTGTAAAGAATCTACCATATGCATCTGACTGTTCAGGAAATCGGTTACCGGGAAAACCGTTTGTTTGCCATCTACCCGGTCATTTACAGGTTGAAAAGACTGATTGTTACAGGAAACGGTTATACAGGCCATTATCAGAGCACAAAACAACTTCATTCCCAAAAATAAATGAATTGTAAATAAAAAACCGCTCGTTAGGCAAGCGGTCCCAATAATTGACGTGATTTATCGAATCTGTCAGCGCGAGTGAAGGTGTAATCATTAACTCCTGGAAGACAATACAGCGATTACTTGATTGTTTTGCTTATACCTATTTTGGCCGCATATTCAATAAGGTACTCCTTAATCGGGTAGCGATCGTTATAAGACGACATTAACTGATAGCGGAATTGCGGCCCAAGCTGCCAGCGTACACCACCGGTTTTATAAGAAATGAAAGCTTCCACGCTGGTATGCACATTCCACTTTCGGACCAGTGATTCTTCCTTGGCATAATTTACATAATCCATAGAAAGCAGGTACGTATCGTTAAATAATAAATAGGTTGGCTGTATTGTTCCTGCAATATTTAATTGTAGCCGTTTGTTTCCAAGTAATTTTAATTCAGCTCCGACAGGGAGAGACACCTGCAGGTATTGATTTTGAAGTTGTTCAGGAGAATACCCGTTAAAATTTCTTAGCGATGTGTACGCTGATATTGTATCCGTCCCTAATCCCGCCCTGTTTAAGGCAATGGATGCTTTTTCGTAATAAAAGCTGTATGCCTTAATATTATAACGCGAGTAATTTAATTGCAGGCCTGTTTTCAAAGTAAGGTTTTCAAAAACGCTGTACAGCACATTCGATCCCAATTCAACACCTACAGAAGGCACGTGATCTACATACCTGTCTATGTTGGTATGATTTATTGCTAAAGGAACATTCTGCTGGTTAACATTTATCTTATTCCCGTTATCAGCCAGTTTCCTGTAACTGATTGTGGGAGAAAGATAAAACTGCAGGTTGAAACGATTCTTTTTCGGTGGGGTTAACCTGATTAAAGCCATTTCCTGTAACCAGTTCGTTTTCTTCTCAGAAGGAATCTGATCGTTTTTATCTGAAAGCGCCGGATCTTTCTCCACGACCATCTTATCAACAAGTGAGATTTCGGGTGAATTTGATATCTTAGAAGCCACTACTGGTTTGGTCTGCATCTGTTCTTTTTCGTGCAAAGCCGTAACCACAGGAGACGAAACAGCCTCACGGGCCGTTAATTTAACCTGGCTCTTATTTATATCTAGTGATTTTATCGTTACCTGATCAGCCTTACGGCGGTTTGTAGCTGAAGGATCCCGCATCTGTAATAAACCCGCTACAGGCTTTTCAATGAGCTTTTTTGTTGACGAACGTCCTGCGAATGAATGCGTTGAAAAAGGTAAAGCTTCCAATCTGGTTATAAGAGGCAATGAAATAGTTTGGCCTGTTGGTCTGTTTACTTCCAATGTAGAAGAGCCGGGAAAGAGTAATTCCTGTGTGATGAAGATAATTGCTGTAAGCAATAGCAAACTTCCTCCTATGGTAAACCACTTTCTCCGCGTATGAAGCGTATTGTAGATCCCTTTCCAAACCCCCTCCGAAGGGTACATTTTGTAATGATCCACCTTTTTTTGTATGAACAATTCAAAACTATCATCATCGTCAAAATCTCTTTTCATTGTAAATCTCTTTTGCAGTAAGGGTGGTTTTGTTTATACTTTTCAATTTCTATCTGCCAAAAGCCGCGAAAAATCCCGTCTTTTCCTTCCGCTTCGTTAGAATTTTTTTGCGGATCAGGATGTCTTCCAACATTTGTTTTGCACGGGTATACTGCGAACGGCTGGTACTTTCTTCAATCTCAAGAATTTGAGAAATCTCCTTGTGCGAATAGCCCTCAATAGCATACAGATTCAATACAGTACGGTATCCCATTGGTAAAAGCCTGATACATTCGACAACTTGTTTGGCCTGAACAATGGAAGGCACCGTTTCTTCCCTTACCATCAAAGTAGTCGCATTCGCAATATCAACACTCTCATTAAACTTTTTATTCTTCTTGAGATTGTTGATACAGGTATGCACGATTATTCGGCGAACCCAGCCTTCAAATGCCCCCTGATTTCGAAAGGTATGGATCTGAGAATAAACCTTTATAAAACCTTCCTGTAACATGTCTTCGGCATCCTCCCGGTTATGCCCGAACCGATAACATACGGCCATCATTTTTGGACTGTACCGGTTATACAATTCCTTTTGTGCAGCTGCATTATTTTCGATACATCCTTGTAAAATGGCTTCCTCAGTCATACACACCCTTTGGTTACCCGTAAATTAAGACAATTTTTACAAACCAATGCTGCTTCCATAATAATAAATTAACATGCAAAGGAAAATCAAGGCAGTTTTATTGAATACTTGCCTTGAAGGATAGTATTGGGTTTCATTTTCGTTTTGACCTTCTAAGCCGTTTCGGGCCATACCATAACCAAAAGCCGGTTATGGTCAGCATGAAATGCAGGCGAAACTAAATCATGCAGCAACCGTACGGCTATACTGGCGAGACTATCAACCGGCAGCCAGGCTGAAAGTTCGGCAGAGCTGCCTGTTTGTGTCGGCGCAAGCAGGCCCGTATTTTTTTTCCAACCTAACAGAAAGCCGGAGATTGCTATCAGCAGAAAAAAACTAAAAAGCACGATGGCAATTTTGCGGTGCAGCCACCGAAAATGGCGTATCCATTTTGCCTGTTGTTTTGCGTCTTGCATAGTTGAAAACATTAAGGCCTTTGTAACACAGGCCTTAATGTTAAAGTGAAGCCCTTAATGCAACAATGAAATTTGATCCGCCAGCCACAATACCCGAAGAATAAGAGCGATAACGTTGATTGGTCATGTTTTCCCAGCCGGTTGTTGCCAGCAGGTTGCTGGTAACCTGAAATGAAGCCTTTATATTGATGGTATACCATCCTGGTGAATAGGGCTTCCCGGAGTCATCCCTGGCATAAATATCCGTTTTAGCTTGTTCAGATGGAGCCAGATCTTCATTTTTGATCTCGCTGTTGTAAATGGCGGATGCTTCGGCAAAGAATTTTTTTATCCGGTACCGAAAAAAAGTGCTGCCATAAAAAGGTGCAGCATGACGGAGGGGAACCTGTTCATCTTTTTCATCATCCGTTTCTTTGCCATTGATCCAATTGGCATGACTTCGTAATGATATATTTTTAGTGAAGAAAATTTCTGTGCTGGCCTGCAGGCCCCACACCGTCGCTCTGGCTACATTTTGCAAGGCCTCTACACGACTTTGAATTCCATCGAAAATGATACTGTCCTGTCCGTTAAAAGTAAATGGACGGTGAACAATAGCATGGCTCAGGATGGTACGAAAGCCGTTTAATTCCATCCTGAATTTGCCACTAATGTTTTTAACTACTCCGAGTTCAAAGTTCCATGCATATTCCTGTTTAAGATCGGGATTGGGCACGTTTACATTACCGGGTGCGCTCTCAAACAACTTACCGATGTCATCTACGTTAGGCATGCGGTAACCAGATGAAATATTCCCATTAAGTTGCCATGTCTCATCCGGACGAAATACCAATCCTCCATTACCGGTCAGGGCACCATCTTCCAACGCCGCTTTCTTATATGGAAAATTGATGAAGGCAGTATCGAATGTGGCATTGAGCGAATTATAACTATATCTTATACCGGCAGTCAGTGTCAGTTTCGGATGAACATTAACCTTGTAGCTTCCATAAACGCCTGATGTGCTCCAGGTGCTGCCATCAGGATAGCGGCTTACGTATGGAGTAACGATGTTATTACTGATATTGTTTTTCTCTCCACTGGAACCTACTTTGTTGTAAACATATTCAATCCCATAAAAAAGTTCTCCTTTGCCCATTTCTTTTACAGCATCCCAATTTATACTGATTGCATTCACTTGCTCTGCCTGGCGGTTACGGTTATTATTTGCACGGGTACGGTCTATCCGGCTTTCTTCATAATTCTGATAAGCAGCTGTCATCCGGGCTTCATCATAAATTTTATTCTTTCCTGAATGTAATACCTGCAAGATATGCATACGCCAAAGCATGGGACCATAATACCATTCTGCATACCGCAAAGCTCCATTACGGTATTGAATAAGCCGGTCATACCTGGGAGCATCACCGGTACCTGCATAGATAAAACTATACTGCATTTCCAACCGCTCTGATGGTTTAAAACGCACCTTTTGTAAAAAGTTCAACTGGTTATACCCGCTGAAACGTTGAATGCGGGAATCGGTATTTTTTACGATAACATCAGTATTGTTTTGGCGCTCTACAAATTCAGGACGCAAATAGTTATCCTGCCCGCCATACTTTCCCATTTTCAGGTCGTCAAACTTGCTGTATGTAACAGATGAAAGCAGCGACCACTTTTTCCAGCCAAGATTAACATCAACATGCCCTGTGTTTTCTTTGTTCACCGTTGAATAACGTGCCAGGGCACTGCCATTGACCAGCATATTATCGTCTTTTGAAAAACGGGCTTGCAGCGTGCGGAAATCCATTACACCCCCAATCGCATCGCTGCCATAAACGAGCGAACCAGGCCCAAAGATCACTTCGGCTGTTTCGGTGCTTAATGCATCAATGCTGATGACGTTTTGCAGATTGCCACTGCGATATATGGCATTGTTCATGCGAACACCATCCATCACCAGTAATACCCTGTTGGTTGCAAATCCACGTATCATGGGACTTCCACCTCCCAGCTGACTTTTCTGAATAAAGACGGTGCCTGTCTGGCTTAGCAGATCGGCAGATGTTTGTGGATTATTCAGCAGAATCTGCGATCTGGTAACTTTAGTAATCTTGTTGGGAACCTCATTTAAATTTTGTTCCCATTTATTTACCGAAATGATCACTTCTGCCAACGTATTTCCCCTGTCAAGAGAATCATCCTGTCCGTGTAATGCAATGGTCATGCTGCTAATGCACAACAGAGCAAGCAACTTTAATTTGCTCATAATCGTAGTTTTGAAATATGTAAAATGAGGCAAGCAGCCTGTTGCAATGCTGTGTCAAAAAAAACTGACGTATATAGTTTGGAGGTCTGGGCCCTGCAAAGCGGGTAACTTCCCTTCTTAAATATTTTCTAAGAAGAACGCTATGTTAACGCATAATTTATACCGTCAATGTAACGTTGACTTGTTGCCAGGTATTGACCTGAGTAACGATGCGGATCAGCATTTAGGAGGAGGCCAATGCCTTGCCGGGGAGATAGAAGGCATAAACGCAGAATAAGATCCGTACTGTTTTGATTCACCGTCAAAAACTACCGGCAAGATCCTGCGAAGGTCCAACTCAATCAAAACAAGTAAAAGCGTTTGTGCATATAGTTTAGATGATTGTTCATCCCCAAATTCATCAGTGGCGTTTTTTAGCTGCGAGTACAAAACATCTTCGTCCGCATCGAAAAGTCCGGTAAAATAAATGCTATCCCCTTTTTGACGCTTCGATTTAACATCGAACATGCTGCCCTGCACACGGATCTCTTTGCCGGGTTTCACCCAATGAACATCGCTTTTTAAGACGACGATGGTTTGCAGATACTCTTGCTCCATTTTTTGTTCCATAGCGCTGCGAACAGACTGTTGACTTATCAGGAACCATATAGAAAAGAACAGCGGTACTCCTGCAAGACAGATGCACAGAAAAGCCGCTATTCCATTTCTTAGTCCCTTCATTAGAAATACCCTTTCCTTAAAAATAGTCTTTATTTTCTTTTTAAACTATCCGGATGAAAAATTGGCTAAATACTATTTTGATGTGCTAGGAGTAACTTAGCTGTATAAAAATACAGTTATGCCACATGCTAAACAATCTGATTTTATAGATCAGGCAATGAAGATGTTTGTACCTCAGGAGTACCTGAATGATTTTGAAGCTAATCATATTGAAGAACGTCCTGATGAATGGATTATAGAATTGGTAGAAAAAGAAGACCGGATACCTGATGTTATCAAAGGCAAGGACGTTGTATTAGATGGGTATTGCAATGAGATAGACATACTTACTCATGCTTTTTCGTTAAAGAAAATATACTTGCGGCTAGTCAGGCGAAGATGGAAAGAAAGGGGCGGCGTCAAAGCGTACAGCAATGAATATGATTTGCATATACCTGGGATGAAAACCACACGGGAATTCCGGGATTTTTTAAAAGAAATTGGTGGATGAAAAGCCGGTGAACTTTACCACCATCGGTTCGTTTTTGCAGCTCAGGCCACAAACGGTTTATAGTTGGTACCGTCATTATTTGAGTGGTTACCCCGAATCGGTAGCCAGCGGAGAGTGGGGCAAAAATAATTTTAAAGGCACAGATAAGAAGATAAAAATAGTACCGGTATTAAAGCCTGAAAATCTGGGCGAAGAGATGGCGGTTGATGAGAAAATGATTGATGAGGAATTTTATACGGTGCTTACCAACCGTCAAACCGGAAAGATAGCCATGCTTGCAGAAACCTTACAGGTAGCCGAGTTGAACAAGCTGATCGATAAAATGGGTGAAGCGGCAAAGGTAGTAAAAGAAGTAACCATCGACCTTAGCCCCACTTACGAACGGCTGTGTGAACAAAGCTTTCCTGGCGCTACGGTTGTTGCCGATAAGTTTCATGTGGTAATGCATATTGTTGAAGCTGTGCAAGCTTTACGTTTACGGCTAAAACAAGAGGAATTAAGTGCATTGCCCACCACCAAAAAAGAAAGGCGGCAGGTTGAACAGGCAACCAGGCTTATCAATGGTGAAACCCGTATAGAAATGCTAACCCGAAGCAGATATGTTTTGTTTAAAAGACAAGAACGCTGGACAGCTTCACAACAAAAAAGAGCAAAGCTATTATTTGAAACTTTTCCTATGTTAAAAGCTTGTTATGAGCTAACGCAGCAAATCAGGAGATGGTTAGATAAGTCTAATGTAGGAAAATATGAATGGCAAATAGAGAGACAACTCATAGAATGGTACGACAATGCTGAACAACAAAAACTACCTGAAGTCGAAAATTTGATACGACTCATTGGCAGTCACGAACAAAAAATTATGAACTACTTTTTAAAAGGAAAAACAAACGCTAAAGCAGAAGCTATGAATAGTAAAATACAACGCTTTATCACAGCTAATTACGGTGTTAGAGATAAGGACTTCTTTATGTATAGATTAGCTCACTACTACTCCTAGCACATCAAAATAGTATTTAGCCGAAAAATTGCTTCTAATTTGATGCTATCAGTATGTTACCTGTCATTTCTTTTGGCACGGGCAACTGCATTAACGTTAAAATTGTTGGAGCAAGATCTCCCAACTTTCCATGTTTTATCGTTCCTTTCCATTCGTCATCTATGATAAAAAAGGGTACCAGGTTTAAGGTATGTGCCGTATTCGGAGATCCATCCTCGTTAATCATATAATCTGCATTGCCGTGGTCTGCGGTTAAAAATACGGTATACCCATTTGCCAGGGCAACAGAAACCAGTCTTTGCACACAGGTGTCTACCGTTTCCACAGCCTTGATCACTGCCTCCCAAACTCCTGTGTGACCAACCATGTCTGCATTAGCGTAGTTTATGCAGATAAAGTCAGCGGTTTTTTCTTCTATTCCTGCAACCGCTGCATCAGTAAGTTCAAAAGCGCTCATCTGCGGTTGCAGATCATATGTAGCCACCTTGGGCGAAGCAACTATACTCCGTTTCTCCCCTTCGAATGGTATCTCCCTGCCGCCATTGAAAAAGAAGGTAACGTGAGGATATTTTTCCGTTTCAGCCATACGCAGTTGCTTTTTACCATTTGCTGAAAGAACTTCACCTAAAGTATTGATCAGGTTATCGGTTTCAAAGATCACATTTACATCCGTAAAGGTCTTGTCATATTCGGCCATGGTGGTGTAATGAATATTCAATTTCGTCATATTATATTCAGGCATGTCTGATTGAGTAATTACCTGGCTTATTTCACGGCAACGGTCTGTACGGAAATTAAAGCAGACGGCCACATCACCGTCTTTAATAACCGCTAAAGGATGTTGATCCTCGCCAATTATCACGGCCGGCCGAATAAATTCATCAGTGATATTGTTGGCATAGGCATTTGCCACCGCACCCGCAGCATCAGACGCCTGCTGGCCAACTCCTTTAACTATTGCTTCGTAAGCCAGTTTTATTCTTTCCCAGCGCTTGTCCCGGTCCATAGCATAGTACCGCCCGGATACACTGGCAATTTTACCTACTGTTTGATCTAAATGCGATTGAAGGTCAGTCAAAAATCCCAATCCGCTTTTTGGATCCGTATCTCTTCCGTCGGTAAAAGCGTGAATAAAAACTTCTGACAACCCTTCACTGGCGCATAAGGAAGTGATTGCTTTTATGTGCATGATGTGTGAATGAACACCTCCATCACTCACTAATCCCAATAAGTGCAAAGGCTTGTTGTTCTGCCTGGCATACCGTATGGCGTTGACCAATACCTGATTCTGGTAAAATTCACCGTTTCTGATGGCGACGTTGATGCGTTGCAATTCCTGGTAAACTATACGACCCGCTCCCAGGTTCAGGTGCCCTACTTCACTATTTCCCATTTGTCCGTCAGGCAGACCAACGTCTTCTCCGCAGGTAACCAAACGGGCATTGGGATATTTCGAATATAATGAACTCACAAAGGGAGTTTGTGCATGTTGTATTGCATCGCTGGATGCAACCTTCCCTAATCCCCAGCCATCCATGATGGCTAAAATAATTTTTTTCTTTTCCATATTACGAAACTAATTATTTAATTGAATTCTGATCCTGATGAGTATTATTATCTGATGCCATTTATTTGACTAAAAACAAATTGGCATGTTTTTAGCAATTTCCTGCTTAAATATATCCATTACTTATAAAAGTATTCTTATGGAAACTTAATTCGACAAAAATGAAAAATCATCTGACTCTATTATTACTCTCATGTTCCTTTTTCCTAACCTCATTCAGCGCTAAAGATACTGTTGAAATGGATGAGGTGGTAATGGCCTTGAAAGCAGGAAATGCATCTCAACTTTCAAGATATTTTGACAACCGCATAGATTTATCTCTTCCCGATAAAACTGATAACTACAGCAGAACCCAGGCAGAGATGATCATTAAGGAATTTTTTAGCAGCGCCGGTGTCAGGAATTTTGAATTAAAATACAAAAGTGAAAAATCCGGATCAAATTATTGCGTAGGTACTTTACAAACAAGAAGCGGCAATTTTAGGACGACCTTGTTTATGAAACAAAAGGGTGACAGGCAGTATTTACAAGATCTCAGTTTTCAGAAAGTAGAATAAAAAGATGATCCCTTGAAGATTGAAGACTTTGCGGCGTCAAGTTGCA
This sequence comes from Chitinophagaceae bacterium, assembly GCA_037718865.1. GTDB lineage: Bacteria > Bacteroidota > Bacteroidia > Chitinophagales > Chitinophagaceae > JADCRZ01. The sequence goes on along the minus strand of JBBJMP010000015.1, from coordinate 2,901 downwards.
AGGTCTTTTTTTTAAGTATCACCATCTTTACCAAGCCAGCATTCATTCTGCTCATAACCTTGATTCCTGCTTTAATTTTTATTTAGATTTGTACATGGCCATATTGAACGATCGCTTGCGCATTTTGATTGAAGCTGCTTTAAAAGAAGATATAGGTGATGGAGATCATTCAACCTTATCTGTCATTCCCCCGGGCACTAAAGGTAAGGCTGTTTTACACATTAAGCAGGACGGCATATTGGCCGGTGTTGATGTGGCCGCTCAAGTTTTCCAACTGATGGAAGCGGGCGTTCGCTTTACGCCGTACAAAGATGATGGCGAGCCGATGAGAACCGGTGAAAAAGCTTTCGAAATTGAAGCATCCGTTCATACCATCCTGCAAGGAGAGCGGCTGGTGCTTAACTGCATGCAACGCATGAGCGGAATTGCCACCTTAACACGGCAATACGTTGACAGGATTGAAGGATATAGATCCAGGATTCTGGACACCAGAAAAACGACTCCTAATTTTCGTCTGCTTGAAAAAGAAGCGGTCCGTTTGGGTGGAGGCCTGAACCATCGATTTGGATTATATGATATGCTGATGCTGAAGGATAACCACATAGATTTTTGTGGCGGCATTGAAAAAGCCATTGAAAAAGCCTGGTTATACGTACAGCATCGAAAGCCGGGATTAAAAATAGAAATAGAGACAAGGTCGGTAGCCGATGTACTTAAAGTGGTCAATGCGGGAAGGATTGATCGTATCATGCTGGATAACTTTTCTCCTGTTCAACTAAAGGAAGCGCTAAAAATTATAGACAACAGATATGAAACCGAAGCAAGTGGCGGTATTAATTTAGACAATATTGCCAGTTATGCCGAGACCGGCGTCGACTATATAAGTGTGGGGGCCTTGATTCATCAGGCCAAAAGCATGGATCTTAGCCTGAAGGCAGTTATCCTATAAGGCGATACTCATTTTGATATTATTTATGCTTAACTAATTTTTGCCATGAGCAAGAAAAAATTAATGAAGTCTAACGGCATTGTTTATTCAACCGATCCTGAATTTGTTCCTGATGCTGATGAACAACCCGTTCAGGAAACGCTTCCTGTTGCGGTGCAAAAGCTGAAGCTAAGCCTTGATAAAAAACAAAGAGCCGGTAAAGCAGTTACCCTGGTAAAGGGTTTTACCGGTCTGAGAAATGACCTTGAAAATCTGGGAAAACAGTTAAAATCGTTTTGCGGCACCGGTGGTTCCGTAAAAGATGGAGAAATAATTATTCAGGGTGATCAGCGTGATAAGGTATTCCAGTGGTTACTGGAGAATGGATATAAAAATACGAAAAGAGTTTAACCAGAAGTTCCGCAGTTTGTCAGCCAAATTAATGTTTCTGATGATTCGATCTATCGTATAAAAAAACCGGGGGCTAACCGGTTTTATCCGATCAGCCCCCGGTGTTCGTTATGCCGATTTATTTTTTTATGAATGAAGTCTTGTAGGTTAAACTTCTTCCTGTTACTTCTATGATATAATATCCTGCCTTAAGGTCTGAGACAGGTAGTTGTTGCTGCCAATAGTTATTGTCTTTGGTGTACTTCATGGTCTTTACTGCAACGCCCAGGGCATTGAAAACCTTAACCTGTATTGCTCCTTTTGCTGCATGTATCAAGCGAACATTTACATGATCTATCGCAGGGTTCGGGAAGATGGCCATTCCAGACTGCTTAACTTCTTCAGGCACCATTTTACCCATTGAAACGCTGGCAGTGTTGGCTTGTATAACGATGTCGTGTGGTTTTGCCAGATTATATACCTGGATGTTGGAATCAATGGAAGACGAAACCGACGCAGACCTGGTAGTGAATGCGCTATTTGGAATGGTTACAAAGTTTCCTCCTGTCTGGGGCGTTTTCCACGAGATGTTCATTGTTTCGCCGCCATCTTGCTCATAATAAAGGAAAGCGATCAGGTATGTTCCAGCGGTCAACGTAAGGGTACCTTCTTTGTCAACAGGGGCATGAAGGCCATCGTTGTTGATTAAAGGTGCAGGCAGGCTACCGATCCATAACTGGCTTCCATCATCAGAAGTGGTCCGGAAAGTATAACTACCTGTAACCGGGATATTAATATAACCATCCCAGATGTAGGCAAACCGATCATTTTGAGTTCTGTTATTCAGGTTAACATTGGCAACTATACCTGAGGCAGCCGGTGTAAGCGCGTGCAGGTTAGGCATATGATACCAGGTTCCGGAATATGTAAAATACCTGAATTTAAGTCCGGGCTCAGTAGGGTTCGGGAGTATCGGAGCGTTTACAAATGCGTTGTTGGGAACAGTTTGAAAACTACCGCCTGTTTGGGGCGTTTTCCAGGAAAAGTTCATTACTTCACCGCCATCTTGTTCGTAATAAAGAATGGCAACCGGGTAGACCCCTGCATTCAGCGTAATTGTTCCGTCCCTGTCCTGAGTGCCGTGTAAACCATCATTGACCACTAACGCATTTGGAAGACCGCCAATCCAAAACTGACTTCCATCATCGGAGCTGGTTCGGAAAGTATAAGTACCGCTGACAGGTATATTTATATTTCCTTCCCAGAGATAGGCAAAGCGATCATTCTGTGTTCTGTTGGATAGTGTGATGTTTTCAACGCTTCCGGTGGCCACTGGCGTAAGCGAATGTAAGCTGGGCATGTTATACCATGTTCCTGAAAATGTATAATACTTGTATTTCAGTGGGCCAGGTGGCGGCGGCGGTGGTGGTGGCGGTGGTGGCGGTGGCGGTGGTGGTGGCGGCGGTGGCGGTGGTGGCGGTGGCGGTGGTGGTGGCGGCGGTGGCGGTGGTGGTGGAGCCACAGCATTCTTTTGGGGTTGTAACATCCACTCATAAATGCTTACACCGTTCTCTCTCCAGTTT
>JBBJMP010000014.1:0-142910 GCA_037718865.1 Chitinophagaceae bacterium | reverse complement strand
GCATAGAAATGGTAAGACTTATTTTACTCAATTTCCAATTACTGCTTACTGATAAGTTGGAAGCTAATTGTCGGCGGGCACTTTGTAAAAACTTCATAAAAAGTATTTTTTGTAATTATAAATCCGTTTATTGAAAACGGTGTGAAATCAGTTGTACAGTTGCGTTAGTGTGTTAACCCGTATGCTTTATACAAACTGCTTTATCTAAACCTTCTCTTTATACCGCCACACGTCATCATCTGTCTTTTTTGTTATAATAGCTTTGGTGATACTCTTCTGCCTTATAAAACACACCGGCTCTTGTTATTTCTGTACCTACCTCAATATTTTTATTCTTTAATTTTTCAACCAAATCTTCAGCTATTATTTTTTGTTCATTATTTAAATAAAAAATGGCAGAACGATACTGGCTGCATGGTTATCATTCTTTCCAATCAATGCAGGATTATGGATTTCAAAAAAGTGTTTTGCCAAGGTTTCAAACGATGTTGCTGCCGGATCAAATATTACTTCTACAGATTCTGCATGACCTGTTTTACCTGAGCAAACATCATTTTAACCGGGATTATCTGTGATGCCTCCTGTAAATCCTGCAGTGGTTGAAAGAACACCTCTTTCCTTTTGAAAACTATATTCTATACCCCAAAAACAACCTGCAGCAAAAATTGCTTTCTCATTACCTGCCATAAGAGTATTTGATCTTTTTGTTTTATTATTTCATGTTACAATCGTTCCCGGTAAGGAGCATCAAGTGGTTTGGACATTGGTGAGCCTATCTGTCTTAGATATACCGTTAGAATTACCATCACAAAAACCGAAAGAAATTCACTCTGCCAATTCTGAAACGATTCGAACCAAAAACGGCTATTGCTTAAATACTGACCTGGAGTTACGGTTGGCAAATTTTTTAATGATTGTTCCTGGTTGTAACCTTTCATACTTCCATGCCAATGCAACAAAAAAGAAAGAGCAAAAAAGATGAATAGAACTATTGATAACGAATGTTTGTATACCATTAATATCCATCCACCTTTTTTTACCGGCCATGGAGCACCCGCTCTTTGCCTGTCAGGATCTTTATCAACTTCTTCCATCGTATCAGGATCTTTTGATTCTGAAGATCCTTTTTGATATAAAAATATTGGCAGCACAACGTACAGCGCCATCTGTAAAAATTCACTTTCCCAATTTTCGAAAGTAGATGACAGGAAATGACCGGATGTTAGATACCTTGTAATTGACAAAGGCTGGCCTCCTTTATCATTCATATCTTTATTATATTCTTTCAATCCTGATACAACCTGTCCTGCCAGCGTAATTATAAATAAAATGGCAAAAACAAGTGTCAATCCTTTGTTCTTCAAATACATGTTCTATTTTTTAACACTAATGCTATTTTTCAAAACCCGTAAACCCAAGAAATGCATGTTGTTCTTTTGTTTTACCAGCCGAAGAAGGTACGGCATAAGGAGAACCGCTTAACTTCAGTCCACTTTCCGTCTGTGGCAATTTTAAGTGTATGTAAAAAATTAAAGTTGCCAATGCTAAGCTTCGTTTAAAGATTGCGAATTGAATAGTTACCCCGTTGATACAAGCAAACGCGTAGAAAAATGCATTTCTGCATTTATAAGTATCACTCTTTTTATTGTTTGTAAATTCTCCTGTAAAAGCCCTTCGAAATGAGACCTCTTTCTTCTAAAATTTCACAGTTATCCGTTGAACCAAATTTTCTGTTTGGTTACTTATATTTCTCTTAATGCATTTCAGCGTCCTGCTTTATCTCTAATTTTTTTAAATCCGATTTAGCAGGTCCGTTGATTACTTTTCCTTCTGTTGTAAATCTTGAACCGTGAAGCGGGCAGTCGAATGATTTTTCTTCAGCATTCCATTGAAGGATACCCCCTAAGTGCGGACAAACTGCAGTGCAGGTGTGCAGGTTATTTTCTTCGTCACGATATGCAGCTATTTTCTTTAAGCCTGCAGAAATAATTCCGCCTTCACCCGGTTTTAACTCCTCAGCTTTTTTTACATCGCCGGGAGTTATCCAATCAACTAACTGAGCTACCATATTACCTGCTTCATGCAAATAATCACCGGTAGTTTTTAAAGTAATGCGTGAAGGACTGTAAAAATCCACCCAGGGATTTTCTTTACCTGTGATAATATCGGTTAAGATGATTCCACCAAGTGTGCCGTGCGTCATTCCATTACCCGAATCGCCTGTTATGATATAGATGTTATCATCACCCGGGTTCTTTCCTATAAATGCCATTGAATCTACTGGCTCCATTACCTGGCCTGACCATTTGTATGCAACCTCTTCCATAGCAGGAAAACGTTTCTTAGTCCATTCAATCAAATTTACATACCGGTCTTCTTCCGGAATATGCTCATCGTCAGCCTGGCCTGTTTTATGGTCCTCACCTCCTGAAATTAAAAGGTCGAATTCGTTATCATATTCTTCCAGACGTACATAATGATAAGGGGCAGAAATCCATTTAGATTCCTGATCACCCGTATCCCACCATAACGAATATGGCAATTTTCCTTTGGGCACTTTGGCAGCTATAACATACGTTCGGTAAGGCCACTGTTTAGTGTGCATAGTAACCCTATCGTTTATAGGAGTATTGGTTGCAACTACAATATGATTAGCTTTTATCTCAAAGCCATTTGCTTTTGCACCTTCTTTTGTGATGTCTTCAGCTTTTGTTTCGGTGTAGATTTTTCCGCCCAGGCGAATAACAGCATCAGATAAACCTTTCAGGTATTTCATAATATGAAACTGACCCTGTTGCGGAAATTGAATACAGGAATTTCCTTCCTCAGCTGCTATCGACGGGATCTGTGCTAACATTTGTGTCGGCAGCCCTGCACGTTGGGTTGCAGCATATTCTTTTTCGAGTGATTCTTTTTTATCCGTTGGATGTAAAAATAAATATCCGTCTACCCTTTTAAAATGGCACTCAATGTTTTCGTGCATAATGGTATTACCCACCCATTCCAGTGCCGCCATATGGCTATCTGCAGCAAGCCTGGCTTTTTCTTCTCCGAATATTTTTTCAAGTTCAAAGTACCGGTCGTCAAGAGCGTAGGTAATATGTGCCGTAGTGCGACCCGTTTCGCCACTGCCAACATAGCCGTCTTCTACTAAAACTACTTGCCGGCCTGCCTTTACCAGGCAGTAGGCCGTTGTTAATCCGGCTATTCCTCCTCCAACAATTAAAACATCTGTCTCAATATCCTGTTGCAGTTTGTTAAAAACAATTGCCTCGGCTGATGCTACCCAAAAGGACTTGTTTTCTCCGGAAGTAATATTACTATCAATAGGTTCTGAATGAGATTTTTGCATATGAATTACTTTAAGGGCCTGGATTGTAAATTACAAAAAAGATACTAATAACATTTTCGGCCTTGTTTCAAACCTCTTAATAATTGTCTTTTAACTTCTTTGCCTTATCAAGATGCTTCCGACATGACTCATCCAAATATATTCATTTAATAATTTTTATTAAGAATATGATATTGAAGACCATTATGAATTCTAATCAATACGTTTATTAAAAGAAACTACAGGAGAATCTCCTGTAGTTTCTAAACTGTTTAATAATTATTCGTCTACTGCTGCTTATTGTTCAGATTATTTTTATCAAATCCTGTAAAACCTAAATATGCATGCTGTTCTTTTGATTTTCCAATAGAAGTGGGAACATAATAAGGAGAATTAGTTATCTCTTTTAACACACCACTGGCTGAAGTTCTGAATGTACTTACTGTATGGCTTTGAAATGCTCCTACGTTATACAAGTACCCATCAGAAGTTTCATGCATGTCTTTTGCATCGCCGGTAGGCAAATTGCCACGCTTCTTGAAGAAATTATTTCCCAACGTATTGGCGAGAAGATTATTGGGTAGAATAGTAAAAGAACTAATTCCATTTGTGCCAAAGCTTGCCACATACAATTTGCTTTTATCAAGGCTTACCCACGTCCAGCAGCCCTCATCATTTCTGTCGGACGTTGCAAAGTTTTGCACCTGAGCTGCCGTGGTACCGTTGTGCACAGTTAAGCTATGATTTTCAACAGATGAGTGGAGATTAAAATTGGCCATATAGATGTACTGATCGTTCGGGCTCCATGAAATACCTATATTACCGGACACACCTGTTTTCTCATACATACCGGTTTGTGATAAACTGCCGGCAGAAAAATTATAAATATATAGTCTTCCAGGTCTTTGTTTCAACAGGCTTGGATCCGTCACCATAAAATGAGGAACACCCCATGTAGATACGGCAATCTGAGTTCCGGTTGAATTAAATTCAACTGTTGTTGGCCCGCCATTGTTTCCATCGGTATAAGTAGCCCCTATTTTTTCAAATTTCAATAAACCGTTGGATTGATTAAATGTAAATACTGCCAGATTACGCAATGGTGTTGATACAACACTACCGAAAGCGATGCCGGCTTCTCCCTGATAGTTAGGATTGGCAAATTGATTGCCTACAACTACCCAGGTTTTACTACCCAGCGTTGTAGCCGCAATGGATGCGGCTCTTACGCCACGCGAATCCATGTTATCCATTGCAGGCGTTGCCGGATTTTGATCAACCTGCGATAAATGCCCGTTGGCTTTATTTATTTTAAAAACTGAAATGCTGCCATTAACAGGGTTAGCACCAGCATTAACAGCAAGCAGGTATTCACCAACTATGCGCAAAGCCCATTGCGTATCAAAATCACCTTCGGCTGCATCGCCCTTATCGCCCGTTGGGTAAGGCGATTTACCTATTTCTTCTACCGAGCCATCTCTGTGCCTTTCCAGCGCAATAATAGCATTGCCTGAAGAAGAGTTAGTGCTTGTGTAAATAAATCCTGTAGCATTATTGCCATTACTTCCTTTATCGTGTAATAAATCTTTTAAATCTTTTTTACAGCCAAAAAGGAAGGTTGTAAGCAACGTGAGATAGAAAATTTTTTTCATAATTTAAAAATTTGAGTTTGAAAAATTTGGTTATAGAAAGTGTGTTACAATTCACCTGATGTGAATTGACTTTTTTTAATAATAATTGGAATTACAGAAATGAAAAGAATAAGGAATAAGGATTCTAAACAGTGCTTATTGATTTGTACATATTCCGGAATATATACTAATCTTACAAAAATCTCATGCAATAGCCTGGTACACATCATAAAATGCATTAACACTAATAAAGTTTAAGGTTGAAAGAGGTTAAGAGGGATGAAATATTCTTACACAAAGGAAATACTAAATCTTTTGAAAGTTATCACAGAAGTATAACGTTAGTATGCTGTAATTATACCCTTTAATTATTTATGCAGCGGGGTTGTATGGAGTATGTTGTACTATAGGGCACCTGTTTTAGGTGATGCAGGCAATTTTGTTCTCTTCACAACTACTGGCGCGGTAGGCAACACCGGAATTTCGCAACTGACAGGTAACGTTGGAACCAATAGTGGTTCAACCACAGGTTTTGGAAACGTAAACGGGGTTATGCAAAATAATAATGGTGCAACTGCCCAGGCTGCGCAGGATTTGTTACTTGCTTATAACCAACTAAATTCAACTCCACACACTTTCGTTCACGCTCCTCTTTTAGGAAATGGCGACACACTTATAGCTGGTGTATATTCTATATCAGGCTTAACTACATTAAGCGGCAACCTTACTTTAAATGGACAGGGGAATCCGAACGCAGTATTCATTTTTCAAATCAGTGCAGCATTTTCATCAGGCGCAGAGGCAAAAATAAAATTGATTAACGGAACACAAGCTTGTAATGTATTCTGGAAAATTGAAGGCATGGTTAACCTCGCTGCAGGCACTTCATTCAAAGGAAATATGATTGTGAACAATGCTGCAATCAACATGAGTACTCGTGATACACTGAAGGAAGAGCACTTTCTACTACCGGAGCTGTTAACATTAATGGAGTGATGGCATATACTCCCATCGGATGTAATAGCATTTTACTTACAGGACCGTCCGCACCTAACCTTGCTACAACAGCTTGTTATGCAATATTTTCTGGTAACAGTTCGGTTGCAAACGCAGGCATCTCGCATGTTACAGGAGATATCGGAACAAATGTAGGTTTAGCTGTAGGATATGATCCACTTTTGGTTAACGGCACCATACATTCTAATCCGGATGGCTCTACATCTGCCTGTGCCGCAGATTTACTAAACGTATATAGCTATCTTAATACATTGACCAATGATATTGAATTGTTGTATCCTGCACAGTTTGGGCAAAATCTTGTTCTTACCCCACATACATACACTATGAAATCTGCTACATTTCTAACAGATACACTTTCCCTGAATGCACAGGGTAACCCAGATGCTGTATTTGTTATTAAGACAACCGGCGCTCTTGGAACAAGCAGCAACGCAAAAGTTTTATTAATAAATGGCACACAGGCAAAAAATGTTTATTGGAAAGTAGATGGAGCCGTAAGTATAGGTGACTATTCACAAATGAACGAATTTAATTATTCTTATACTGATCAGCAGCCGTACAGCACAAGCAACTATCGTATATCAGAAACTGATAACAATGGACGTAAAAATTACTACAGCACTATACAGGTGAAGATGAATTTAAGTCGGGGCTTTAAATCTTCAGCTTATGTTCAGGAAAGTTATATTTATGTTCAAACATCTGATGCAGTGCCTGGCAATGGTTCTCTTGAGTTATACAGCATAGAAGGTAAAAAAGTGTCTACACAAAATATAGTGTTGACCAAAGAAGCAAGCATGTATAAAATAAACAAGCCCAGGGGGATAGGAATGTATTTAATACATATCGTAAGCAATGGGACAAAACTATATACAGGAAAAGTGATGGTGTTTTAAGATTGATTAATACGAATGGAAGTATCTTATCTTGTAATGTCCTAAAATAAGTGGACAGTTTTGGATAGTCCCGATTGCCTTGGTAGTCGGGATTTTTTTGTTTAATGAATTTGATTGGGTGTTTTCATTTTTAAAGATAAGTATGGCCTGTAATTGTTGTACAGATTTATAGCTTCTTTGGTTAAATAAAATACTTGTTGTTTGGTTTTTATCGGCTGGTGGTGATGGGGGCTTTGACAAACACTTTAAAGAAATTGGTAATCTTCATGGTCCTATAGACTTGGCAATTTAGAAAACGGTCAATACAATGAAGCCTGGAAAGCAATCCATTTTCTTCCGGGAGAAAACCTGCAGGCAGCGATCGACCTGAAAGCTAAACGACTGCCGGTCCATTCATCGAAGTTTGATTTGGCACTGCATGATGGGGACGAACCGTTGAAAGAAATGTCCCGGCTTAACCAAAAAATAGAATTGCCCCTGTTAACAGCTAAGATAAATAACCAGCTTATATGTCCCCAATATGGAACAAGTGCTTTAATAGTGGTTGTTCCATTTTTATTACACGCGGCGGGATTTCTATTGAACTTCCGTTGTGTATTCTATGATGTAGCCAAATAATTTTTTTTATGAAAGCCTCCCTTGTAATTCCTACTGCTTTTTCCCAATCATTCTAGTGCAAATCGTGTGCAAATAAAAAATGGCTTATAACAAAAAAGTTATAAGCCATTGATGATCAGTCGGGGCGGCAAGATTCGAACTTGCGACCTCCTGCTCCCAAAGCAGGCGCGATAACCGGGCTACGCTACGCCCCGATCCGTAATCGTGGGGTGCAAAAGTAGGGAATTGGTAGTTACAAACAAATAAAAGCTTACAATTTAGTATTGCCTGGGGCGATGGCCCTCTCGTTAACCACCCCTGCACACCTCCTCGATTGAGGAGGGGAATTTTTATCTCTACTGCATACCTTCTGTTGCGCTCTGCATTCCGCCGTCTGTCTGCGTCTTACGCTTGAAGAGGTTTGCATCTATTTTGCCAAACCGGTAAGCCAGTGTGAGACGTACCATCTGCGGATCGCGAAGGCGGCTATAATCCTGGATAAAATAAGCCGATTCCGAATGCTGGTTGGTTTGGCGGGTTCTGAAGATATCGCTAAAACTCAGTGTTGCAGAAGCGGCATTGTTCTTCAAAAAACTTTTCTTAACGGCAATGTCCACTGCATAATACGATTGAATATAACCCTGGGAGGCACTCTGTGCCTGTCCAAATCCGCCGCCACCTCCAGGACCACCGCCTGATCCGCCACGGGCACCCGGAGGACCGCCAAATCCACCGCCACCACCAGGTGTAAGATTGGTTTTGGACTGATACATAGCTGACAGCTGCATACTGAAATTCGCCGGCAGTTTGAAGTTATTATTAAATTTTCCAAACCAGCTCCACATATTATTTTGTGAAGCATCCTTGGCTTCACCAGTGTTTATTTTCGAATTATACAAATTCACGTTTGCCGTAAAGTCCCACCAGGTGGTCGCGAAGATCTGTGTGGTCAATTCTGTGCCATATGATTGACCCGAATTGGCATTGATATAGGTGTTGATGATCGCTTCCTGTCCCGTAATTGGATTTATACCTTTGTCGAGATACCGGGTGATCAGGTTATCGGTTTTCTTATAATAAAGCGAAGCCAGAAAGGTATTGTTCCGTTTAAATGTTTTCGAATAAGACAACTCCATTGAACTGGTAAATTCAGGAACCAGGTCAGGATTGCCTTTGGTGATGTTTAACGGGTCTGTATAATCGACAAATGGCATGAGCTGGAAAAAATTCGGGCGGTTGACCCTCCGCGTGATACTGGCCTGCAACTGCTGGCTGTTCTTCAATTTCTGACTAAGAAATATGGATGGGAACAAACTTACCGGGTAAGTATAACTAAATTTCTGTCCGCTGCCGGTAAGTTCCCCGCTGTAATTTGAACTTTCTGCACGCAGGCCGATCTTATAGCCAAAATTCTTTATACTGCTAGTAATGCTGGCATAAGCGGCATACACGTTATCATTGTTTTTGTAGTTGCTGGTGGCTGAAGGAATGAGTACATAATCATTTGCCAGGTCGCTGAACAGGTAATTATTGTTGTTGTTCTCACGTGAACGGAAAGCCGCGCGCAAACCAGTCTCCAGCTTGAAGGTAGCGCTAAGCGGGTTAACATAGTCTGTCTGAAGAATGATGTTCTGATCATTACCACTTCCGAGGATCCGCTGACGTTCGGTTCCGGTTACGGCGGTACCGGCGCCTCCGGAATAATAGTTAGTGGTATAAAAAGATCTATTTTCATTTTGTCCGCTAAAATAATTTGCATCGACACTTAGCTCTTCACCTTCTTTGGGAAAAAGATGCTTCAACCCGAATGTCAACCCTTTCCCATCAAACACCGAACGGTTGCCGGCAGCAATTCTTTCATTGTAAGTCTTTAGGGTTCCACCCGTATACAGACTGTCTGAATTAATGCTGATGAATTCTGAAGGCTTAAATTCTCCATGCACGCGAAAGCCTGCCAGAGAAAGCGTTGTTCGATTGGTGACAAAATAATCGAGCCCCGCCCGGGCAAAAGTAAAAGCCCCATTTGTTCTGTTATTATTTACCTGGTTAATAAATGTCTGGGGAGTATCCGCTATATTTAGCCGGTTGGTAGTACCCGTGGTGCGGCCCTTCATCTGATTAAAATTAACGCTGCCAAACAGGTTTATCTTGCCTTGCCTGGCATTAAAGTCCACTCCGCTGTTCACTGCACCACGTTTGTCAATTCCGGCCCTGATATTTCCATTGTATCCTGTCTTCCTGTTTTTCTTTAAAACGATATTCAAGATGCCTGCGCCGCCTCCTGATGCGTCATATTTGGCCGAAGGATTTGTTATAACCTCCACGCTTTCAATAGCATCGGCCACAATCTGCTCCAGGGTTAGGGTAGTAGGCCTGCCATCGACAAAAATTTGTGGAGTTGCATTTCGTAGCGCAACATTGCCGTCGATGTCTACATTCACGCTGGGTACATTTTTCATTACATCCAGGGCTGTTCCCCCGGAGCTGACAATATTCTTGTCTACGTTAAAAACTTTTTTATCAATGTCCATTTTCAGACCGGAGGTATTTGCTGTTACGGTCACGGTTTGCAGTTGGCTGACATCGGTTATCAATGTTACTTTTCCCAGGTTCTTTTGAAATGAAGGCATACTTCCTCCTGCTGCGGGCCGGAAGGAAACGGCTTGCTCTGAAGCTTTATATCCCGTGGCAGAAATCTGCAATTTCAAAGTACCGGCTACCGGTAGATCTTCCAGGCTGAACTCTCCATTGTTTGATGTGCTCATGCCTTTCAGCAAGATTTCCCTAGATTTTTTCGCCAGGGTATCGAGCCTGCTTTCTAATAAAATTATGGAAACATCGCTGATGCCCTTTCCTGACTCGTCTACGACTTTGCCGTATATGTGACCAATGTTGGACGGGGCTTTTCCGCCGTTGGCAGGCAAGCCTGCAGGCAGTTGCGCGGTTAAAGAAAGGGAAAAGATAGTGACCAGTGTGAGAAGGAATAGCTGCTTCATATAGAATGTTTGTGATGTGCAAAACTATTCTGCGAAGGGTCAGGTAAATGGGAAATGAGACGACGGAAGAAAATGTTGCGACGAAACCGGGCAGCCGCGACCTAGTGGCCATACTCTTAGCACGGCGGCCCTCAACCACCCTGGACCCCTCGTCGATGGAGGCTAGTGCAAGACACATCATTTAATTGGAATACAGTGATATTCAATCTTATTTTGTAAGCATTCTTAACCCGTTTAGAGGTAAAACGTTTATAGAATTATGTTTATCTTCAATAAGTAGCCCCAGAGGGGCAACCCTTAGCTTAAATTAAAATTACTTGTTGTGCTAACAAAGGGGTAGCCCCGTCCGGGGGCATAAAATGTTGTATGTTCAATGGCTACAAACCGGTTGCCCTTACCGGGGCATTAATGCAATTTCTACTTTACTCTAAAGATTGTCTTTAGGGCTAGCCTCGATTGAGGAAGGGAACTTTTAATGTCATTCACCGGGTTTTATCAACGACCTGACGTTATCCTGATAATTTTCACCAACGGTGAGCTCCATGGTGCCAACAAATACACTGTTCTTTCTTACTGCAGTGATGCAGGCAATGGCCAAAATAGAAGATTTATGGATGCGTATAAATTTAGAAGCGGGCAGTTGCTCTTCCATGGCTTTTAGCGTCATACGGGTAATCACCGGTTTGGAGACATTCTTTAGGTGGATCTTAATGTAATCTTTCAACCCTTCTATCCAGATGATATCCGCCGTGACAATTTTGAGCTGGCTGTAATCGACATTTACAAAAAAGAACTCCGGCTCCGAAACGGTATTTATTTCCGGTTTACGGTTTTTAAGTTCATATAATTCCCTGGCCTTGTTTGCGGCTTTGATAAACCGGTCGAGGGAAACCGGTTTAAGCAGGTAATCTACAACATCCAGGTTGAAACCCTGCAGCGCATATTTTTCGTAAGCCGTAATCAGAATGAACATCGGTTTTTGCCTCAGGCTTTGAATGAACTGCAGCCCGGTAAGTCCCGGCATTTGTATGTCAAGAAAGATCAGGTCAACAGCCTGGCTTTCCAATACTTTCATGGCCTCCAGTGCATTTTCACAAGTGGCCACCAGTTGTAAATAGGGGATCTTGCTGATGTTGTCTTCCAGCAGATCGAGCGCCAGTGGCTCATCATCAATGGCTATACATCGCATCAACATGAAAGAAGAATTTGAAGAGATACGTTAAACCAGTTATCAGATTTATCGATCAGCAGGTTAAGCGTAAATATCCCGATTCCAAAACATCTTATGTTCATTTTACCCTTTTTTTTAAAAAATTTTTGAACAATTCTTTTATTAAAACTGTTTAATTAAGTAATATGAATAGTTAAACAAATCAGGATCGTTAATGTTTATTAAATTAAATTAAAAATGATGAAATCAATTAACAGAATCGCTTTATTCGTGGCCTTAAGTATTATTACAATAAACATATCAGCGCAAACAAATGCTGACATTGTTGACGTAGCTGCAGGGTCTAAAGACCACACTACATTAGTGGCTGCAATCAAAGCTGCAGGATTGGTAGAAACGCTGAAAGGAAAAGGCCCCTTTACTGTGTTTGCACCCAGTAATAACGCCTTTGATAAATTACCTGCCGGCACAGTAGACAATTTGTTGAAACCGGAGAATAAATCAACGTTGGCCAGCATTCTTACGTACCATGTTGTCTCCGGTAACCTTGATGCAAAGGCAGTAATGGCGGCAATTAAAAAGGGCAATGGCACTGCTGTACTCACTACTGTAGCTGGTGGCAAGCTAACCGCCGCTATTGAAGAAGGAAAGGTAGTGTTGACTGATGAGAATGGCGGCAAATCAACAGTTACGGCAACAGATTTGAAAGCCAGTAATGGTGTAATACACGTAAATGATAGTGTAGTAATGCCAAAGTAGATGGAAAGTTTACATTGAAAAGGTTGCCTCAAAAGGGCAACCCTTTTTATATTTAAGAATCAATATTCGATACATCGGATCCTCATGCAAGAACAATTTGAAGAGATACGTTAAACCAGTTATCGGATTTATCGATTAGCAGATTGTGATTCCTACCGTATAATAAGTTTAATCTTCTTTTTACGTTATTCAGCCCGATGCCCGATGTCTTGTCCTTTACCTCCTCCCTATTTTCAGAAAATTTATTCCGGACAGTAAACTGCAGTTTGTTCTTTTCGGCTTTCAACTCCACATCGATCTGGGGATTTTCTATCAGTCCTGTACCGTGCTTAAAGGCATTTTCAACGAAAGGGATAAATAGCATGGGTTCTATCAGGTAATTATCATCAACCACGTTCAAACTTATGTTGACGGCAAGCTTCTTTCCAAAACGCTGCTGCTGAAGATCGATATAACTACGCAAATATTCAATTTCTTTTTCCAGCGAAACCTTGTCTTCATCCGCTTCATATAACATATAACGCATCAGGGAAGACAGCTTGATCAGCGAAGGTTCTAACAAGTCTGATTGCTTCCTCGCCAGGGAAACCATATTATTTAAGACGTTGAACATAAAATGCGGACTGACCTGGGACCGGAGTAAGGATAGCTCCGTTTTAAGGTTCTCATTCTCCTTTTCCTTGGCAAGTGTATCGGCCTTCAACTTATCCCTTATCATTTGGTAAGCCGTGCTGGAAGCAAGTATAAACAGGTAAACAAAGGTGTTAAAAAGCAGGATTCTTCGAAGGTTAAATGATTGTCCGGCAGGTATAAATGCTTTGAATAATACAGAAGCCTGTGTTATTACCCAGGCCAAAATCAGGAGCTGCAATATGGTGTATGGCCAATATTTCTTTTTATAGATAAAGCGTGGTATAAGGATCAATGCGTTTACGTAAAAGAAAATGACCCAGGTGAGGTCCATGATTCGGGGTACAAGTACATTCCCTTGTACACGCCCGGAAGACGCAGGCTGGCTTTCATTATACGATGGGCGCAACAGGTAGGGCAAAGAAAATAACAGTGTCCAGGCAATAGCATGGATCAGGACAACGACCCACTTTCTGGAATACCTCGTTGATTTCATTCCGGGAAATTAAGCACATAATTATGTAATAAAGGTTTATGGTCAATTATTGCGACCAACCCTTTGTTTTCGGCTACGTAATGGATATTTAATTGTAGAAGGCTATCGGACATACTATAAAGAAAATACAAAACTGCTGATCGATCGGGCAGGCAATGTTATATTATTACTATTGGCAGTCGTCGCAGCTTCCTCATTGACAGGATAAGGTTTCAGATCATCGCCTTCTTTGGCAGATGTTAAATAATGGTTTATCAATTGCATGGTTTTGCCTTTTGTTAGTGAAAGTGCAGACAATGAAAACACTATCGTCCAGCAAATATTTACCAGAAATTTAATCATGTGGAGTTCTTGTTTTTTTAACAGCAGCGGTTTTTAGAAGATTACTAAAGTTTGCTTTTCGAGGAATACCCAACCTGTTGTTTTAATGCTTCGATGGCATTGGCCAGGTAAACAACCGGCGCATTCCAGTTGATAGCAATTTCATTGGAGGCATAGGAACAGTCAAGGTCGGTATATGCCGTTTCCGGTTCTGTAAATTCATATTTGCATTTGTCCTGCATTGCCGGGTTAGGGCCGCCTGCCAATAAACCGGGAACTGGCTCTACAATACCATCGGCGGTTGATTGGCGGTGATGGGGAAACATAGGCGACTTGCTGCCAATGCCTGTAACAAAACAATACCCGGTTGCATTACGGCCCAGCAAATAATCAAGGTTGCTTAACGCATGATCCACGTATTTTTTATCGCCGGTGAGCAGGTAGGCTTTGATTAGTAAGATGCCCTGGTTACCTGCGTTTGAATTACTTCCCCAGTTGAAATCCCTGGCTGATTGTCCCATTACCGTTTGAAAAGCATTGGAGGTGGTTTTTTCAACATAGCCGTTTACTATGCTGATTACCTTATCTTTCATCTGTGTTATAGTATCCCTAATTGAAGCAGGAAGTTCTTTGCTGAAACGAAGTAAGGAATAGTAACCCATCATACCTACGCTACCCCATGACGGCAGGCCTACCTGATCATTGCTGTTTTTATTAATCACCGCATAAAACTTTTTATCCTTTGTGGTTATATACAATTCGGATGCTGCCCAAAGCCATTCGTCATTGAAATTTTTGTCACCATAACCCCCTGTTACAATAGCCGGCTTATAGGTTTGGTTGATAGCGTTCTGGTTATATTCCATTGCAGGATAAAGCAGCGCCCACTCCCATGCTTTTACAGCAGCTTTAAGGCAGCTATCTGATAATCCCGGGAGCTGCTTTTTGTACTTACTCATAATGCGGCTTGCCTGTGCTGTTACGGCTGCAAAATCCAACGTAGCTGCTGTTCCTTTTTGCAGCACATACCGCGGCGCTTTGGTGATGCCTGGCATCACCATCCCATCAAAATTAGCATTCGTGCATTTGTTATAGACACCACCGTCATTCGGATCCTGCATGGTAAGCATCCAGCGAAGATTATAGATAACCTCGTTTAAAATGTCGGGCACCGCATCATTGCTTTCCGGAATGTTTGTTGCCAGTTGCTTAAAATGATCCGGAAAATCTTCATACGCCGATAACAGCGTTCCCATGGTGATGCCTGAATTTACGATGTACTTATTGTAATCCCCGGCATCGTACCAACCGCCTGGACTGGAAATAATTGTTCCTTCGGGGCGCGTACTGCCTGCTGCGGATGGATGGATATAAACGATATCATCGGGGTGCCCGGTGGAACGATGCCATTTGCCGGCATATTTTTCTTCTAAAGGCATGGAAACCCGCTGGTAATAGTATCCTTTAAGCGTTGATACCGCAACTTCCCTGTTTGCGTCATCGCTGATGCTGAAAATATAGGAATGGCCAACGCCAGGAACAAGAACCATGAAACTACCTTTTTTTGTAAAGCCTGAAAAGTCGGCTATTCTTGTTTTCGTTGTTGAGTAAGCGGATTGTTTTTCTGCGCTGAGCGTGCCGGTGAAAAAAGTATCTCTCAGATTGGTAGACGTAATGTAAAAATCCGGTGATGCAACACTTCCCGTCACTACGGCAACCTTTGGAGCATCAGGATAAAATCCTGACTGGTTCAGCTTTATGCGGGCGGTTACAGGTTGAGAAAATGAATGATAAGAAATGAGCAGCAATAGCAGCACGCATATCCGGTGCAGGTCTGTTATAACGCCACCAATATTATTTTTGATCAGTAAATTTATCGTCATTGATTTGTATTGAATTACCTGTTTCAATCTTTCGAATAGCTGGTCATGGCATTTTCTTAATATTTCTGTATCAGGGTGAGCAGTTTCCTGTCAAGCTTATATCCGTTCCAATCTTCATACGCGACGTCGGTGCGGCCGGAATTGAGAATCCCGAAATCGCCAATAAATTCCCAAAGTGCAAAACCGATCTTATTTGTAGAAAGTATATCCAACACATCCCTGAACCATGCCAGGAATACCTCGTGCGGTGTTTTATTCCAGCAGCCGCATTCACCGCAGTGAACACCAACGCCTTTGTTTACCAACTCTATCCAGGGCTTGTAATAATTCTCCAGTTTTTCCCTGTTTATGAGTTGATTACCTATCTGCCCCGGATATACCGGAACAGGCAGGTTATCCGGATCTTTGTTGGCCCATGGAGCTTTATAATGAGAAATAGCACCTGGGTAATAACCACGGCAGCTCTGGGCAATATTAAGATCAGCAATTTCAAGTACGGGATTATTGCCTACATTATTTCCATCGGCAATCACGAGATGATTTTTATTTTCTTTTCGAATGGTTTCAGAAGCAGCCTTTGCCACTTTACGATATACGTCTCCTGGCACGGTGGTTTTTTTGGATAACTGGTTGTTCATGTCCTCGATCATACTTGGTTCGTTGAGGAGATCAAAGCTGATCTTTGTAGATGACACATTTTTGTAAGACTTCGCCCACGTGTTCCAGTGAAAGTAAAAGGCATCCTGCGCGGCCTGGTCTTTCCACAGGTTGTAGGGTTCGTGGAAGCCTGCATTGATACAATAGCCGGGAGCACGATGCAGGTTAAGACTTACATGCAGGTTATGCTTGTGCGCCAGCTGAACCAGATTATCTATCTTATCTACAGCAGCATTGTCGATCTGGTAGATTTCTTCAGGCGTAATGTTCTTAGTACGATCAAACTTAACATAAAAAGGATAAGCGATCGGTAATCGAACGAAATTAAAGCCCCAGTCACGCATCCATTTAAAATGTTCTTCTTTTGTGAACCTTCGTTGATTAGCCGGGTCTGGCGTATTGAAATCGGTGAGGTTGAAACCCTTCCAGTAAGGAAGTTTATTTTTAGCAGCGGCAAATGCAGATTGGCCCAGGCCAATAGATGCGGCAGCTAAGGACGTGTTCGTTATAAATGTTTTTCTGTCCATGGTAAAGTTCTTATTTTTAATTTGTCAAACACGTTTTGAACGCATAGCCTTCACACGTTTCAGACTTTCGTCATTTTGAAAGTTTTTGTATTCATCAGATTCGACCGCATAGATGGCGACCTTTCCTTCAGCATCGCTATGTACACCCCAACCATAACGCTTTGTAAGCGGTGAGGAACGAAAACAGGGTTGTCCTTTTGAAAAGAAATTTTTTCTTTCTGCGATTAATTCATTGCCCGACACTTTGTTCTTTTCGGCAAAAACCTGGAATAGCACATCGTCGGAAGTAAACTTATACGGATGATCGTAAATCATCCCGAACTGAATATTGGCCGCCGTTTTGTCGTTTCCTTTTTCGGGCGGTATTTCAGCAGCTTTTACCGGACAATCATCGGCGATTTCTATAAATGTGTTGTAATAGTTGGTGGTCATATCTTTTATCTTTTTGCGTTATATTGCCTGCACTTGACAATCAGGGAACTCAAAGGAACCGATCCGATTAGCAAAGGCATTACAAAATAACCAAAAACAAGTGACAGGTGACAATTAAGCCAGCTGAATTCGTGACATAGTGCGTGACAAATTCAGGTGGACTTAGCGCACATCTTCCTTGATCCGCCCAATCTTCCCTACAATAAAAATATAAGAGCAGGCGCCGATCACTGTTATTATTCCGATAAAAATAAGTGCCGGTTCAAAGTTTCCTTCACGGGCTAAAAAGCCAATGACTATCGGCACCACTATCCAAGCCAGGTTACCGATAAAATTAAATACGCCCCCGGTTAATCCAATCAACTGTTTCGGAGCCAACGTTGATACAAATACCCAGGTAATCGTTGCAAAGCCATTCCCGAAAAAAGCAAGAGCCATAAAGAAAATGATCAGGGCAGGACTGCTGACATAATTGGCCCCAACTATGGAAGCGGATAACAGCAGTCCAAAAATAACAGGTGCTTTCCGTGCTATGTTAACGGAGACTCCCTTTCTGACCAGGTAGTCAGAAAGGAAACCCGATGTGATTAACCCTGCAAAAGCTGCTAAAAATGGCGCCGAAGCAAGAAAACCCGATGTAAGAAAATTCAACTGCCTATATTTGACGAGGTAAGTGGGAAACCAGGTTAGAAAGAACCAAAGCGTGGAATTAACGGCAAATTGCCCGATATAAATGCCCCAAAGCTTCCGGTACATGAATACCTTCCTTAAATTCTTCCATTCAAATGCTGGCCCGGGTGAAGATTTATTTGCAGATTTCCTGTTTATTAATCCTCCCCCTTTTTCTATATGGTCCAGTTCTGCTTTATTAGCAAGCAGATGATCTGCAGGATCACGATACAAGCGATACCAAAGCAGTCCCCATAAGATTCCTACCAGGCCGGTGATCATAAATAAACCCCGCCACCCTACATAATATTGAACAGCTGCTAGGGCCGGTGTTACAAAAGCCAGTCCCAAAAACTGCCCTGAAGTATACACTGCAATAGCGGAGGCCCTTTCCTGATCGGGAAACCAGCTTGTGACAATCCGGTTGTTGATGGGGTAAGCCGGGGCCTCAAAAACGCCTACGGCTAAGCGAAGGCCAAACAGTCCTGTAAAACCTTTGACCAATCCCAATAAACCTGTAGTTAATGACCAGGTAATTAAACTGATCGAATACAGCAGACGTGGGGCAATACGATCAACCAAAATACCGCCCGGGATCTGAAGTGCTGCATACGTCCAGCCGAAAGCTGAAAATAAAAGGCCTAACTGAACAGGGGTCAATTGAAGATCATCCGTAATCCCTGTGGCTGCAACAGAAAGATTACTCCGGTCCATATAGTTAATGACAACATTTATAAACAGGAAGGCAAGAATGCGAAATCGAATGCGCGTTTGCCGGCTGGTTTTAGTAAGTTGTACCATGACAAGTTTCTACCACCACTGGTTTTTATAGAACATATACCCGGGTTTAATGCAGGAAGGTAAAAAAATGATTGCACCTAACAAATCTGATTACGTTATTTAGCCACTTGCGGTCCGGATCAATTTTTCTATATTTAGATGCTCTTAATCCATTATTCAGATCTCACACTCTTAAATTAATTTCAATTATGAAAAAGATCCTCCTTTCAACAGCAATCACTTTCCTGGTCTTGTCTGCCTGT
The DNA here is from genome assembly GCA_037718865.1 of Chitinophagaceae bacterium. GTDB lineage: Bacteria > Bacteroidota > Bacteroidia > Chitinophagales > Chitinophagaceae > JADCRZ01. The sequence continues at coordinate 123,851 of JBBJMP010000014.1, read as the reverse complement.
AATAACGAATCGAGCACCGCTGATAATGCCGGAACCAGCGACAGTAATACTATGGAAAATACCGGGAGCGATATGGTCAGTAACAATGTGGTCGGTAAAACCGGGATAACCTTAAGTGCGTCACAGGAGGTTCCGACCAATAACAGCAGTGCGAACGGAACTGCGGACGTATCTTACAACAAAGACAATCATATGCTGACTTATACCGTTAAATGGAGCGGCTTAACCGGAGAGCCTTCCATGGCACATATACACGGTACAGCTGCAAAAGGAGTGAATGCCGGTGTAAAACACGATTTATCAAAATTGCTTTCCAAATCAACGTCCGGCAGTTTTTCCGATTCTGTGATGGTCGATGGAAGTAGTCTTAAAGAAGATAGTTTACTGGCAGGATTTTATTATTTCAATGTTCATACGCCCAAACACCCGGGAGGAGAAATCAGGGGACAGATAGAGTTTTAGGCAAGGGCGGTCAAACACCAGCCACGGGCACTGGGCACTCTCCGGGCTGGTGGTTGGTGACACACCAACCACGGGCAGCATTTACTTGTTCGTGAGGCTTTTATTGTAAGTACGTTTCAGCCATGTCTCCGGTACCGGTATGATGCATATGTTCATCGAGCGGTTATCGACAGAAAGCATGGCAGACTGGATCTGAAATTTTGTACCATCGGGACTAAAAGTCGGATGAGGATGGTCTGCTGCGGTCTCCCTATGACCGGTGGAAAGCAATATCATTTCACTCGTATGCCGGTCGATGAGATACAGGCCACGGGAAAAATCGTCTCCCACAGCCCACCTGCCGTCAGATGATCCGTGCACGTGCCACAGTCCGCTGCCACCAGGCGTTTGCCCGGCAATTTTCATTTCCCTGGTTCTGAGATTGATTATACCTAGTCCCGTAGGTTTTTCTCTTGTGCCTGAGGGCCCCCAGGCTGTTTCCTGGCCGGGATTAGCTCCGCTAACAGGCGTTCCCGGAGCATTGATGCCGCTGTTCGTCCCGGGTATTTTGCGGTGTCCCATAATGGCAATAGCCACTTCATCGCGGGAGATAACAGCCTCATGGGTTACCCATTCATAGTCAGCCTCCGGATACAACGGGCGCAAGCCTGTTCCATCGGCCATTACCGTCCAGGTGCGTTGTGGTGACTTGCCTCCGGTTTCCCAGCAAAAAACGATCTCGCCGGGAACCCATGGGTTGGTCTGGATATGCCCGACCTGGAATGGGACTGACACTACATATTTTATCTGCCCTGTGTTAACATTCATTCCGGCCAGACCTGCCGGCCCCGCACCCATATTGCGCGGACCAAATGCTGTTTCTACTTTGGTGCCAGGTGCCAGGTGTTTGGCAGCCTCAGTACGGCCCACACGGAAGTATGCCCATTCTTCATCTCCGTCCAGTGCCATATCTCCACCTGCACTAAGCTCCGGTGGTGTAGTACCACAAACACGTTGATAAACGGACGCTGCCTTCATCTTACCAGCCTTGCTATCTGCAAACACTTTGGCCAGGTCTACCTCAATGATCTGAAGCGAAACATCCCGCTGCCTTATTGAGTCTGCATTCCGCCGCTGCATCGACGTGTCTCTAACCGGCCGTTGCCTTGCAGTATCCATACTACGCATAAAGTAAAGCTTCATAGACTTTCTAGCTATGTTAAGCATTCCTGTGTAGCCACCTTCAGTGACCTGCACCATCTCTCCGGTCATCTCGTTGACAGCCATGGCCTCGCCACGTACACGGCCCGACCGGAATATGAGCCATTGACCATCGGATGTCCACTGGTTATGTGTCTGATAGATCTTTGCGTCATCCGTAGGCGTACTTGTAAGAAAAGTAAGCATCGTGCCGGTTACCGGATCCTTCACCACTTTACGCTCTGAAGGGAAGCGGGTGCCGATCTGTGAATGTCCGCTAAAGACAGTAAAATACTCGGGGCCTTCCAAAATTTTTCCTTCTTTATTACGCCAGTCCTTCGAGGAATCTCCTATCGGTTTTCCCTTTCCATCAATCGTTCCATCACCCGTTTTCATAGCCACTTCGGCTTTGCCATCGCCATCGAGATCCATCACTATATATTGCGTATAATGCGCTCTTCCCGGATATTCTTTCCCAGGTTAATGGTCCAGAGTAAAGTTCCGTTCAAGGTATACGCCTGGAAAACAGGAGGATCAGTAAACCCAACCGAAGGATTGTCGCGGCCTCTCCCTGACTGGTGCAATACGATGTCGTATTCACCATCACCGTCAAGGTCAACCGCAGATGCATCATTCGGTGTATACCCTGCTGGCGTCTGCAGTGGAATGGAAAGATATTGGCGAACGGGAGCATCCGCAGCCAGGCTGAATGTTTTACTGCTTTCCGTTTCTTTTCCGCTAATGACCGCTTTTACGTACCAGGAATTGGTTTGCGTGAAGTAAGCTTTAGTATCGATAAAGTTTGTGCCCTGCGTGATCGGCTTACCGTTGAGCTTCACCGGTTTAGATTTATCATTACCAGCAACCCTATAAAGGTTAAAAGCGATGTTTTCGGGATCAGTTCCGAGGATGCGCCAACCGATGAAGACAGAGTCTCTGCTTTGCCTCATCGCAACCACACCCCTGCCTAGGTTCTCCATCTGGCGTTGCGCCACAGCACTTACTGATGTAACTATCAAAAATGGCAGGGCAATAAAGAGGAAGGAACGTTCTGCTGCAGTCATATGGCAATGTATATGTATTATTATTTCAGCTTCCGATCACGGAATTACCCCTTTACAACCTTGTGCTTTTGGATGTAAGCTATATCTATTTCAACACCTAAGCCCGGTCCGGTGGGTACTTTGAATATCCCGTTTTCGCTCTTAAGAGACGATGTACTACTTGTTGCAGGCAAACCATTATCGAATCCCTTAAACTCATGAAAAGGGCCGGCATTAGGAATGGCGGAAATAAAATGCATCATATAAATGTATCCCAGGTCTTCGCCGCTAATATGCGGAGTACAAATCTTTCCCAATGCTTCTGCCATCCGTGCCACTTTTATAGAACGGATCATCCCACCGAAATAGAACATATCGGGTTGCACAATGTCAAGGGCGTTGTTGGCAATGAGCCAGCGAAAGGCGTGGAGACTGGCTTCCTGTTCGCCACCGGCAATGGGGATAGTAAGGGCATCGGCCACCTGCTTCGTTTCCTCATACCAATCGAATGGAACAGGTTCTTCATAAAAAGCATACTGGTTATCTTCCATGATCCTGCCTATTTTGATAGCCTCTTCCACCGAATAACTACCATTTGAATCGGCATAAAGAACCATTTTATCTCCATAGGTCTTGCGTACTGTTGGAATCAATTTTTCCGTTCTTCCGGGTGGAGTTTCCGGAGCGCTCATACGGCCGCCTACCTTTAGTTTAATGGCTTTGGCCTGAGACTCTTCTACCTGTTTGTGAATGCGATCCATAGTCTCTTCCACGGAAATATTCCGATCGCTGTTCGCCGAGTACACGGCAACCCGCGGATTATAAATTTCTCCAATCAGCTGTCCCATTGGTTTGCCCGCTATCTTACCCAGCATATCCAGAATGGCAAATTCAATGGTAGCCAAAGGCACCCAGAGTGCCAAACTCTGCAGTTTGTAATTACTTCCATACACATACACTTCCTCCAGCAGTGTGTCGAGGTTACGGGCATCTTTACCTATAAAAAATGGTTGAAGGCGATGTACAAAGATCGGGTAGAGTGATTTTAGCTGTTGGCTGTTACCTACCGACAAACCTTCCGCACCGTCTTTTGAGCGCACCCGGCATAAAAAATCGTCATTAAACCGGAGTAATTCGAGAGTCTGAATAATTACCGGCGTGGTAAATAAAATTTTTTTCAGTACCGGCTGCGCAAGGATTTTATCGAGCCTGGCATAATGTGGGTTTAACGATTCTGAACGCCGGTTCGTTACATCTTCCGCTCCAGCTTTAGCCCGGGATGATAGCGGTAATGCAGCACTCAAACCGCTAACAAGGGCAGTTCCAATAAATTTTCGGCGGTTTGTTTCCATGGTAAAGTATATTGTTTATGATTCGTTCCAGGTTTATTGCATGTTAAAAATAAATACTTCTGATTACGTAACTGTCCTGTACTTACCGGTAGATGGATCTGACTACTATATTTCAACCATTGCCTTGATCACCCCATAAGCCGGGTTTAGCCATTGTGCAAATTCATCCTTTACCTGCCCGAATAAAACGCGGTGAGTAATATAGGTGGTAGGAACCACTAAACCTTTTTTCATGGACGCAATGACATGTTCAAAATCTTTTCTGGTTGCATTGCGGCTGCTCATCAATGTGGCCTCCCTTTTATGAAATTCAGGATGACTGAAACTGATGTCACCTTTTTGTAATCCTATCAGCACATACCTGGCTCCGTGTGACATATACTGAAATGCGTTATTGATGGCTTTTAGATTGCCGGTAGCGTCAATGACTACGGAAGGCATATCACCATTTGTAATTTCAGCTAACTGGGCGGTAACATCCGGGGCAAGTGCATGTATGGTATGCCTGACGCCTAGCTTATCTTTGCAGAATTGCAAACGATCTTCGTTGATATCCAGCGCGATAACCCTGCCTCCTGCAATACGGGCAAACTCCATTGTTCCCAACCCTATTGGTCCCGCTCCAATTACCAATACAAATTCCCCTTCGGTTATCCCTGCACGGTACACACCGTGCGCCCCTACAGCCAGAGGTTCTACCAGCGCCAGTTCATCGAAGCTCAGGCCCTGACCATGTACAAGGGCATAGGAAGGCACGGACAAGTATTCAACCATTCCTCCATGACAATGTACACCACACACTTTTAAACTGCTGCAGCAATTTGGCTTCCCCGAACGGCACGCCATGCACCGGCCGCAGTTGAAATAAGGAATAAATGTAACCGCTTCACCCTGTTGAAACCCGGGTGCATCATCGAACGCTATTAGTTCTCCAGCTAATTCATGGCCTAAGATCCGGGGGTATTCAAAAAATGGCTGTGTTCCCTCAAATGCATGAAGGTCTGTGCCGCAGATACCTATGCGCCTGATCTTTACAATCGCATTCCCCTTTATCAGCGCCGGTTTTTCGCCCTGGCTGTATTCGAATTGCCCGGGTTGAATACACACTAATGTTTTCATATAAATTTTTCTATTTCAATTTCGCAGATGCAACATGACCTACAAAATAATTTAGTGTGACATCGCAAGCTTTAGCTTTTTTACGCTGAAATTTTTAACGGCAAAATACAATACGACCAAAAAGCAAAGCGCAGGAACGAGGTAAGCCGTTTGCATGTTACTCATGTCTGAAACCCGACCCATAATAACCGGGAAAACGGCTCCACCTACAATAGCCATGATAACCAGGGATGAGCCATCTTTGGTTTTTGATCCGAGTCCGCGGATACTCAGGGAAAAAATGGTAGGGAACATGATGGACATAAAAAATTCCACTGCAACCAGTGAATAAACGGAGAACATACCGTTAGTTACTACTGCCAGAACCAGCAGAAGAACATTTATGACACTGTATAATGCCAGCAGGCGTGGCGGTGCAATATATCTCATTAAAAAAGTGCCCACGAATCTCCCGACCATAAAAGCGAGTAACGCAATGGATAGATATAGGGCGGCCGGCTTTTCTTCAATGCCTGCCACCCTTTCTGAAAAGCGAATAAAGAAACTGCTTATGCATACCTGGGCCCCTACATAAAAGAACTGCGCCAACACACCAAGCATTAAGTTCTTTTCCTTTAAAATAGAACCTTCCACTTCCAGGGAGTTATCCTCTTCCACAATTTCAGGCAGTTTTGTTTTCCATAAAAAAATGGCTACCAGCAGAACGACAACGCCAATAACAATAAACGGTATTTCAACGGCAGCAGCTTCCAGATTTAAGTATTCATCCAGCTGTTGTGGCGACATGGCTGCCTCCTCTGCAGCAGATAGCGTTTTTCCGGATAAGATAAAGATGCCGCCAATAAGCGGCGCGAGAAACGCCGCCAGCCCGTTAAAAGATTGTGCAAAATTCAACCGCTGTGTTCCGGTGGCGGGGTCTCCCAACACGGTGATATATGGATTGGCTGCAGTTTCCAGAAAAGCCAGGCCGCTCGCAATGATAAATAGGGCCCCTAAAAAAAAGGCGTAAGTTCTTGTCACCGCCGCCGGATAAAACAAAAAGGCACCAACCGCAAATAAAAGGAGGCCCAGTATAATTCCGCTTTTATACCCGTAGCGTTTCATAAACTTACCGGCAGGAATGGCCAGTAAAAAATAAGCAATATAGGAGGCGGAATCAATAAAAGCAGATTGGGTATCACTTAGCTGACAAGCCTTCTTTAAATGCGGAATCAGGATCGGGTTCAGGTTCAACGCAAAGCCCCATAAAAAAAATAAAGAAGTGATTAGAATTACGGCAAAACCGGTTTTATTCTGTGACATTATTTACTCATTTTGGGTTTTAGTAATGTGTATGGTTGACCAAGATCATTACATTTTTTTCATGGCATAATCTGCTTGATCAAAGCGCTGAAAGCTGGTACTGTTTTCCTTTCTGTGTTTCAAAAGTTATTAGGTAATCCTTTCCCGCTTTTTGCAAAGACACTTTTGTATCCCCCGCCTTAAGCCCTACATGAGTTCTTACTATACACCTGCCCCCATTCAGGGATTTAATGGTTGTTGCTGTTAACCTGTGATCTTTCCAACGCATGCCAACTTCAAATCCTCCTCTTGCCCTCAATCCCTTCACCTCTCCCTCTTTCCATACATCAGGAAGAGCAGGCAGTAAATGGATTTCGGTTAAATGACTTTGAAGAAGCATTTCCGCCATGCCGGCCGTTCCACCAAAATTTCCATCGATCTGAAAAGGAGGATGCGCATCAAAAAAGTTAGGGTAGGTGCCGCCGCCGCTGGTATAGATTGTACCGCTTTCCCCCGTCGCATGTAGTAAGTCCCTGATCAATAAATAAGCGTGGTTGCCGTCGAGTAAACGGGCCCAGAAATTTATCTTCCATGCCTTGCTCCAGCCGGTTCCTTCATCGCCTCTTAATTCAAGCGTTTTCCGGGCAGCAGCAGCAAATTGCGGAGTGGTTATGGGTGAAATCTGCCTGCCTGGATGTAACCCAAAGAGGTGCGATACGTGGCGGTGGTGCGGATCAACATCTTCCCAATCCTTGCTCCATTCCTGTAAATTGCCCTTACTGCCAACACGTAAGGGATATACCTTCTTTTGCTTTGCAACAAGCAGATCACGAAATTCCTTGTCTGTTCCCAACTCGTCAGCGGCATCAATCAAGTTGGCAAACAGATCCCAGATGATAGACATATCCATGGTAGTAGCCACCGATACCGAACCGCTTTTTCCCTGTGTTGTTTTAAAATCGTTTTCCGGAGTGGTGGACGGAGCCGTAACCAGGTAACCCTCTTTGTCTTCCACAAGCCAGCCCAGGGCAAATTCAGCGGCAGACTTCATGATCGGATAAGCCTTTTCCCGTAAAAAAGTTTTATCCAACGTGAACCGGTAATGCTCCCATAAATGCTGGCACAACCAGTTTGCGCCCATATACCAGTTGGCCCATTTCGGATCCCCTTTGCCTAGGTCTCCCACCGGATTCGACAAGCCCCAAATGTCCGAATTGTGATGAGCCACCCATCCTTTTAACCCGTAAAATTCCTTCGCCGTTACTTCCCCTGTTACAGATAAATCTTCTAAATAATCCAATAAAGGCTGATGCATTTCAGAAAGATTGGTTACTTCTGCCGGCCAGTAGTTCATCTGGGTATTGATGTTAATGGTATAATTAGAGCTCCACGGCGCACGCAATTCTTTGTTCCAGATGCCTTGCAGGTTTGCCGGCGGGCCTCCCGGCCTTGAGCTGGAGATCAATAAGTATCTTCCATAATTGAAGTACATGGATTCTACTTCAGGGTCGTAGGCTCCTTTGGAGTATGATTGCAAACGCTGATCGGATGGCAAAGAAGTATTTCTGTTGTTGCCGGTAGTATCTTGTATGATGAAGGAAACACGGTTATAATAACTATGAACATCGGTGAGATGGGCTTTCAATAAGGTTTGGTACGATTTTTTTGACGCGTTGTTCATGTACCCTGCTGCCAGACTTTTTTCGTCTTTTCCTTCTTTATCGGGACATTTATCATAGCCATTGAAACTGGTAGCAGCGGATAGATACAATAACACTTCGCTTGCGTTTTCAACATGAATGCCTGAAGTATCCGTTTGCACCTGCCCATCTTTAATTACCGCTTTAACACGATATTGAAAACGCATGCCATTACAGCCGGTTGTATCCCCGTAAATGACATGCTCCCGACCGGCAGGATTATAATAACTGGGATCCACATGCGCAGGAGCTTTCCCCTGTATTATCAACTCAGCATTACCGTTAGGAACAAGATCGAAACGCAGCGAGCTCCTGGCCTTTACATCGATATTCAAATGGCGTGATTTGTCTGCCGTAACACGGATGACCATGATTTTATCCGGGGCTGAAATGAACATTTCCCGTTTAAATGCCGTTCCGTTTACCGTGAATTGGGTGGTAGAGACAGCATCTTGCATATTTAAATCACGATTGTAAGAAGAAGGAGTTGCGCCGTTAAAGTTTTGCCTGATCAACAGGTCGCCCATAGGCATATAAGATTCGGAATATAATCCTTGCATTTTTTTAGTCAGGGTAACAGCCTTTTCATAATTTTCTTCTTTCAGCAAAACATCCCGCACCTGTGCCAGGTAAATTGGAGCCTCCGGATTGACATTGGTTTTTACGGGGCCGCCCGACCACAAGCTGGATTCATTTAATTGTATCAGTTCTTCATCTACCCTACCGAAAACCATGGCGCCTAATTGTCCATTACCCAGGGGCAGTGCCTCCGTCCAGACGGCGGCAGGTTGTTGATACCATAATCTACTATCGGATTGTGCAAAGGCAACCAAGGCGAACAAATTTAAAAGGAGTATAGGAAAACCGCTTTTCATATGTGCTCTTTTATAAATGAAGGTAATTTACTATAAACAGCATAACCAAAAGTAAATCCATTAACTGTGATTTGATTTACATTAGTTTACCTTAATTTTAGGTAAGCGTGATAGCAAAAGGCGAGTAGGCGCACACCGTCGAAAGATGCCGCAACGCCTCCTCACAAACCCTATTTACATCTGCCAGACCGATTGTTTGCCTTGATATGATATGATCAAGCAAAGGTGCTATTGTCTTTAGATTAATTTATATGTACAACTGCTTACAAAGAACAAATCAAAAAAATTACCTATGAATAATGCTAAACGCTTATTAGCGGGATGTGGCGTTTTATTTTTTTCCCTGTGTGTACGGGCACAATCTACCTTCCCGGTGAATGGTGTTTCCGACGAGCGTCATGTGCCCTATGCATTTACCAATGCCACAATTGTAAAAGATGGCGCTTCCACATTGTCCAATGCTACCCTGCTTATTAAAGATGGAAAAATCGTAACGGTCGGCACTTCGGTAAAACTGCCTGCGGGCACCGTAGAGATCGATTGCAAAGGCAAATGGATCTATCCGTCCTTTATCGACATCTATGCAGACTATGGCACAGCTTCACCGCAGCAACGTCCGGGCGGGACTTTTGGCGGATTCAACCCTGGCCAGCAGGCACAATTATCCACGGTCACAAAGGGAGCTTATGGTTGGAACCAAGCCATCAAAAGTGAAACCGACGCATTTAAAGTTTTTGCAGTGGATGATGCAAAAGCCAAAACCCTGCGCGAAAACGGCTTTGGAACCGTGCTCTCACACGTACGTGATGGCATCGCGAGGGGCACGGGTACACTGGTTAGCCTGGCAACCGACAAAGAAAATATGGTGATCCTAAAAGACAGGGCCTCTGCACATTATTCCTTTAACAAAGGAAGTTCTACACAAAGTTATCCCAGTTCCATGATGGGAATGATCGCGCTGCTGCGCCAGTCGTACCTGGACGCACAATGGTATAAAAATAAACCGGCCGATGAAGGGTTAAACCTGAGCTTGCAGGCCTGGAATGAAACGCAAAATCTGCCGCAGGTATTTGAAGCCAATGACAAATGGAATGATCTGCGGGCCGACCGCATAGGCGATGAGTTCGGGATGCAGTATATTATTAAAGGCGGGGGCAATGAGTACCAGCGAATAAACGAGATCAAGGGAACCGGCGCCACTTTTATCGTATCGCTTGACTATCCGCAGGCACAGGATGTAGAGGATCCCAATGATGCCCGATTTGTATCGCTTGGCGACTTGAAGCACTGGGAGATGGCACCCACGAATGCCGGTGCGCTGGAAAAGGCAGGCATTCCTTTCTGTCTTACTACTTCTGACCTGCGTGAGGTAAAAGGTTTCATGACGGCCATGCGTTCTGCATTTAACTACGACCTCACAGAAGCAGCGGCTATGACGGCATTAACTAAAACACCGGCAACGGTATTGGGCGTTTATGACCAGGTGGGCAGTCTGGATGCGGGCAAGTTGGCTAATTTTTTAATTACATCAGGGCCCATCTTCCATGAAAAGACTGCTATATATCAGAACTGGATCCAGGGGAAAAAGTACAGCATAAAAGATGATACCTGGAAGGACATGAGGGGTACCTACAAGCTTGTGTTGAATACGTCAACCGGGCCAGTCAATTATATGCTTGACTTCAAAAATAACAGTGCTGCCAGTCTGATCGGTAAGGATACCATAACCTCGAAGTTCTATTACGATGGGCGCCAGGTTCGCATTAATGTAGCCCCGGAAAGAAAAGGTGGCGAAAATCTTCGTCTAAGCGGGATAGTGAATGACAATGTGTGGACGGGTTATGGCGAAGATAGCGCCGGCAACCGTATGACCTGGACAGCAACATACGATCAGCCGGCTGTACAAAAAGCGGATAGCGACCGCGTACGTCCTCCCGGTGCGATCGGAAAAGTTATTTATCCGTTTGAGCCATTCGGCTGGGAAGAGGGAAGCGCACCAAGGCAGGAAACAATCTTAATTAAAAATGCAACCGTCTGGACCAATGAGAAAGAAGGTGTTCTGCAGAATACCGATGTATTGATCCGGGCCGGTAAAATTGCAGGTGTCGGTAAGTCTTTGTCTGATGCAGGGGCAAAGGTTATCGACGGTACAGGTAAGCACGTAACGCCTGGTGTGATCGATGAACACTCACACATCGCTGCCGGCTCCATCAATGAAGGCGGACAAAGCGTAACGTCCGAGGTTCGCATTGCCGATAATCTCAACCCGGATGACATTAATATTTATCGCCAGCTAAGCGGTGGTGTAACGACCTCGCATATCCTTCACGGTTCCGCCAATGTGATCGGCGGGCAAACCCAGTTAATAAAATTACGCTGGGGTGCCAGCGATGAGAATTTAAAGTTTAAAGGATCAGACGGTTTCATCAAATTTGCCTTGGGCGAAAACGTAAAGCGATCACCAAGTGCTATCGGCAACCAATCCAACAACATTCGTTATCCAGATACAAGGATGGGTGTAGAACAGGTGTTGGTTGATGCTTTTACCCGCGCCAAAGATTATCAGAAGGCCTGGACAACGTATGAAAGCGTTAAGAGTAAAAAGGGTACGGTAGCTCCCCGCAGAGACCTGGAACTGGACGCATTGGTTGAAATACTAAATGACAAACGTTTCATCACCTGTCACGCTTACCTGCAAAGCGAAATCAACAGTTCTATCAAAGTTGCCGAGCAGATGGGTTATCGCTATAATACGTTCACACACATTCTCGAAGGGTATAAAGTAGCGGATAAGATGAAGGCCCATGGCGCCAGCGCTTCTACCTTTTCCGACTGGTGGGCCTACAAAATGGAAGTACAAGATGCCATTCCTTACAATGCCGCCATCATGATGCGGGTGGGTTTGAACGTGGCTATCAATTCAGACGATGCAGAAATGGCCCGCCGGTTGAACCAGGAAGCGGCAAAGATTGTAAAGTATGGTGGCGTTACGGAAGAAGAGGCATTAAAAATGGTTACACTCAACCCGGCTAAGATGATGCACGTGGATGACAGGGTAGGCAGCCTTAAGCCCGGCAAAGATGGTGACGTGGTTCTCTGGAGCGACAATCCATTGAGCATCTACGCAAAATCGTTATATACCATAGTGGATGGAACTATTTATTTTGACAGGCAAAAGGATGAACAATTGCAGAAGGGGGTAGATGCGGAAAGGAATCGCATCATCAAAAAGATGATCGCTGAAAAACGCACAGGGGCTACTGTTCAGCCGGCACAGCCGACTTACCAGATGATGCACACGTGCGGTGATCACTATCACAATCATGGTTTGCTGGTTATCGATGCTGACGATCTGAAGTAGATTTAAGGTTTTAAGTTTAATCAAAAAAAACACAATGAAAAAGATTTTCTTTTATACAATTCTATTATTTACCTTAAACTCTGCGGCACAGGAGAATGTATATCCCGCGGCCAGGCAAACGGGCACTACGGTCATCACTAATGCGACTGTGCATGTGGGCAATGGTCAGGTTTTGGAAAAAGCTTCGATTGTTATCACCGACGGTAAGATCACTGCTGTAGGTTCAAACGTTACCGCTCCGGCAGGTGCTACCTCTGTTGACGCTCAGGGCAAGCAGGTCTACCCCGGGTTAATCCTCTCAATTAGCAATCTCGGACTGGTGGAAGTCCCTAGCGTCCGTGCTACATCTGACGTACGGGAGATTGGTGAACTCAATCCGAATATCCGCTCACTTATTGCATACAATACGGATTCAAAAATTACAAACACCCTCAGGTCCAATGGGATACTTATTGCGAACATCGTTCCAGAAGGAGGAATCATCAGCGGCTCGTCATCTGTGGTGCAGTTGGACGCCTGGAACTGGGAAGACGCAGCCTATAAAACAGATGCAGGCATTCATTTTAATATGCCGGCCTTAATCGCAAGTCCACGGGGGTTCGGAAGATTTGGTGGCGGCGACGGTCCGCAGCAACCCCCGGTTGATGCTGTTAAATTGGGGTTAGGGCAGGTGGACCGCATCAAAACTTTTCTCCGCGAAGCGAAAGCTTATAACAGCTCAGCTTCGCATGAAAAAACGAACCTGAAATTAGCAGCTGTGAAGGGCTTGTTCAATAAAAGCCAGAAACTGTATGTGCATGCCAACACGGTAAAACAAATGCTGGTGGCTCTGGATTTTGTTCGTGAATTTAGCCTTGACATGGTCATTGTTGGGGGTAGTGATAGCTGGCAGATTGCTGATCTGTTAAAACAAAACAACGTCTCGGTGATTTTAACCCAGCCGCATAGCTTGCCCACCCTGGCTGATGATGATGTCGACCAGCCGTATAAAACGCCGGCTATGCTGCAAAAGGCAGGGGTCTTGTTTGCGATAAATGATGAAGATGGACAAACCCGCGGCCGTAACCTGGCATTTAATGCCGGCACGGCTGCTGCTTACGGGTTAACAAAAGAGCAGGCGTTACAAGCCATTACCCTAAATGCAGCTAAAGTATTGGGAGTCGCTGATAAAACCGGCAGCATAGAAGTAGGCAAAGATGCCAATATCATCATCAGCACGGGGGATATCTTAGATATGCGCAGCTCTGTTGTTACGGATGCCTTTGTACAGGGCCGCAAGATCGATCTTAACGATAAGCAAAAACAATTGAATGAGCGGTTTAAATATAAGTATGGAATTAAAGAAGCGTTTTAATTTCCCCTGACCTGTTCAAATATGTAAACGCCTTTTTTATTACCGATAACGATATCCATCAACTTATCTTTATTCATATCCTGCGTGACAACGTGCAAACCGGCCCCCGAATTGTCATCGATCTTATGTGGGATCCAGGCAGGCTGTTTACCTGGTTTATATTCGAACCAATACAACACTGACGGCTCCTCTGCACCGGGATCCTTACCGTTATGAGCGTAGTAACGTTTGCCTGTAACTATATCAGGATGGCCGTCTCGGTTTATGTCAACGAGCGCCATGCCATGTGTTTGCGAGAATTGTTTATAAATCTCGTGGCGTACCCATTTAACCGAATCCTGTTTCACCTGTTCGTGCCACCAGATACCATATTTATGCGCTGAAGCGCTGATCACATCCATGTCGCCGTCGTCATCAAGGTCCATGACATACATTTGGGAGCATTCCTCGCCAAGAGCCGCAGGGTGAAATACCCAATCCGTCTGCTTGCGATCTGCCGGCGTTTCCCACCAGCCTTCGCGCATGACCACGTCTTCCCTCCCGTCTTTATTGATATCGCCGAAACCCAGGCCATGCGTATACATGTGTGTACCGCGAAGGGAATCGTTGCTGATGATGTGTTCAACCCAGGTCGTGTCGTTTTTAGAGCGCGGCGCGCTTACCCACACCATTTTTTTATTTTTTGAATCGGCACATACCAGGTCCATCGTGCCATCCTTATCCAGATCGTACAGGGCAGGAGATTCATTTCCTACAGAGTGATATGCAGCATGTTCTTTCCAGAAACCCGGTTTGTTCCTTGGATTCTCGTACCAGGCGGCGGGCTGTCCCGGTAATCCTATGCGAAGCAGGTCCATCCATCCGTCGCGGTTAACATCGATGCTGAAGTTTAGAAATGTATTGCTGTATTCAATCGTTTTATATGTCTTTCCCGCAACAATCTCATGCCGCTCCCAGCCTGGTGATTTGAACCAGTAAGTTCCTGCAAGCACATCCAGTTTGCCATCTTTATTTACATCGGCAACCGCCACCCCTTCAGCAACGAAATCTGTAGTAAGCGTATGCTTTTTAAATTGCACATTCCCCCTTTTTTTAGGCGACGACTGTGCAACACAAACTTGTATGGAGATAATAGTAAGTAGAACGAGCTTTACCGAAAGGCTTCGTAAGATAGTGTGTTTAGTGAATGGCATCATTCGTTATTTTAGGCTGATTACGCGGCTGTAAATCTATGCAAGATTACCCTATTATAGCATATCAAAGGCAATTAACATGATTACCACCAACAAAATTAAAAGTCCGGTAATGAAAAAATATTCCGCTATGCTTTCCAAAAATCCAGCTTGTTTTTCCACTACAGTTCTTATGGACAAAAATGAACAGATAGTACTTGTCATAAAAATCAATGCTCCTACTATTACTATTTCGTCTATATAAGTCTGGTGTATTTTATTGGTAATTTTTAAAGATGTTATTACAATAAAGCAGAACCCTAACAGGTTTGAGGATGTATTCAAAATATGCGGTGATTTATGACTGCTCATTTGTGACTTTGATCTTCTCATTTATCTCTTTAAGTAATTCCAGCTGTTTCAACTGTATGTCGTGTAATGATTTCAGTTGTTCCTCCAGCAACAAGTCCATCTTCTGGTGCAAACTTCTGATTTCCAGTTCTGATTTCAGATTAATCAGGTAGTCGTTTTGAGAACGTTTCCTGTCTTTTTCTTCCTGACGGTTCTGACTGATCATAATGATTGGCGCTTGTAGTGCTGCCACACAAGACAAGATCAGGTTCATTAAAATAAACGGGTATTTATCAAATTGGTCTCTATTTGGGGTAAGGGTATTAAATAAAATCCAACAAACAAGAATAATCATAAACGTAAGAATAAATGCCCAGCTCCCAACAAAACGCGCTACCTTATCTGAAAAATCTTGTCCTCTGGTAAGTATTTCATTAGGCGGGTGAAGCAGGTTCTCAATGATTAGTTTTTCATCGTCTACAGTTTGCTTTACGATGTCGTGAAGTTTCTGTATTTGAACATTTTCCTGTTCAAACAGTTGATCGATAAACTTGTCATCCATCTGTTATATCCGGTTTTTTAAAGCAGTTGGAAATATAATACTTATAAAACGTGATCATTTATATATTTCATGGCATCGACTTCAAAATTAAGCGATCATCTTGGCAGGGAGGAAGTAATTTTTATTTCTTTATGAAGCGGAGATATTTAAAATGAAAGTCACTGCTTGGTATTTCCAACGTAAATCCTTTTATTCTATTACCGGTGTCCCTGGTAAACACGATTTCGCCAGGCGAAATGAACCCATCATTGAAGATGATCCTTAACCTGTTTTTATCCAGGTAATACAAACGGCCGGAAAGCTGTTTTTTACTTGGCGAAAGTTCAAGAATAGCTTCGCTGCCATTTTCAAAAATAACGGCTTTCCCATAAGCTTTATCTTCATACCTTCCTTTGTACAGCGCTAAGCCCGGAATGACAGACTGCAACTGACTGATTGAGTCTGTCTCATCGTCCCATGGAAAATTAAAATTTTTAAGACAATCATTATCACCGGCTTCTTTCCAATTGATTTTTTTTAAATCCAGGTAATCAACTATTACACCTGCCAGCTCTTCGTTCAAATAGGATATCTTATTGGTCAAAATAATAATTCCCGTCCCGGCTTCCGGTATAATGATGATCGTCGACTTATAGCCAGGCATTCCGCCGCCATGGCTCAATACATTTCTCCCATCCTCCCATCCGATATGCCAACCGAAATCATAACTTTCAGCGGATTTACATCCGTCGATACACCATGCCTTGTTCCTTTAAGAAGTATAGTGGCTCCCGCTACCACCGATTGATCCGTAGCTGAAATAATTTTTCCCAAAATAAATTTTTGCGCAAACGCGTTACACGGAACAATTATGATAAAGACAATTGCGGCCCATGACATTGAAAATAACTTATGCATATACGTTAGGTTACCGCTATCTTCCTTTCACCGGAAGGATAATGGCAACCGAAGGCCAGAAACAAAGGGTAACTATTTATTAATTGATGGATAACAGTATGGTAACATAAGCTAAGTAAATATGCTTACTAAAAATTAATAAGTAATGCCAACACAAAGATTCAGGTTAATTATACCTGGCGTTTTTTTCATCCTGTTATTTTCTTCGTGCTCTAAGGGACTGGACATTTTACATGAAATATTTAAGGACTCTCCTGCCAGCGGCAAACTGCCTGTTTCAGCAGGTCAGCAAAATACGTCCGTCATTTTCACAAACAACCTGGGAACTGCTGTCTTTAATGGTGGTTATGGGTCGGCCATGGCAGTAATCAGCGCTTCCGGATATAAAAACAATCGTTTGTTTTACTTCATGACTGACAGGGGCCCAAACGTGGATGCCTTTGGCGGCAAATTGTTCCCTGTACCAAACTTCAATCCGCAGATAGGTGTTTTTGAACTGAAAGGCGATTCGCTGCATAAACTAACTACGATTCATTTCAAGGATCAACTTGGCAACCTGATATCCGGCAGGCCGAACCCTGCCGGACAAGGAAGTACGGGTGAAATCCCCTATGATGCACTGGGAAATATTCTTCCCCTTGACCCAAGTGGTCTGGATCCGGAGGGACTTGCCATAACCAGTGATGGAAGCTTTTGGGTTAGCGATGAGTACGGCCCTCACCTTGTACATTTTACTGCCGATGGACGATCCATTGAACGCATCAACCCGTTTGGAAGCGGTGTTGGCGGACGCCGGATCCCTAAAGTATTCAGTACACGGCGGGCTAATCGCGGTATGGAAGGATTGACCATTACCCCCGACCAGCAGTGGCTGGTGGGTATGATGCAATCACCCCTGGAAAATCCGTCTACACCTCTTTCACTCAGAAATCAGATCCGCACGAGCGGCGTTTTGCGGATTCTATTTTTTAATATTAATTCAGGAGCTACTAAACAGTTCATCTATAAGACGGAAAGAGTCAATAACCTAGTCAGTGAAATCGCCTCTATAAGTAATACAGAATTCCTGGTGCTCGAAAGGGATGGTGAATTTCCGCTTATGGGCAATGCGTTATCCTCATTTAAACGCGTATTCCGGATCAATATTAATGGCGCCAGCAACATATCAGATCCTGCAGACTCAGACGGTGGTCTAGTCATTAACAATAAAACGCTGGAACACGCTGCGGTGACCAATGAGCCCGGTTTTGCAGCGCTTATACCCGTGAATAAATCATTAGCCGTTGACCTTATTGCGGCATTCCCCGATTATCCGCATGATAAACCCGAAGGTATCGCCCTTATTGGAAAAGACATGCTGGCGATATGTAATGATGATGACTTCGGGATCGTGGATAATCTATCCGGGGACTTTATGTCCAAATTGCTTCCTTTCTATAACCCGGCAAAAGTGATTGATCACGGGGTTACTTATTTTGTTAAGATAAAGTAATCCGGTAACAGGAAATACTTGTCTTTATCATTTCATTCTTAAACATCAAACCAATTTTGCATCATTATCCTGGCCCCGATTACTACACACATCATACATGAAATAACAACAAGTATTTGCTTTACCCGTTCGAATGACTGCAGCTTTTTGGAGAAAGGAAGGCCGAGTACTGCGGATGCAAGCATCATACCGGCCATACATCCTATGCTGAATATGAGCAGAAATAAAAGGCTGCTGCCAACAGACTTCATGGCAGCCATGGCTACCCCAATCAAAACCCCGCTTCCTGCCAAACCGTGAATGATGCCAACACCAAAAGATAGTTTGTGGAGGTGCTGATGAGTTTGTTTATTATCAGGATCGGTATGGATGTGTATATGGCTGTGTGCTGTTCCATCATGTGTGTGTTCATGTGTATGGATCTGCAAAGACGTTTGCCTGAAAAACTGCCATAACCTGAAAATGCCCAAAACAATGATCATGACGCCTACGGTGCCTTCCATTGATTGAAAATAATGATCAGGAACTACCCAACGCAATAATATCATAACAACGCCTAATACTAAAATCGAAGAGCTGTGGCCCAATCCCCAGAAGGTACCATCTTTCATGGCTAAAAAGGTCGAGTTGCGCTTAGTGACAATATTACTTACCGCCAGTAAATGGTCTGTTTCAAACGCATGCCTGAAACCCAATGACGCTGCCAAAACAAACGGTAAAATTTCTGTCCACATAAAATGACCTTTTAAGCGCCTGCATAAAATCTATACATCCCCTTTCTCCATATCCCTGTTAACATATCCGTGGAAGCTGTTCACCTGCCAACATATTTACCACCCTGCGCCCGCCTATATTACTATTTAAAATCACCTGGCCCGGATGTTCCGTCACAACTTCACCGATTATGGAAGACATCGAGCCGTGCTGCCAATTTTTTACCAGCGATAAAAATGCGTTCGCTATGGAAGCATCAACAACCGAAACGAACAAGCCTTCATTGGCAACATATAGCGGATCAAGCCCAAGCATTTCACAGGCACCGTATACCTCTTCTTCTACCGGAATATTTTTTTGAGAGATGTTAACACCCAGTTTTGCCACTTTGGCGATCTCATTCAATACCGTTGCTAAACCACCACGGGTAGGGTCGCGTAACAGGTGGATGTGTTCGCCAAATGCATCAAGCAAATCACCAATGATTTCTTGCAGGGGCCGGGTGTCACTCGTGATGGATGTTTCAAATTCCAAACCCTGCCGCTGACTCATGATGGTGATCCCATGACGAGCCAACGGACCACTCAGAATTATTACATCACTTGCTTTCACATTGGCGATATCAATGTTTGCATTTGGGTGTACATTTCCGATGCCAGTCGTATTAATGAAAATTTTATCTTCTTTTCCTCTTTCAACAACTTTTGTATCACCGGTAATTATTTGAACGTTCGCTGTTTCGCAACAACATTTAATGGTATTTAAAATCTGCCAGAATTCCTCCATCTTTAATCCTTCTTCCAATACAAAAGCCAGGGTTAAATATTTAGCTGTAGCGCCGCACATGGCAAGGTCATTTACTGTTCCGTTTATGGCCAGATCGCCGATGTTGCCACCGGCAAAAAAAAGGGGCGATACAACGTAGCTGTCGGTACTCATAGCCAGCCTGCCGGGAAGATCAAATATGGCTCCATCGTGTCTTTTGTTGAGCAGATCGTTTTCGAACAATTTGAAAACACCTGCTTCAAGCAATTGATTGGTTAATGTACCCCCACTGCCATGCCCTAACGTAATGATGTCAAAATCAAGCTTTGGCATTGGACACTGCAGCTGCATGTTGTCTTAATTTATTGTAACGTTTTAATGAATGTTATTTAGGTTCCATAATACAATTTCTCGTATTTCCTTCTTCGCCATATCTTTCTTCGCTCGTTAAAAAGGTCCTTATCAGCAAGGCCGTTTACTTTCTCATTGTCGTTTATCTTATGCACAAAGCAAAACCGCTTGTAGTCATAACCCCAGTCATCCTCAAAAAAGTTTTTATACATTATAGTCAAAGAAATTATTCAACAACACGATCACCTAATAAAATTTATGAATAAAAATATTAATTTCACAGAAAGGCTAGCGTATCGTTTCCCGGTAGTTTATCCTTTATTAAAATATGTAATATGAAAAAATAAATTAAACAAGAAGACGATTTCCATTCTTAGAACTGTTGCAATTATTGTTGCAAGTAGCCTTTTATTAAAAATAGTTGCCGATGCCCAATCAAGGGTAGCATACTAATACTTTCTATATCGTTCACACGGACCAACAAGTCACTAACAGTGTTGAGATGGCCGATGCCTAACTACATGATTACCGTTTCCTGAAGAGTGTAATTTTGGCAAACGTAATAGGCGCTTTTACGTTTTATTTCAATCTGTTGAGGTGTTGGTTGGAGTAATACTTCAAAAACAGTTTCATGAGCGCCAGTTTTTGATGTAGTTGCTTTTTACAAAAGATATCTAAGCAACTACTGTCTTTCTTGTTGATGAGGAAACAATCCTTGAAGCCATTAATGCCTCCCCGGCTGTCCATACTGCCGCACCCAGAAATAAAAGATCTTTCGCTATAAACTGCCCCGGCATTGGTGACAGGAATGGAAACCCATACCCGGGTTGCCATACCTATGGCCGAAGCTTTTGGCGAGAAAGGCCTGCTGGCAATTAGTATTCCCAGTATGATCTCGGTAACACCAAGTACCATGGAGAACCCCTGTACGCTCATAATACCATAGGCCCAGTATAGAAAAGGACTGTTTTCAACCAGCGGTTTAATACCCTCTGCCTCGTAAGATGTAAACTTGAGCATGCCAACCCATAGCAAGACAATAGCAAGTCCGTATCGAATGATTCCTGCTCCTATAGCTTCTAGTCTGGTGGCATTATGCATTTCTGCATTGGCGGTTGTACTTATCATAATTTGTTCTTTTAATGGCAGCAATATCAAAAAAAGGTCTATCGTAAATGTAAATCTTTAAGCATTCTTCAAAAAATATATCTGCAATTAAAGCGTTTGTCCCGTGTGAAGCCTGTTGTTGAATGGTACTAACTCGCAAGTTTAGTGTTCCTATGTTTTTCGTTCCTCATTTCTTTTGACCTGATTTCTCTTCTTCTTCAACAACGCTCTTCACAAAAGCGCTCCTTCTCGGTGCAGGCACCTGTGCAGTTTCGCCCCTGATGCCTTTCCAAAGTATTTGGTTAAACAGATTATCGTCTATTTTATCTACTTCTGAAAAATCCAGTTGGGCAGATAATTTTGCGGCGGTATTAAATACTTTATTCACATCATTCAAATCAACATTGCAGGGTAAGGATTGAAACGGGGTAAAATCCGGCCTGGAAGTAAAACTTCGCCACATGGGTGTAGCTGCCGCATCATATTGGCTCATAGGCGGAAGGCCTAATATCAGCTCCATTGTTCTTAGCATACCGGAAGTGGAATACATGGTATGATCTACTATTTTTCTTTTGGTGTACGGACTTATCACCAGTGCGTTAGAGCGGTGTGCATCTACATGGTCGGGACCATTTTGCGCATCATCTTCCAACACAAATACGGCACTCTCCTTCCATATCGGGCTCTTACTTAAATGCTCTACAAACAAGCCTACTGCTAAATCGTTATCTGCTACACAGGCAAATGGAGTGGGTCTGCCAACGGTTAATCCCTGGGTATGGTCAGCTCCCAAACGAATTGAATTAAAACGGGGTACCGCCTTTATCGAAATAAGAGAGTCAAAGTCTCTTTTCCACTGCCGAACCCGGGTAGTGTCTCTTACATTGTTTAAATAATAGGTTGAAAAGGAACCGCATTCATGTCCCACCAATGATGGTATATTACCCTTCTCTTTATCCTGAAATACGCCATACGTACGATAACTGACATTGGCGCGTTTGCAAAAATCCCAGATATACCCATCTTTATTATTGGCGATCTCCCGCCGGCCCATGCCTTCGGTAGCGCCACCACGGCGTCCGTAGCTGGTGGGCCATGTCTTTTCCAGATAGTCATTGGCATGTGCGCCCATGCTCCAATTGTGCCCATCGGCACTTACTTCTGCATCTACATAAAAATTATCAAGCAACACATATTCCCTGGCCAGTTTGTGTTGATTGGGTGTGAATTTTTCCCCAAATAAACATAAGGATGTATCCCCGTTTCCCTCCGGCATATCACCAAAAACCTGGTCATACGTTCTGTTTTCCTTAAGGATATAAAAAACATATTTAATGGGCGATGGACTGCCCACTTTCATTGGAATGGGGTTGTCTTTTTCGCCTTCAACGATCAACTCTTTTTGTTTGGTATACGGCGTATTTGTATATACATGTTTAGAGTAAATGGCCAGGGCCTTCTCCTCAGGCTCATCAATGATGCTGAGGGTGCCTTTCATGAGATTGCCTATGTATTGAAGCCTGCTATTCGGTTTTACTTCTTCACCCTTATGGGATTCCGATTGTACCGCCCTGTTTACAGGCTGCGGCCCCAGGGGATTGGGAAAAGAAGTAAAGCCTTTTCCGTTGGTGACAAAGATACGTTTGTCAACCACCCTGACGCTGGTTGGATACCACCCTACCGGAATAAATCCTTTAGACCGGCTTTTACCAGGCACGCTTACATCAAATACGGCAAGGGCGTTGTTATCTGCATTGGCAATATACAGGGTTTTTTGATTAGCAGATAACGCCAGGCCATTGGTTACGGAACCCACCGGCGAAACGGGATATAGCGCAGCATCCAATGTCTCCACGATCTCCTGCGTTTTTGTGTTGATCACCGAAACGCTGTTGTCACCAGCATTAGCAACAAAAAGATGTATGCCATCTTTAGTCAGGATTAATTCGTTGGGATTTAAGGAAACGGAAATAAACGAAGAAAGTTTTTTTGTCTCCGTATCAAATACGGCCACCCTTTTCCCGCCCCATAATGAAATGTACAACAGCCTTGCATCAGGTGACAATACACACGTGTACGCTTCATTCACCAGGTTTTCCTTATGTACAATATTCTTTGTGCCCAGATCGATCACATAAAGGGAATTATTTTCCTTGGTGACCACATACAGCAGGTTTTTTGCATCGTCAATGTCAATACCAACAGGAGAAATCTTTTCAGGCCATCTATCACCCAGTTTGATGCTGTCGTTCAGCATGAGCTTATTGTTTTGAATGATGTACTTTAAGATCCAGTTATCATTACCACCTGAAGCGTATAAGAACTTCTCATCCTTACTGAACCTGAGGCCGTAAAATGCCTTGGGTATTTCGATTGTAGACATCAGTTTTTCCTTTCTGCTATCAATCAATTGAATGCTTTGTTTACCCTGTCCATTGTTTGTTACAGCGATGAGCCTGCCGGAAGCAGATACGGTTATGTTTAATGGGAGATCGCCTACTTCTAATGAGCGGCCTGCCGGCGTAAGGCTCCATCCATTCGGCAGCATGACCCTCCTCTTTTCTAACTGAGCATTTATTTTGCCCATGTCGCCAGCGCTTTTTTGGGCCATTAAAGATGATGAAAGGATTAGAAGCTGTATCGTAATTGCAATCATTCTCATGGTTTAGTAATTTATTTACTGCGTGGTTGCTTCAAGGTTTTCAATACCCAGGTTGCGGAGGTTTCAATGAAGCGCAATATAAATATTAAGTGTGATGCTGCCGTGGCGCTTCATGCCAATGACAGGTGCTTATTTTTCCCACCATACTTTTATATTACTATCATCCCCGCCCATTGATGCCTTTGCAGCTTCCAGGTTTGCAGGGTTTAGCGACTGTAAATAGGTTGGATAAGGCACGCGGCTGGGAAATTTATTTTCCGCGGGAATGCCTGCGCCTCTTGGAAGAACCGGATAGCCCGTTCTTCGCTTTTCAAACCAGGACTGGTAGTCGACAAAAAAGTAGGCGTAATATTTCTGCAACATAATTTTTTCCAATTGTTGTTCAGCATCAGCATTCGCATTATAGGCTACCCCTGTCTGTTGCAGATAACCGGCGGGCATTGCCGCTCCCCATTGCACCATGGATGCGGTGATGCCATTTTCATAGTGCTGCTTAGCTGTTTTACCTGTAGCAAAATCTTTCAAAGCCAGCTCGGCTTTTATAAATTCAACTTCAGCAAAGGTCATCATTACACCAAGCTGCGGTAACGTCTTAAGGGCATCGGCGTAGCTGGAATTTTTACCTACGGCATATTCAACAGAAGTAGGATAACCGCTTCTGATACCCTGGTAGACATTAGCGCCATTTACATTTACCGTTGTCATCCAGACTGCCCTGCGTGGATCATTGTCGGCGTTCATTTTATTAACGAAGAACTCGGTGAAATACGTTCCTTCTCTCCAGTCGAGCGTTCTTGCATTGTAATATGGGTTGAAATAGGGAAAGGTGCCGGTATATTTAAAAATAGCCTCATCAGCATTGGCTGCAAACACCGGGTACTTTGCCGGATCATTTAGTATGGCATTGATCTGTTCGTGCACATTTACTTCCCCGTTGCGCCTGGATATCCTCAGCAGCAGCCGGAGTTTTAGTGAATTGGCAAACTTCTTCCATTTCTGAATACCCAAATTTTTTCCACCTGTAAGCGCGTTGGCGTTGTAAACCAGGTCACCTCCATAAGTTAAGGCTTTCGTATCATCAAAAAGCGTATTGGCGGCATCCAGATCTTTTAAGAGCTGAATATAAATATCTTTCTGCTTGTCAAACGCCGCCTGAAAACTGCCTTCTGTTGCTTTTGTAGCCTGTGAATAAGGTATATCTCCATACAGGTCCGTTAAGATAGCGTATGCCCAGCATCTATACACAAGCGCTATTGCTTTATAATTATTTTCTTTTAAGCGGTCTGAAATGGCATATATATCTTCAATATCCGTCATGTATGTGTAAAAGCTGCTCCATACTGCCGCACCCGGATTTACTATATATCTGTGAAGACCAGCCCCACCAGCGCTGCCACGGGGAGCATCTACCTGCATTAATTCATGCGTGAAATTTCGTCCGGCCTGTACACTGTTGTTAACGATCCGGTACTGCAATTGCCCAAGCATTACACCAGGGGTAATTTCTTTCGGGCGATTAGGGTCCGTGTTTAACTCCTTGAAGTCTTTGGTACATGAAATCCAAGCCAGGCAAAGAACCAGGAAGGTGGTATATGTCTTTTTTAACGTTGCCATATTTTTTGTTGTAGATGAATGTATGGGTTAGAATTTCAAGGTAAGATTTACTCCTATATTTCTGGTGGACGGGAACTGCATTAACTCGACTCCAGGAATTAATGTTCCACTATTCAAATTACCACCTTCCGGATCAAAGCCAGGGAAGTCGGTGAAGTTGAATAATTCCCTGCCGTAAAGAGCCACGCTGGATTGTGTTATGCCAATGCCCTTCAATAACTTTTGGGGAAGATTGAACTCTACCCGGGCCTCTCTTAATTTTACATACGATGCATCAAAAATATTTGTTTCCGCGTTGCTGATGGTATAATAATTATCATAGTATGAGCTGGCGGGCACTTTAATTGTGTTGGCTGAGTATTTGCCATCTGCGCCTGCCACAACCCCATCGCCTATAATTCCATCATCACGTCCGGGCAACGTAACTGTTGTTTTACCAAGGGTATTACTCTTGTGATTGGTCTGCGAATACAGGCTGCCGCCTTTTTGGCCATCGAACAAAATGCTTATCCTGAATGAGCGAATGGTAAATTCATTCATCAATCCTGCCTTCCAGTCGGCAAAAGCATTGCCCCATTTTTTTGTGACCGGATTCAAAGGCGCTGGCAGACCAACTGATGAATAGATAATTTTCCCTTCAGGCGAACGTTGAAACCCGCGGCCATACAGATCTCCCATCCTACCACCGACTCTGGCTTCAATGGATACATTGCTTTCATGGCTGTAGATGATCTGGTTGGTTATACCTTCGGCCAATTCCCTTACATAACTCCTGTTGCGCGACCAGGTAAGCGTTGTACTCCATTCGACATTTTTAGTTTTAACCGGTTTGCCCGTCAGCATCACTTCAATCCCTTTGCTATTGATCAACCCTGCATTCACCAAAGCGTTCGAGTATCCCGAAACCGGATCGAGTGGTATCGCTAATATCTGATTCCTGCTTTTATTGTCATAGACAGACATGTCTATACCTATGCGGTTATTGAACAATCTTACATCGATACCTGCTTCGTAGCTGGAGGTTATTTCCGGCTTTAAATCAGGGTTATACAAAGTGGAAGAATTGGTAAAGCTGTTGCTGTAAACCCTGTCGTAGTATTTATCAGTCTGGTAGGGCCTTGTATCATTACCAACCTGTGCCCAGGAGAACCTTAGCTTTGCAAATGAAACGGCTGAAGGCAATGTAAAAAGGTCACTTACCAAAAAACTGGTGCTGACGGAAGGATAGAAAAAGGAATTGTTACCATAAGGCAGTGAACTCGACCAATCGTTCCGTCCCGTTAAGTCTACAAAGATTTTCTCATCATAAGAAAGCTGTGCCAATCCATAAACGCTATGGATGGCTTTTTGGTTTTAAACGGATCGGCAACCGCCTGGTCGAGGCTGTTGGAGATCTGGTAGACACCTGGCTGTGCTAACTGGTCGGCATACAAACCTGCGAAATCATAGGTTTGCCTCATAACATTAGCTCCGGCCGATACAGTGTATTTAAACAGGCTGTTGAACTTGTCCTTATACGTAATTAGGGCATCCGTGTTATTTTCATAACTGAAAACGTTCTGCTCTCTGTACATGCCCCTTGGAAATTTGGTCATGCTGAAAGGCCGTTGCTGCGACCTGAATTCAAATGACATATCCATTCCTGTACGCACCATCAGCTCTAATTTATCGGAAAGCTGGTAGGCAGCAGAAATGTTTCCAACAACGCCGTGCTTATTCATCTTGTTCAGCATTACGTACAGGTCTAAATAAGGATTATCGGGGCCGGTATTAAATGGATTTTTTTGCTGTACGTTCTCTAATCCCGGCTGCCAGTAAGGTTTAAACCATTCAGGCCTGATGTTAGGCGCGGTGCCGATAATCAGAAAGTACATGATGGTCTGGTTATTATACCCTGCAGCGGGCAGGTTATCACTTTTTTTATTGGTATAATTAACCTTCCCGGTTAGTTTCAACCTGTCTGAGATATTTTGATTGATAGACAAAGCGGCATTTATTCTTTCAAAACCGGTATTGGGCAGTATCCATTTGTTTTTCAGGTGAGTGAACGATAAACGCGCGGAACCCCTTTCGTTGCCGCCTTCCAAAGAGATACTGTTGGAGACCGTAACACCGGTTTTAAAAAAACCGGATATGTAATCCGTATGGGGCACCCACGGTGTACGCTCAGTTGGCTTTCCGTCTGGTGCATCCGGGTTGTACTGGTAATACATCTGGCCATTTAATTTAGGGCCCCAGGCCCTTCCTGCCGCCACATTCGTACTGGTGTTCGGACCATCGGGACTATCCAGGTATGAGTAGTAAACACTTGTTCTTCCTTCACCATATTCAAACTGGTAGTCGGGCCACCTGTTTACCTGGTCAATACTTACATTGGAATTGTAAGTCACACCTATTCCTTTCCCTTTACGTTGCCCCGATTTAGTCGTGATGATTATGGCTCCACCAGCTGCACGGCTTCCGTAAAGTGCAGTTGCGCCGGCGCCTTTTAATACGGTGATCTTTTCGATATCATCGGGGTTAATGTCTGATACCGTTGAACCAAAATCTACCGGATTGTCTGCGGCCAGGTGAGCTTTATAACCCGTACCTGTTATCCTGCTGCTCACCGGCACACCGTCCACAACAATCAATGCCTGATTATTCTCCAGGTTAAGAGACGATTCTCCTCGCAGCGTTATCCTTGATGATCCCATTGGTCCCGAGCCCGTGCCCTGAATGTTCAGACCGGCTACTTTGCCTGATAGTGTGTTAATCCAATTGTTCGCCTTTGCGTCTTTTACTGCATTCTCATTCACTGATTGTGCAGCATAGCCAAGAGATTTCTCAGCACGCTTTATGCCTAAGGCGGTTACAACAACTTCATTCAACACATTTTGGGTCGCTTGTAGCTGTATGTTCATGTTGGTATTTCCACTAAAGGGCACCTCTGTAGTAGTATAACCGGTGAAACTGAAAACAAGGATATCCTTTGTTGTCAGGAGTTTTCTGCCCGTAATGGTATATGCTCCATCAACCTGCGTTGATGTACGTGCGGATGTATTTTTAATCTCAACAGTGGCTCCTGCTAAGGGCTGGCCTGTGCTGTCTGAAACAACACCGCTGATAGTCTGGCTAAAAGCTATGCAGTGAATGCTAAAAAAAGCAGTTATGAGAAAAAGCGCCTTTCTCCCGTAATGATTGACCAATTTCATGAATAGTTGATTTGGCCGCAAAAGTGACGGGATTATTGTGTAAGAAATTCAGGAATCAAAAATTTAAACATAAGATGATTTTAAAACAACAATTTTATAATAATGCGTTAACACAAAAGAAACGAACTGATTGCCAATCATGGCATAAGTGAAAAGCTCCCATCCCCATGTTGGATTCGCTCCGTTAGCCGTGGATCAAATCTGTAATGGTTTGACAGGTTTGCCTTTTCTCTTTTTTGCTCCGGAGGAGGAGCTACGTGTTTATAGATGATAACGGACAGAAAATTTCATCTCCGGAGGAGCTCCGTGTAGCGGGCATATAATCTGGATATTTCGTTTTATTCCAGTCTGTATCCGTTAATGCACCCAGTTCTACTTTTGCCTCCGCGTAATTCAATAACTCAAGTTTCGCAGATAAAATTTAGATGGAAAGAAAAGAAAAATAAATAAAAAAAGCAGCATGAATTCTTGTGTAAGCTACTGAAATTCAGTAACTTAAAGGTACTAAACTTGTACAAGGTCATGCTGCAATCCAAAGATATTCAATCGGTAGAAGAGTTAAAAAAATATTTTTCCAATTCAACAAAAATGGTGGATTACCTCGTTAATCTACTTTCGTTCTTTGAATTTAAAAGGGTGTATGGTGTATTAAAGCCATTGAAGAAAAGAGGCTATCATATTATTGATGTATTTCCGGTGTTGATCATTTTGCCTTTTCTTAAACATGCCAGTATACATGCGCTATTTAAATCGCGTAGCAAAGATTTGTCCGGTGCTGACAAGGATGTGTATTACAGATTTAAGAACATGCAAACCATTCCATGGCGTAGGTTGCTGATGAGTTTTGTAAAACGATTCGTGGTCATTATTGAAAAGAAGGGGGAGGCTGAAACACAAGCCAAACGTTGTTTGATCATAGATGATTCCTTGTTGCATAAATCAGGGAGGGCTATAGAATTTACAGGCAAGCTTTGGGATCATGTGAACCATAGCTATCAGTTAGGGCTTCGTTTATTGCTGTTGTGTTATTATGATGGAAAAAGTAATCTGCCGCTGGATTTTTCATTGCACCGGGAAAAAGGCAAAAATGAACAAAAGCCTTATGGATTGACTAAAAAGCAATTAAAGCGGCAATATAAAGGATGTCGCCTTGAAGACAGTGAAAGTAATAAAAGAGCCAGGGAGGTAGACAGGAGTAAAACCGAGGTTGGGATAGAGATGATTAAAAGGGCGCTTCGATTGTTAAAAGTAGATTATGTGCTGATGGACAGTTGGTTTACTTCAGAACGGATGATCGAATGCGTAAGGAGTTATAGCAAACAAAACGTGCACCTGATCGGAATGATGAAAATGGGCAAAGCTAAATACTTGTACAAAGGAAAGTATTATAGTGCCACCGAATTGTTAACCAGGGTCAAACGCAATACAGGTATCAAACGTTGCAGTAAGCTTAGAGCAAGTTATTTGATAGTGGATGTCATGTACAAAGAATACCCGGTCAGATTATTTTTTAGCCGGTTTGGTCAAAAAGGTAAATGGCATTTGATTTTATCAACCGATACTGCTCTTTCTTATAGTAAAGTAATGGAGCAATATCAGGTACGGTGGACTATCGAGGTGTTCTTTAAAGAAAGCAAGCAATACCTGAATCTGGGAGGATGCCAATCTAAAAGCCTGGAAGCGCAGATAGCAGACACTACCATTACCATGATTCAATATATCCTGCTTACCTTAAGAAAACGCTTCGATGACTATGAAACCAGAGGAGAATTATTCAGAGCTACCGGTGAAGAAATGATGGAACAAAGGCTGCATATAAGGTTATGGGAACTATTAATAGTTATTATGAAAATCATTATCGAAACGTTAGATGTATTTGTGGAAGATATTGATATATGCATCAACAAGATTATCAACTCCGGTAAATTAAATGGAATATTGGAATTAATATCTCCAAAACATAAACAAATTCTAACGTAATTTAACTGCGAAACTTAAGTCAATAATACTTCCCCAAAACGTATGATAGAAATTGAATTTATATTTCTGGTTCCTCCGTCGTAGATGCAGCATCTTTCAATACTGATATGGTAGCTATATCCGCAGGATTAAGCATGCTGGGATCTCCTTCTACACCATCTATCAACACCAAAGCGCTACCACCCTGCCCGATAGAGGTAGTACCTCTTACATTGTAAGAAGGCGCCTGAGTGGGTTTGCCATCACCAAGCCTTATGTTTAAGTTGGGTATGATTCCCTGTAATCCCTGGGAAAAGTTAGGTACGGCCCTGTTGTCTAATACATCTCCGGATACCTGATCTACTGCGCCTGTCAGATTTATTTTTTTCTGTGTACCATAACCTACTACAACCACTTCATTGAGCGCTTCGCTGGTAGCTGAAAGCTGTAACGATAGGTTAATTTCGTCGCCCCCGTTGTATGTATAGTTAGGCAACACATGGTTCTCATAACCCACATGTGATAATTTGAAAACGTACGAATTTCCAGGCTGTAAATTGTTTACGGTAAAAACACCAGAGGCATTAGTAACAGCAGTGGGAACTACACTGCTGTCTTTGTTCTGAATAGTTACGGTGACACCTTGCAGGGTTTCGCCTTTCTGATTCTTTACAATACCTTTTACCGCATTGGAATTTTGCTGTGCATATACTATGCAGTTAATCACCAGCAGTAGTACCAGTAAAGCAAAACCTGTTTTAATACTAAAGTAAATTTTTTTCATTGATAATGATTTAAGACAAATGCATATTAAACACCCTTTGAAGTATTCGACAAGTAATAAAGGGTACGATTTGAAGATTCGGTTATTATTAAGGAGAGTCTACTGTGCTCTTCTCACTTAAAATGCGAATGTAGTAAGGCAACAGTATATTGTAACAAGAGCTTCTTTATCTAATCATTAATTCTTAATAAACCACAAAGAACCGCAAGGGAATGCACACAAAGAGCACTGAGGAATTACTAAAACTGCATTAATGTTTTTTTCCTTTTTGCTCTTTCAATTTTTTATCCAATTCCTGGCTATCTTTTATCATCTGTTTGGGGTGATCCATATCTGAGTTATTCTTTGTTCATCATTTAATAACGTTTACGTAAGAATTTAGTCATAGTACACCAGCACATTTGCCGGCTCAAACTATTCCTCGATGAAGAAAATATTACCCTGTTTAAAGTGCCTGTTTTTATTGGGACCAGTCATGTTGACACAGTTTGCCTTTGGTCAATCAACCGATGCCTCTGCCTGGGGAACTATCTCAGCTGTTCAGCAAAAGCCTTTGCCAGCTGCAACGGTAACCATCATCAACAACTCGACTGGTTTTAGATCCACGACGCAGACAAATGCAAAAGGTGCTTACTTATTTAAACAGTTACCATTAGGCTCCCCTTATTCTATACAAGTCAGCTTTGTAGGATATGCCACTCAGGTCAAAAATAACTTGACCATTAATCTCGGCGATCAGCTTGTAAATGATTTCGTGCTGGCCGAAAACAATGCAACGCTTGCAGAAGTAATAGTAACTTCCAGTTCAGTGAGCAGTAGAATTGACCGGCTTGGTGCAAGTACTGCCATATCTTCAAGAACCATTCAGCAAATACCGGCGCAGAACAGGAATTTCAATGATCTTGCTTCCTTAGCTCCTACTTCAAATGGCGCCAACTTAAGTGGTCAGCGATTTTCCTCTACCAACTATCTTATTGATGGCGTAAGCGCACGAAATAATCTGACAAGCGGAGAAATAGGAAGGGGCCCTTTTTCTCTATCCCTTGAAGCCATCCGCGAATTTGAAATAATTACTAACGTATATAGTGTAACACAGGGACGCCAGGGCGGCGGTGCAATCAGTGCCGTTACCAAGTCGGGCACCAATACATTTACCGGGAGTGTATTCGATTACTATCGTTCTGATGCCTTAGCCAGCCCTAATGATATCAGGGGAAACAAAAGGGTTCAGCAATTCACCAATAATCAATACGGGTTTAGCCTGGGCGGTCCTATTGTCAAAAACAAGCTTCATTTTTTTACCGCTTTTGACCGGGAAGATGCTTCGGCTCCCTTTTTTATTGCCGATATTCAATCGGATGATGATGCTATTGCCCAACGAATCAGCAAAGGGGCTCTTGATACGATGTTAAATATTGCCAGAACAAAATATGGATTAAGCAATAATAAACAGGTAGGTGAGTTCGGCAGAAAAACAAAGGCCAATACTTTTTTGCTTCGCCTTGACTGGCAGATTAATGAGAAAAACAGGTTGACCTTTAGAAATAACTATAGTGACTGGAACAACCCGGTAAGCGTCAATGACAACAGCAGTATTAACCTGTATGAAGTATGGGGCGATTTTAAATCGAAAGAAAACAGCTCCTTACTTTCTCTGCGCACACAGGTTAATTCGAATTTCCTCAATGAGCTGAAATTTCAGTATCAAAGAGCAACCCGTAATTATGCTCCTAACTCAGAACTACCTTCTTCCAACATACCCAGGGCTATTGTTACTGTACGTTCTGTTCTTCCTAACGGTACACAAGGTAATACTACCGTGCAACTTGGAGGTCAGCGTTTCAATCCAGAAGACAACCTTGAAGATCAGTATCAGTTGATCAATACCTCCTTCATTACAAAAGGCAAGTACAATTTTACGTTTGGTACCGACAACACACTAACGTATCTGGATACCTATATTTCCAATGAGCAAAATGGGCGTTTTATTTTCAACAGCCTTGCAGACTTTGATAACCTGAACCCTTCCCGTTATGCAAGAGAAGTACCCATCAACGGTGTGCCATCCGTACAGCAGTATGTTTTAAACGGTTCACTTTTTGGCCAAGTGCAGTTTCTGCCCTGGAAAGACGTCGATGCTACTTTTGGCCTTCGTTGGGATGTGACCAGCTACCTGACCGCAGGAGATTATAACCCGGTTGTTGAAAAAGAATTGGGATTGCGTACTGATAACAATCCTACCGACTGGAATAATGTACAACCCAGGATGCAATTGACCTGGGATATCGAAGGCAAACGCACAGACATTGTAAAAGTGGGAGCCGGCATGTTTTCAGCAAATCCCATTACCTACGCACAAGTAAATAATATTCAAAACAGTGGAACTAAGGTGGCTGCAATCGATATTACCAGGAGCACCAGCGACAATCTTGTTCCTGTTCCTGATTTTCCCTTGTACAGAAGAGATCCTTCAGCGGCTCCAGGCCTAGTACCAGGCGTAAAATCGGTGTCTACTATCAATGTAAACGATCTTGATCTGCAGGTACCGTCTATTTTCAAAGCCAATATATCTTATAATAAAATTCTGCTTGAAAACACACTACGTTTAGGCGTAAATCTGCTTTACTCTTATACGTATGATAACTATGTATATCTTGACAGGAACCTGGTGGATAAGCCCTATTTCACTCTGGCTAATGAAGGTAACAGGGGTGTGTTTGTTCCTGCAAATACTATATCCGCTTTCGGAATTACAAATAACGTATTGGGAAGAAAGACCCAGGCAGTGGGTAGGACGTTAGCGTTTACAAATGGCGCAAAGTTGAACTCTACCATTGCTATTGTGGATGGAGAATACCGTTACTTCCGCGATGGGTATGTGAATTTCAGCTACACGTATAATATTACAAAAGATAATACTTCTTATAACGGCAACGTTGCCAACACTTCTACTTTCCGTCCCATCAAGTCAGATCCCCGTGATTTGTCTGAAATGAATTTTTCTGATAACCAGTTCAGACACAAGCTTGTTTTTTATGGGTCCACTCCTTCCTGGAAAGGCTTTAACTTAAGCGGAAGATTTACAGGTATTGGCGGTACCCGTTATACACTTACTGTAGATGCCGATATCAATGGTGATTTCGTGGGTGGCCCCGGAAACGATAATGACCTGGCCTTTATATTTGATCCTAATGACGCCAAAACACCTGCCGGTATTCGTACTTCTATGGAGAAGGTTCTGAATAACCCGGATAACAGGTCTAGAGAATATATAAGAGATAACCTCGGCAAGATCGCAGACCGTAATGGCGGAGAGAATCCCTTTTCCGGAATCTTTGATCTCCGTTTGACAAAAGATTTCAGCATTATAAAAAAGCAGAAGTTTACGCTAAGCGTAGATGTGTTCAACTTTGCCAATCTTTTAAATAAAGAGTGGGGACGAAACTTCAACTTTAATACATTTAGTACGCAGACTTTATTATTTGTAACCGGCTTCAACCAGACCACTAAAGAGTACAGTTACCGTGTGAACGAAAATGTTGGTGTATTGCAGGCTAATGGAACGCCTTACCAAATTCAGCTCGGAGCCCGTTATGCATTTTAATTCTTGTATCGTCAAAAAATTGTCAATGCTCAGGTAACCATTTCTATATATATGGCGCAAAAATCTGACAACTTACTGATCCGTAAATCCAGGTTCCGGCCATTCGACTTTATACGGCAATCACCCTGCGAACGCAATACCTTATAATTGGCTACGGACTTTCCATCGAGCCGTAACTTCACGGTGATACCATGAACAGGTACCAGCTCACGGATAGGACGAACCGGCCCGGAAGTAGTATTTACAAAGGAAAGAATATATTGCCCCGGCTTAAGCAAAGATCTGGTGAGTCCAATATGCACACTGGAAGGAGCCGTACTTTCTAAAGGTATGGTGCTTCCTGCCAAATGCCTGATACCACGCAACAAAAGATTTCTGGGATCGGGATGTCCGGGTTCGTAACTCATTACATCCGGCTGATTGGCAAAGTATATTACCTTGCCCTTCCCGAAATTATTCTGAACGATAGTAGGAAATTCGGTGGAGAAATTTTCTACCCAGGCTTTGTCGGGTGGTTGATTAATGATGGCCGGCACCCATGTACAGATTACTTCCGCTTCCTTTGTTGGTTTACTTAATAAGGTAAAACCCGCATTGAACATCAGTTCGGTGTGGGGACTGTCTGCCATCACCATCGGATGCTTTTTATTCAAAATAAATTGATAACTATCTTTGCGGGTGTTTTCTTTTTTGCCAGTATAATGTACCCCGAACAATTCACTCAGACCGTAATCCTTCCGCTCTTTTCCGTTATCATCGTAAAGGCTGGTGGCATAAGTAGCAAGCAGGCTTCCTCCCTCCCGAACATAGGTCTTCAGCACCTCCATTTCTTTTTCCGACATGCATCTCACATCAGGTAAAATGACCAGGTTATATTTTTCTAACCTTTCCTCACTAACCTGGTCATCCAGAATAAAATCATGCGGGATATGGTTTTCCATCAGCACAGATTCCACTCCTCTTATCCCCGAACCGAAACGATCACCCTCTTCCGTTTTTACGCGATAAGATAATCTTGTCTGCCTGGAATAATATATGCCGACGTTCGCTACCGGAACATGCTGCTCCAGGATCTTCTCATTGGCTTTAACGAATTGATAGGCTTCCGATTCGTTATACGCATTACGGTTGTCATGCGTCAGGGTTGGAACATTGGAAAAATAACAGTTCCAGAACCTGCCTCCTGCAGATAAAATTTCCCATAACCAGATTTTTAAATCTTGCGGCGGATCTATTACCAATCGGTGGGTAGTACCATTGCCTCCATACATAACTACCGCTTCCCTGTCGGGCACCATGGATTTCAAGAATTTAATAATAGTACTGCCGTAATTCAAATCCTCATAAGGGAAGGTGTCGCCTTGCCCATTTTCAGTCAGGAAGGCTACACTTACCAAAATATCAAAATGTTTGCGGGCGCTATCCAGGTCCACCCCGGAGTCTATTCGTTGGCCAACACCATAAATACTGAATACCTCAGCTGTATACACCTTATCCCCACCGAATGATTTTACGGTTTTTTTAATGCGGTCCATGTACTGGTCCGCTGCCTGGGCTTTCCAGGCCATATACTCGTCAAGTGCTGGTTCGGAGGCGGATGGCAGAACCGGGATATCCTTACCGGCAGCAGCTTTATACGACGCCTGGCAGCTTGGGCAATAACAAATTCCATTAAAGCCGGGCGCGTTGTGCCAAATGCCATCAACCGCATAATTTTTCATTATATAGCGTACAAAATCATTCGCGTATTGATTGCGGTATTGTCCCGAATAGCAGGACTCGTACAATACCGGCCTTGTATAGGTGGTCTTAACCGGGTTCTGGTTTACATCCTTTTTGAACCACTCCGGGAATTTTTTGTATATGTGCTCCTCGACGCCACGAAAGTCTATTCTTGCAATAATCTTGATTCCAGCGTTTTTGCAAGCCGTTGTAATCTCTTTCAGAATGTCCCTTTCCCCCATGAAACGGTTGATATTAGCAGCGGGCAATGGATTTTGAAAAAAGTCTACGATGCCTCCTGCATTTACGCAAAGGGCATTACATCCATCTTTTTGTAAATAGCGAACTACAGCGGCTGCATCATACTCTTTCGCATCCGATTCACGGAGCACAGTATGCATGATCCGCAATGGTTTCTGATACCAAGAAAGTTTATTATCATCCTGAATATCACCAACAAGGGTGGCCTGGCCCAGAAGCGGCGACAGGATCATACCTCCTGTTATCATACTGCTGTGGTAAATAAAATTTCGCCGATTTAATGTATACCTGGCAAGAGGATTATTTTCCGGTTCTATAGACATTCTCTTTAGATTAAAAGTGAATAGGCAACGTGCTTGCTTTTATTGAAGCACAGACGAAACGGCAGGCTTTGTTTCATTTTCTTCCAGAAAATTCAAGTCTTTCCCAAAGGTTTCTTCCATTTTCCAAAGGCCGATCAAAGCTATAATAATGGCAAGCAATCCTAAAAGGCCGGCCCCGGTTACGATTCCGAAGTGGCTCCTAAACAGGAGGAACAGGGGAGTCATAATAAGAATGCTGCCCCGCACAAAGTTGGGCACAGTAGTAGCTACCGTAGCACGAAGGTTAGTGCCAAATTGTTCAGCTGCTATAGTAACAAACAAAGCCCAATAGCCTGCAGCAAAACCCAAACAAACGCAAACCGCATAAAACATGGCAGCGGTTTTTAACGGGATAAATAGGTAAACGGCTGCAAAGAAACCGGCTAATAAAATAAATAACATAACTATTTTTTTCCGGCTGTGGAAAAACTGGCTTAACAAGCCACTGGATATATCTCCTATTGTTAAGCCAATATACTCCCACATCACTGCTTTACCGGCAACAATGGGCATATCGAGGTCCAACGCCTTACCAAATTCTGGAGAGAACGTCATCAGTATTCCTGCAACAAACCAGACAGGTATGCCAATGAGAATACACCGGACATATTTAAAGAACTGTTTGTTTGAAGTAAATAATTGAAAGAAATTCCCTCTCGAAATTGCTTTTTCTTTCACCTGGGTAAAAATGCGTGATTCAAATACTTTCACCCGCATCAGTAACAACAACAGGCCTAACCCGCCGCCAATAAAATAGGCGATCCGCCATTCAAAGTAGTCTGCAATAAAATAGGCCATCACCGCGCCTAACATCCCCACTCCTGCGACTAACGATGTGCCGTAACCGCGGATCTCTTTCGGTAAGATCTCAGCTACCAGGGTAATGCCCACCCCGAGCTCACCAGCCAAACCAACTCCGGCGATAAAGCGCAGGATAGCATATTGATTCACCGTGGTAACCAAACCATTCGCAATATTTGCCAGGGAATAAATTAGAATAGAAGCAAAGAGTACGGTGATCCTTCCTTTTTTATCACCCAATATTCCCCATAAGATGCCGCCAATCAACAAACCGCCCATTTGCATATTAATCAGGTAAACTCCCTGATTTAATAAGTTCTCTTCCGGAACCCCAAGGGATTTAAGGCTCTCTATCCTGACAATACTGAATAAAAGGAGGTCGTATATGTCTACAAAATAACCAAGAGCCGCAACAATTACCGGGATTTGAAGAAGTTGCCTTAAGGTTGAAGGTTTATTCATGCTATTTTATTAACAGGCCATTGAGTTCATTACCTGTTTGCATTGTCTGTTTATTTAATCCCGCCAAAGCACAAATATTTTATTTCCATAAAATAATCCATGCCGTATTTCGAGCCTTCCCGTCCCACCCCGGATTCTTTTATACCTCCAAACGGGGCCAGCACCGTGGATATCAATCCTTCGTTGATACCTACCATACCACATTCGAGTGCTTCTGCAACACGCCAGCAGCGGTTAATGTCTTTGCTGTAAAAATAAGCGGCAAGCCCATAGTCGGTATCGTTTGCCATTCGTAGAACTTCCTCTTCAATACTAAACCTAAAAACGGGCGCAACCGGCCCAAAGACCTCTTCCCTTGCAATGATCATATCGGCAGTGGCATCTGCCAGGACCGTAGGCTGGTAAAACAGCCCGTTCAACTGTTTACCGCCTTCAATCACCCTTGCCCCTTTGGCAACGGCATCTTGGATATGATGCTTCACTTTATTCAATCCTTTTTCATTGATCAGCGGTCCTACCTGTATATCTTTATCCAGACCATTGCCCACCCTGAGATTGGCTACGGCCATGCAAAGCTTCTCCACAAACTCATTATAAATTTTGTCCTGGGCAAAGATGCGGTTTACGCATACACAGGTCTGCCCGCTATTTCGAAACTTGGAGATCATAGCCCCGTTTACTGCAGCGTCTATGTCGGCATCGTCAAAAACGATAAACGGTGCATTGCCACCCAGTTCAAGAGATAACTTCTTCAAGGTGGAAGCACATTGACTCATCAACGTCTTGCCAACAGCCGTAGAACCAGTGAATGAGAGCTTACGGATTTTTTTGTTTTCACAAAGCTCCAAACCTACCTCGCTGTTGTTGGTTGTTGTTATTGTATTATACACACCAGGCGGAAAGCCGGCTTTTTCTGCCAGGTAAGCAATGGCCAGTGCTGTAAGTGGCGCTTCTGCCGGCGGTTTTACGATCACTGGGCTTCCGGCTGCCAGCGCTGGACCGACTTTCCGTGTAATCATGGCAAGTGGAAAATTCCATGGGGTAATGGCTGCCACGACGCCAATAGATTGTTTTATTACAACCAATCTCCGGTCATTTGATTGAGCAGGAATAACATCACCATAGACCCGTTTTGCTTCTTCAGCAAACCATTCAATAAAGGAAACACCGTAATCTACTTCTCCCAGCGTTTCCTTTAAAACTTTTCCGCACTCCATCGTCATAAGCCTGGCCAGTTCTTCCTTGTGCTCCAGGATGAGCGTAAACCACCTTCTCATTAAGTCAGACCGTTCTTTAGCAGTGAGTTCCCGATAAGAAGGCCAGGCATTATGGGCGGCGTCCGCAGCCTTACGTACATCCTCCCTGTTCATGTCAGTGACCGCGGCTATCAATTCGCCTGTTGCCGGGTTGTTAACATCAAACGTTTTTCCGCTGGCTGCATTTACCCACTGGCCGTTTACGTATGACTGCGTTCTGATAAGGGAATTTTTCTGCATGTGGTGTTACTTTCAAAACGTTATGATTTGCCGGATTGCTTCGCCTTGTGCCAACCGTTCAAAACCCTGATTGACCTCATTTAAAGTCAGCTTGTGGGTCATCAACTTATCTACCGGAAGCCGCCCGGATTGATACAGTGCAATATAGGCAGGTATATCTCGCGAGGGTATGCAACTGCCCAGGTAAGAACCTTGTAATGTTCTTTCTTCCGCTACCAATTTTACAGGGGCAAGCTGCATCATCTTGCTTGGGTGTGGCAAGCCGGCTGTAATGGTTTTGCCGCCCCTCGCTGTAGCATCATACGTAAACTCAAGCGCCTGAACCACCCCCGCAAACTCTAAACCTACGTCAACTCCACCATTCGTCAGATCTCTTATTTTCTCCAGTGCGTTTTCTCCCGACGAATCAATGGCTTCATGAGCCCCGAGTTCCATGGCTTTTGCCAGTTTTTCGCCGTTGATGTCTGCCACTATTACTTTACTGGCACCACCTGCAAGCGCACCCAACAGTGCAGCAAAACCTACACCTCCCAACCCGGTGATCAGGACGGTTTGTCCAAGTAATAGTTTTGCTGTATTGATAACGGCGCCGACACCTGTAATTACAGCACATCCAAATAATGCTGCGATGTCAAACGGCAGTTCTCTATCAATTTTTACTACAGATTGCCTGGAAACCGTCGCATATTCCGCAAATGCGGAAACTCCCATGTGATGATGAATGTTTTGCTGGTGCCGGTCCTGCAGCCTGATGCCCCCTCCCAATAAAACACCTTTGTTATTCGCTGCAACACCATTTTCACAAAGAGCGGGACGCGCTGTCATACAGGGCATGCAGTGGCCGCAAATGGGGACAAACGAAAATACCACATGATCTCCTTCCGCCAGGCCTTTCACACCTGGCCCAAGTTCCATTACTTCTCCTGCTGCCTCGTGACCTAACACCATCGGCACCTGGCGTGGGCGGTTTCCGTCTATCACGGACAAATCGGAATGACAAAGGCCTGCTGCATGAATCCTGACCAATATTTCACCTGCCTGTGGATTGCTCAACTTGACCTCTTCAATGGCAAGGGGAGTGCTTTTATGATAAGGGCGCTCTTTGCCCATCTGGTACAAAACGGCAGCTTGTATATTCATACTGTTTTGGTTACATATTCTCTCTGCTGTACAAAGTCTCTGACTTCGTATACCTATGTTCATCGCTGCTGTTCGAAGTCGGAGACTTCGAACAGCGTTCCAGGCATTCGGTCAATCAGTTAGATCTGATTCTGCTCCCGCTATTTTGGGCCGTCCCCGTATTACCTGTTAAACGCCCTATACCGAACTGATCACCCGCCTTCACCAGTTTTTTACCTTCATACTGTATTTCAACCATTTTCTCGCTGGCTACACTGTTGTTGTATTCGTCCTGCAGCGTTAACAGGACTTTACGCGTTTTCACATCAATCACTTCACCGCTTGATGGATAGGCATATTTGCCATCCATACTGAAGGTGACCCACCCGGGCATGTCCTGTACCGGAATAGTAGTTAGTTGCTGATAGGGAGGAACCGCGCTAAAAACATGCATACGCATATTAAATCCATCACATACCCATAATTCTTTTTCGTCTGGTGTGAGGCCAATTCCGTGGCTTGGGTTACCATGCCGCCTTACGGGTCCCTTGGTCCAACCTTCTACAACAACAGAAGCCAGCTTTTTCCCGGTC
Source organism: Chitinophagaceae bacterium (assembly GCA_037718865.1). GTDB lineage: Bacteria > Bacteroidota > Bacteroidia > Chitinophagales > Chitinophagaceae > JADCRZ01. The sequence goes on along the minus strand of JBBJMP010000014.1, from coordinate 82,081 downwards.
TTCAGGTCTCCTACTTCAAATCCAAGCAAACTATCTACAGTCACATATGCGAGTGTCTCTTTACTGTCAATGGTAAAAGGTCGTATGTAGTATGCAAACGGACCGATGCTATCAACAAGGGTATGGGTTTTTGTATCTGAAACATACAACCAGGGAGAGGCTATGTCGTCTAGGTAAACCCTTTCCCCGGATGGCCCGTAAATGGTATTATGCGCCCTTCTGCGTACCTTGATTTTTTTAATGATATCCCCATTCTTGCAATCGACCACGTTCCAGAAGTCTTTCTCCAAAGAAGGCAGATACATGGTAGTGCCATCCGGTGAAATGGACATGCGGTCGCACCCGCCTTCAAAAGCTTTCTCCCAGACGATTTTTTCTGTAGTGAGGTCGATCCGCTGGAGTGATTCAAGCGTACTTACATAAATGCTATTTAGGGCCACGCTGACAGCTATGCCTTTTACATTCGACGGCGTTTTATCGGGATGAAGCCCCTGGGTTGGAATGCGCTTGACAAAACGATGATTATTGTCCATATCAAAAACAAGGATCCCGTGGCCTCCATATCCCAGGTAATCCCTGATCCCTGGCACCGCAACATACAAATATCGTTTTACCGGCGCCGGTGCATTTACTTCCCCAAAAAAAATTTTCTTAATGGGGGGCGCCCATCCGGCAGTAACCATGATGATGGTTCCGAATAACAGCGAATATAAAATGTTGATTGTTGCTTTCTTACTCATTGCCTTATTTTTTTGTGTAAACAGATGATGATTTTTTAAGAATGGGTTCACATTTTTTCAGGAAAATATCCGCGGCCATCTGAAATGTAAATACCTTTTAGTTATATCCCGGGTTCTGCGGTAATATAGCCGGATCATTTATTAACTGTATCTCGCTTAATGGCAGTGGGTAAACAGTCATATAATCTTTCATACCAAATGGTGCCATTACACTTAATGCACGTTTGGTCCTTAATAAGTCGAACCACCGGTGGCCCTCGAAAGAGAGTTCCAACCTCCTTTCAAGAATTATATTTTCGCGTGTCTCTGCCTGTGATAAATTAGCATATGCTGCCAAACCGGCCCTCTTATGAACCGTGTTCAGGTAATTAAGCGCTTCGCTGGTTTTGCCATTTTCATTCAACGCCTCTGCATACATTAATAAAACATCGGCGTACCGGATTACTTTCCAGTTTGCCCGGCTATCACAGCTGGCAAGTAACCGAACCATATACTTTTTTGTGAATGTTTGCACATCATTTGAAGTGGGAATTAACGGGTGAAAAACGCCGTTTTTGTCTGTATGACCGTCAGCTGCCGTAATATCCTTTCTAAGGTCTCCTGCAGGAAATAAAGCAAACAAAGATTTGGGCGGATTGTTATTCCCATTTTGGCCGCCTGTAACCCCGTAAAAACTGGCTATGTCGGGATTTTTTGGAGAAAAGTTAGTAGTAAAGCAATTTCCTTCAGTAATTCCCTGTTCATATTCGATATCGAAAATGTATTCGCTATGGTGCTCATCTTTGGTATAGTCAAACAAATCATTATAGTTTGGCAAAAGCGCATAACCCATAGTAGTCAGTTCCTGTAATTTTGCTTCAGCCTTTACAAAATCATGTCTTGTTAAGTATACCTTTCCCAACAAGGCCTTGGCAGCTCCTTTGGTAGCTCTTCCCACATCTGCACCTGCATATTTCGCCGGTAATTTATTTTCAGCATCCAGCAAATCCTTTATGATCACTTCATCATAAACCTTATCCACCTTCTGACGGCCTGACTTATATGATTCGTCAATGCTTAGCAGCGTTGTCACGATAGGGATGTCCCCATATATTCTTACCAGGTCAAAATACGCAAGTGCCCGTAAAAATCTGGCTTCTCCCATATAAATTTCTTTATTAGGACCTATGGTTGTTTCAGCATCTTCTATCCTGGTTAATAGCGTATTAGCCCGGTTGATGACGTTATAATAATTTTGCCAGGTGCTTTTTATCACCGGGTCATCATTATTAATAGTAAAATTGTCCATGGTTGCTGCCGTACCCTTAACAAGCTCGTCCCACGAATCGTCGCCCCGCATATCGCCAAAGAGCCACATATTCTGATATTGGGTTTGTAATACATTATAGATGCCAATTTCAGCATCTTTGAAATCCTTGTCCGTTTTATACAAAGCATCTGTACTAACGGTTGATATAGGTGTTAATTCAATAAAGTCCTTGCTGCACGAGAACATCACCAGTATTGCTGAAATGGCTAGTATACTAAATAACTTTTTCATACTATTCTGAATTTTTAAAAACTTAAAATGATACATTCAATCCAAGTATAATGCTTTTTGGCAGGGGATAATCATAGTTGGCGTTACCCGGGGTCAGCGCATTATTGTTCCTGCTTATGTCGGGGTTGAATCCGATGTAATCTGTAAAAAGAAAAGGATTGGTTGCATTTATGTAAACCCGGGCAGCACTGATCTTGGCCTTCCTGGTAATTATGCCAGGTAATAAATAACCTAGTGTTATATTATTGATGCGAAGATATGAGGCGTGATCCAGCCATAAGGTGCTATATTCCCCACGCCAATTGCCTGTGGGTGTATCGTTAGGCCTAGGTGCCCATCCATTACCCGGATCTTGTTCCGATTTCCAGTAATTATTCATAATAGATAGCTGCCTGAAACGGGCCCGGTTATTTGTTGATTGACCCCTTTCAAGGGCAAGGACGTCATTTCCCTGAGTTCCCTGCAGACTAACGCTTAAGCTTAGGTTTTTATAGGAAAAACGATTGGTCATGCCATAGTAAAAATCAGGATAGGGCGAACCCATAATCTTCTTGTCGAAACTGTTGATTATTCCATCCGGTTTGCCATCAGGACCGCTGACATCAACGAATCTTACATCCCCTACCCGCGAGCGGTCGCGTGCCCCGGGGTTAAATATTGGGCCTTTGGCAAGTTCGGCCTGGTTTTTAAATATTCCATCGGCTATCCAACCATAAAACATGCCGACAGGCTGGCCGATCATGGTGATGTTACCCCCGTTTATTATTGGATCGCCTTCAGGGCCAAGCTTTATCACTTCGCCCTTATAAGTAGAAATATTAAAGTCAGTTGTCCATTCAAAGTCACTTTTAATGTTAACGGTATTCAATACAAACTCCCAGCCTGTATTCTTTACTTCACCGATATTTTTTAAAGCTGTGCTAAACCCTATGATAGCGGGCACATTTACATTTAGCAGTAAATCGTAATTCCTGGATTGAAAATGATCTATCGTAATACCCAGCCTGTCGTTGAATAACCTCAGGTCAAGACCTCCATTAAACGACTTTTGCTTTTCCCATGTCAGGGAAGGATTAGCGAGTCTTCCCGGTGCATACCCTCCAACCGCCGCCCCTCCAAGCGTATATTTTTCATAAGCGATGGTAGCGAATTGTTCGTAATTCCCTATATTGTTATTTCCTGTTTCACCGTAGCTGGCCCTTAGTTTCAGGTCACTGACAAAACGTACATCCTCCATGAAGTTTTCGCCCGAAACACGCCATGCCAAACCTGCGGAAGGAAAAAGTCCATATTTTTTATTGCTGCCGAAACGGGAGGACCCATCTGTACGCATTGAAGCGGTCAGGTAATACTTGTTATCGTAATTGTAGTTAACCCTTCCCAGGTAAGATATCAACGACCATTGGTATGTGTCTGAGGATCCGGCAGTAATGATCCCACTCACAGCACTTAAGGTAGGAACGAGGTTATTGGGAAACCTGTCGCTGGTCAGAAAATTTGATTCAAAATTTTCTTTTTGAGTAGTAAATCCAACTAATCCTGAGACACTATGCTTATTAAAGTTTTTGTTATAGTTCAGGGTGGTTTCCGTCAACCAGTTCACATTCATCGATGCATTATCTGTGCCGATTGCCGGATTATTATTGAAAGCGGCAAGCCTGGGTTTAAACCTCATCCCTTTAATGCTCATCAGATTCAACCCCAGTAAAACATTTAATTTTAATTCTTTAAAGATCTGGTATTCGGCGCTGATATTTCCAAGCAACCCAAATCCTTTTTGTTTGCCTTTGACTTCCCTTGCAAGTGCAAGGGGGTTCTGTGTTGATACCACTGCATCAAGCCCATCGCCAAAAGGAAAATATGATCCATCTGCATTCAGTAAAGTATAGTAAAGGGGGATCTGAATGGCGTTATATACGATGTCTGAACCCCTGCCGCCATCCCTTCCAATATCATCAGCGCTTAGACCACCGATATTTGTTTTATCTGTGAAAGAAGGATTTAAATTCATCCTTACCGTAAATTTTTCAGACAACTTTGTATCGATATTTGCCCGGGCGGAATATCTTTTAAAATTCGTATTGATGATAATTCCATCCTGGTTAAGAAATTCTCCACTTAAGGCATATTTTACGTTTTCGCTTCCTCCTGTCGCAGACAACTGGTATTGTTGCTGGGGAGCCGTGCGCAACACTTCATCAAGGTGATCCTGGAAGTTAAGGGTCGCTCCGGGCATGGTAGTCGGTTGTCCTGCAAGAACCTGCAACACAGTTATTGGCACTGCCTGTCTCCATTTGAGCGGGTCCCCTGAAACGTCATTTCCTTCGTCAATATTCCTGTTGCGGATGCCATCATAGTAGTGCTGAGCCTCCTCAAGCGCAGATTGGTACACAGGCGTTTTTGATATCTTTTGAAAGCCCATATATGTGTCAAAACTAACGTTCGCTTTGCCGGTCTTCCCTCTTTTGGTATTGATGATAACAACGCCATTTGATCCACGGGAACCGTATATAGCCGTAGCGGAAGCATCTTTTAAAACATCTATGCTTTCGATATCATTGGGGTTTAACGTCTGTATGCTTGACATAGGAAACCCATCTACTACATACAAAGGATTTACACCGGCAGAAATACTTCCAATTCCTCTTATCCTGATTTGGGGTGCTGAGCCGGGTTCCCCTGAAACCGCCTTAACCTGAACTCCTGCAAGTTTTCCCATAAGGGCCTGGTCTACACGGGTAACCGCCATATCCTTTATTTTGTCAGCATCTATTGATGATACCGAGCCCGTCAAATCCCTTCTCTTTGTAGTACCGTAACCAACAACGACTACATCATTTAAATTGTTACTTGTCTGCACCAGGGCAATGGCCAGGTTCGTCTGGTTGTTTATCTTGATTTCTCTGGTTTCATATCCAACATACGAAACAATTAGTGTAGCGTCTGCTTTTGAAACGTCAATGGCGAATGTGCCATCCTCTTTTGTTACTGTGGTGTTTTCTGTTCCCTTCTCTGCAATCGTTGCCCCGCCAAGCGGTTCGCCATTCAGACTGGTTAACTTTCCGTTTACGGTAATAGCCGGCGCAGTATGAGCCCCCGTTGAAGTTAGAGCCATCACCTTTTCGTTACCATTATGGACTGATGCCTTTGCATTTGAACTTATGCTGACGTACAGCAACAATAACGTTGTCCATTTTATGATCATCAGTCTTTTAGAAAAAAAAACACAGTCAGGTAACTGGTCATTACCGCAAGCAATTTGTTGCATGATGTTGTTTGGTTGTGTTAACAATAAGAAATCTATATTATATTGCCATTGGATATAGAATAAGCGCGTAAGGATACCTGCCATATACAGCATCAACAAGATTAACGTCACGCATCGGGGAGTATGACAAGATCGTTTTAGCTGAAGAAGCCAGTAACTAATTAATTGTTAAATATAGATAGAATAAACGAAGGAGTAAAAAAATTACATTCTTATCGTCGGAGCTTTTTATATGGCATAGCAAAACTGATTCGAATACCTTTAAGAACCAATCAGCAAAATTATGAGAGACATCTAAAAAACACAGATTCGAACAGCAATCGTAGAAACCGTTTATGCCAGCTATTTTGAGATTAATTATATTGAATCACTTTATCTACCCAGGGCAGATGAACCTTCAGCGTTCGTTCAATGCCAAATTTTAAGGTCATCTTAAAACTGGGACAAAAGAGGCAGGTGCCTTTGAGTTTTATTTTTACGGTATTGTCAACGATCTCAAAAGCGGCTATGCCTCCCCCATCGGCCTCCATAGCAGGCTCAATCAATTGCAACACGTTTTTTACCTCGTGTATTCTATCCATTTTTATAAGATGGAATTAGCACATCTGAATCCAATATTGGGTGAACATGAATCAGGCAACATAGCTCCCCGGTTGATACATCTCAGTCGAAAGGATTGAATTACGTTCCATGCCCCTCCCCTTCTCACTTTTGTCTCGCCCAGTAAAGAGCCTGCAGGATTTAGCTCATCGCCGGAACCATAAATAAGATCCGCTATACCAATCCTCACACCATTGCCAGGTATTACCAACCATATCGTAAAGCCCCAATGGATTGGGTTCGTAATTTTTTACGGTTGTGGTTTGAGCAACCAGCTCGGGAGTTCTGGCAAAGTTACTTTGAGATCCATCAGGCTCGCCGTTTCCCCAGGGATATAACCTGTTATCACCACCTCCCCTGGCCGCGTATTCCCATTCCGCTTCTGTGGGCAACCTTTTTTTGGCCCATCTGCAATATTCACTGGCATCATACCAGCTTACCAGCACTACAGGATGACTGTTACGGTCTTCCGTAAAGTAAGACTTCCAGCTTAAGCCGGGAATAATCTTATAGGTTCCTTTATCATACCCCCAGGCTGCACCCGCAACTTCAGCCGTTGTTCTGTATCTTGTTTCAGACACGAACCGATGAAATGAATCGTTTGTGACGAGGGTCTCATCAAGCAGGAAATCGGAGATATTTACCCGATGAACAGGACTTCATATTCTCCAAAACCTTCGCTTCCCATCATGAATTTTCCACCATTGATGTGAATCATAATTTTACTTTTTAAGGCTTGTTGTTAACTGAATATTGTTTTTATTCACGTTTTCAAGGATCTTACTGTAAAGGATGGAATTGAAATCAGGTATCCTGGTTTCCGGAGGAAATTTACCCGTTTCAATCGCCCACCTGGCTTCTGCGTTTGTATACTTTACAAACAGGTCATTAATGGCGGGCTTGAACACGAAGTTTTTCCAGATACCGTCAATTACTTCCTTATCCAATTGGGTAAAGCTCCTGACGATCTCTTTGCTTTCTTCTTCGTTTTTTTCTATATAGGCAGAAGCCTCATCCAGGGCCTTTAAAAAATGGATCAATTGATCTGACTTTTTATCGATAAGCTCCTGTTTCACATTGACCACATACAATTCCGAATAAATATCCGGGGCTGTGAATGTGATTGCATCTGCACCCAACTGGAGCTCGGATATTCGGGCAAATGGATCGAATATGCTCACCGCATCTACGGATTTGCTGATTAGGGCCGCGGGCATATCTTCCGGTTTTTGACTGATCAGTTCAATGCTTTCCAGTGGAATCTTAAATCTTTTTAAAAAATTATATGTATAAAATTCAGGGCCGCCACCAAACGATGTGGCCAGTTTTCTTTTCTTTTTTGCAAAATATTTTTCGGGGGTATCTAATCCAGTTTCCCTTCGGGCCACCACCCTTACCTCATTAATTGTTCGCTCTACTACCTGGGAGATAACGCGAAATTTATTGCCCTGTAAAGCTGACAGCGCAACCGGCACCTCTCCGGAAACAGCAATATCAATGGAGCCACCTAAAAAAGCCTGTAACGCAAATTTTCCTGCAGTAAATTCCTTGATTTCAACCTTTACACCATTCGATGTAAAAAAACCCTTTTTATCGGCAACCATGATCAAACCCATTGCCGGACTAACCTGGATACCGACAGATAACACCGGTAATCCGGACGCATCTGCGGACGCATTTTTTTCTTGAGTGGTTTGGCCTGCTGTTTCCTTTTTCGCACTTTGGTTGCAGCCCGCCACTAACAGGAATACCAAAATCAACAGAAAATGAAATGATTTGCTATACATATCTATAAGAATTAAATGATTTGGGGAGATACGGGATAAGTCCAGTCATGGTAAAACTTTAGATCAAAATTCAACTTGGTAATTGATTGCAGAAAAGTATGCATATTCATATTCAGATATTTTGAGCACCCTACTATTTCCTTATACTTTTTCAACAACTGCTTACTCTCTTTTTCATTTAAAGTTGAATCCGATAATTTGTTAATCAATGCATTTAAATCATGGATGCTATGATTTAAGTGCCGGAAAAACTCCTGGGTAATCATTTTATTGCGCCATTTTCCTTTCCGGTTAAATAAAACATCAAAGGAAAAATAGTTAAGATTTTCTTCTTTAAACAGCCTCCGGAATTCAAATTGCCTTAAGCAAAAGCCGGTATGTTCGTCTTGCAAGGATTGTTTCAGCCACAAGGTCTGGGGCTGCCAACCCAAAAAAAGACAAATATTCTGGTGCTTTTTGTCTTTGCCTAGCACAGGCCTTATACTTTCAATCCAGAATTGCTGCCAGTTCCCGACATCAACCGGTTTATATTCAATGTTTGAAAATAACTGCAACTCATTCATCAGGTACAACTCGAGGTATTTGTCTGCAATGGTATCTTCAGAATAATCATTTCATAAATTTACTTTGTACTAGATTAATCATATGCTGTTGAACAGGAAACACTATTCAAAAGATAAAATTGTTCAACTTGTTATAAAAATAGTACCCATTTTACTGTTTATTCTCTTGTGGCAGGTAGTCTCTTCAAATGAAATAATCAATTCCAAGCTTTTTCCCCCACCTACAGAGGTTTTGGATGCACTCCTGTTCTGGATTAAATCAGGCGTTTTTTGGGTTGACGTGAATGCCAGTATCTGGCGCATGCTGGCAGGGTTTCTCATTGGCTCCCTGCTTGGCATCCTGGCAGGAATGCTTACCGGCAGGTTCAGGAAAATTAATTTTACCATAGTTCCGTTAATTCAAATTTTCAGGCCCTTACCTCCGGTTGCGATCATCCCCCTTGTGATCGTTTGGCTGGGAATATATGATCCGGCAAAAATATTCTCTATTTCGTTTGCAGTATTCTTTCCGGTATGGATAAACGCACATTTAGGCGCTAACAGCATACCCAAAAATTATTTACGCAGCGCTGGTTTATTAACTACGTCTAAATTACACATTTTTTATGCTGTTTTGTTTCCAGCGGCCCTGCCCTCTGTTATTGCCGGTTTGCGCACTGCCATACCCATAGCATTTGTAATGGTATACGTGTCTGAAATAGCCGGAGCTTCGGCAGGTTTAGGCTACAGGATATCAATTTCACATCTTGCATACCGGATTGATATAATGATGGCAGCATTATTTGTTTTAGCTTTAGCGGGCGCTTTAACAGACTTGCTTTTTACATTTTTGGTCAGGATAGTATTTCCGTGGATAAAATTTCTATGACAGATACAAACAACTATATAAAGACAGAAAGTGTATCCATTTATTACGATGACATTTGCGTTTTAAGGGATATAAATTTTGAATGTGCGCAAGGAGATTTTGTCTCGATAATCGGCATGTCTGGCAGCGGAAAAAGCTCTTTTTTAAATGCGCTGGCACATTTTATTCCCTCCCACGGAAAAATCACAATTCCTTCAAGCATAGGTTATATTTTTCAAAGCCACTCTTTATTTCCCTGGATGACCGTTAAGCAAAATATAGCATTCGGCTTACACGATTTACCCGTGAAGGAAAAGGAATATAGAGTGAATGAACTCCTCCATCGAATTGCACTCGTACATGATAAGGACAAATATCCTGCGCAGCTATCCGGGGGCCAGATCCAGCGGGTAGCCCTTGCCAGAACCTTTTCAACAAATCCGGAAGTGATACTAGCGGATGAGCCATATGCAGCCTTGGATCATCATACGCGCGACAAAATGCATGAATGGTTATTGGATATTTTAAGGGAGTCAAAAAAAACGGTGATTTTCGTTACCCATTATATTGAAGAAGCCATTTTTTTATCGGATAGAATAATCATTATAAGGGACAAAACATTTATTGACGATTTAGAAATGCCATTTTCAAAACCGAGAGACCCGATCATACGATACCAAAAAGTTTTTGGATATCAAGTATGCCATTTTAACCAAAATGGACCCGGCATATATTCCAGGGGTTTCTTGAATTACTGCAATGCGCGGCCTATACAAAAATGTCCAGGTAGGTCACTTCATTGGATACAGGCATTATCCCATGCTTTTGTGTTGAATTGAAATACAAACTATCCCCGGTTCTCAACAGATATTCAACCTCCCCGACAAGCATTTTCATTTGACCACTGATTATATAAATAAATTCTTCTCCTACATGTGAAAGTTCATGTTGCTTTACTTCTCCCTTTCTGGCAACAAATAAGAAGGGCTGCATTTTCTTTTCATGATACTCCGAGCCGTAAGGATATATGTAGTATCCTTTATCTGTAGAGGTTAAATTTTCTTCAGCCCTTTGTCTTGTTGTAATAATGGCATTTAAAAAACCATCGTGTTCTAACAAATTAGATATGTTCGTACCCAGTGCCTGCGCAACCTTTACCAATGCTGCAACCGAGGGAACCGTTTTATTGTTTTCTATTTTAGAGATCATGCTACGGGACAGTTCGCTTGCATCTGCAATCTCCTGTAAGGTTCTTTTCTGATTTAAACGCATCGACCTGATCCGGTCTCCGATCTTCAGGTTGTTTACCCTCTCTGCTGTTCTAACATTTTCCAATATATTCATTCGTTACTGTTTTATTATTTATTCTAAAGCGCCTGACTAATCAATGAATCAATGTTTTGTCCAATTTGTTTGCTTTCATACTATCCGGTACTAGTCTCTAAAACCATAAGGTTAATTCAAATAATGTAAGACTCAAATACATCAAAAAAAAATAAAAAATTTTATTTCAATCATTTTCATATATTTGAATTCAACAAAGTTGAATGAAATTAAACTAATATTCTTAATTTCCTGATTTCACTCTCCCGGAATATTTAGACCGGTATAATCCTTATCCTATAGAATAAATTGCTGCCTGCCCCTGAATTTTATACCTAATTCTATCGTAAGATAAATAGATGAAAAGGTACCCATACTGAAATAAATTCCATCAACGGATTATTAAACGATTAACGCCTTAAATATGAAAATACCTGACAGCATCTTCAGGATAATTATACTATTCTTCCTGCTAAGCCCCAACGGCATTTTGTATGCGCAAAGCAGTGTTGAAAAGAAAAATACATTTCTTTATCTAGATACGGAAAAAACTACGGAAGAACGGGTTCGGGATCTTATATCACGCCTCACTGTAGAAGAGAAGGCCGTCTTATTAAACCACAGAGGCCCTCTGGTAGAACGTTTCAACATTAAATCAGACGGCTGGAACCAAAGCCTGCACGGGGTTTGGTGGAACCGGCCGACTACCATGTTCCCGGTATCCATCGCCATGGCTGCAACATGGGACACCAAATTAATTCATGAAGTGGCTACAGTTATCTCGGATGAAGCCCGGGGCATATATAACGGATGGCATCGGGATACCAGTTTCCCGGGCGAAAAAAAAGGATTGATTTACCGGGCTCCGGTTATCAACGTCAGCCGCAATCCGTATTGGGGCCGCATTAATGAGTGTTATGGCGAAGACCCGTTTTTGACGGGACGGATAGGTGTTGCTTATGTAAAGGGATTGCAGGGTGATGATCCGAAGTATCTGAAACTGGTATCGACGCTTAAGCACTACGCAGTAAATAACGTCGAAAGAAACCGCCAGGCCCTTTCCGCTACGGTAAGTGAACGCATGTTGTTTGAATTCTGGCTTCCGCATTTTCGCGATTGTATCGTGGAAGGAGGAGCGCAATCGGTGATGGCTTCATACAATGCTATCAATAACGTTCCCAATAACATCAATAAATACCTGCTGACAGATATTCTCAAGAACCAATGGGGTTTCAAGGGATTTGTGGTTTCAGATCTCGGTGGTGTAAACAGCATGGTTAAGGGTCACGAAAAAGGTCAGATGACCTTTGAGGATGCAGTGGCTCAATCGTTAAATGCCGGGTGCGATTTTTCGGACAGGGAGTATATGGAGTATATTCCGGCGGCAGTTAAAAAGGGATTGCTCTCGGAAGAAAGGCTTAATGATGCCTTGTACAGGGTGATGCGTAATCGATTTTTGTTGGGTGAATTTGACCCGCCTGCCATGGTTCCTTACAGCAACATATCGCCTGATGTAATAGGAAGCCCGAAGCACCGGCAACTGGCACTTAAAACAGCACAGCAGTCGATGGTGCTTTTGAAAAACCAGGGCCAATTGTTACCCCTTGATAAAAACAGCATTAAAACTATTGCCGTAATTGGTCCGCATGCCGACCTTTTTACAGCGGGTGATTATAGCGGCAGGGTTAAAGACCCTGTCACTCCCCTCCAGGGCATTAAAAACCGCATTTCTCCCGGTACCGAAATACTTTATGTAAAAGGAACTGATATCATTGCAAGAAAAGACAGTACGGAAGCCCTGGTATTGAACACAAAGGAAGAATTACAAAAAGCCGTTGAGGCCGCAAAAAAAGCAGATGTTACTATTCTCTATATCGGTACCACACTCGCTATTGAACGTGAAGGGCGTGATCGAACGTCATTAGGGTTACCTCCCAACCAGGAAGAATTGGTCAAAGCAATACTAGCCGCAAATGCACGGACTATCGTTGTAGAACTCAATGCAGGCCCGTTAACCATTCCGGAAATAAAAGAAAAAGCGCCGGCTATCATAGAAGCATGGTGGGCAGGAGAGGAAGGTGGCAATGCCATCGCCGATGTGATATTTGGAAATGTAAATCCCGGAGGCAAGCTTCCGCTCACAGTGTACGCTTCTGCTGAACAGGTACCTTCCGTTGACGAATACGATGTAACAAAAGGTTTTACCTATATGTACATCAACGGCAAGCCCCTCTTTCCTTTTGGCCATGGATTAAGTTATACAAATTTTAAGTATAGCAACTTTAAGATCGCCTCAAAAAAAATTAATGCCGGCGGACAGATCACTGTACAGGTTACCGTTCAAAACACGGGCAAACGACTGGGGGATGAAGTGGTGCAGCTGTATGTGCATGACGTTGTATCGAGCGTAAAGCGTCCGGTCAAAGAATTGAGGGGTTTTCAAAGGATCAGTTTAAATCCGGGAGAAAAACAAAACCTCACCTTTACTGTTCCCGCCACCAAGCTTGCTTTTTACGATGAAAAAACACATGGCTTTATCGTGGAGCCAGGTATGTTCACTGTGATGATTGGAAGCTCCTCGGATGATATTAGAGCAAACGGCCAGGTGGAAGTCGTACGCTGATCATAAAAATTGTTGAAAGATCTTCCCGTTTCATATTCATTTTTAATAAACCCTATTTGCCATGAAAGTAAGATTACTTCAATGGAAGAAATCCTCTTCTGTTTACAGGCAGTTTTATTGCCCTCCGAAATTATTGAACACGTTTTGTTTACTTGTTTTTTCTTTTTCATTCTCTGCAACTGCCTTTGCGCAACAAATCATTGTTACTGGTAAAGTCAGTAATGGAGATTCCGTTTTAACGGGTGTTACGGTAAGCGTAAAAATTCTGGGCACCACCACGCAAACCGATGATCAGGGCAATTACTCAATAAGTTCCCCTTCCAATGGCAGCCTGGTTTTCACTTATGTGGGTTTTACTTCGCAGGAAATAAAAGTATCTAACCGTACCACTATTGATGTGGATCTGCAGGCAGAGGGCCAGCAGTTGAATGACGTAGTTGTGGTTGGATATGGAACGCAGAAAAAAGGAAGTATTACAGGAGCGGTAAGCTCTATCAAATCTTCCGATCTGACGCGTACGCCTTCGGCTACTACTTCAGGGGCATTGGTAGGAAAAATACAGGGTATCACTGCACGTCAGACAACGGGGAGGCCCGGTGCCGCTGCTTCTATTCAGATACGTAATCTGGGAAGCCCTCTTTTTGTTATAGACGGGGTGCCCCAGAGTGAGGGGCAGTTCAATAATATCGGCCTGGAAGACATTGAAAATATTTCCGTGTTAAAAGATGCTTCTGCTTCATTATATGGTTTTCGTGCATCCAATGGCGTGGTACTCGTGACCACTAAAAAAGGTAAGTCCTCCCAAAAAAATTCGCTAAATGTAAGCAGTTATTACCAGCTTCAAAATCTCACCCGTTACATTTCAGCTTCAAGCGCAGGTGATTATGTACGCGCATTGGCAGAAGCGGAACAAAATGCCGGTTTGATCCCAACCACTACACCGGAGATCCTGGAAAAATGGAGGCAGGGTACGGAAAAGGGGTTCCAGGGCACAAATTACCGGGATTATATTCTCAGGAAGAATGCCCCGCAGAAATATATCAATGTCAGTTCCAGCGGAGGAAGTGACAAGATGAATTATTATGTTTCCATGGGTGGTTTATCGCAGGAAGCTGTCTTAAAACAGTATAATTTCAAACGGTATAATTTCCAGGCTAACGTTGAGGGCACTATAATAAAAGGGGTAAAGTTAGGCACGCAGTTAAGTGGCCGGATCGAGTCCCGTCACGAGCCTGCATCTACGACGGGCGGCAATACATATGACAACCCTTTTCTAGCCATTTTAACGATGTGGCCCACCGAACGTCTCTATGCGAATGACAATCCGGATTATATCAATGCGGATGTAAATAATCCTTCCCGTAACCCGTTAATATATGATGAAAAGGTTATTGGAAAACAGGATAATACATGGAATAACTTTGCGAGTATTTTTTATGCCAGCTTTGAACTTCCGTTCGGGATATCTGCAAAAGCCACTTACTCTTATAACTACAAACAAAATAAGAATGAGCTGCAGCGCAATTCTTTTAACCTTTATTCATACAGACCGGCTACTGAAGCATATGTTCCTGTTCCTTTCAACCTGGCACTTCGAAACAAAGCCAGGCAGGAAATTCAGGAAAATTTTGCACAGTTACAGCTTAATTATGCAAAGGATCTGGGTGATCATTCCATTTCAGCTATGGGGGCTTACGAGTACGCAAAGGCTATCGACCAGTCTTTAAGTATCGGATCAATTCCACCTACGAATTATACCCCTCTTATTAACCTGCTGAACATAAACGCTTTTACCGACTTGTACAATATAAGCAAGCGTGCGTCCTTTATCGGCAGGTTTAACTATGATTATAAGCAAAAGTACCTGTTGGAGTTATTGGGTAGGTACGATGGCTCCCATCTATATTCACCCGGAAATCGATGGGGCCTGTTCCCGGGCATTTCTGCGGGCTGGAGGCTTTCAGAGGAAAAATTCTTTAATGACATCTTCGGCGAAATCATATCAAATGTAAAATTGAGAGCCTCCTGGGGAAGAACCGGTCAGGAAAGGGGAGTCAATGCGTTCGACTATCTTCCCGGAGGAAATTTTGGAAGCGGAAGTTATGTTTTTGATGGTGGCCTGGTTACCGGAATTGGCGTGCGTGGATTACCCATTACGAACATCACCTGGGTTACCAGTACGATCAAAAACCTCGGGCTCGACATCGGATTTTTAAACAACAAGCTAACAGCAGAATTTGATGTGTTTGTCAGGGACCTTACCGGCATACCGGCACCCAGGTATGACGTACTCGTGCCAAGCGAAGTAGGATATACTTTGCCGGCGGAAAATCTCAATTCGGAGAGAACGGAAGGCGTAGAAGGTATTGTAACCTATGCCTCCAGGGCCGGAAAGGTAGGGTATACATTAAGCGTTAACGGAACCCTGGGCCGCCGGAAGATTATGGATCTCTACAAGCCCCGCTTTGGCAATTCGTTTGATGAATACCGTAATGCTACTGCAAACCGTTGGGCCGACATCCATTGGGGATACCAGGTTACGGGGCAGTTTGAGTCGATGGAACAGATAAAAGATTATAAGATCAACAATGACGGCCAGGGCAACAGGACACTCCTACCCGGCGACCTGATGTTTAAAGACGTCAACGGCGATGGTATCATCACTAACCTTGATGAAAGGCCTATCGGATACGCTTTGGGTGCTAATCCATACATGAGCTTCGGAATGAGCGCGGGATTTAACTATAAAGGTTTTAGCTTCATGACAGATTGGGCCGGGGCTACAATGCAATCTTACTACCGGATCTTTGAATTAGCGATACCATTCCAGGCCATACATAATGCACCGGAATATATTTTTAATGACCGCTGGCACCGGGAGGATTTGTTTAATCCAAATAGTAAATGGATCCCGGGAAAATATCCGCCGATCCGCAGAACCGGCTCGGGCTCACATGTTGATTATACCACGCATAGCGATTACTGGATCACCAACGTCAATTACCTGCGTCTTAAAAACCTGGAAATAGGGTATACTCTTCCCAAAAATATCTCTGGCAAATTCGGCCTTTCCCTGATACAGGTTTATGCAACCGGCACCAACTTATTTTCCTTTGATAATGTAAAAGACATTGAGATAGATCCTGAAATCTCGTTTAACACCGGGTTGGTTTATCCGAATATGAAATTGTACACGTTCGGAATTAATGTAACTCTTTAAAGCTATACAATGAAAAGTGTAATAAGTCTGTTTGTATGCACCTTCCTGGCAGCTTGTTTTCTTTCCTGCAAAAAAGACGAATTGCTGGATACAAGCCCGCAAACCATTTTTACGGATGAGCAGATCTATAAAGATCCCAAGCTAATTATTGGCATATTGGCCAACCTGTATGACCGTTTACCCAGGTATGCTTCGCTTGCAACGGGCAATGAGAATTTTTCCATATTTGATGAAGGCATGTGGTCAGGATTGAGTAATAATGATGTTGAGGTCAGGAACAACCTGATCAATTATAATTTTGATCGCTGGCGACTGTGGGACTATGCATTCGTCAGGGATGTAAACGTAGCGATAGACAACATAAATGAATCGAATTCCGTAGAGCTCACGCCAATACTCAAAAAGCAATTCATTGCCGAGCTGCGCTTTTTACGGGCGATGGATTATTTTGACATGGTAAAAAGAATGGGCGGAGTTCCTATCATCACGAAACAATTGATCTATGACTTTGCCGGCGATCCCGCTTACCTGCAACAGCCGCGAAACAAGGAAGAAGAAGTGTATGATTTCATTGCAGCCGAGCTGGATGCCATTAAAAATGATTTGGGCAACACGGGCAGCAGAAGGCAGGCCAATAAAAACACCGCCCTGGCCCTGAAAAGCCGTGCCATGCTCTATGCCGGATCTTTAGCCCGCTACAACAACACGCCTGGTTTAACCATGAGCAGCACTCCTGGTGGAGAAGTGGGCATTCCCCAATCAAAGGCGTCAGGATATTATCAAAAATCCCTGGATGCCTCCAAAGAGATCATTAACAGTGGGGCATATACGCTGTACAGAACAAACCCTGTGTTGGGTGAGAACTTCTATGATGCGCTTGTCAATAAAGGCGGAAATACGGAAGTGATCTTTGCGGTCGATTACCTGAAGTCACAGGGCAAAAGGCATTTAAACACCTTTAATAATATCGCACGTTCCCTGTTTGAGGATGGCGGGCAGGGGTCCTCATTCACGTCTCCTTCTTTAAACCTGGTAGAAAGTTTTGAGTATTTAGACGGTTCTCCGGGAACATTGAAAGGTGTAGGCACAGGCAGCAATACGGCGGCAGGCCAGGCCAGTTGGATATTTTATGATAACCCCCAGGATATATTTGCGAATAAGGATGCCCGTCTTTACGGAACCATCATGTACCCCGGTGTATCATTCGCCGGCAAAACCCTGAAAATCCAGGCAGGCGTGTATGTATGGAATGCGTCAGCGAATAAGTACGACAGAACTGAAGGAGCGTTAAACAGTAGTTATACGGATGGTAAAACGCTTACAGGCCTTGATGGACCCAGCCGCACGACAACCTTTGTTTCCAATACCGGGTTTTATCTGCGTAAATATATCGATGCTACGGCAGGAGCCAGTACTTCTGCACTTCAAAGTGACACCTGGTGGGTTGTATTCAGGCTGGGAGAAGTATACCTCAATGCAGGCGAAGCAGCCTTTGAACTTGGACTGACCAACGATGCTTTAACGTTTACCAATGCCGTCAGGCAAAGAGCCGGTTTTCCTGCAAACAGTCTTACCACACTGACGCTCCAAAGAATTCAGAATGAACGTAAGGTAGAGCTTGCTTTTGAGGACCATCGTCTTTGGGACCTGATCAGATGGAGAATCGCCGACAAGGTATGGGATGGAACCACTACCAACCCGGATGCAAATATCTATGCGCTTTATCCCTACCGTATCGTTCGCCCCGGCCATCCTGACGATGGAAAATATGTGTTTGATAAATTCATCGCCCCAAGATTTAAAGCGCCCAGGTTCTTTAGGCCGGGTAATTATTATTCTTCCATTGCTCAAAGTGTTATAGATAATAATCCAAAAATTGTACGTAACCCCTTCCATTAAAAAAATTCCCATGAAAGGTATAACATATACATTGCCGTTAATCGCACTATCCGTTTTCCTGTTTGCAGGATGTGAAAAGGATAACCGAACCCCGCCCGGCTCCACGCTAACGGGCAGGGTTGTTTATAATAAAGAGCCCATAGGGGTGCGTTCAGGTGGAGTAAGTTTTGAGATATGGCAGCGTGGATTTCAACTTTTTAGCAGCCTCCCGTTAAACATAGCCCAGGATGGAAGTTTTTCGGCGGTGCTGTATAATGGGGATTATAAATTGGTCCGGGCCAGAGGGGCGGGCCCCTGGGCTGATGCCTCAGATTCGATAGACGTCCATTTAAGTGGTTCGGCAACCATAGATATTCCTGTTAACCCCTATTTTATAATCACTAATGCGGGTTTCCAGAAAAATGGTTCAAACATTACCGGAACATTTACGGTGCAGATGGTAAACACCACGAGAGAGATGGAATTGGTGCGGATATATATCGGACCCAATTATGTGTTAGATCAAAACAATAATTCCGCCAACGTAACACGGACCGCACCTTTTAATATAACAACCCCGGTTACCTTAAATGTTGCCATCCCGGCTTCGCTGGCCGCAGAAAATTTTATATATGCAAGGGTGGGCGTTAAAACAAGAGGTATCAATGAGCTGATGTATTCTACTTCTCAGAAAGTACAGTTGAAATAATCAGGTTAAAATTCAATTTTTATGCGCACCAACCGCCTTGCACTATCATTGATTTTTATAACCGCATGCACTGCCGTTCACTCGCAGCAACTTACCGTCTCCGGACAGCCGGGCCAGCTTGATATTCGGGCAGCTGGAGAACATAGCATTCGCGTTACCTTAAAACCCGTAAGCTTTACCGAAAATTTTCCATATACGCCGGCACTGGCGGAAAGAAGCTATCCCTCACCTTCAATCAGTGTGCGTGCCATTAGTAAGAGCATAAAAAAACGGGTAGGTAGCTTACAGGTTGAAGTGCGGCCTGATCCGCTTACCATTGTTGTAACAAATGCCAGTGGAAGCCTGGTGCAAAATATCAGCCTTCACGATGATGGCAACATGTCTTTCAAACTGGATGATCAGCCTGTATTGGGACTCGGTGAAGGCGGACCAAAACCCGTTCCGGGCATTGACTGGCGGACCCAGCAAATACAATTTGACCGGCGTGGAAGTTATGACAGTATGCAACCGCGCTGGCAGGCCGATGCATACGGCTCGCGCAACCCTGTACCCATGCTCATCGGCACGGAAGGATGGGGCATTTTCATTGCAACGCCATGGGTGCATGTTGACCTTCAACACAAAGATCGCGGTTTATTTATTCCGTGGAAGCCAACGGGCAAAGAAGCCGTTCCGCAGACCGTAAAAAACCAGGGATTGAATCAGGGCAAGGGGCTTCCTCCCATTGATAAAATCGTTCCCGGTCTGTACGACTTCTTTATCTTCGACGCTCACGAACCGGCGTCGCTGATGAAGGATATATCCGTCATCTGCGGGCCGGCTGTTTTACCTCCTAAGTGGGCGCTTGGTTATATGCAGTCGCACCGTACGCTGCAAGACGACAAACAGATGACCGGTATCGTGGATACATTCCGTGCAAAAAAGATCCCAGTCGATGCGGTGATCTACCTGGGAACAGGTTTTACCCCCAGGGGCTGGAATAAACAGCAGCCTTCATTTGAATTTAACCCCGAGGTATTTAAGCGCAGCCCCGAGGAGGTCATTACGGATATGCATAATCGTAATGTCAAGGTCGTTTTACATATGGTACCCTGGGACCGGGACAAGCTGCCAACCATCCAGGGGTCGATACCTGCTAAACCGGGTGAAAAGGTTGACGTCTCTCATATACAACATTACTGGCAGCAGCACGTTCCGCTTGTAACTGCCGGTACTGACGCCTTCTGGCCAGACGAGGGTGACTGGTTCAACCTTTTTGAGCGCATCAAACGCCACCAATTGTATTACCAGGGCGCAATCTCCACCCAGCCGAATGTCCGTCCGTGGAGCCTGCACCGTAACGGCTTCCTGGGGATATCTCAATGGGGAGGCTGGGTATGGTCAGGCGATCCGGAATCTTCCTGGAAGACACTTGAAGGTCAAATTGCAGTTGGCATAAATTATTCACTGAGCCTGTCTCCTTTTTGGGGTTCCGATATTGGGGGCTTCAGATCAAGTGAAGAATTAACAGGTGAACTTTATGCGCGTTGGTTCCAGTTTGGAGCATTTAATGCATCATTCCGCTCACACGGACAAACATGGTGGACACGGCTTCCCTGGGGTTGGGGCTCAAACGATATGGGGCCTAAAGAAGGCAGAGAAAACCCGCTGCAATCAGAGATGAACAATCCGGCAATAGAACCAGTCGCTAAAAAATACGATGAGTTACACTATCAATTGATGCCTTACACTTATACACTTGCCTGGCAGGCCCGTAGTTCCGGAATGCCATTGATGAGGTCACTGTGGCTCCACTACCCTACAGACAAGATTGCCAGAAAAACAGGCGATGAGTTTCTCTGGGGGTCGGATTTATTGATAGCACCGGTATTTGAAAAAGGCGCCACCTCCCGTAAGGTTTATCTTCCCCAAGGAGATTGGTATGACTGGTGGACAAATACGAAGACAACCGGCGGACAAACAATCACCCGTGAAGTGGACCTTGCCACTATGCCGATATACGCCCGTGCGGGTGCCATCATTCCCATTGACCCGTTACGCCAGTTTACAAGCGAGGTAGTTACTGAACCGACAACCCTTAAAATCTTCAGGGGTGCCAATGGCTCATATACTTTATATGACGATGATGGGATAAGCCTTGACTATCTGAAAGGGAAAGCCACCTGGACCCGTATCGTTTGGAACGACGGTTCAAAACAGCTGATCATAGAGCCGGGAGCACCAAAGGGGTTTACGAACCAGGATAATAAAAAAATGTTCAGGGTTGAGCTGGTACCGGAAGGAATAACCAAAAACGTAAATTACCTGGGAAGGTCAATAAAAATATCATTCTAAATAATCAAATCATGATAAGAACAAGATCTATTCATTTCATAAGAACGATTGCTGCCATTACGTTAGCAATCCATTTTTTTTCCATAAACCATGCATCAGCTCAAAACACAACTGATACCACTTCCATCCAGGTAGACCTGACTAAGAGTAAAGGTCCTTTGAAACCTATCTGGGCCTATTTTGGATATGATGAGCCCAATTACACTTACATGAAAGACGGCAAAAAATTGCTGACCGAAATTTCCAAGCTGAGTAAAATACCCGTAAACGTGCGGGCACACAGCCTGCTGGTGACGGGTGATGGCGTTGCCGCTTTAAAGTGGGGATCAACGAATGCGTATACAGAAGATGCACAAGGAAAACCCATTTATAGTTGGACGATCATCGACAAGATATTTGATACTTACATCGAAAGAGGAATGAAGCCGATAGCACAGATCGGTTTTATGCCCGAAGCCCTATCCACAAAGCCACAACCTTATAAACATAAGTGGGATCCTTCGGCAAGATATAATAGCATCTACACCGGCTGGACGTTCCCGCCAAAAGATTATGTAAAATTTGCCAACCTGGTATATGAATGGGTAAAACATTCCGTGGCCCGGTATGGTAAGGCTGAAGTGGAAAGCTGGTATTGGGAGCTTTGGAACGAACCTGATATCGGGTACTGGTCAGGGACTGTAGAAGAGTATATAAAACTGTATGATTACACTGCTGATGCAGTTAAGCGTGCACTACCAACTGCAAAAATCGGCGGACCCGAAACTACCGGACCTGGTGGAGAAAAGGCGGCGCTTTTCTTAAAAACATTTTTGACCCATATCGTCAGCGGTAAAAACAACGTAACGGGTAAGGTTGGCACACCACTGGATTTTATTACCTTTCATGCAAAGGGCCAACCCAGTTTAGTGAACGGAATGGTTCAGATGAATATGGGTAAGCAGCTTCGCGATATCGACAAAGGATTTGAGATTGTAGCATCTTATCCTACTTTAAAAAAACTTCCCATCATCATCGGGGAATCCGACCCTGAAGGATGCGCCGCTTGTTCCGAAGACTTCAGTCCGCAAAATGCCTATAGAAACGGCACGATGTATTCCAGTTATACTGCAGCTTCTTTTGCCCGGAAATACGACCTGGCGGAAAGTCGTGGCGTAAACCTGCTTGGCGCAGTAACCTGGGCCTTTGAGTTTGAGGACCAGCCCTGGTTTCGCGGCTTCAGAGACCTTGCTACGAATGGGGTTGACAAACCTGTCTTAAACGTGTTTCGCATGTTCGGCCTCATGCAGGGCAACAGGGTCGAAATAAACAGGGACCTGGCTTACAACCATATCTCCATTCGCGATTCAAGCGTAAGAGGAGGAAAGCCGGATATCAATGCTCTTGCCGCCAAAGACGAACGCTCAGCATCAGTGATGGTTTGGAATTATCATGACAATAACGATCTAACTGTTCCTGCCTCAGCGGTATCCGTCAGCCTGAAGGGTGTGCCTGGCGGTAATGTGTTATTAAAGCATTACAGGATTGACCGTGAATTCAGCAATTCCTATGAAGTATGGAAAAAAATGGGTTCACCAAAGAGTCCAAGTGCGGAACAGATCGCGGAACTTGAAAAGGCAGGACAGCTTCAAATGTGTTCCTCGCCGGAATGGATCAAAATTAAAAACGGAGAAGCAACATTGAAAATGGACCTGCCCAGGCAGGGAGTGTCGCTGTTGCAGCTTACGTGGTGAGGAATATTACCGCAGATTTCGCAGATTACATAATCCGTGATTACAAATCTTCGAAATCTGCGGCTATCATTCCTTAACCCGGTTCATGTACCTAACATCTAATCTTCAAAGAATAACCAGATGAAAATCCAATCAGTAAGAACAAAGCTGTATCAATGGAAAGGCCCCGTTAAAACAACAGATACCATCTTCGCCACACCCTTAAGTGCACTGCCCTTCCAGGAGGATTCGCAGGCGCCGTTTCGATTTTTTAGCTGGCTCGTGGTTGAGATCGAAACCGATGAAGGACAGGTAGGAATTGGGAATGCAGGCTTGTGTCCGGATGTATGCAAACTAATCATCGACTCAAAATTTAAAAGTTTATTGCTGAATGAGAATCCGCTTAACACCGAATACCTGTTCGAAAAGATGTACCGCTCTTCCGTTGCCTATGGACGAAAGGGCGCAGTGCTTGCCGCGATCAGTGCGGTTGACATCGCATTGTGGGATATCAAAGGGCATGTGTATCAGCAACCGGTTTTTATGTTAATGGGTGGGAGAACAAAAGCTTCGATACCTACTTATTACAGCCGCTTATATACCCGCCACCTCGACAGCCTCCAGGCCGAAGCAGCACACTACAAAAGTGAGGGTTTTACCGGCATGAAGCTTCGCTGCGGCTATCCGTTAACGGAAGGTATGTCCGGGATGAGAAAAAATGTTGAGATGGTTAAACTGGTTCGCGAAACTGTCGGCGATGATGTGGATATTATGCTTGAGGCCTACATGGGTTTCAACTTTGCATACGCCAGGCAATTCCTTAGAGCCCTGGAGCCGTATAATCTCCGATGGGCCGAAGAACTGCTTTTACCTGATGAGATCCACCTTTTTGCCAAATTAAAACAGTATACCGATATACCTCTTTCAGGAGGCGAACATGAATATGCGAGATATGGATTTAAGGACCTGATCAAGGCGGATGCACTGGACATTTTTCAGTTTGATACCAACCGTGTAGGCGGTTTCACTGAAGCCCAAAAGATCTGCACGATGGCGTTAATGAACGGCGTTGAAGTGATACCGCATGGTGGCCAGATGCATAACCTGCATGTTGTTATGAGTAGTTTCGCCTCACCCATGGCTGAGTATTTTCCTCAGACAGAAATCGAAGTAGGCAACGAAATGTTCTGGTACATATTCGACGGAGAGGCCATTGCTGAAAATGGTCATCTTCAGCTGGACGACAATAAGCCTGGAGTTGGCCTTACGTTAAAAACAGCAAACCTTGAACATTTCAACATAATAGAATAAACGTATAACGATGAGTGTGGAAAAAAGTATCCTTGACTTATTTAAACTGGATGGGCAAGTGGCTTTAATTGCAGGCGGCAACAGAGGACTGGGTTTGGCGATGGCCAAAGCACTTGCAGAAGCCGGCGCAACGATCTCTATAGCCGCGAGATCGTCTAAGGAGAACGATGATGCAGAAAAAGAAATCCGGGACTTATACGCCGGGAATTGCATGAGTACGGTATGTGATGTTACAGATGAAAAAAGCGTGAAAGAGGCCGTGCAATCAACGGTAGAACGCTTTGAAAAAATTGACATCCTCATAAATTCAGCAGGCATCAACATCCGCGGCCGTATTGAAGATCTTTCTGTGGAAGACTTCAATAAAGTTCAGCAGGTTAATGTAACAGGATCGTGGCTGGCATGCCGTGAAGTTGTACCCATCATGAAAAAAAATGGGTATGGGAGGATCATCAACATCGGCTCCATGCTTTCGGTTACGGCCATACCGGAGCGCACACCTTATGCAACCAGTAAGGGCGCCATCTTGCAACTAACCCGTTCCCTGGCCATGGAACTTGCCAAAGAGAACATCAACGTGAATGCAATTCTTCCGGGTCCATTTGCTACAGACCTGAACCTGCCACTTACCCAGGACCCTGAAAAATATAATGCATTCATCGCTAAAATCCCGATGGGCCGCTGGGGAGAATTATACGAAATTGGTGGCATTGCTCTTTACCTGGCAAGCCGGGCATCCAGCTATGCAACAGGTGGTTGTTATTCGATAGATGGGGGCTGGGTGACCGTTTAAATTCCTACAAACCGGTTGCCCCTGACCGGGGCATTGTGCCCGTGGTTGGTGTTTTCAACCAACCACCAGCGGGGAGATCTCAAATAAAATAAAAAACTCATGGAAACAAACTCAACAAGGTTAGTCCAAATCAGCCATCCTCAATTTCAAAGGGCAGTAGCCTTAGTGCAGGAACCCGTATTACTGCTTCTAAAGGACGTCTCATCTATTTATCACTTAGCGCTTGAATCAATTCATACCAATAAAAAATTAACCGATACGATCCGGTTACACTTAACGCAGGAGTCGATAGATTATTCCTCCGTCTACAATGGCCAAAGCGAATGGAAGCTGTTACCATCTTTTGATCATCCCGAAGGTCCAATGAACTGTGTTGTTTCCGGTACGGGCCTTACACATAAAAATAGTGCACTGAACCGTCAGATGATGCACCAGTCCTCCACCGAAAAACCAACAGACAGCATGCAGATGTACCAGTGGGGCGTGGAGGCGGGTTCTCCTCAAAAAGGCAACATCGGTATCCAACCTGAATGGTTCCATAAAGGCAACGGTTCCATGCTTAAAGCACACGGAGAACCACTTGAAGTGCCACCCTTCGCAAACGATGGGGGCGAAGAGCCGGAAGTCGCCGGGGTCTATGTAGTAAATGAACTGGGTGAACCGTGGAGAATCGGTTTTACCACATCAAACGAATTTTCAGATCACATCATGGAGAAGAAAAATTACCTGTATTTAGCTCCTTCCAAATTAAGAAATTGTTCCATAGGGCCTGAACTGGTAATAGATGAAAATTTTCTGGAACTTAAAGGAACAGTACAAATTGTAAGAGGTCAGGAACTGATCTGGTCGGCAGCCATCCAAACAGGTCAAAAGCACATGGCGCACAGTCTTGACAATCTGGAGTATCATCATTTCAAATACCCGTGTCACCGGATCCCTTTCCAGGCACATGTACATTTTTTTGGAGCAGACGCTTTCAGTTTCGGAAGCAAGATAACACTGAACGACGCCGACATCATGGAGGTAACCTGGGAAGGGATGGGCAGGGCTTTGCAAAATCCGATACGGATCTCAGTCAATGAAGAAAGGCTGGTACCGATTAAATCGTTAATGTGAAGCGCTTCGAACGCGCAGAAATACATACAGCAAAAGGCAGACTTTATCTAGCACTAATAACCCCATCATGGAAAAAGTTCCCGATTTGGCAGTTACCGAAAAGCCCTTAAAAATGCGGTGGGTAATGGTTAGTATGGCGTTCATGGCTACCGTACTAAACTATGTTCATCGACTTTCTTTTAATTACTTAAGCGCCGATGGCGAACTGAGAAAGTTAATCCCTGACGACGCATTTGGCTATATAGCAACAGCATTTTTCGTTGCGTACATGCTGTCTAATGCATTTTCGGGTTTCGTCATCGACAAGTTGGGAACCCGGCTGGGATATTCTTTGTGCATGGCCTTCTGGACCACTGCCGGACTGGTACACGCCTTTGCGATAACACCACTGCAATTTGGCATTTGCCGGTTCTTCCTGGGCATTGGCGAAGCAGGCAACTGGCCTGCAGCGCTAAAGCTGACCGGCGAGTGGTTTCCGCCACATGAGCGATCAACCGCTTCGGGCATATTTAACAGCGGTTCTGCACTGGGTGCCATCATTGTTCCCCCCCTGGTTGCTTTTATGGGAGGCATGTATGGATGGC
Source organism: Chitinophagaceae bacterium (assembly GCA_037718865.1). Taxonomy (GTDB): domain Bacteria; phylum Bacteroidota; class Bacteroidia; order Chitinophagales; family Chitinophagaceae; genus JADCRZ01. The sequence goes on along the minus strand of JBBJMP010000014.1, from coordinate 55,133 downwards.
AATCCACGTTTATTATTTTGGGTGTTGTCGGCTATTTGTGGCTGGCGGTTTTCTGGTTTTTATATTATACGCCGGAACGTTCGGTAAAGGAAGCAAAGGCAAGGATCATTCCTCCTATGAAACTCTTAAAAACCCGCTTCGTCTCTATGTTTATGCTGGCAAAGGTATTTTTGGAACCAGTATGGTACTTTGTTACATTTTGGTTGGGCAGGTACCTGGTTGATGTTCACCATTGGGATCTGAAAAAGATCGGTTTGTTCGCCATACTTCCCTTTGTTATCGCAGACGTCGGAAACATCGTTGGCGGTTATTTCACCCAATTCATCATCAAGAAAGGAGTTCCCATACCAAGAGCCAGGAAATTAGCCATCGGTATTTCAGGTGGTATCATGGGCGTGTCGTTACTCGCAGGGCCATTTGTGATTTCGACACCTATGTCCGCCTTAATAATTTTTGGAATAGCAGGTTTTGGTTACACCTCTTATACCGCTAATGCTTTAGCTTTACCTGCTGATGTTGTTCCGAAAAGTGCGGCAGCCTCGGTATGGGGACTTGCATGTATTGGTAATGGAATTGGAGGTGCAATTTTCCAATCATTATCAGGCATTACGCTGAAATCCGTTTCTGCAAGTCATAACTATACGATTGCCTACAACATATTATTCATAGCATTTGGAGTGTCTGCCATTATCGGTGTGTTAATCATGCTATTTGGAATGGGACCCTATCATAAGAACGAAGAATTGCACAGATATGTTCTTGCCGGAGAATCAGAACCTGCTGTAACATAACTTGCTAAATTTATCTAAAAAAATACCTATGCTGTTAACAGGACAAAATTATACGGGATTTACCACCAGTGCGAAAGGCGATAAAACCTTCCAGGCCTTTGCGCCGGGTAAAAACAGTTTCTTGCAGGATAACTTTCATATAGCTACAGAAACGGAACTGGAATACGTTCTTTCTTTAAGCAAAAAGGCTTTTCAGTTTTATAGTGAAATATCCTATGAAAAAAGGGCAGCCTTTCTGGACGCTATCGCATCTGAAATCATGCAGCTCGGGGATACTTTATTGGAACGCTGTGCTGAAGAAACAGGCCTGCCCATTGGGAGGATAACCGGGGAAAGGGGACGTACCTGCGGACAATTACAGCTATTCGCCAACCTGTTGCGCGAGGGCTGGTGGGTTGATGCGCGAATAGACAAAGCACTGCCGGAGAGAAAGCCGCTCCCAAGGTCGGATATCAGGAGAATGCTTATACCCATTGGAACAATTGCCGTTTTTGGCGCCAGTAATTTTCCGCTTGCTTTTTCTACGGCGGGCGGAGACACTGCTTCGGCGCTAGCCGCCGGCTGCCCTGTTATCGTAAAGGCGCACTCTTCACACCCGGGAACAAATGAACTGGTTTCATCGGCGATTGTGAAAGCTGCAAAGAGTACAGGAATGCCCGAAGGCGTGTTTTCCAGTGTTTATCTCTCTCATGAAGATGTGATCACGTTGGTGCAGCACCCGGTAATCAAGGCCGTTGGCTTTACAGGATCCCGGAATGTGGGAATGCGGCTGTTTCATGCGGCCATGTCACGCCCGGATCCAATTCCGGTGTATGCAGAAATGAGCAGTGTTAATCCCTTAATCCTAATGGAAAACGCACTGGTAAATCAAAAGGAAAAAATTGCAAAAGACCTTACTGCTTCTGTCATAATGGGAGCGGGTCAATTTTGTACAAACCCGGGCCTGGTATTAATGATTGAAAGTGAAGCCACGGATCTTTTCCTGGCAGCATTTTCAGAACAGATAAAGGCCGCTACTCCAGCTACGATGCTGAATAAAAATATTTGTAAGGCGTATAATGAAGGTGTTAAGTCACTGCGGGATAAACATGAAATTTCGCTGTTGGCAACCGCCATACAAAAGGCCTCATCAGAAAAATATGAAGCAGGAGCGGTGGCGCATACCATCAGCGCTAACGATTTTTTATCAGACAAGGCTTTTTCAGAAGAGGTTTTTGGTCCTGCCACGCTGGTGGTTTTATGTAAGACCGGCCAGGAATTAGACAAGGTTTTGCAATCGCTGGAAGGGCAACTGACCGCTTCAGTTCATGCAGCCGCAGGAGATGAGCTATTGGTAAAAACAATCGTCAGCACTATAGTTCAAAAGGCAGGGCGGTTGATTTACGGCGGTTATCCTACGGGCGTTGAAGTCTGCCATTCTATGCATCATGGGGGCCCGTTTCCTTCAACAACGGATGCCAAATTCACTTCCGTAGGAACAGCAGCCATCTCCCGTTTTGTGAGGCCTGTTGCTTACCAGGATTTTCCCGATGACCTGTTACCCGACCCTTTAAAAAACGCAAACCCATTAGGTATTACGCGACTGGTTGATGGAAACTGGACAAAAGACAGCCTGACCTGATCTTTATTCAAGTAGCAAATCACGGTTTTAGCAAATTTATTTCGGCCAGCCATTCCATAAATCTTTCCGGCCAATGAGATACGGCTCTCTGGTTGCTTTTTCGCATGCCAAAGCCATGGCCTGCATCTGAATAAATGTGAAGCTCCGCAGGTATTCCTGCCTGTTTATATTTTAAATAAACCTGCGCAATGCCTTCTGATATATCAGGCCTGTCTTTGTAGCCTCCTACCAAAAACAGGGGTGGCGCATTTTTTTTGGCTTCAATATTTTTTGACCCGCCGGGATAAATCAATGCCTGGAAATTTGGAAACGATCTGTGATGATCAATGACATCCTTTCCTGCCTTATCCTCATCAAAGCGCATTGCTGATAAGGCAGCCAGTTCTCCCCCTGCAGAAAAACCCATCACGCCGATCTTAGTTGTATCGATGTTCCATTCTTTTGCACGACTGCGCACCAACCGTATTGCCCTTTGAATATCAGCGAGCGCCTCCTTCTCGATAGCGTATGTGGAGTTGGTATCTCGGGCCAGGCGGTATTTTAGCACCACGGCGGCAATTCCATGGTCGCGAAACCAAGACGCAGGATTATAACCTTCGTGATCGATCCAAAGTTCCCGGTGGCCGCCGCCCGGAGCAATGATCACCGCCACACCGCTTGCATTTTTTGCAGGCAGATATGGAGTTATGGAAGGATGATGAATGTTTGAAACTACATGATCACCGGTTTCCGCTATTCTTACTTTCTCGGCACCGGTTTTACCTTCCGATCCCGGAGCACCATTCGGCCAAAGCGGGATTTCTTTTAACTCCTGGGCGATAACGGAAGAAGATATTATAGATATAAAGAGCATGTAACGAACCGGAATGTTTTTCATAATATGCAGTGTTTAATGATGTGGGCGTCAGATAAAGTCAACGATATTTTACAAGTCTGTTTCGCTTGTTCCTTTCAATCTCTTTTCAATCTTCTCATAGTCTCCCAAGTATGCAGTCATGAAGCTTTTCCAGAGTTTGCCATGATTGGGAACTTTGAAATGAAGCAGCTCGTGAACAATTACATAGTCTCCAATCTCCGTATCCATTTGCAGCAACTCATCATTAAAATTAAGGTTGCCATCAGTAGAACAGGAAGCCCATTTGTTTGTCATCGGACGCACAGCAAGATGATTGATCGTTATTTGCATTTTATCTGCAAACTCTTTTACCCTTGATTTAAATTCATTTCTATCTTTCCTCTTTTTCATACTACAATCACATCGCTTTATTCAATAAAGAAAATAACTCATCAACAAAATTAGCAGCTTTATCCAAATTATCTTCCTCAGTAAGGACGGCATTTCCATGGCCTGTTCGCCGAGATGGGCGGGCAAGGTATTGGTAAAGTTGTGCTGTCCGGGAGCCGGCTTTTGCCTGGTATGGGCTTCCGCTTTGATCTGGTTGAGTAAGGTATTGCGGCTCCAGGCGGCTTCTACTGTTTTTGACAGGTAGTAATGGCGGTATTGTTCGTCTTTCAGTTTGCTTAGGATAAGCAGGTTTTGTCCCCAGGGAATCTGAAAGGCCAGTTGCTGAAGCGTTTCGTTGTCTTTATATTCCTGGAAGAACTGCCGCATATACCAGAGGTTTTGTGCTGAAAAGCCTTTACTGCTTTTGGTTAACCGGACGAGGTCTGCCGCTAATTGTCCGACCACTGACTTTCCACATCCTTCCTGTTCCTGCTTTTGCACTATTGATCTGCCTATTGAAAAATAAAGTTGCATTTGGGTTGTATTGAGCTCATGGGCTGCCTTGATGCGGTGCCGCCCGATCTCTTGTACAATCTCGTCTAAAAGCGCTTTATATGCTGTTATCTCTTTCGGCATTACTGGTTTATAAGCAATCTGTTCAGCGGTCGGTCATTGCTGCATGCAGGTCTTCATTGTCTTAGCATTATCACGTGTTGCCAATTCTCCAACGGCTGTTGGAGAATTGCATGATTTCCGTTTTCAATTCTCCAACACCTGTTGGAGAAATAGCCTGTCTCCATTATCGACCGACCCGTTTTCCCTTTTAAGATGACCGGTACACCACTTCCTCTTCTGCTGCTAATGATAATTCTTCCGTATGGCCTTCCTCGTATATATTAAATCCAACTCATGCACCCTGATTTGGGGAGGATATAATCTTTAAACTTGGCTGCATCCTGTGCCCCTCTTATGCTGCATGCCGCATCCCAGATCCAGCTCTCCAGGGATTTTTCTTTAACGCCATTTCCGTTTTTAGTAACCATTAGGTTGTCGAAATTTTTCCTAAAATAATCACTTTTAAGAATATCAGGAGCTTTTAGGTGGTCTTTGACAGAATCCTAAGGAAAAAACCGTACACTATAAATATAAGGATAATGGATTGTAATAAGCTGCGCCACCCTATTCCTTTATATACCGATACGCAAACCGTGCATTGGGAGCAGCATCGCCCTTATCGAGCCAGTCCAGGGGATTTCCATCAGCCAGGGAATTATCGGACCATTTAAAATCGATAAAGAATTTGCCTCCCCGGATTCCCAGTGCTTTTTTGGGAATGGCCAGTTCCAGTTCATGATCGCCCGAGCGATATTTGATGTCTGACACCTTCTGCCACTCCCACCCATGCTGTGAACGTTCCAACATGGTGTTACCACTGCTTTGAATAACGCGGTTAACCATGAACGTGAAACCTTCCCATCCCGAATTCAGACCGTTCACGCTGATCAGCAGGTTCATCCACCGGGGACTGTTCCAGGCTGTTAAGGCATTGGCCGTTTTAACATAGAAGTACACATTTTCCTTGTCACTGGTTATTTTTGATTCAATGATATCATTTCTGCCGGTATTGTCTGTGTACTCTTTTATCCTTCCCCAGCCCGGATGTTTGCGGTGAAGCACATCACCCTTGTCGTCCAAAAAAACGGCCTGTACTTTTTGCCAGTCGGCAAAACGGCCATCAACCGAAATGCTGTTCATGGATTTAAAAACCGGAATAGACCGGGAGCCTTTGAATTTCCTAACGTGATCAACCAGCTGGTAATAGTAATTATCATGGAAAGCACCTTTTACAGGCTCTGCATCGCGGCTAAACTCTTCGTTATACAGGTCAACAAAATAAGTTTCCCCTTTTTTGATCGGCTTGCCTATCATGTTACCGGCGGCCCCGTTATTAAAGCGCATCGCCACCCACTCGTTCCATCCCGTTATAAAAACAAATTCCGGATCAACTTCGAGCGCCCGTTTCCATTGCTCCGCGAAATAATAACCTTTTCCCGGCTGCTTTTCAGCGGGCTCAAGGCCATCGTGAAAACTTCTCCCAATATTTGAAATGGGATGTTCGGCAATGGCAACACTGATCTGTTCAGCCTTATCCTTCGATTCATGCCAGCCAAAATTTTGCGGGGTGTGGTCCAGCCACGGCCACTTATCTTTCCCGTCTTCATACCATTTCTGATCCTTGGTCCAGGCCCAGGAATGACGCGTAGTAAAGAAACCGGAAATCTCCGCCGTCAAAGCCTGGGGGGGACAGAGCAGCAATGGCTTTCCTTTCCAGTAAAACCACAGGTCAGGGAACATATTCTTTTTATAGATGCTGTCGTACAGCCGCCTCACCGTTCGTTCAGGTGCACTGTTTACGATAAATGCAAATGAAGGGGTAGACTTCCCTTCGGCTCGCATAGCCATATACGTTTGGGCGATCTTCGTTACCTGCGGAATGTAAATAGCGGCATTGGTTACATCCAGTATGATCAAGTCTATCCCGGCATCCGACAGCATTTGCGCATGCTTCCTGATTATCCATTCATCGTCAGGCAGGTAATAACCGAAGTAGGGCTCACCCCAGTGATGAAATGCATTTATCGGTCCGTATGCCGGGCTGTCCGGGTTTGCAGCCAGCAGTTTGCTGATGTCATAAGGGCTCACGGTATCTGACGGAGATTTTTGCATCACGCCTTCATCGGGCCGGCCACCTCCGTGTTTATCATACCCGTGCGCGCCCTGCCAGATGAAATAGAATATTCCCGCGAACTTATCTTTCCTGATCTTTCCTCCCTGCGCTTCCATTACCGTCTTACGGCCAAGCGCATCGGTAGCTACCCAGGTATCTGCTTTAGATGAAGAGATCAATTGTTTACCGTGGCTGGTTATCTGTGATAAGCCAGGCAGAGGGCAAAGAAGCTGTAAGGCAGCCAGGCACGAGCCGACAAGGGCATACTTTAGTATCATAGGAATGTTTATCAGCGAATTACTTTGACTTCTTCTGGGGCGGTAATATTGGATTGAATTTTTCCGTTTGAAAGTTTGACGTGTTTAACCTTTACCAATCCGTACGGTGTAGGAAAAGAGCCCTCTGCAAATTTTAGATCTCCCAAATGTGGCCTTACTTCAATGACCCTGCATCCGGGCACAACCACTTTAATGCCAAGGACGTGCTCCGTTAGCCAGGGTGTTGGTCCCGACGCCCAGCCATGGCAAAGGCTGTGTCTGAAACCTATATAACAGTAGGCGCCAAAGTCACCGTGGATGTCTTTCTGCCCGGGCTTTGGCAGTTCGTCAATGCGGGATGCACCTGGTAACCACTCTACATTGAAATCTTCCCAGAAGGTAGTGGCTCCCAGATTGATCATGGCTCCCCAATATTCACGTATGGCATCCAGCGATCTCTGGTAGTCACCCGCTTTGGCCTTTGCCTGGAGCATGTAATATCCAAAAAAGGTCGAAAAGTTCTTTACTCCGCCAACAGATAAAAACGCATTGGCCTTTTCCGGCGGTACTAGCCCCGACAATCCGAGCAAGGCTGCGGCCTGCTTGGCGCCATTGGGGTCAGGCACGTATTTTTTCAGGCGGGCGATGGCCTCATTGCATTTTATTACTGTAGCGGGCTCATTGAGGATCTTACACAATTCAGCTCCGGCACTGAGGGTCATCACCAGCATAGCATTTGATATGTGTTTGATTCCGTATAAGGCAAAATCGTAAGCACGCACTGTTTTTGGGAAACTGGTAAAATCGGTCATTCCATACTCCGTAGAAAGATTTATTTCAGGCCTGTCTGCGGTACCCCGCCGGGTTGTTACCATCGTTTGAGATTCAACAGGAACAGGTCAATTAGGTTATACTGAAAATTAACTCATTATGTCAACCTGTTAAAGAATAAATTAAAAGTAGCACATCTGATTATATAACCGTCCTGCACCATCCTGTATCCGCTGAAATAAACACACAGACGCTCTTTCCATCAACGCGCACTACCTTTTAAGGTGAAGACTATTTTATCATTCATCATCCCGAGCGTTCTTGCGCCGTTTTGAAAGGATCCAGCTTATGCCAACAAACAACAAAAATTCACCGGCAAATATCCAGATATATGGATAAGTACGGGACGAATAATGGCCTGATACCCATGAATGGAAGATGACAGAAAGTCCACTTACGGCACCGGTTAGTGCAATGCCCCATTTTAGTGCTTCAATAAGCCGGAAGGTAGGATAGGCAAACAGCGCGGAAGTTTGTAAGCCTGGTTGTTGTTCTTTCTTTTTTGCATTCCCGATCGCATGAAGCAAGTATACATTTTCCACCGCATCAAGCAAAAAAGCCAGTATCTGCGCCCATGCCAACATGGAAAAGGTGAGCTGTCCGAATTGTCCCATTTGAGATGCTACCTTCATACACAACAAAAAGATGCCGCCGTAAGCAGCCGGCATAAACAGCAAAAAATCCACTATTATTTGTCCTTTTAACGCCCTTGATACCTTTTCTTTATCAACTGTGACGATACCTGCCTTGAAAGCAACAAGCTTATTAATTCCCACGAGGATGTTCTCGAGCTCTTTTTCGTTTGCTGCAAACTCCAGGTCCATTATGGTGAACCTGCGTACAACGACATCAACGGTATAAAAAAATCTGCTTTGAAGGCTCATGATGAGGGTAGTGAACAACGTCACTCCAAAGGCTATGCAGAACCACAGCCAGGTATCGGGTATCGCCAGAGGCATTATATTGGTTTGAGGTTAGCGCTATGAAAATGGCTGTTTGTATTTTTAACTACCTGTTCAGCAATTGATGATGAAATTGCTTCCGGTCTTTCTTATATTCCTTCCAGTCAAAATCAATCAGAAACTTGGTGGCCTGCTCCACGCCAATGATAAACATGTCTTTCATTTCCGGTTTCTCTACAAAAAAATTAAGCCAGTTGAATTGAGAAGGAGGTAGAGGTACTTTGCCAATCCCCCTGTTAAACATTTTATTTTTCAACAGAAAATCTTTGTCGTAATAAAACCGGACGGTGTTGAACAGGCGGCCAAAATAACCAAATAAACTCCAATTCACGGCGTGCTTTTTTTGGTCTCTCGGCTCAGTGTCGTCGAGGTCAATACCAAAAACCGGCATTCGCGGTATTGATATTTCGGGCCTGTAAAATATGTCAACGGGGAAGTTGGACAGGATACCGCCATCAACGAAGCGTGCGGTTTGCGGCGGATCTGATTCATTAAATTCATCTGTCCATGCTTTTTTCATTTCATCTGTTTTACAGGGAATATCGTTAATGTAATAGGATTCAAAAAAGATAGGGATAGCCATCGATGCCCGGATAAAGCCGGCCGGCTGCAGTTCATTTATCTCATTGGGGTGCCTGAAAAGATGGCACATTTTAGGAAACTGGACCTTGTTCTGTGTCACTACTTCCGAAGTGATAAATGTTACGTCTCCCTTTAATCCACTTAGCCCTTCCGGATGTTTAACACCCGGGCGCAGCTGAAACTCAGGAACTTCTTCAGCTTTCTTAATCAGGCTGCTCACCGTAGTTATTCCGTTGTCATGAAGCCTGTCTTTAATCCAGGTGTAAAAGAAATCGCCGGGGTTGATGCCATAGCCCGATTCCTTCAGCCGCTTCATCAGCGTGGCAAAATAAACAACGATGATGGCAATGAACAGTAGAAAAAAGCCCGTAAGCACAAAGCTGATACGGGTAATCTTCGACCAGGGATGTTCAAACTTTGCCTGCAGACCCAAAAAAATAAAGTCCGATACCAGGAGCAATGCCAGGACGGCGACAATTCCGATTAGCCATTTTTGTATCCTGGCCGAAAAATGCTTGTCTGTAATGAAGTGTTTGATGATCCATCTGGCAGTGGGATGACCGTCGACAAGACTAAAAAATTTTAGGCCGCACATGTATTCTAATACCTTTTTAGATTTAGGTTCCTCTTTATTTCCAATAACGGCTATCAGGGCCGTATTGATGGCACCGGCGCTGGTACCGGCCAACCGCAGAAAGCGAATGCCCATATATTCCAGAACATAAGTATAGCCGGCCAGCGCTATGCCTAGCACCCCGCCTCCTTTCTGTACCAGGTTTACGTATTGGTGCCCGTGCTTATCCAACACATCCGAGACGACAAGACTATTATTTCCATCTTTTCTGAATTTGTCGTCTAGCAGCTGAAGGCAGGCCTTCACCCGTGCGTCTTCCAAAAAATATTCGACGGTAGGGGCAGCACTTTTATCTGCAGTCGGTGGCATTGGCAGGTTGTTTTGGTTTGGTTATCCGGGATAAAAGATATGATAAATAGCAAAAACAGTAAGCAGTTTGTAAAAGATTTTTTAAGCCTGCATAAGGAGCTCATAACCGCCCCATTTGAGGAGAGTCTATCCCTGGCTATGCAATCTCAAATAAACGAAAAGCGTATTGCTTCTTTTCTTACTTTTAATGTGATTACTAATTAAAGCCTCTAGACTCTATTATGAAAGCGGTTCAGGTGGAGGGCTGGCGCTAGGTCTGGAACGGTCTTCGGGAAGCGGAATAAATTCCTGGTTGTCGGTGGGAGGTAATTCAATCCTCCCCTCCTTCCAGTCCCTTTTCGCCTGTTCAATCCGTTCTCTCCTGGAAGAAACAAAATTCCACCAGATAAATCGTTCTCCCAAGGGTTCGCCTCCCAATAGCATCAGTGTTGTAGCTTCTCCGGCAACCATCACAGGGTTTTCCCCTTTTCCAAATACCAGCATTTGTCCCGCAGTGTAGGTTCTTCCTGAAACATCGATGCTGCCTTTTGCTACGTAAATGCCTCGTTCCGGATGTTCTTGTGGCAGTCCTAACCGCGTGCCCTTTTCTAGGTTTACATGCAAATAAAATAAAGGCGAGTGGGTTTTTACGTCATTTTTAAGACCATATGCATTTCCTGCAATCAATCGCATCCATATACCCTGATCCGTAAATATGGGCAGGGCTTCTGGTTGATAGTTATTAAAAGAGGGTGAAGACTCTTCATCTTTTTCAGGCAACGCCACCCAGGTCTGTATCATTTCCAACGTTCCTCCTGCCAGTGCATCAGGCTCCTCGAACCGTTCAGAATGAGCAATACCGCTTCCGGCTGTCATCCAGTTTACTTCACCGGGACGAATAACCTGTTGCACTCCAAGGCTATCGCGATGGGTAACCTGCCCGCCAAATAAATAACTGACGGTTGACAATCCGATATGCGGATGAGGCAGCACATCCATCGAAGATGTTATAGAAGGTTGTAAACTTACTGGGCCCGCATGGTCCATAAAGATGAACGGGCCTACCATCTTTCGCAGGCGAAAAGGAAGGATCCTTCTTACTTCCAATCCGGTGCCCAAAGAGGTTTTACGGGCTTCTATTACTAATACGGGCATATCATATATTTTGGAAATTGACCTTCATTTTATTTTCTTAATTGTGCTGCAGAAGAAATAAGCGCCTTATATATTACACAAAAATTTTTATAAGCCTTACAACGCTCGCCCATTATTGAGATAAATGAAATAAGGTAATGCCATTAAAATGAGATTCTCCTTTTTTAGTTACTAGTCCAACTTTAGATGGAGGGAAATCATTTTTTATATTCAGCACTTCCTTACCATCCACTATAAAAATGATGTTATCTTTCAACCTGGCGATTCTGATGTTATACGACTGCCTGAACAACTCCGTTACCCATATTTTATTGATGTAAAAGTTTCGATCATCCGGCGTTTTGTTTACAAATTTTAGCGCTTCTGCTTCCACCGGTTGAAAGGAGATCTGCTCAAAACCGGGGTGTGTTGAAGCCTCTTCTTTATACTTTTTTATTGGGTACCATTTATCATGACGTTTATAATACAAAGTCATCTTTTTATAAATGTCTTCTATAGCCGTATCCGGCATTGCATGCGGTGTTTTACTTAGCCTAACGGCATTGATGGAAGTAGGCGTATGCAGCGTAAAATGCTTTTCGAAAAAATCGGTGTACTTCATGTCGGCATGGTAATCTTTATTGCCCTCCAATGAAATTTCTTTAGCCACTACTTCTTTGCCTTCCTTTTTGCCGGAAATAATTAAGCTTTGCTTACTGAAATCAAAAATGGCTTTCAGGTAATTGTTTCTGTCGATAAAAACAGGATAGATTCCTGCACTGCCATCTTTATCTTCAATCGTAAGCTGTGTGCTAAATTCATAAGTGGCTAAATCATCACCTTTAAAAACCATATTTTCACTCCCTTTAGCAGATAAGGTTATACCCTGGGTCGTTACTTTCAAATGAGCGGTATTGTTTTCGGTTGTAACCGAGTTCCATCCTCCTATCGTTGTATCATACTCATCCCAACCTATTGTATACAGTATGCCGTCAAAAGCAGCTCTGCCCCCTTCGGTATACAATCCTGGCAAGCCTTTTCCGGCAAAATTTGTTTTGATATCCGGGCTTACCGGAGCTGGCAGATCATCAATTTTAATGCTAAAACTGGAGCCGTTTTTATATACAGAAAGTGTATGATAAACATTAAATTTAAAATCTTTTGGTAAAGGAAAAGAGGAAGATCTTTGTTTGCCTTTTTCGGCCATTGCATAAGACCAGGTTTTGCTTTTTGGATTCAAAAATATTCTAACCCAATTGTTTTCATCCTTCCACCATGCTATAACACCTCCTTTTGTAACGGCTGTGTCTATCATCTTTATGCCTGATTGAAACAGATAATGCGCGGCCGGCAAACTTTTTATAAATGCTTTTGCAGTGTTGGTGCCTGTTTGAACAAACTCTTTATTATTTATTGTCCAGGCGCCACTGTTAATATTCCACCGGGTTTGCCATTCATCTTCTTTAAATAAATCGCTAAAGGTAGGAGTTGCCGGTGCCGGATGGTAGCCTGGTGTTTTAGTGCTGGTAACACCATCTACAAACATTCGCTTATCAAAAAAGTGTACCCGGTTTATATACTGCCCTCGTCTGTCGCTGTTTTTATTGGCCATATAAATCAGCCACCATTCAAAACCGTTCGGGCCATGTAGTATGTTGGGCTGCCCGGGAGAGAATAAAATATCATCGCCTTTTTCATTTTTCATGTCAAATAGCGAAACATCCAAGTAATGGGAATGGCTACCGGCAGTGCTTTTAATAGCTAAAATATTGTCTCCATCTTTTAATAGCGCGGTTGCCTTTTCATCAAAATTCCAGGCAGTGTACATTCTCTCAGTCTTCTCGTAAATAAGTTGCCCATTTAAAAATACTCTTGTATCACCATCATGATTTATACGAAGCATTAAATTACCCCTACTTTTGTTGTCAATGTTAAAAGAACGCCGCAGCCAAATTTGTGGTGAATTCCAGGTACTACCTATTTTTCGGGTGGTGGAGTTTTTTAGTACCATAGAGCCAAAGCCTCCCTTTCCTTTTTGCCAATCAAGCGCATTAAAATTTACATTTGTCCAGTTCTCCTCCGGTTGGGTGAAAGTATATTGAAAAATACCATTCTCTTTGCCTCCATACTTCAATACATCAACAGCCGAAGCTTCTAACGCAATCTGGTTCGATTCCACTAGCGGGTACGGATACTTGTTCCCATGATTGAAGCCCAGGGGGGAATCGGCTTCGGCTACGCCTAATGCATAATTGCCCCAACTGGTTGAGGTATGATTGGCATTGTACATCAAGTAATATTTTCCTCTGTATTTTACTACCCAGGGACCTTCCTCAACTCTGTTATCCAATGTTTCCCAGGTATTAGGCAATGAAGAAAATAAGTAGGTTGGCTCACCGGAAAAAGTCCACGGATCTTTCATTGGCCTTGCCCAAATGGTATTACCATCGGTAAACTTTACCATGTACAGATACAGCTTTCCATCATCGTTTACAAACAATTCCGGATCTATGCGATTGTCTACCCAGGTATCTTTTACCGGCTCTTTGTAAGGCCCCAAAATGCTGGTGGAAGTAGCATGGCCAATGTGCACGGCGTTTCTGTCTTTTCCCCAATAATTTACCGACCAAAACTGATGAAAGGTTCCATTAATGTAATTGATGTCATTGGCATGAATCTGACTGTCATCAGCCGATGAACCTTCTGTCCACTCATTGTCCATGGAAAACACATGAACAGGTCCTTCCCACTTCACCAAGTCTTTTGAAACGTAAAAACTGCCGTTTGTGAAAACACCTCCAATATAATACTCACCATTAAATTTAATCACTCCGGCATCGGCTACACCTGGTAAAACCGGGTTGTTGAGGTTAGCACTATATTGACCGTAGCACGTGATAAATGTAAATAAAACGAATCCACTTAAAAATAAAGAAATTTGAAAAAGTTTACGCTGTTGCTCATACATGATTTTACATGATTTTAAAAAAGTTTAAGCAACTGTTTTTCTCACTGTTCATTTCCATACTACTCCCTTAAATTTTTAGTACTTGGGGCTTTGTGTTAGATTTTTATTGTTCTGTACTTCAATTTGTGGAAGGGGTAGCCTGATATGTTTTCCTACTTCAAAATTGTTGAAATCAGGATCGCGTTGGGCTACCTCCGTTACTTTTGCCTGGGTTTCTAAATCCCCCCATCTTTTTAAATCGGCCCATCTAACACTTTCCCCGCTTAGCTCAAGTACTCTTTCCATTTTCAGCCGGTCTTTAAATTTTTCTTTGTCCATTCCAATGGCCGGATAAGCGACCTCGAGAGGCTTCATATTAACACGTGCGCGCACTCTGTCCACATAAGGATAAGCATTGGCAGTTTGTCCCAACTCATTTAGTACTTCTGCATATAATAATAATATATCGGCAAAGCGTACCAGCCTGAAATTGTTTTGTGCAAAGTAATCTTCATTGGCACGATAATAATCGCGGGCATATTTTCTAAACCAGGCTTCATCAGTATCCCACTGCCAGTTACGGCCATAAGTTTTATCACCAAAGTCGGCTTCCAATGCCGGATAAAACAAGCTATGCTGTAAACGCGGATCTAACTTTCCGTCAGTTGTTTTTTCTTTCTTAAATTCATTTACAAGCCAGTATCTTGCCTGACCATCCGACCAGCCAATGCTGCGGGGAGCGAAAAATTGCGGCCGGTTACTACTCATGGTTGCATTTGGGTCATCAGCATCACCACCTTTATTTACATCGGAAAACTGGATTTCAAAAATCGATTCTTTATTATTCTCGTTCGTGTGCGTGAAGTTATCTTTATAGCTCGCTACTAAATCATACTTGCCTCCACCGGCACCGGTAAAGAAATAATCCAATGTTGTTTTGGCAGCCTGCCACTTACGTTGCTGCATATATGTTCTTGCCAGATACGCCATTACAGTACCTTTAGTGGGTCTTCCCACGTTGGGTGCATCCCATTGTACCGGAAGAGCCGCAGCTGATTCCGTCAGGTCTTTTTCAATTTGTGCCCAAACCTGTGCCAGTGTGCTTTGTGTCGGCAGGTCGTCAGGTTTTGAAGGCTCCAGTACAAGCGGAACGTTTTCCCACATAATGGCTGCGTAATAATAATGAAGAGCCCGTAAGAACTTTGCCTGTCCTAAAATTTGCTCTTTTTTTGAAGCATCTGTAAACTCAATTCCCGGAACATTGGCCAGCACCTGGTTGGTTCTAAAGATGGCTTTATACGTATCGCGCCATGTTTGAACATTGCCTTCCCAAAAGTTGTAGTTAATATATTGGAACCGTGTCCAGTCTGCCAATTCGGTCCAGGGACTCTTACTAAACCCTTCATCAGACGTAAGGTCTAGCCGGAAGTAAATCCATCTGGACCATAAACCTGGTTTATAAAACATGGCATAAGCGGCATTAAGTCCCTGTTGCGCATCACTTTCTGTTTTCCAGAATTGATCTTCCGTTATTACATTCGGATTTTCTACGTTCAACATATCCTTCTTGCAGGAAGAAATGGCCAGAACAGCGATGATAAAGTAAGTTATTTTATATAATATCTTTTTCATTTTCAATAATTAATGGTGATTAGAAACCCAACTGTAACCCAAGTGAGTAAACTTTTAAATTAGGGAAGGCGAAATTATCAAATCCTCTTTCGTAAATGCTGGAGTTATTAAACTCAGGATCTAAACCTTCATATTTAGTCAGGGTGATTACGTTTTGACCTGACAGTGAAATCTGCGCATTTGAAAATCCTACTCTTTTGAGGATAACTGATGGAAGCGTATAAGCAATACCAATGTATTTTAAACGCATAAAACTTCCATCTTCTAAAAACCGTTCGGTATCACCCCGGGCGTTAAGTGTAGAAGCATATAAAGCTCTGGGGACATCCGTGTTTGGATTTTGCGGCGTCCATGGTTGTACGCCTTTTCTGTAGTTGCTGTTATCATCAAAACGGTCAACCAGGCTTTTCATCCCATTATAAACGGTAGCGCCGAAAGCACCAAACCAGTTCATGGTAAGCTCAAAGTTCTTATAAGTAGCGCCTAAGTTTAATCCCAGCTCAACATCAGACCAGGGGCTGCCTACAACAGCTTTGTCTGCATTGGTAATTTGCCCATCACCATTGTTGTCTTTAAAACGAATGTCACCCGGTTTCGCGGTAGGTTGAATCACTTTGTTTTCCTTGTTTTTATAATTGTCAATTTCTGCCTGGTTTTGGAAAAGGCCATCCGTTTCCAGTACATACCACATACCAATAGGTTGCCCAATTTCGGTTACCGTGTTACCTACATAGATATTGTTTCTGCCATAACCTAGTTCGAGTACCTTGTTGTTCAGTGACGTTACATTCGCCGTTGCATAATACGAAAACGGCATTCTGTCCTCACGGTATGTAACGGACAATTCAAATCCTTTGTTTCTAAGACTAGCTGCATTTACAACAGGGTTACCACCATCATTTCCGGTAGTTATGGCTATAGGCATGCCGGTTAATACATCTTTTGTATCAGAAATAAAGTATTCGGCAGTTATCGATAGTTTGTTGTTTAAAAAGGCAGCATCTAAACCAAGGTTCTTTTGTGTTAGCCTTTCCCATTTTAAATTGTTATTTACCAATCTCACTACAGTAGCCCCGGGCTCGATGTGTTGATCAGCACCTATAGCAATAGTAGAAAAGGTGTTGATGGTAGCCAGATAATCCCAATAACTAATATTACTGCTGCCCAACGTACCATAGCTTGCTCTTAACTTTAAATCATTTAACCAGGGAACATTAAAAAACGATTCTCTACTGATGCGCCATGCTGCTGAAACCGACGGAAAGTTACCCCACTGATTAGCGGCACTCAGCCGGGATGTACCATCCCTGCGAAATACAGCGTTGAACAGGTATTTGTCAGAAAAATTGTATTCTACTCTGCCCAGGTAAGAAAGCAATACAGCCCGTTGTTTAAATCCACCGGTCTGCGGCTCATTTCCCTGGTCCAGCACATCGATATATTCGCCATTTGAGTTTCTTATAATGTTGCGCTTTCGTCCATGAATTCGTGAGTAATCATCGCGCTGATAAGTTTGTCCAACTACTGCATTTATAGAATGGTTGCCAAAGGTTTTATTAAAGCTCAGTGTATTTTCCACTAGTCCCGATTGCCACCGGGCTCTATTTTCTTCTGCAATGGCAGGATCAAAAGGTTGGTTCAACGTCCAGTTCCCTTGTTTGCGCAAATAGTCATAATGTTCAGCACTGGTTTCATAACCTAAATTCAACCGGTATTTCAGAAAAGGAAAAAATTTTAATTCAGACCATAAATTTCCCCTGATTCTAAAGTTTTCATTGGTTCTATCTTCCAGGTTAGCTATAGCTACGGGGTTAGTGCCAAAAGTTCTTGCTTTAGATTCATTACCATATCCATAACCCCCGGGATTGGCAGCATTGTTAACAGGAATAGTAGGTAACAGTCGAACTACATCAGCGTAAGGATTGCCCGACATTTCATTGGACTTTGAGTTGGTAATAGCAAGGTTTTCACCAATACTGAAAATGCCTTTGGAACCCTGCGTATTTACCCGGAAACTTAGCCGGTCAAATTGGGTGCTGATAACCGTACCCTTATTTCCAAAATACCCACCGGATACCAGGTAACTTCCATTGGCACTGCCACCGGAAAAACTCAGGTTATAATCCTGCATGTTCCCTACCTGAAAAGCCGCATCCTGCCAATCTGTATTATTATTTAAATCCAGGCTTTGCCTCGGCTTACTGGCGTTATCATAAGCCATAAAATTTATGCGTGAGAACTCCTCAGTGTCCGCTAGTTCATAGCGTGGGGTTACTTGTAAACTGGCTTTGCCGGAAAACTCAACCTTCATGGGTCCCTGACGGCCTTTTTTAGTAGTGATGATAATCACTCCATTGGCAGCCCGAGATCCGTAAATAGCCGCAGCAGAAGCATCTTTCAAGATTTGTATAGACTCGATGTCGTTGGGATTAAAATCGCGGTTAGCGGTTGTAATCATTCCATCAATCACATACAAAGGATTGCTGTTGCTTAAATTTTTTATTCCGCGGATTTGAATGCTGGCTTCCGAGCCTGGCCGGCCACCGCCTCTGACATAAACGCCTGAAGCCAGACCCTGCAATGCTTCAGCAACAGTAGTGGCCTGTCTTTTTTGAATCTCAGACGGTTTTACTACTGACACCGCACCGGTTAAATCCTTTTTCTGTTGTGTACCGTACCCTACTACTACTACCTGTTGTAAATCCTGTGCAAAAGAACCCTGAAGTTGAATGTTTAACTCAGATTGATTAGTTACGTCAGTTTCCTGGTTGGCATAACCAATGTAGCTTGCCACCAGAACGCTACCTATCGGGGCATCAATGGTAAATTGTCCTTTTTCATCGGTAGTAACCGATTTGTTAGTGCCTTTAAGAGTAATGGTGGCGCCCGAAAGCGGCTCACCTGTAGCAGTACGCAATGTTCCCCGGATGGATTGTTGCGCGAAGACGCTGATACTAAATAGTATAGCAGTTACGGCACTCACAAAAAATGGTTGCAATCGTTTTTTCATTATCATATCGGCATTTTTTTTGATGAACTGTTTTGATTTTTCGTTTCTTTACCTTGTACTGTTTTTTAAATGCTTTGTTTAAAGCAAGATGGATGAATGTTGTTACTTACAATAATTACTCGTGAGCCTTGAAACAAAAGATAACAGGAAAAATCTTGCGTTTTCCGTTTACCTTTCACGAAATCGGTAACAAAGTTTTCGGTAAAAAACAGCCTACTATTCAACACTGTATTAAATACTTCTAAGAAGTTTAGCCAGGCCTAAAAGAGTTATTAAAAACAAAACGAATATTGAAAAAAGGAGAATATAGCTTTAACTTTCATAGAAAATCAATCTTTAGTGGTTAAGAAATAAGATCGTTAATGGTAGTTTGAGATAAATTCAGCTGCAAAATAAACTCTAAATTAGTAATAAAGGTAAGGGAGTTATGGGATAGTATAGATAATATACATTCTTCTTTGAAATTCCTGATGGCTGAAGGTTTTAGCTCAAATCAATTCAGTGACGATTTGAAATCGCCAAATGCTTAACTTACTAAAAATCAGTAACGTTATGAATCAAGGCAAATATGTCTTTGCACTGATTGTTACATTTTTGCCTTCAAGAATATTTGATCGATGTGTTCTTAGATATAAAGGCGACAAATGGGTAAAGCATTTTACCTGCTGGAATCAAATGTTATGCATGGTGTTTGGTCAATTAAGCAATCGAGACAGCCTCAGAGATTTACTTATTTGTATCAACGCCCATCAATCCAAGCATTATCATTTAGGATTTGGCAAACAATTTCACGAATTGAAATCAACCTATTTAACCAGACATTAATGATATATGATATGTTTATAATTGGTAATAAACGAATTAAACCAATATTCATATGTTTTCTTTTGCTCCTATATAATTTTGTTTCTTTTGCTTCGCCACGTACTGATAGCTTAGTTACCGAATTAAAAACTGCAATTAAAGAGGCACAGCTTTACGATAATAAAAAATTAAAGACAATCTCGCAAATAAAGAGCTTGCTAAATGAAAGTTCTAAAAGCGATCTTAATGCCAAGTATGATAGTTATCTAAAATTATACGAAGAATATAAGTTGTACAATTACGATTCTGCATTAAGTTATGCAAAAATGCTTCGAAAGTTAGCTGAATATAGAAATGACCCTTCGTTACTTGCCGATGCAAAAATAAAACTGGTTTTTATAATGCTTTCAGGAGGTTTATTTAAAGAAACTTTTGACTCTTTAAATCTTATAGTAATCAAAGATGTTTCTGCTAACGTTAAAGCCGATTACTATTCATTAACTGCTCGATGCTATTATCACCTCGCCGAATTTAATAATGATAGCTTTCATTCTCCTTTTTATAATACCAAAGCCAATTCATATATTGACTCTTCTTTAAATTTGTATCCCCAAAGCTTTTTTGAATATTCTTTTTTTTTAGCGTTAAAATATTTAAAGAAAGGCAACGCCGATAGCGCTTTATTCAATTTAAATAAGCTGATTGTCCGGAAAAACCTATCATATCATCAAATCGCTTTAGTAACTTCAATGATTGGTGGCATTTTAATGGAGCAAGGGATTAATGCTAATGCAAAAGATTATCTTATTCAAGCCTCAATAGCAGACATAAAGTCCTCCACTAAAGAAACTTTGGCGCTCTTAAATTTAGCCACCATTATATTTAAGGAAGCGAATATAACAGATGCTGCCTTATATATTGAGAAGGCTAATGCAGATGCTACCTTTTACAATGCGAGACTAAGAAAAGTTCAAATTGGAGCTATTCTACCACTGATTAAAGGTGAAATGATCAATACTATAAAAACCCAAAAGCAAAAATTAATAACTTATTTGATGGTTCTTACTTTTCTGGTATTGGTATTAACAGGCTTTGGACTCATCATTAGAAACCAGGTAAAAAATTTGAAAATGGCAAGGTTGGGTTTATTGGAAGCAAGCTTAAAACAACAACAAATTAACCAGGAGTTAGTCGAAGCCAATGAATTGAAGAAAAAATATAATATCCAGTTGCAGGAATTAAACCGCCAATTATCGGAGGCCAATAAAATTAAGGAAGAATATATTGGATACTACTTCAATATGGATAATGAGTTTTTGACAAAGATTGAAAAATTAATAAATTCAATAGATAAAAAACTGGCGGAACGAAAATGGGAGGAAATTAAATTGATCCTTAAAAGCATTGATTTTAGAAAAGATAAGGAAGAACTTTTAAGTAGCTTTGATAAAGTCTTTATAACATTGTTTCCGAATTTTGTTACTCAATTCAATACGTTGTTTAAGGACGAAGATAAAATAATACTTAAAAAAGACCAATTATTAAATACTGAACTTCGAATATTTGCCCTCATCAGACTGGGGATAACAGAAAATGAGAAAATCGCAGAAATTCTAGATTATTCAATCAATACTATATACTCTAAAAAAACTAAGATCCGAAGTAAGACCATTATTTCTAAAGATGAATTTGAAAGGAAACTCCTAGAAATTACTACCTTAAATTTCTAAATTACCTTCGATATGTTAATTTTTCAACTATATTAATGATATTTATAATATGATTCATTAATACTTGATTATCAAATATTTAATTGATATTCTTTAAGCTATTGATTCTTTTTTTTTTATTTTTTTCTATCTTTTTAGTTTAAATTTTGCTAAATCAATTTTCATTATTACTTTTTGCTCCATTAAGTAATTCATTAGCACATTACAACTAAAGCCATAACTAAGGACAAGTGAGGTAGAAATGCTTTTGTATATACTTGTGTGTAAAATATTCCCCTTTTTGTTTGTTATTCTTTACGCATCCCAAAGATGCTTTACCCCATATCATTTACGGTATTTTTTAGACTATTTTCCGAAGCAGAAATAAAATATAAAATAAAGCTTTTAATCTTTCTGAAAGAATCATATAAAAACATTATACACATGAAACTAAAACGAATGCTTCGTGCGATGCTTCTTCCTCTGTTGTTTTTATTTGTATTTCAGGAGGTGAACGCGCAAAACAGAACAATTAGTGGGACTGTTTATGATGTGAAAAATAATCCTATACCAGGTGCTACCGTTACACTTAAAGGTACTTCTATTGGGACGGCTGCTGATTCAATGGGTACTTTTACACTTACTATTCCCGCTTTGGCTAAAGCACTGGTAATATCTTCCGTAGGATACACTAATCAGGAAGTAAGTATAGGCAGTAAAACTACTATTGAGATTACATTGGCTTCTCCAGGAGAATCTTTAACCGATGTAGTTGTGGTTGGTTATGGTACCTCAAGGAGGAAGGATTTGACAGGTTCTGTATCAAGTATATCCAACAAAAATTTTAATCAAGGGGCAATCACTAGTCCACTTCAGCAAATTGCCGGAAGGGCTGCAGGAGTAAATGTTACTCAAGTTGGTAGCGAACCCGGTTCAACTCCAAACGTAAGAATCAGAGGTATTACATCATTAAGGGGTGGAAATAATCCATTGGTTGTGGTGGATGGCGTACAGGGCAACCTAGACTTGTTGAACCAAATTCCGCCAAATGAAATTGAATCAATTGATGTATTGAAAGATGCTTCCTCCACTGCGATTTACGGCTCTCGAGGTGCTCCAGGTGTTATTATAGTAACTACCAAAAAAAGCGTAAATGGTAGGACATCTTTAGAATATAACGGCTCCGCTTCTGTAGATATGTTTGCTAACAAATTGGATGTGTTAAATGCAGCCGAATGGAGTCAACAAGCAACAAAATGGCGAGTTCCTTCCAGTGCTAATCATGGTGCTGATAATGATTGGTTTGATCTTCTCACCCAGACGGGATTTACGCAAAACCATACAGTATCATTTGGGGGAGGTACTAACAGTTTTGGTTATCGTGCTTCTCTAAACGCCATTTTGCAAAATGGCACTGTTATTAATTCGGATTACCGAAATTATAATGGTCGCATACAGACTACCCTAAAAGCGCTTGATGATAAACTAACACTCACGATGAATCTGAATAACGGCATCAGCAATTCTTTAGGAAGTCCTAGTAATATTGGCAGGGCAGCTTTCAGATCAAATTTAATCAGTAATACCTATATATCGAGACCAACTGATCCTATATACAAACCCGATGGCACTTATTTTACAGACAATAACGTGTTTGAGTATATAAATCCATTTGGTGTGGCTCAAACCGTTTCAAATCACATTCGAAGTAATTCTTTGTTCGGTACTTTTAAGGCCGATCTTGAATTAATAAGGGGATTGACTGCCGGATGGTTTGGCAGTTGGCGAAAAGTAGATAATAACAATGGATTTTACATCCCAGCAGCATCAACAGAGCCCGATGCCATAAGAAGCAACGGCAGAGCCAACGTTACTAATTCCAGGGCGGATGAAAAATTAATGGATATTAGCCTTAATTACAATAAACGATCGGGCGTTCACAATTTAGCGGCAACAGTTGTTTATGAGTGGCAAAGGCAAGACTACCAGGGAAATTTTGCACAAGCGAAGGGGTTTGTAAATGATCTTACAACATATAATGCTTTGCAGAATGGCGACCTCAGCAGAGTTACGCCTGGCGATTTCACTTCTTATAGGAATGACCGGACTTTGATCTCATTCCTGGGCCGAGTTAATTATTCGTATTTAGACCGGTATTTGATCACTGCAAGCATTAGAAGAGATGGTTCCTCTGTATTAGGTGCTAATCAAAAATGGGGAAATTTCCCTTCGATAGCAGTTGCATGGAATATCGCTGAAGAGCCTTTTATGGCGAACCAAAAAATATTCACCAACTTAAAACTAAAGGGCGGTTATGGGGTTACAGGAAATGTACAAGGATTAGGCCCGCAAAATTCCCTTCTTTTAGTAGGTGCCTCGGGCAATACCTTCTTTGGAGGTAGCCAGGCAACAAATTTTATTATTAGCCAAAATGCTAATTCAGATCTTACATGGGAAACAAAAAAAATGACGAATGTAGGGCTGGATTTTTCTATTCTAAAAAACAGGCTTTCAGGTACAGTGGAGGCATACACTTCCGAAACAACAAATCTCCTCTTTAATTATACTGTACCGCAACCTCCCTTTCCCTTTAACACTGTTTTTGCCAATGTAGGAACAATGTCTAATAAAGGTATTGACCTAACCCTCAATTATCTGGCAATTAAATTAGCAAATGCTTCACTAACACTTGCCGGAAATCTATCATTGATGAAAAATGAAGTACTTGAATTAAGCGGAAGCATTAACGAGATTCCATTGAACACAAATAATGTTGATTGGGGGAATAATTCATATTTAATAAAAGGACAGCCTATAGGCACTTTTAATATTCTGTTGCATTCAGGTAAAAATGCTACCAATGGCGAAACAGTTGAGGATGTAGACAAAAATGGTAAAATTGAAGTTGGAAACACTAGTCCCGATCGGGTAATAAAGGGTTCTTCGTTACCTAAGTATACGTATGCGTTTGCACCTTCTTTCGTTTACAAAAATGTTGATATATCTATGTTATGGCGAGGCTCAGGTGGGAATAAAATATACAATAGCTTGAGACGAAGCCTTAGTTTATACGAAAACATTGGAAAGTCAAATATCCTTAGATCTGCTGAAGAGCTTGGATTATTTACTTCTCAATTTGGGTCTCATTTGTGGTTAGAAAATGGTTCTTTTGTACGGTTTGAAAACTTTTCCATAGGATATAGGTTTAACCTTGCCAATGTTAAATATATCAGTGCATTGCGGGTTTCTGCTACCGGCAATAATATTGCTGTGTTTACAGAATACACCGGCCTTGATCCTGAAGTAAATGTGAATGGAGGAAGTGGCTCTGGCGGTGACAATGGTATTTATCCACGCACCAGGTCTTTTGGATTGGGAATAAATGTGATTTTTAAATAACTGTCAAGAAAAAGGAATAAAAATGAAAAAAATAATCATCATATCAGTATCAATGGCTGCCTTGTTATTACAAAATTGCACAAAATTAGATGAGACAGTTTATGATAGGTATACAGCAACAGAGTTTTATAGCACGCCTGCCGGTTCAAATGCGGCGCTTGCCAGTGTCGCCTCACAACTTAACAGTAATTGGGGAGCCAACTATGCAGGATTCGATAATTGCTGGTACGATGTAAACTGTTTCTCTACGGATGAGCAGGTTATACCACATCGCAACACAGGTGACTGGCAATTGGATTTTTCTATTCTTTACAAGCATACCTGGACTCCCAGCACTCCCGGTATTATCAATAATGTATGGGTCTGGTTATACAATTCCGTTTTTAAGGCTAACCTTGCAATAGAACTGTTAAATAATGCTAAGGCTGACCCTGCAAAAATTGCAGAAGCAAAAGTATTAAGGGCTTTCTACTATTATTTGCTCATAGATGATTTTGGAGACGTACCATTTTACACAGAAAATAACATAACAGTTGATAAAATTCCGCAAACCTCCCGCAAGGATGTTTTCAATTTTATTGAAAAAGAATTAAAGGAAAATGTAGATCTTCTGTCTGAAACAAAGGGTGGTGCTTATTATGGAAGGTTTAATAAATGGGCAGGCTATACATTGTTAGCAAAATTGTACCTAAATGCAGAGGTTTATACCGGAACCGCTAAGTGGAACGAGTGTCTGGCAGCATGCAATAAGGTTAGTACAGGAGGTTTTACACTTCATCCGGGAGCCGCCAATGCTTCAAGTCCATTAGGATACCGTTATTATGAGTTATTTGGAGATAGGTGTCCCGATGATGAAACAATTTTAGCCATATTTAATACGGCAGCTGTCGTTGGCAATAACATATATGCTGTAAGAGGCTTGAATTTCGATGATGGGAATAAAAGAGTTGCAAATTTAGGTGGATGGAATGGTACTGTAGTTATCAAAGACTATGTTGATAAATACAATGCAGATGATATCCGCATAAAACAATTTTTATGGGGTCCACAACCTTCAGGGATAACTTATCTTCAGACTGTATCATCTCTGGACAACCCCGGGGCAGCCCCAAATGAGGGTACCAGGAATATCAAATTCTTTCCTGCGGGCGTCATAAATAATGGAACTTCCAACGACTTTCCCGTTTATCGGTATGCTGATATTTTGCTAATGAGAGCAGAATGTAATGTAAAACTCGGAAATGCACCGGCTGCAAAACTAGATGTAGATGCGATAAGAATACGTGCCGGTCTGCCTGCATTGCTTGCATCGCCTACTCTGGATGATATTTATAATGAAAGAGGATTTGAATTGAATTGGGAAGGACACAGGAGACAAGATATGATTCGTTTTGATAAATACTTATTGGCTCATGATTTCAAAGGTGTATCTGAAAGTTTCCGAAAGTTATTTCCCATTCCTACCGCCGCTCTGAACGCAAACAAGCTGCTGAAACAAAACCCAGGGTATTAAAAATATACGTTTCTAAGCACTAAAATATTTTATTAAAATAGATTTTAATCGAAATAGTCCTAGGGCTTTCCTTGGGGATTCATTCCTAAAGACGTTTTCTTTATATATTTTCAAGGTACTACGAACAAGAAAAAGAATGAGATCATAACTTAAATTAAATCCTGTATTATTTATGATTTCATTCCCGATTCAACTATTGAAGAATAAACTGTTTTTCAAGGCGGCATTTGTGTGTATGTGTATTTTATTTTTGGAAGGTTGTAACTCTCATGCAAACAATCGCCAGCTAATATTTCAAGTATTAAATGATAAAAAAACCGGTATAAACTTTTCAAACAAGCTAATTCCCACACAACAGTTTAATATATTCAAGTATTTATATTTTTATAATGGTGGAGGGGTAGGTGCCGGGGATTTTAATAATGACGGCCTGGTAGACCTGTTTTTTACCGCCAATCAAAGCAAAAATAAATTATATCTCAATAAGGGAGAACTACGATTTAAGGATGTAACTGCTGAGGCGAAAATTCCCGCAGATGGAGCGTGGTCCACTGGCACCTCTGTTATTGATATTAATAACGATGGCTTGCTTGATATATATATATGCAGGGTTGGCAATCACAAAACACTGCATAGTCACAATCAATTGTTGCTATGTAAGGGCATTGATAAAAATGGAGTGCCTCATTATGAAGACA
This sequence comes from Chitinophagaceae bacterium, assembly GCA_037718865.1. Taxonomy (GTDB): domain Bacteria; phylum Bacteroidota; class Bacteroidia; order Chitinophagales; family Chitinophagaceae; genus JADCRZ01. The sequence continues at coordinate 28,368 of JBBJMP010000014.1, read as the reverse complement.
AGGCACAAGAATACGGGCTCGATTTTTCCGGTTTCAGCACACAGGCTGTTTTTATTGATTATGATATGGACAGTGATTTAGACATGTATTTACTTAATCATTCAACTTATCAAAACAATTTTTTCGGCCCGCGCGATGTAAAGCTGCGCTCATATAATCCGCTCTCCGGTGACCGGTTGTATCGCAATGATAGTAAGAATAAATTCATTGATGTTACAAAGGAATCAGGAATCAATAGTTGCGTAATTGGGTATGGCTTAGGGATCGCTGCCGCTGATATTAACCTGGATGGATATCCTGATTTATATATCGGGAATGATTTTAATGAAAATGATTACCTGTATATCAACCAGCATGATGGAACTTTTAAAGATGAACTGACTAGCAGGATGATGCACACCAGTCAGTTTTCAATGGGCGTGGATGTGGCTGATATTAACAATGATGGATACGCAGAAATTATATCAGCAGACATGCTGCCTGATGATCCCTATATGTTAAAAAGTTCTTTAGGGGAAGATACATATGACATTTTCAATCTTAAAATTGGCTATGGGTATAACTACCAGTACACAAGAAATAATTTGCAGCTGAACCGCCGAAACGGCATGTTCAGTGAGATAGGATTATATACAGGCTTGTATGCAACGGATTGGTCTTGGAGTCCATTATGGCTTGATTTTGACAATGATGGGCTAAAAGACCTGCTCGTAACGAATGGTATTGCTAAAAGATTGAATGACATTGATTATCTCAACTTTATTTCTAACCAAACAATACAGGAAAAAATACGAACCGAAAGTCTTGATGAAAGGGAGATGAATTTATTAGACAGGTATCCAAAGATAAAAATACCTAACAGACTTTTTAAGAATAATGGCGAACTGCAATTTAAAGATATGGAGAGTGAGATTAAAGACAATCAGAACACCTATTCGAATGGTGCTGTATTTGCTGATTTTGATAATGACGGCGATTTGGATATTGTAGTAAACAACATTGATGACCCTGCTTTACTGTATGAGAATAAAAGCAATGATAAAAAAGACAGGGCTTTTATTGATATAAAATTAAAAGGGGCCGCACAAAATATTAATGCGATCGGTGCTAAAATAATTATGTATGCCAATGATGGCTTACGCATCTATGAAAAATATCCTGTGAGGGGTTTTTTATCGAGCATGGAAACATCGGTTCATATTGGATTGAATAAGACAAAAGTCGATTCTGCTTTTTTAATCTGGCCCGATAATACATATCAACCTATCCAGTTACAAACCGGTAATTCCCGGTTAACGATCAACTACCAGGAAAAACTTCCAAAATTTGATTATCGGGTTATTGCTGATTATCGGAAAAATCTTTCAAAACCAATGGAAGATATTACTGCTAAGACTAACCTCACGTATAAGCATGAAGAAAATGATTTCAATGAATTCGACCAGGAGCCATTGATACCCCATATGTTGTCAACTGAAGGCCCGGCACTTACAGTTGGGGATCTAAATATGGATGGATTGGATGAGGTGTTCATCGGTTCATCCAGAGGTAAAAAAAGCGTTGTTTTTTCACAGGAAAAATCTGGTAAATTCAGTAAAATTATTCAACGCGACCTTGAGAATGATAGTATTTTTGAAGATGTAGATGCATGCATAACGGATGTAAATCATGATGGCAATCCCGACCTTGTGGTAGCCAGTGGGGGGGATCAATATTATGAACAAGCCTCTTACCCTACGCCCAGGATATATTTAAATGATGGAAAGGGCAATTTAAGAAAAAGTATCGATGCATTTGATAGCTTGTATGTTAATGCATCCTGTGTCGTTCCTTGTGATTTTAACAGTGATGGTTATGCAGATCTATTTATCGGCGGAAGATCGGTGCCGTACAAATATGGAGAGATACCTCAATCATACCTTTTACAAAATGATGGAACAGGGAGATTTACAGATGTTACCGAAAAATATAGCAAGGAACTTTCGCATATAGGTTTTGTAACAAAAGCTTTGTGGCTTGATTTGAATAACGATGGAAAAAAGGATTTGATTCTTTCTTTAGAATGGGGAGGTATTGTTGCCTTTATTAACTATAACCGAACATTTACAAAAAAAATATTAACCGAAAAAAATGGCTGGTGGAATTTTATCTTGCCTGTTGACTTGAACAATGATGGAAAGATTGATTTTATTGCCGGTAACCTCGGGTTGAACAGCAGGTTAATAGCATCAAGAAAAGAACCGGTAAAACTATATTATTCAGATTTTGATGAAAACGGGAAAAAAGAACAAATCCTGACTTATCACCTGGGAGGCCGGGAATTGCCTTTTGCAAACTATAATGAATTGCTAAAGCAAATGCCCATCCTGAAAAAACATTTTTTATATGCAGGTGATTTTGCAAAAGCTACTACGGAAGATCTTTTTTCTGCTTCGAAACTTGCTAAAGCTGATGTATTAACTGCCAGCTATTTTTCCAATGCAGTTTTGTTGAATCAGGGTAACATGAATTTTGACATAAAGCCGCTTCCCTGGGAGGCTCAATTATCTCCATACAGGGATGCTGTGACAGTCAACGTTAATGATGATCGTTTTACAGATATTTTGCTGGTGGGTAATTATTATGAAAATAATATACAAATGGGAAGAAATGACGCTGATTTTGGAACAATGTTACTGAATCATGGAAATGGGTCATTTACAACTGAAAGCATCAATGGGCTTCAAATAAAAGGCCAGGTTCGGCATATCAACAAAATTAATATTGGAAAAAAAGAGGCATATATACTGGCAAGAAATAATGACAGCACATTAATCATCCAGTTTGAAAATAATAGATAGTTAGAGTATAATAAAAGAAAATTCTTAATAGAAGCGATGAAAACATTTTCAATTTTTATATTAATAATACTAAACATTAGCTGTACCAAATCGGGTAGTTCCGGAGAGCCACTACCTGGTCCGGTTGTGATTGAACAGGATCCTGCCCAATATGGTATACCATTCAGCAAGGTTACTGACCGCCAGGATGCAGTCATATATCAAGTGAATATACGTGTCTTTAGTCAGCAGGGAAATTTCACGGGAGTAATAGCAAGGTTAGATTCTATTAAAGCTCTGGGTGTAAATGTCGTCTATCTAATGCCCATATATCCTGTCGGGGTACTCAACGCCATCAACTCGCCTTATGCCGTGAAAGATTATAAAGGAGTAACTAGTGAATTCGGAATATTAACTGATCTGCGTGTACTTGTGGATAGCGCACACAACAAGAACATGAGTGTAATATTGGATTGGGTTGCTAACCACACATCATGGGATAATGAATGGATCAGCAGTCAGAAATCATGGTACTTGCAGCAAGGAGGCAATGTTGTAAGCCCACTCGGTACCGGCTGGAATGATGTGGCTCAGTTAAATTTTGATAATCCTGAAATGCGGTTAGCCATGATTAAAGCAATGAAGTATTGGGTGCTTACTGCAAATGTTGATGGGTTTAGGTTTGATTATACCGATGGCCCTCCTATTGATTTCTGGAAGCAGGCAATTGATACATTAAGGAATATTACTACCCATAAGTTACTCCTGCTTGCAGAAGGTAGTCGCAGTTCGAACTATTCAGCAGGGTTTGATTTTAACTTCGGATTTGGATTTTATGATAATCTCAAAAATATTTACAGCTCTAACGCCTCAGTGCTGACAATAGACAATCTAAATAATTCAGAATACAACAATGCATCCAATGGACAGCAGGTAGTTCGTTATATTACCAATCACGATGTAAATAGCTCTGATGGTACTCCATGGGATTTATTTGGTGGTAGAAACGGCTCTATGGCTGCTTTTGTAATCGCTGCTTATATGAAAGGTGTTCCCATGATTTATAATGGCCAGGAAGTAGGAACGCCTCAACGATTGACCTTTCCTTTTACAACAACAAAAATTAACTGGACAATTAATCCGGATATTACCGCCGAATACAAGAAAGTGATTGCCTTCAGAAACATCAGTAGAGCAATAAGGCGAGGTAATTTGACATCGTACAGTACAGCCGATGTCTGTGCTTTTACAAAGGAAATTGGTACAGAAAAGGCACTGGTAATTGCTAATCTTCGAAATAGTACGATCAATTACACATTACCGTGGGTTTTGGCAAATACTTCATGGACCAACGCTCTGAACGGTGGTTCTGTAACATTAGGCAACCAGCTTTCTTTACAACCTTTCTCTTATATGGTATTGCGAAATTAATATTAGAAAACGCAAATAAATGAAATGAATCATTTACGTATCAGTGGGAACAATTGGTTGCGCCGTATCCACACTAATTGGTTAGCCATTGAAGCAGCGTATGCCAAAGGGTTAGATGCATTATTGAAATGATTGTACCGAAATTTAATTATTAATCAGTAAGAATTTATTAGTTCAATTTTTAAATAATATGAAAAAAAATATAGGCTTTTTACTCAGTACAGTACTGTGTTTGTGTAACAGTTCAACAATTGGTTTTGCTCAAACACCGGCAAACCAGCCGTATCCTCCGCAATATGGCAAACCATTTAAGAATGTTCCCGATCGGAGGGATGTAACTATGTACCAGGTGAATATGCGTTCTTTTAGCAAGAACGGAGATCTAAAGGGGGTTGCCGCCCGGTTAGATTCTATAAAAGCGTTAGGGGTAAATGTGATTTACTTAATGCCTATTTATCCTGTTGGTGTGCTTAAGTCCGTCAATTCGCCTTATGCTACAAAAGATTACGACGCTGTGGGGAGTGAATTCGGAACATTGGAAGACTTACGTACTCTTGTTGATCGCGCCCATAAGCTGAAAATGGCTGTGCTGATTGATATCGTTGCTAATCATACTTCGTGGGATCATCCCTGGATAGCAGACAAATCCTGGTATGAACAGGATTCTGCCGGAAATATAAAATACCCAAGAAATTGGAGAGATGTAGCCCAATTAAATTTTAAGAATAGCGATTTGCGCTTGAGCCTTATCAGGTCGATGAAATCCTGGGTGTATAAAGCCAATATTGATGGGTTCCGCTGTGATTACTCGGATGGACCACCGGTTGATTTCTGGCAACAGGCTATTGATACATTAGAAACTATTTCTACCCATAAGTTGTTAATGCTTGCTGAAGGCAGCCGCCCTGAGAATTTTAGTGTCGGGTTTGATTACAATTTTGGCTTTGGTTTCTTTGACAACTTAAAAAATATCTACAGAAATAATAAGTCTGTACGATCAATTGATTCGCTAAATGTAAGGGACTTTAGAGGTACTATTGAAGATGGCCAATCGATAATAAGATACGTGACTAACCATGATGTTAATAGTTCAGATGGCACACCTTTAGAATTATTTGGAGGGAAAAAGGGATCGATGGCTGCCTTTGTAATGATTGCTTACATGAAAGGAATTCCTATGATATACAATGGACAGGAGGTAGGAACGCCATTCAGGTTAACATTTCCGTTTACATCTACTAGAATTGACTGGACGCTGAATAATCCGGATATAACTGCAGAATATAAAAAGATCATCGCTTTCAGAAATAGCAGTGAACCAGTTAGAAGAGGGGTATTAACATCGTACAACAATGATGATGTTTGTGTATTTACTAAAATAAAAGGATCAAAAAAAGTGTTGGTTTTATCTAATTTAAGGGATAAGCACATCACTTATACTCTTCCAGCGATCCTGGTAAACAGCTCATGGAAAGATGCTTTTAACGGTTCTAAAACAACCTTAAAAAGTACTATCGCACTGGAACCATATTCATATCTCGTTTATAAAAATTAACATCATAAGATATTAAAATGAATAAAAGATTATATACTGTACTCGTGTGTGTAGTTCTTTTGACAGCTACAATGGCAAAGGCTATCACCATAACCCGCATTGAACCGGCTAACTGGTGGGTGGGAATGAAGAACACCGAATTACAGATTATGGTATATGGTCCTGATATTGGCAAATCAACACTCACTATTAATTACCAGGGAATAAAATTAAAGGAACTTTCAAAAACCACTAACCCAAACTATGTATTCATTTATCTCAGCATTTCTAAAGGGACAAAGCCAGGCCTTGTACCCCTGATTTTTACAGATGGACAGCAGAAATTTAGATTCAATTACCCAGTGCTGGCACGTAGTGATACAAGCGGAGCCTTGGGCTTTAACGCATCAGATGTTTTGTACCTTATCACGCCGGATCGTTTTGCAAATGCCAACCCTGCAAATGATAATCTTGAGGATGTGACAGTTAACCGCGAAAGCCCGGATGCCCGCCACGGCGGCGACCTTGAAGGAATAGGCAAACATCTTGACTATTTGAAAGACTTAGGTATTACCACCGTATGGTTAAACCCGATACAAGAGAATAAAATGAGGGGCGGTTCCTATCATGGCTATGCCATAACCGATTTTTATAATACCGACCCGCGTTTTGGTACCAACGAAGAGTTTCAATCGTTGGTAAAAGTTACCCACGTCAAAGGGATGAAAATGGTGATGGATGTGGTCTTTAACCATTGTGGCAGCTCACATTGGTGGATGAATGATCTGCCATCCAAAGACTGGATAAATAACGATGGTGTTTTTTTGCAAACCAACCACGCTACCGTTACAGCGATGGATGTTCATGCCTCTTCAACAGAAAAAAATACATTTCTGAATGGTTGGTTTACCAGAGGGATGCCCGATTTGAATCAGCGTAGCCACCACCTCGCCACGTATCTTATCCAAAACAGTATTTGGTGGATAGAGTATGCTCGTATTGATGGCATCAGGCAAGATACTTATTCCTATTTGGATTACGATTTTTTGGCCCGCTGGTGCAAAGAAGTCAATAATGAATACCCTAATTTCAATATTGTTGGCGAAACATGGTACAATAAAAGTACAGCATCTGCCTGGTGGCAGCAAAAATCACGGCTGAGCAGCAATAACTCCTATTTAAAAACGGTCATGGACTTTTCGCTTACATTTATTACGCAAAATGCTTTCGACGGTAAGAGTGACAATGGGTATTTGACGAATATTTTCGAAGATATCGCACAGGACTTTATCTATCCTGACCCGTATAATATTCTTACCTTTTTAGATAACCATGATTTAACCCGTTTTAACCGTAAAGATGATACAGATTTAAAACATTATAAACAGGGTTTGGCATTTTTATTAACTACACGGGGCATTCCTCAGCTTTATTACGGAACCGAAGTATTAATGACCGGCACGAAAGAGGAAGGTGATGGGAAACTTAGGAAAGATTTTCCAGGGGGATGGCAAGGTGATAAAACCGATGAATTTTCCAGAAGCGGGCGTACAGATAAGCAAAATGAAGCATGGGATTATATGCAAAAACTGTTGCAATGGAGAAAGAGCAGTGCAGCTGTTACTCAGGGGAAATTGATCCATTATGCGCCAAAAAACGGGGTATATGTATACGGGCGCATAAAAGATAACCACACCGTCCTGGTTATCCTGAATGGAGCCGTTACTGATCAAACCTTAGAAATGAATCGCTTCACCGATATCACAGAACACTATACCAATGGCAGCGACGTAATTACATCAAAGGCAGTTGATATTAGAAATACAATTAATATACCTGCAAAAGGTGTATATATATTGGAGTTAAGCAAATAAATAATGAATCTAATACCTGGCGGATGATCGTGCAGCGCTACTTAATTTAATAAGACAATTTTCTTCAGATAATAGATAATTAATTGGTTTAAATTCATCCAAAAATTTTTATAAAGGAAGTTTGAATCGAGTTTTATTGACAGGCTGATTTTTTGCAAGCAGGTTCTGTGGGTGTGGCGACCCCGGTGAGCCAATCAATTTTAGGAACATTTGAATAAGGGAGCTGTAAAAATCAGACAGACCGTTTATTTCTTATCACAACTCCTAAAAGTGACAGCTGCAGTGTTGTTATCCTTGATGATGTTTTATCATGCATAAAATACAAAGGACACCTCAAATAAATAAATAAATATGAGCACGAATAGAAGAGATTTTCTTAAAAATTCCTCCACCTTAGCTACTGGTTTAGGTTTCTCATCTTTGATTTCAGGCAAAGCAAAGGGTATAGCACCAAGCTCAGCAATTTCCAGGGTTAATCTGGGAGTTATTGGTGTTGGTATGGGCTGCAGGGATTTACAAGGCGCCCTTACTGATAATTCATGGGTTCACTGCATTGCCATGTGTGATGTGAACAAGCAGCGTCTTGAAGAGCAAGCTGCTCGTTTCAAGAAAGACTTTCCAGACCAGACAGCCAATATGCACCTTTATGGGGATTTTCGTAAGTTATTGGAAAATAAAGACATTAATGGCGTTATCATCGCCACTCCGGACCATTGGCATACTTATATTTTTGCTGAGGCACTGAATGCCGGCAAGGCAATTTATGTTGAGAAACCTGTGGCCAATAGCATAGAAGAATGTAACCTAATGATGGATTTACAAAAGAAACACAAAGGTATCATCACTACCGGATTATGGCAAACAAGCCTACGCTACTTTCGTGCCGCCAATGAAATATTAAGATTGGGTGTGCTGGGTGATGTTTATAAAGTACAATTATGGCTTAGCCAGAGCACAGATCCAAAGCCAGCAGTTGAAGATACTTCGGTTCCTGATTATATTGACTATGAAATGTGGTTAGGACCTTCACCGAAAAGGCCCTTCAATCCTAATCGTTTTCGCGGTTGGCGAGGATTTTGGGATTATGGCGGTGGGCAGCAAACCGACTGGGGAGTTCATTGGATAGATTCTGCTTTTGACGGACTAAAAGCCCTGGGAGTAAATCGTGAATATCCCAAAGCCGTCTTTTCGACGGCATATAAACACCCGAAAACATTTAATGAAACCCCAAGCTGCCAGACAACGATTTTTCAATTCGATAACTTTCATATAGAATGGTCGCAACAAGTTGCAAACCTATACAACCGTAATCAGGGGGTCGCCTGGATAGGAAGCAAAGCAACATTAGTTTGTAACCGTGAAGGTTATGAATTGATACCGGAAAAGACTAAGGAAGGAGTACCGATGACTGACCGGGCTCAACTGGTTGGTAAGTTTGAGGATGGTGGAATTGAAGCACATACAGCCAATTGGTGTACATGCATTAGAGATCAAACCAACAATACGAATAGTCCGATTGAAAAAGGGGCATTTGCCACAATTTTAGCACACATGGGCAACATCTCTTATCGCACAGCAACCCGTGTTGTTTACGATCCGGTAAAACGAAAATTTGTAGATAATCCGGTAGCGGATAGTTTTCTTAAAAAGGATTATCGAAGTCCATGGAAACTACCTGTAGTATAAAATTTAAAATTTATAGTCTTACTGCAGGGAGCGTTTGTCCATTCTTTCTTTTTAATTAAGTTATAGAAATGATAGATAATCCAATGTAGCCCGCTTTTTTCCCATTAATCCATAATATGACCAAATTGGTCAGTCTTATTTTTTTTCAATTGAAAAGTGATGTGCATAAACCACTGAATTTACTATCTTAAATGTTACACTAACCAACGAAAAATCAGGTCTTTTATTATCTCAATCAGGTCTTCTATTATCTCATATAAGATTGAAATTCAAACTATTACATCATTCAGCGAGACCTAATTTACAAATGATAAGAGGTCTCGATTTAGACATTTTTTTTGTAGAAAACTGCATGTTTTGATAGGATTGCACAACCAAAAAAATCCCTACAAACATTTAATTTATAGGGATTTGATGTAATGTGACTGTGTTTTTGCGGTGAGGGAGGGATTCGAACCCTCGGTACAGTTTAACCCGTACGACGGTTTAGCAAACCGTTCCTTTCGGCCACTCAGGCACCTCACCTACTAGTCAATTAACCACCTGCTTCGTTCAGGGGCAGCAAAATTATAAGATTAATATTATATCCCCAAAACGGAAAATTAGTCTCAAAGTATCCTCAACAAACAACAGCAAATTATATTTTGATGCTGACAAAGAACAACCTAATTTTGCACCCTTAAAATCATCCCGTAACATGATGACAGGCCTGGTACCGTAAGATCAGGTTTGAGCGGAACTCTTCAATTGCCAGTACTTTCCGTTACCGGTTTGTGTCATGTGTGAAATTATATATTATTGACACAACATATTTACTCTTTTCACCGGGATAGCACCTCGATTCCGGTTAGCAACTCATTCAATCTTTACCGTTTGATTCATTCCACGCGGCTCAATATTTTACAAACAAAATTTTTATGAAGTTATCCCAGTTCAAATTTGATCTGCCTCTAAACCTTATTGCCCAAAATCCTGCAAAAAAAAGAGAAGACAGCCGCATGATGGTGGTTAACCGTCAGTCCGGGCAAATGGACAACAAGCATTTTCGTGATATACTTGATTATTTCGATGATAAAGACGTTTTCGTAGTAAACAATACCAAAGTTTTTCCTGCTCGTATGTATGGAAGAAAGGAAAAAACGGGCGCCAAGATAGAAGTATTCTTATTGCGTGAATTGAATAAACCAAACCGCTTGTGGGACGTAATTGTTGACCCGGCCCGAAAGATACGGGTGGGAAATAAATTATATTTTGGCGACAGCGATGAACTGGTGGCCGAAGTGATAGACAATACTACGAGCCGCGGACGTACCATCCGCTTCCTGTGGGATGGCACCGATGATGAGTTCCGCCAGATCCTGGAAATCTTAGGGGAAACGCCTCTTCCCAAATACATAAAGCGTAAGCCGGATGAAGAAGACAAGGAACGCTACCAAACGGTTTATGCCAAACATGAAGGCGCCGTAGCAGCGCCTACCGCCGGTTTACATTTTAGCAGGGAACTGATCAAACGCCTTGAAATAAAGGGTATACGCTTCGCCGAAGTAACCTTGCACACGGGACTGGGAACATTCCGCCCAATCGAAGTGGAAGACCTTAGCAAACACAAAATGGATGCAGAATACTATCGCATTGAAGAACACGATTGCCGGATCGTCAATAAGGCTAAAGTCGATGGGAAAAGGGTCTGTTCCATAGGTACTACGACAATGAGAGCCATTGAGTCATCCTTTACTGCTGAAAAATTATTAAAACCTTCTGAAGGCTGGACTAACCATTTTATTCATCCGCCTTACAAGTTTAACATTGCAGATGCGCTGGTAACCAATTTTCACCTGCCAAAAACCAGCCTGCTCATTATGACCTGTGCTTTTGCCGGTTATGACCTTGCCATGGAAGTATACAAAAAAGCAATCAAGGACAAATATCGCTTTTTCAGTTACGGCGATGCGATGCTGATCATTTAACGGCTAAAGTCACCCTTCGCTTCCAACAAGCCCTTCGCCTGCTTCTGAGGTTACTTTTGTGTATTACTTTGAGTAAACTTTGTGCCTCTTTGTGGTTAAATGAACCACAAAGAATGCAAAAGAAAACACGGAGAAGGCACGAAGGGGTTACTAAATTCTTGAATAAACGACAATACCCGCGAATTACCTTTGTGTATTACTTTGAGTAAACTTCGTGCCTCTTTGTGGTTAAATGAACGACAAAGAATGAAAAGAAAACAAGGAGAAGGCACGAAGGGTTACTAAATTCTTAAATAAACGACAATACCGCGAGTTACCTTTGTGTATTACTTTGAGTAAACTTTGTGCCTCTTTGTGGTTAAATGAACCACAAAGAAAGCAAAAGAAAACACGGAGAAGGCACGAAGGGTTACTAAATTCTTAAATAAACGACAATACCGCGAGTTACCTTTGTGTATTACTTTGAGTAAACTTTGTGCCTCTTTGTGGTTAAATGAACCACAAAGAAAGCAAAAGAAAACACGGAGAAGGCACGAAGGGTTACTATCAAAACGTTATTTTAGTGTCCTAATTGCTGACCAATGAAGAAAACCGCCTTGCTATTATTTCTCTTCTTTATACAAACATGTATGATCTTTTCGCAGGAAGCCATTCCCCTTTATACCGGAGCCATCCCCAATTCAAAACCGGTTAAAGACCAGGAAGTGACGGAAGTGCAAAATGCGAAACGTATAATCATCTCCAACGTAACAAGGCCTTCGCTGACGGCCTACCTGCCTTCGCAAGAAAAAGCAAACGGCACTGCCGTGATTGTTTGTCCGGGTGGCGGTTACACCAGGCTTGCCGCCGGACATGAAGGGATTGAGGTGGCCAAAGCATTCAATGAGGTAGGTGTTGCTGCTTTTGTACTAAAATACCGGATACCCGATGATTCTACGATGATCAACAAAGAAATCGGGCCCTTACAGGATGCGCAACGGGCTATCCAGATGGTTCGCCAGCGTGCTAAAGAATGGAAAATCCTTGCTGACCGGGTTGGCATCATGGGTTTTTCTGCAGGTGGCCACCTGGCTTCTACGGCAGGAACTCACTTTTCTACATCGGCTATTGATAATAAGGACAATGTAAACCTAAGGCCGGATTTTCTGATCCTGATCTACCCGGTGATCAGTTTAAACGACAGCCTTGCACATATGGGATCAAGGAACCAGTTGATCGGTAAAACCGCCTCCCGGGAAAAGATCACAGCCTACTCGAATGAGCTCCAGGTGACTGCCCGGACCCCCCCAACATTCCTGGTGCACGCAGGGGATGACAACGGAGTAAGAGTAGAGAACAGCATTCAATTTTACCTGGCTCTATCGGCAAACAAGGTGCCAGCCGAAATGCATATTTATCCCAAAGGAGGGCATGGCTTCGGCATGGATAATTCAACGACAGGCGACAAATGGATGGAAAGATGTAAGAACTGGCTGGAAATGAACGGTTGGTTGAAGAAATGATGGCTCTACTCCAGTCCAAACAACCCCTTGTTCAGCAACAAAAGCGTTTGCGATTTATACTCACCCGGAATCAGCAGGGATATATTATGCCTGCTTCCCCCATAGCTCACCATGCGTACAGGGATAGATTTTAATGCTTCGAATATTTTATGCAGTATGTCCGGAGTATGTGTAATTTCATTTCCAACAATCGAAATGATGGTTTGGTTATCGTCAACCTCCACCGCACCGAAAGGTTCCAGTTCCTTAAGGATGGCCTTGAGGTGAACGGCATTATCGATCGTTAAAGATACAGCCACTTCAGAAGTAGTAATCATGTCAACCGGGGTGCGGTATTTCTCAAACACTTCAAAGATCTTACGCATAAAACCATAAGCCAGTAACATACGGCTACTCTTAATTTTTATGGCTATGATTGCGTCCTTGGCTGCAACTGCTTTTACCCCCTTACTTGCCGCCTCCTCGACGATCAGTGTTCCTTTTTCCTCCGGTTCAAGGGTGTTCAGCAGCTTAACCGGTATGTTATAAGTTTGGGCAGGCCAGATAGAAGCCGGATGAAGGATTTTAGCCCCGAAATAAGCCAGTTCTGCCGCCTCTTCAAAACTCAGCTGTTCGATGGGCAGGGTCTTGATGACTTCCCCGGGATCATTATTATGCATACCATTGATGTCAGTCCAGATTTCGCAAACGCTGGCATTCATGGCCGCAGCTATTAACGAAGCGCTGTAATCACTTCCTCCACGCTTAAGGTTATCTACTTCGCCCCGTGCATTGCGGGTTATATATCCCTGCGTGATAAATAATTTTTTATCAGGGTATTGTTGAAGCAGTTGGCTCAGCTTAACCTTGATACTGCCGATTTGCGGCTCATCATAGGCATCGATCGTCATAAAGTCAAGGGCAGGCAACAGCACATGATCGATGCTCAGTTGTTCCAGGTATACACTGAATAACTTTGTGCTCAGTAACTCGCCCTGGGCCAGGATGTCTTTATTTAGCGCTTCGTTGAAAGAGATCTTCAGTATGATATGTAGAAACTCAAAGTGTTCAGCTATTACAGATCTCGCTTTTTCAAAATATGACTCGTCAGTCAGTAGTGCAGAGATAAATGCATGGTAGTATTGGGCCAGCTTATCGATCTGCTGCCTGGCCGTTTCGCGCTCGCCTTTACTCAGTGAAGCTCCAATGGCAACTAGGGCATTGGTAGTGCCGCTTAATGCACTTAACACCACAATTGCAGGTTCATCGTCGCGGGTGATCAGTTGGGATATCCGGTGCATTCTTTCGGGCCTTCCCACTGAAGTGCCTCCAAACTTCATAACTTTCATGGGAGCAAATATAAACCAAACTTCTCCCCGGTATGTTTCAAATCCTCAACAACAGCATTTAATAAAGGGATCCCACTTTTCAGCCTTTCGGCTTCTGTTTCTCTCTCTGGGTCACCGGGAATAATAACCCTTTGCTCTCCGTGAATGGTTTTAGCCCTTCTGAACCGCTTTATCCATCTGTCCATGTGCTGTTTAAAATCATCGGCGTTACGGAAAGCATCTATTCGCATAGCACCAAAAAAATGACCTATCCCTTTACCGGGAAGGTCATCTTCCACAGGTAAAAAATGCACGAATGGTGGAACCCAGGGACCGTAATTCGCCCCGCTTAATACGGCTGAAAAAATATCTACAATTGCCCCCAGCGCATATCCTTTATGACTGCCATGTTCTTTATCCCCACCCAGGGGGAGCAGGGCGCCGCCGTTTTTTAATTCGTGCGGGTTAACTGAAACATTTCCTTCTTTATCCTGTATCCATCCGGCCGGGGCAGCCAGATTTTTGCGCTGCAAAATTTCAAGTTTGCCATTGGCCGCCGTAGTGGTAGCCATATCTGCCACGAAGGGAGGTTCCTCACCGGCCGGAATAACGACACAGATGGGATTTGTACCCAGTAACCGCTCTACGGAAAACGTAGGGGAAACCAGGGGACTTGCATTGGTCATGGCAATACCGATCATATCATGGTTTAAAGCCATCATGGCATGGTAAGCGGCTATCCCAAAATGATTTGAGTTTTGAACGCTCACCCAGCCGGTTCCTACCTGTTTTGCTTTATCTATGGCTACCTGCATGGCAAAAGGAGCTACCACCAGGCCCAACCCGCTATCTCCATCCACCACTGCCGTAGATGGTGTTTCGTGGATCAGTTTAAGCACCGGCCGGGCATTTACCCGCTGCGATTCCCAGAGCCGTATGTATCCGCTGAGCCTGGCTACGCCATGCGAATCGATCCCCCGCAGGTCGGCAGAAAGCAGGGCCTGTGAAGCTGTGTTTGCATCAGCACCGCTACATCCCATTTTTATAAATACCTGTTCCACGAACCCGAGTAATTGCTGATAAGGAAACAACTGATTCATAGCGGAATAAAAGCTTTACCATGCAGATAGATGAAATGCCCGGAATAAAAATGCCCTTGACCAGGGCATTTTTTATAGATGATCATGCTGGTCGCGCGTCTAGAAAGGAAGATCATCTACAGATTCGGGAATATCTGCAGGTGCAGGGGTATTGGTCTGCTGTGAAGAATAACCTGCTCCCTGGGCCGACTGTTCGCCCATGTTTTCTCTTTCCCTATTTCCTCCACCCAGTAGCTGGACATTCATTACCCGGAGATTTAACGAAGTTCCGGTTGAACCATCGTTTTTAGGATACGTTTTTACTTCCGGTGTTCCCTCCACATATACCTGCGTTCCTTTTTTCAGGTAGGGGGCAATTCCGGTACGATCTGACCAGTATGCACAATCCACCCAGGTGGTTCTGTCTTTTTGATTGCCTTGGGCATCCCGAAACTTTTCCGTATGCGCCAGAGAGAAATTCATCACGGTTTTCCCATTCACGTTATTCGTGATACAATCTTTCCCAAGGTTTCCGATGACTTGAAGTTTTATCATAAATGTCTGTTTAATTTGACCGGCAAAATACCATTTTTCTCCAAGGGTAAAATGATGTTTTCACGGTATTTGATAACATGTTTTGCAGACTGATGGGTAGGTATGCAAATGTGCAAATGAAATGATGGATCTACAGCGTCATCCTACAACTCACATTTCACATCTCACATTTCACATCTCACATTCGCACATTCGCACATCCGCACATCAATCCCTATCTTTGCCATCCAGAAAATAATGATTCATGAGCCGTAAAGGAAAAGTTTTGGTGGCAATGAGCGGAGGTATAGACAGTACCGTTACGGCTCTTATGTTACACCACGAAGGTTACGAAGTTGTTGGCATAACCATGAAAACCTGGGATTACGCTACTTCGGGAAGCGGTAAAAAGGAAACCGGATGCTGTAACCTGGATAGCTTTAATGATGCACGGATGGCCGCCGTACACAACGGATTCCCGCATTTTGTACTTGACATACGCAATGAATTCGGGGACTTTGTTATAGAAGACTTTGTAAGCGAATACCTGGCAGGCCGGACGCCTAATCCCTGTGTTATGTGCAATACGCACATTAAATGGAGGGCACTGTTGAAAAGGGCCGATGCCATGGACTGTGAATTTATTGCGACGGGACATTATGGAAATATACGCCTTCATGAAAACGGAAGGTATGTGGTCAGTTGCGGCGTTGATGAGACAAAAGATCAGAGTTATGTATTGTGGGGCCTTCAACAGGATCTGTTGAGCCGCACCCTGCTTCCGTTGGGCAAATACCGAAAAACAGAGATCCGGCAAATGGCGTTTGACTTCGGGTATCCGGAACTTGCCAAAAAAGCGGAAAGCTATGAGATCTGCTTTGTACCGGATAACGACTACCGGGGCTTTCTTAAAAAAAAGGTAACCGGATTGGAAGACCGTGTGGCCGGCGGAAATTTTATCGACAAAACCGGTAAGGTCTTGGGCCAGCATAAGGGATACCCATTCTATACAATCGGACAGCGCAAAGGGTTGGATATCGCTTTGGGAAAGCCGGCCTATGTAACTGCCATCTATCCTGAAAGTAACGCCATCGTTTTAGGTGACGAAGAAGACCTCGATCAGAACGAAATGATAGTGGGAAAGATCAATATGATTAAATACGCGGATATCAGTCCGGGTATGGAAGCAAATACTAAGATCCGTTATAAAAGTCCGGGCAGCTTGTCGAACCTTTACCCGCAAAACAATGGCATCAGGGTGTCTTTTTACGAAAATGTAAAAAGTATAGCTCCGGGTCAAAGTGCTGTGTTCTATGAAGGTGCTGATGTGATCGGTGGCGGAGTGATCCAGCATAGTGGCATCCCAGGAAAGGGCAATATTTAAGGAGCTGGTTTCGTTTGATCAATAATTAGCGGTAAGCCTCATTTCATACTGTTAAATAGTCTACTACATGCACCTTTCCACATTTTGTATTGCGACCCTCACCAAAAGGTTTTTATGAACAAAATTCATCTCTCCCTGATCTTCATCCTTACGGCTGTATTATTTATGAGATGCAATAAAGCGGAGGATCTGCAAAGCGACGCCTTGAACGATTATTTTAACCTTGAACCGGGCAAATACATTCTTTATAAGCTGGATTCAACCATTACGCTCTCTTTTGGAGCGGGATTTACCGTACATAAATACCAGGCGAAAGATGTTATAGATGCACCAATTACCGATAACCTGGGAAGACTGGGATGGAGAGTGTTGCGGTATTTGCGCGACAGTGCGAGCAATTCTGAGACGGACTGGAAACCGAATTCTACTTATATGATCATGTCCACCCGCGAAACGGTAGAAGTGATTGAAAACAATCTTCGGTTCCAGAAACTTAAACTTCCTGTTACAGAAGGATTTACCTGGAAAGGAAACGCATACATAAGCCTATACTCGAATGATCCTAATTGGGACTACCGCTATCTCAGTGACTGGGATTACACCTACGAACAGGTAGGGTCTCCCTTTGTTTTACCTGGCTCTCCTACCGTTGACAGCACGTTAACCGTTACTCACCGGGATGAAACCCTGGGAACACCCAATAACCGCGACCTCTACAGTGAGCGCACATTTTCCAAAGAAGTGTATGGCAAACGGATTGGCCTGATCTATAAAGATTTCCTCCACTGGGTTTTCCAGCCCCGGACCAGCAGCTTTCCAAACGGATACATTGAAGGATATGGAATCAGGCTGCGGATGATCGGGCATAATTAAACTAAGGTGCAGATGTGAGATCAGTATTCTATATTTCCTTCGTGCATTCTTTGTGGATTTGCTTTGTGTACTTTGTGGTTAACATTAACTACAGAGAGCATTCCAAAGTACACAAAGAAGCCACAAAGTGTTACTTTTAAGTCGTTATGAAGCAGGTTTGTTTATTATTGACACTGGTTATTTGCCAGGTAATGATTGCGGAAGGGCAGTATTCCCGTTACATCATACAAATAAAAGATAAGAAAGGCACACCTTACACTCTGGCAAATCCCTCCAATTATTTATCAGCTAAAGCCATTGAAAGAAGAAGCAGGCAACATATACCCCTGGATTCTACCGACCTCCCGGTATCCCCGGCTTATTTAGACAGTCTTCGTTCGGTTTCCAACCTGACTATTTTAAATAAATCCAACTGGTTTAACCAGGTTTGCATACGCACCACCGATATCAACGCACTCGCCAGGGTCAATGCATTTCCTTTTGTCAGATCAATCTCCCCGGTTGCATCAAAGGTTGATGCGATATCAACCCCGGTGAATAAACCATTGAACGGAACGATGGCAACAGAATCCAATAAAAAAATTACCATCATCGAAGCGAATACCATAAACTACGGTAATACATTTGGCCAGATCCATATACATGAAGGGGAATACTTACATAATCAGGGCTTTACTGGAGAAGGGATCACCATTGCAGTATTAGACGCAGGTTATTTTGGGTATAAATCCAACCCTGCCTTCGATAGCGTCCGCCTTCGGAACCGCGTGTTGGGTGAATGGGATTTTGTGGCCAATGAACAAAGTGTGGATGAAGACAATACCCATGGCATGTTTTGTTTTTCCATTATGGCGGCCAACCGTCCCGGCTTGATAGTTGGCTCGGCTCCCGGGGCAAGTTATTATTTATTTAGAACAGAAGATGCGGGTTCCGAATACCCGGTTGAAGAACAGAACTGGGCCGCTGCGGCTGAACGTGCAGATAGTCTGGGGGTAGACATGATCTCTTCATCTTTGGGATACAGTAATTTTGACGATCCATCCTTTAATCATAGTTATACAGAAAGAAATGGAAACCTGGCCCTGGTAACCCGGGCTGCCGACATGGCTGCCAAAAAGGGAATCATCGTTATGAACAGTGCCGGCAATTCCGGAAATACTGCCGGCGATCTCAAATTTGTTGCCTGTCCGGCTGACGGAGACAGCGTAGTGGCTGTCGGCGCAACCGACATAAACGGTAATATTGCCGGGTTTTCCAGTTGGGGCCCAAACGGAGCCGGTAAACGTAAACCTAACATCGTATCTGTGGGACAAGCAACAGTGATTGCCGGCTTTGATGGAAACCCGCAAAATGGCAACGGGACTTCCTTTGCGAATCCAAATATGGCAGGACTGGTCGCCTGTCTATGGCAGGCCTACCCTGAATTCAATAATATGGAAATCATCGATGCGGTCCAAAGAAGCGCGCATAAGTTTAATGCACCGGATGACCGTTTCGGATTCGGCATACCTAATTTTAGAAAGGCTTCCCAATACCTGGAAGAGCAGCGTACGATAAGGAATTACCAGACTTCACTTGCAAATGACTGGATAAAGGCTTTCCCCGTTCCGTTCAAAAACAACCTTACCATTCTTTTTAAAGCACCTGCAACCGCAAATGTTTCCTTAAGGCTATTAGACATCTCAGGAAAGACCCTGGAGGTAAAATCAATGGCCGTTCAACAAAACGTGATATACAATGCCAGGTTCAGCCGTTTATCGTTGATACCTGCAGGCGGTTACCTCATTCAGTATGAGGATGGACAAAACAAGACTACCCTCCGGATGATTAAGCAGTAACTTATTTCATACACAAAAGTTGCCGCAGATTCATGGATTAATCCATGAATCTGCGGCAAACCTCTCATTACTAAATCTTCGTAAACACCGCCACAAACATCGAATCTGCTTTTAAAGTATAGCCTTTTAATAACTCCATTGTTATCAAACTCAACTGGCCGGTTTCCTGAATAAAATCAACCACGTCTTCATTTTCTTTCTTAAAAACCGAACAGGTAATGTAGACCAGCTGCCCTCCTTTCTCTAATGCGGGAAACACATTCGTAAGAATCTGCTTTTGAAGATGGCTATAATACCCGATCTTTTCCGGGTTAAAAAAATTCAGGTTCTCTGGAGTCCTGGCCCAGGTGCCGGACCCGCTGCATGGAAGGTCGGCAATGATCAGTGTCTGGCCACGTGGAGTGGCCTGGCTGGCAGCAAGATCTGCGATAAAGGATTCATAGTTTGAAATTCCCGCCCGTTTAAACCGTTTGTGCAGATTATGCAAAATAGATTCCCGGACGTCTGAAACGGTTAAGCGAATACCTGGATCAAGGTCATAGGCCATGATGGATTTGCCGCCACTTGCTGCGCAGCAGTCCCAAACAGCAGAGTCAGAAGCCGGGAGGCCCAGAAAATCAGCTACCCGTTGAGAATTATAATCCTGGATTACCGCTTCTTTATCCAGTTCAATCAATGAATCAAGATTCACGGCATTGCGCAATGCCAGACAATTCAACGAAACTTCCCGGTAATCAATACCTGCATCAATCAGCTTTCGCCTTACCGTTTTCTGATGACCCGGACGGACACGCAGAAATAAGTCAGGCTGTAAAAGGAAAGAAGTATTAAATGCCTCAATATCCACTCCGTCGCTTAGTTCATGCTGCCAGGGAAAGATCAGGTTAGAAGATCGTTGACAGTGCGTTAATTTTTCGTTTATAGGTAACCGTAAGGCCGTATTCCATTCCGGTTTTAACTGATTTAATACTTCGTTGGCAGACTGGTTTGACATAAATAGACCGGTTAACATACGATCTTCCAGGTCAAGGTCTTTTGCAGAATGGCCTAGTCTGTAATAGCAATATACCAGTTCAGCAATTATTTTCCTATCCCTTGAACCCATCTGCTTATGCTGACGGAAAAAATCTTTCAGCCAGGATGCTAAAGGAACCTGTCCGTTATATTGTTCGATGATACTTTTTGCTGTATTTAAGTAGGAGTGATAGCGGCTCATGGTGCATTCATGCCCCGGTAGGGGCTACCTGTTTGTAGCCATTGAACATGCAAGATTTTTTGCCCCGGCGGGGGCTACCCTCAATTACAGCTAAGGGTTGCCTCTAGGGCAACTACAGCTCCAGCAAAGCCTTGACCGGGTCTTTTCCAAAAAGCAATAACTCCGGAGTCTCGAGTAGCTCTTTCACCCTTACCAAGAAACTAACCGATTCGCGGCCATCAATGATACGATGGTCATAACTGACGGCTAAGTACATCATTGGCTTCACAACCACCTGCCCGTTGACGGCAACCGGCCTTTCCTGGATCTTGTGCATACCTAAAATGGCAGACTGTGGAATATTAATTATCGGTGTACTCATTAACGATCCAAAAACACCGCCGTTCGTAATAGTGAATGTGCCCCCCTGCATTTCCTCCATGGTTAATTTACTCTCTTTCGCTTTAGTAGCCAGTTCAACCACTTTTCTTTCTATTTCCGCCATACTTAGACTCTCCGCATTCCGGATTACAGGCACTACCAGGCCCTTTGGGGCAGACACGGCAATCGAGATATCACAATAACTATGATACACAATCTCGTCCCCGTCAATATAGGCATTTACCGCCGGCCATTCCTGCAGCGCAAAACAAACAGCTTTTGTAAAAAAACTCATAAACCCCAGGTTGACGCCATGCTTTTTATTGAACGCTTCTTTGTTTTTTGTTCTCAGGTCCATAATGCGGCTCATGTCCACTTCATTGAAAGTAGTGAGCATAGCCGTTGTGTTCTTCGCCTCTACCAACCGCCTGGAAACGGTCTTGCGAAGATTACTCATCTTCTCTTTTTTATCTTCACGGCTAAACAGCGTTTGACCTGGTGGCCTTCCCGGATTGTTCAGGGCGTCAAGCACATCGTTCTTTAATATCTTGCCATATACACCTGAAGCGGTGACCGATTTCGGATCCATGTTTTTGTCAGCGATCATAGCCGCAGCAACGGGTGAAGCTTTCATATCATGGGCCGCGGGCGGTGGGGCAGAGTTGGGCATTGAAGCCGGCTGTTGTTTATCCGCTGCGGGTTGAACAGGCTCCTGCTTAGCTGCGACAGGTGGCTGTGCACCTTCAGGAGCTTTCTGACCCTCCGGCTTTGCTGCAGCTTCGTCAATCCTGGCCACTATGTCTCCGATCTTTAATGTATCCCCCTCATTTCCCACGGTGTTTAAGACACCCGCCTGTTCGGCATTTACTTCAAAGGTGGCTTTTTCACTTTCCAGTTCGGCAATCACTTCGTCTCTTTCTACATATTCGCCCGCCTTTTTCAACCATTTGATCAGTGTTACCTCACTGATTGATTCACCTATTGTTGGAACTTTAATATCGATCATGATGTTCTATTTCGAATGGAGTTGTTATGCTGAATTTAAACTTTAAACTAAATACTAAACGCCGTTTCAATGATCTCTTCCTGTTCCTGCTTATGCACTTTGGAATAACCTGTTGCAGTGGAAGCACTGGGCTGACGGCTGATAACACCGAAATTAATGCTCTTGACATTCATCTGTAAAAACGATGCTGCTCCCATATTCAGTGGCTCCTCCTGTACCCAAAACCAGGTTGCCTTATTATACTTGCGATACAGGGCCTCCAGTTTTTTCAGCGGTATTGGAAATATCTGCTCAAGCCTGACCAGCGCAATATCGGAACGTTTATCTCTTGCCTGCCGCTCAGCCATGTCAAAATAAATTTTTCCAGAGCAAAACAACACTTTTTTTACTGCATTTGGATCCGTCACAAAGGCATCATCCAGCACTTCATTAAATTTACCGGAAGTAAATTCTTCCGTCTTAGAATAAGTACCCGCATGCCTGAGGTTAGCTTTAGGCGAAAATATGATCAGCGGTTTCCGGAAAGGCCAGGCTAACTGTCTTCTTAATGCATGAAAAAGATTTGCAGCCGTGGTAATGTTAACGATCACCATATTCATCTCAGCACAGGTTTGTAAAAACCGCTCCATTCTTGCACTGCTATGCTCCGGGCCCTGACCTTCGTACCCATGCGGCAGGATCATAACAAGTCCGCTCATTTTCTGCCATTTCGTTTCAGCCGCAGCGATAAACTGGTCAATGATGGTTTGTGCTCCATTGGCAAAATCACCAAACTGCGCTTCCCATAATACCAGGGCATTAGGATTGGCGATAGAATAACCGTATTCAAACCCCAACACACCATATTCGCTGAGCAGAGAGTTGTAAATACGGAATTTGCCTTTTGCATCGGGTATACGGCTAAGGCGATTATATTTTTCATCAGTATTCTCATCACGCAAGACGGCATGGCGATGCGAAAATGTACCCCTTTGCACGTCTTGCCCGCTCATACGAACATCAAAACCATCTGAAAGGAGGCTGCCATAAGCCATAAGCTCGGCAGTGGCCCAGTCGATCTTGCCTTCGTCATTATACAGTTTAATCTTTTCCTGAATTAATTTATCCACTTTTCGCAATGGCATAAAGTTTTCCGGCCACACCATCATTGCATCGAATATTTTCTTAAAATCAGTTTCACTTATTGCTGTGACCGGCGAATCATCAAAATCTGCAGGCGCGGCTTTTCGTAAAACCTGCCACCACAATTCGGGTTTTTGATAGGTATAAGGTAAAGGGTTTTGTTTGATATCATCAAGGCGTTCTTGTAATTCGGCCCAGAATTTCTTCTCCAGTTCAAGAGCCAGTTCAGCATCTATGGAACCGTGAGCGATAAGCTCCTTCGAGTACACTTCTCTTGGGTTGGCATGTTTTTCAATCAGCGAGTACAATTTAGGCTGCGTGTATTTCGGGTCATCTCCTTCATTATGGCCATGTTTACGATAACAGACCATATCAATAAATACATCGCTGTTAAATTCCTGCCGGTAGCGCGTAGCTATCTCGGCACACTTTACCACCGCCTCGGCATCGTCACCATTCACATGAAAAACGGGTGCTTGTACGGTTGCAGCAAGGCTGGTACAGTAGTCAGAGCTTCTTGCATCATCAAAATCTGTTGTGAAGCCGATCTGGTTATTAATTACAAAATGAATGGTTCCCCCGGTATAATATCCCTTCAATCCGCTCATCTGCAAAACCTCGTATACAATGCCCTGGCCTGCCACCGAAGCATCGCCATGAATTAATATCGGAAGTATTTTATCATACTGGCTTTCATAAATAACATCGGCTTTGGCCCGGGCAAAACCCACCACTACCGGACTTACTGCCTCCAGGTGAGAAGGATTCGGGCATAACTGCAGGTTAACTTTTTTCCCATCCGGGGTAGTGTGCTCGGCCCGGAATCCCAGGTGGTACTTAACGTCCCCGCTTCCCATTGTCTGATCCGGGATAGCCGTACCTTCGAACTCATTAAAGATCTGTTCATAGGTTTTACCCATAATATTAGCCAACACATTTAACCTGCCGCGGTGGGCCATCCCGAATACTACTTCCTGCACTCCTCCGTCAGCACCGGTGTTAATAATGGCATCAAGAGCCGGGATGGTCGTTTCTCCCCCTTCCAGTGAAAAACGCTTCTGGCCAATATACTTAGTGTGAAGAAACTTCTCAAACATCACCCCTTCGTTCAGCTTGGAAAGTATGCGCCGCTTTTTTTCGACGGGCAGGGGACTGGTAAAATTTTTTTCCATCTCACTGGTTAGAAAATCTATCTTTTTCTGGTTGCTGATATATTTGAATTCAATACCTACGTTAGTGGCATAGCAGGCCTGCAGATGTTCCATCAGTTTGCGGAGTGTAGTAGTACCCAGCCCGACAAGTTGGCCCGCCTGGAACTCAGTATCCATATCAGCTTCTGTGAATCCAAAAAAAGAAAGGTCCAGGTTAGCGCCCCTGTCTTTACGCGTCCGGATCGGATTGGTTTTGGCCAGCAGGTGGCCCTTATTCCGGTAACCCAGAATTAACCGGTAGGCACTTATCTCTCTTTTCCAATCCACGGCTTCCCTGGCAACAGGCCTGAATTGACCGTCTTTCGGCAAACTCACTGACACCCCGTTCGAGCCTGGCGCGGCAGTTTTGTTATTTGAGATGGCAAAGTCGAATCCCTCAAAAAACTTTCTGAATTCGGGATCAACGCTATCCGGGTTCTTTACAAAATCCTGATATAAACTTTCTATGAAGGAAGGAGAGGAATTGGTGATGTAGGAGAAATCTTTCATCTGTTTAATCGTTTTTATTTTGCAGATAAAATCGTTCGAATGCAAGAACGAAATGACATGTTTCCATCACATTCATATGGCAATGAATATGTTTGGGGAAAATAATCTGTTCTGTGTTGACTTGAATAAACAAGGGTAAAATGGTAAGCAAACCTACATGTTTTTGATGAATAATGGGATGAATTGAATATCATTTCATCTTTGCCGGTCATTTCAAATAAAACGCTGAGTGTCTGCGATTCTCTGTCCCTGTCATTTCAAGTGGAGCGCCTTCGCATATTCGTATAAGTTGCCATTATTTATTTAAATTTGGAAAATCCACCACCGCGTTTTACTTTTGCAATCCAAAAATTCGGGAATGGCAAATCATAAAGCTACTAAAAAAGATACTCGTCAGGCTGCTAAACGCAGGGATAGAAACCGGTATTACGGTAAAACTACCCGTAATGCCATCCGGGATTTAAAAGAACAGGAAAAATCCAAGTTTGATGAAAGCCTTCCCGGCGTTGTCTCTATGATTGATAAGCTCGCCAAGCGTGGCATCATTCATAAAAACAAAGCTTCCAACCTCAAAAGTAAACTAGCCAGAAAAGCCAATTCATTAACCCCAACAACTGTTGAATCATAGTTTTTCTACGCCAAACCAATTGCTTATTTTTAAGAACCTGTTGATAGCTTCAACAGGTTTTTTGTTTTTATGATGAAAATAGCCCCCTTCCTTATTTTGGTGTTGCTAAACTCCTTCCTGGCCAGGACGCAAAACCTGCTGACTGTTTTTGAGAAATCAAAGGGAACAAAAACGCCTGAATACAAAGAGATCATTAATTTTTACAAACAACTGGACAAACTTTCTCCACGGGTGTTCATGAAAGAATACGGAATGTCAGATGCAGGTTTTCCGTTACACCTGGTACTTTTTTCCAACGATGGCAGATTTGACCCTGCTGCCTGGCATAAACAAAATAAGGCAGTACTCTTGATCAATAATGGAATCCATCCGGGAGAACCCGATGGCATTGATGCCAGCCTTTTGCTGGTTCGCGACCTGGTCACCGGTAAAAAGCACATTCCCGATAACGTTACCCTGGCCTTTATTCCTGTTTATAATATTGGTGGTTGTTTGAACCGGAGCGCCAATTACCGGATTGATCAGAATGGCCCCGTGGAATTCGGGTTCAGGGGCAATTCCCAAAACCTGGACCTTAATCGCGACTTTATCAAATGCGACTCCAGGGAAGCAAGGTCCTTTGCGGCAATTTTCCATGACATTGACCCGGACATCTTCATAGATAACCACGTAAGCAATGGTGCTGATTACCAACACATCATGACCTTATTAACGTCCCAGCATAGCAAGCTGGGTGGTATGATGGGTGAGTATTTGCATACGCAGCTAGAACCCGGCTTATACGCCCTGATGAAATCAAAGGGTTATGACCTTGTTCCCTACGTGAATTTTTTTGGTGAAAAGCCGGAAGACGGCTGGTCTCAATTCTTCGATAGTCCAAGGTATTCATCCGGCTTTGCCACCTTATGGAATACATTCGGCTTTACTCCTGAAACACATATGCTAAAACCGTTTGAAAACAGAGTAAGGTCGACTTATGCCTTGATGGAATCGTGTATTGAGTATGCAGGTAAACATGCAGGAAACATTAAATCGATTCGCAGACAGGCAAAGGAAAACGTATCCGTACAAACGCAGTTCCCGGTAAGGTGGGAACTGGATAGCAGCAGAACTTCGCAAATCATGTTTAAAGGTTTTGAATCAGGAAAAATGACAAGCCTTGTGTTCGGTTTACCTCGGTTACATTATGACCGTAACAAACCCTTTGAAAAAAGTGTAACCTTCTATAATCATTATAAGCCGTCGGTTTCTATTACAAAGCCCTTGGGATACATTATCCCACAAGGATGGTGGAAGGTCATCGATCTGCTGAAGATCAACAGGGTAAACATGCGCAGGTTAACACAGGACTCGCTGGTCGACGTGGAATTGTATTATACCGAGGACTATACCTCGTCGCCGAAACCCTTTGAAATGCATCACCTGAACAGCGTGGTTAAACTCAGGGTTGTCAGGCAATCATATCGCTACCGGAAGGGCGATGTCTATATTCCGATGAACCAGGCGGCCAACAGGTTTATTGTAGAAGTGCTGGAGCCCCAAAGTAATGACTCATACTTTGCCTGGAACTTTTTCGATAGCATCCTCGGTCAGAAAGAAGGTTTCAGCAGTTATGTTTTCGAGGATAGGGCAGCAGCATTATTAAAAGCACACCCTGAAATCAAATCCAGGCTTGAAAACAAGAAAGCTGAAGACAGTGTGTTTTCAAAAAGCGCCTCCGCGCAACTGGATTTCGTATTTCGAAATTCACCTTATATGGAGCCGGATTTTTTACGTTACCCGGTAGGTAGAGTGATGAAATGAGGTGCTCTGTATTGACATTCAATCATATTCTGTAAGCATTCTTACCCCGGCTCGTGTGAACGTTCGCAGCACATTCAACGATATCCTGTAAGCATTTTTACCCCGGTCAGGGGTAAAACGTTTGTAGAAATGTGCTTATCTTTTTAAAAATTGACCCGGAGGGGCAACCCTTTTTGCTCTAATTATTTTATTACTTGTTGTTACAACCAAAGGGTAGCCCCCATCCGGGGGCATAAATATCACATCTTCAATGTGCTACAAACCGGTTGCCCCTGCCGGGGCAGGAATCACCACGCTTAGTCGTAAAACGTTTGTAGAACATTTAGTAGAACGTTCGCAGCACATTCAACGATATCCTGTAAAGCATTTTTACCCCGGTCAGGGGTAAAACGTTTGTAGAAATGTGCTTATCTTTTTAAAAATTGCCCCGGAGGGGCAACCCTTTAGCTCTAAATATTTAATATCGCATCTTAATGTGCTACAAACCGGTTGCCCCTGCCGGGGCAGGAATTACCACGCTTAGGCGTAAAACGTTTGTAGAACATTTGGTAGAACGTTCGCAGCATATTCAACGATATCCTGTAAAGCATTCTTACCCCGGTCAGGGGTAAAACGTTTGTAGAAATGTGCTTTATCTTTTTAAAAATTGCCCCGGAGGGGCAACCCTTTTTGCTCTAATTATTTTATTACTTGTTGTTACAACCA